>NZ_RYDL01000009.1:68268-126411 GCF_003968755.1 Flavobacterium sp. RSP15 | reverse complement strand
TTGCGGGTGCAAAACTAGCACCTTTATTCGCTTTTACAAGCTTTTTATTCCCTTTTTTTTAAACTTTTCTTAACTTTTTCTTTAACTAGCTGATATCTCGTTTTTTGAAGATCAAAGTTTTTTAAATAATCCTAATTCTTAACTCCCCTTTTAATCCGTTTCAATCCTAAATCACCTTTTTATCTATCCTCACAAAGCTTTAATCTCCATTCCCTTTTTTTGAAACCTATCCAAATCACGCTTTATTACACTTTTTATGCCTTTGGCTCTTTTTTCTTTACTGAAAAATATCGCATAGAGCCTTTATCCTAACAAAAGATCGCAACGGATTAAAAGGTTTTCTCCTATATAATGTAAAGTCTAAATTCTACTATTGCTTTTATATCCTATATATAAGGTGTCATGAGAAACAACTAAATATTCTGGTTTTATTATCTTCGCGTTAGGGATAGTAGTGGAAAGCCCGCAAGAAAGTGGAGTGCAACGCAACTTTATGAGGACTTGTAGCGGATAGCCCGACCATTTATAAAAAAAGAGAGGCTACTATCGATATTGATAATAGCCTCTCTTTTTTATAAATGGGAACGCACTAATGATAATCTAATCGAAACGTATGGCTTTGACTGGAGAAATTTTAGTTATTATATAGGACGGAATTAATAATACAAAAAAACAAACGGTCACAGTAAGTAGGTTTAGCACTAAGATATATCCCCAATTTAAATAAACTGGTGCTTGGTTTACATAATAGTTTTCTGGATTCAACTGGATCACGCCAAATTGTTGCTGGAGTAACAATAGTGCTATTCCGATTAAGTTTCCCCAGAAAAGCCCTCTTACGATAAGATAAAAGGCATTATATAGAAATATTTTCCGGACGGACCAATTATTGGCTCCTAACGCTTTTAGGATTCCTATCATTTGGGTTCGTTCGAGAATTAATACTAATAGTGCAACCACCATGTTGATTGTGGCCACAAGAATCATAACTACTAATATAACGATGATATTAAAATCGAATAGCTGAAGCCATTCAAATATATAGCTGTATTTTTCTAGTATGGTTTTACTATCTAATGTAGAGGCTGTTTGTGCATAGACTTGTTCTCCGGTAGCTTCGATAGTATTAAAATCGTCAACAAAAACTTCGAAAGCACCAATTTGATCTGGAGTCCATTTATTGATACGCTGCATGTGACGAATATCTCCTATTATATACGTTGCATCGAATTCCTGAAAACCGGAATTGAAGATACCTGTAATTTTAAATCTCCGAATATTGGGCAACTGATTTTGATTTTCTTTGATGAAGAATGTATTGAACAGATCTCCTACTTTCAAATTCAACCTATTGGCAAGGAATTGAGACAATAACACTTCTTGATTCACATTTTTTGAATAATCAGGTAATTTGCCTGAAACCAGATACTCTTTTATATTATCCCATTTGTAATCATTCCCCACTCCCTTGAAAATAATTCCTTCGAAAGCGGTTTCAGTTCTAATAATTCCTGCTTTACTGGCAATGGCTTGAATATGCTCCACTTCAGGAACAGCAGTAAATTTTGGATAAAAATCTTGTTTTTTAGAAATTGGAACTACCGTGACTTCGGATTGATTGTTGTCATAATTGGAAATAACGATGTGTCCGTTGAAAGCCGCAACCTTCTCTCGGATTTTTTGTTGCAGTCCAATTCCTGTCGCTACTGAAACAATCATCATAATCATACCAATTGCAATTGCTGAAATAGCAATTTTTATAATTGGAGCAGATATGCTACTTTTATAATCTTTAGCAGTTATGAGTCTTTTGGCTATGAAATATTCTAAATTCAAAATTTATAGTTTGCGACAAAGATACATAAAGTTTTTTGCCACAGATTAAACAGATTTAAACAGATCAAAAATAGTACTATGAAATATTTTAGCTATACTTACCTCTTATTATTGACATTAGTTGTACAATCTTCTTGTGGAAGTTCTACAAAAAACAATCAGTATAGCAGCAGTATGGATAGCTTGCCAAAAATCCATTTCCAACCATTTTTTAGACCACATCAAATACCAATATTTAAAACGGGAGCCGATAATTACGAAAAATATATTTCTCTGTTAGAAAATAAAACAACAGGAATTGTAACCAATCAAACGGGAATTCTATCTGACAAAACCCATTTTGTTGATTTTTTACTTTCCAAAAATATCAATGTGCAAACTATTTTTGCTCCAGAACATGGTTTTCGTGGCACTGCTGATGCGGGAGAACATGTGGTTGATGGAAAAGATTCTAAAACCGGGCTGCCAATTATTTCTCTATACGGTGATAATAAAAAACCAAAACAAGAACACCTCGCTGGAATCGATATCATGATTTTCGACTTGCAAGATGTAGGCGCACGATTTTATACTTACATCTCCTCGTTACATTACATCATGGAAGCTTGCGCTGAAAACAACATTCCGCTTTTAGTTCTTGACAGACCAAATCCGAATGGAAGTATAGTCGACGGTCCAATTCTTGAGCCAGAATTTACCAGTTTTGTAGGCATGCATCCAATTCCTTTGTTTCATGGAATGACAATTGGCGAATATGCACAAATGATTAATGGGAAGAAATGGCTGAAAAATGGCATTCAATGCAAATTGACCGTTATTCCGTGTATTAATTACAACCGAAAAATGAATTATAGTTTACCTGTAAAACCATCACCGAATCTTCCAAATGATCAAGCCGTGAATCTTTATGCAAGTTTGTGTCTGTTTGAAGGCACAAATGTAAGTGTGGGTCGTGGAACTGAAAAACAATTTCAGATTTATGGCTCTCCGTATCTACCAAAAAGTGATTTTAGTTTTATACCCAAACCAAATTTTGGCGCACAAAATCCAGTTTACAATGGCGTGAAATGTTATGGGGAAGATTTATCAACACATACAAAGGTCAGTAAACTAGAATTAAAATGGTTGATTCAAGCCTATCAAAGCACAACGGAAAAATCGAAATTCTTCAATCCTTTTTTTACCAAACTTGCAGGAACTAAAAAACTGCAACAGCAAATAGAAAATGGAATTTCCGAAAATGAAATCAGAAAAAGCTGGCAGAAAGGACTTATCGAGTTTAAAGCAATGAGAATGAAATATTTGATATACTAATTCTCACCCCCCCCTTCCGATCCCGAAGTTTCGGGACGGGACTCTACAAAGCAGAGGGAGACAAAATAGAAAATTTTTAAAGCGGCATTTTCTTTTTCATTTCCTCTACAATATTAAACGCTGCCGGGCATATCGCTACGTTTTTCAGGGTTAAGTCTGTAATTTGTTGGAATTTTTTTCGATCCGTATGCGGGAATTCTCTACACGCTTTTGGACGTACGTCATATATCATGCACGCATTTTCATCATCGAGAAAAGTACAGGGTACACTTTGCAAAACATAATCTCGGTCTTCATCGATTTGAAGGTATTGCTGGATAAACTGTTGTGGCTTTTGGCGTAGGTATTTTGAAACACGCTCAATGTCGGCATCCTTAAATAAAGGTCCCGTAGTTTTACAACAATTAGCACACTTTAAACAATCCGTTTTCTTGAATTCAGCATCATGCAAATCTTGCATCACGTAATCCAAATTCTTTGGTGTCTTTTTTTTCAGCTTATCAAAATACTTTTTGTTTTCGATATGCTTATCTTTGGCTTCCTTAGGGAGATTGTTTAAAATATGTTTCAAATTTAAAGTTTAAAGTTGGAACCACAAAAGTAACAAACTTGAATCCTTTAACCTTAAACTTTAAACAAAAAAAGATGAAAGACCTTTTTGGCAAAGCCATACTTGATTTTCAAACCAATAATTCACCCGAAGATTTAATTACGGAAACTACAATATCTGAAGAAGATGAAATGAGCGTTGCCTACTTGTTTCGTTCTTATGATGAAATGCCCCAAATGGAACAAAAAGCGTTACAACTTGCCAAAGGTAAAATCCTGGATGTTGGCTGTGGCGCAGGAAGCCATAGTTTATCTTTGCAAAACGAACGCAATCTAGACGTTACTTCTATCGATATTTCTTCGAATGCTATTCAAGCGTGTACCCTTCGCGGACTTAAAAAAGCGAAAGTTCAGGATGTGCTGACATTAGAAAACGAGAAATACGACACCATACTCCTATTGATGAATGGTGCGGGAATGTGCGGTAAACTTAAAAACATCCCGAATTTCCTTTTAAAACTAAAATCGTTATTGAATCCTGGCGGACAAATTCTGTTGGACAGTTCTGATATAATTTATATGTTTGATGATGATGAAGATGGCGGAAAGTGGATTCCTTCCCAAAAGGAATATTATGGAGAAATCGTTTTTAATATCTCCTACAAAGGCGAGAAAGAAAAACCATTTGACTGGATGTTCATTGATTACAACACTTTGCAAAATGCAGCTTTAGATAATGGACTAAAATGCGAGTTGATTCTTGAAGGCGAACATTTTGATTATTTAGCAAAACTTTCCATCTAGAAAACAAATTATAGTATAGAAAACACAGCATTAGAAAAATAATGGCATCCTATTGAAAATTACCCTCCTAAAATCTATTCCTGTAAATGGCTCCCAACTAAAATTACCAAAATAGAAAGTTCTCCAAACCGATTAAAGTAGAGATTCGGAAAGCCATCACTTAACGGACATACCCGAAGAAATAAAAACAACAAAGAAAAGTTGTTTTAGGAGCTATTTCCAGCTATTCGCTATATCTTTTTTTCTCATTAAAAAAATGAGAAAAAAAGGATGTCGCTACTAACTGGGCTAGGGAATCTGCTAACAAGAAGTAAGCCTTCCGAAAATTAATCAGTATCTGTTTTAATTCAAAACCCCAAACAGCACTTGCTATATGAGGTTTTTAAGTATTAAGGAATATTCAAATATTTATGTGTTTGCAACGAGACACGCCATTTTGGGTTGTTCATTACATAATCAACAATTAACGGAGTCATTTCTTCTTTTTTACTCCATTCCGGTTGAAGAAATAAAATAGCATTCTCATTTACCTTATCAGCTTGCTCTTCGGCAAAAATAAAATCATGTTTATTGTAAATAATCACTTTTAATTCCTGTGCGTTATCATACACCGTTTGAGTTGGTAATTTGTTTTTCTTTGGCGACAAACAAATCCAATCCCAAGTTCCCGTAAGCGGATAAGCCCCAGAAGTTTCTATGTGCACTTTTCTATCACTATCTTTTAGCTTTTGTGTTAGCAAGCTCATGTCCCACATCAGTGGTTCACCACCAGTAACCACAACAGTTTCTGAATATTTACCTGCATTGGCTACAATTTGATCAATACTAGTTGGAGGGTGTAGCTCCGCATTCCAGCTTTCTTTAACATCACACCAATGACAACCTACATCACATCCGCCTATTCTAATAAAGTAGGCAGCTGTTCCAGTATGAAAACCTTCCCCTTGAATGGTGTAAAATTCTTCCATTAAAGGAAGCATTGCACCTTTATTAACTTCTAACTGTATTTCTTTTGATAACATTCTTTAATTTTAAAGTGCAAAGATAGTTAATTAGAAAAGGAGTCCATTTGCAAACACAGACTAAAATGATAAACTTTCAATAAGCCAAAAAAGGCGTGTATTAAACCGTTTTGAAATAATTAATCCAACTCTGAATACAACGATCCTAAAATAGGAGCACAAAAAAACCGATAGCCAAAGACTATCGGTTTTTGATATTGAGACAAATTCTTATTGTTTCAAAATTTTTATTGATTCTGTTGCATAATTATTAGCAGGGTCTAATGCTAATGTTTTTTTGAAATATTCAATAGCTTTAGGCTTGTCTGTATTAGCAAAACTGGCTGCCATATTATTGTAACATTCAATAAACTTAGTTTTTACTGCAGGTTTTGCTATTTCCTCAGCACCTAATTCCATTGTTTTTAAAAGATAATCTTCATAATTTTTCACCATCAAGTCATCTTTTTCAAGTAATCTATTGGTTCTTGCTTTATACAAGTATGCTTCTAAATAGGTAGGGGAAGCGACTAATACTTTATCAAAAGCAGCATCTGCTTTTTGCAAAGCAATTGCATCTACTTTTTCGCCTTCCTTTTTGTTAATATTGGCATAGTAATTCGCTAGACCAAAATAGACGTTGTCATCCAGATAATTAGTAGACTCAGGAGAACTGGCTCCAGATTCAAATACAGCTGCAGATTCTTTGTATAGTTTTTGAGAAAATAATTTTTTACCAATATCACTCAAATCTTGAACCGCTAATGGCTCCATTTCGATTGCTTTTTTAAGACCTTTCATTCCTGAATCAAAAGCAACGGAGTCTATAGCTAATCCATCGACACTAGTCCCTTTTTTAATTTTAGTCAAACCTAAATACAAATAATCTTTAGCGATTACTTTATTAGTTGGGGAAGCGATAAAACTTTCCAACGATTTCAATGCTAAATCAACATTTCCATTTTCATAAGCCGCATATCCTAAATAACGATAGATTCTTGGATTAACTTTGTCCAATTCGATCATTTTGTTAGCTTCCGCTTCTAGTGCAACATAATCCTCTATCAAAATTAGAAAATCAGCTCGACGCATTCTAGAGTTAATCGAATAATCCGTTACAGACATATATTTGTCATAATAGCCAATTGCTTTTTTATAACTTACAGCCGCTTGAGAAGGTTTGTTACGTGCCATTTTATAGTATGTCTCCGCTAACTCTCTATACACTGGTCCATAGTTAGGATTAATGGCAATAACCTCTTCATAGGCTTTTAAAGCTTCGTCATACGATTTTGCTCCTTTAAGCAAAACACCCAGTTGCATTTTTGCTCTTAGCAAAGAATTATCTGCTTGAAAAGCACTTCTATAAGCGACATAAGCTTCATTTTGTTTGCTATCACCATAGTAAGCATCACCAAGGGCAAGCTGTAACTGTGCATCATCGGCATTTTTTATGGCAGCGCGATTCAAAATAGCGATTGCATTTTTATAATCGGGCTTTTCAGCATTCATATAGGCTCTTGCTTGGTAAACGTACTCTGCAAAATCCTTTCTTCTCATGTCTTTGGTGGCCAATACAAATTTTGCTTGAGCTGCCGCAACATCATTGTTATCTAAATCTATTTGACCTAAGCCAATGTAATTCAAATTAGCTTCATCAGAAGCTGTTAATCCTTTTTGAAAATAAATTTTGGCGGAATCTTCTACATTTTGAGTAAGATATACATTCCCTAAAGTAAAAAAAGCAGCTCCATTAGATGGATTCTCCTTAATAATTGATTTTAAAATTGATTTTGCACTTTCGAACTGTTCTGCATCGATCGCTTTTTTTGCTTGATCAATATCTTGCGCTTGACTTGCAAATGCCGATGCTAATAATGCAACACTAAACGTTTTTAATTTATTCATTTTCATTGTAGTTAATTTAATTTTTATCATTCTCTAATTTTTTTTAATCTGAAGAAGTCTACTCGGAGTTCTGACCGGTAACAAACCAGATTTAAGTATTATCCGCTGTCCTCGATCGCCTGCTACAAAAGAGGCAAAACCCATTCCTAGTCCAGAAGACCCCTGACAATTTATTATATACAAATCACGTGCCAAAGGATAGGTACCCTCAGCAATATTATTTTGCGATGGCGCATAAAATTGATTTCCAGTAGTACTTTTAACACTAAGCACTTTAATTTTTTTTACAATATCCTTCATAATTCCAGAAGGTTGGTAAAGCCAGTTTAGCCCCACTATACCAATCATTCCTTCATTTTCAGAAACGTACTTTATTACCTCTTCATTGGTTTTAAAAGAAAAAATCCCCTTTTCCGGAAGTTTAGACACACCCGCTAATTCATTCATATAGCGCACCGTACTCGAATTTGGATTGTCAAAAACCAATCCCTTTATTGCCGTTTGAGACTTCCCTTGCAGAAAGGCTATAATATCATTTAAAGCGACTAAGGTATCCTTAATTTTCTCATTAGCTATTAGTGCAATTCCGTCAGTGGCAAAAGGGGTCACTTTTGGAATAATCTTTTTTATTTTAAAAAAATTATTTTCCTCAGCGGTTAATTTTCTAGACAAAATTGCAATACTTAATGAGTCGTTTAGCAATGAACGAACTACTTCTTTTTCAGATTTAGCGTTCAATGCGATTTTTGCTGGATAAACACTTTCAAAAACTGCTATCTGATCCTCAATAACAGGTTTCAATGTTTCATCAACTAGTATCGTTGTAGAACCTTTTAAAATAGTTTCTTTATTTTCCTTAGATCCTTCCGCTTTTTTACATGCAAAAAGAAATGCAAACAAAGAAAAAATAATAAAATACGGAATTATAGCTGTTTTTTTCATAATCTAATTGTTACTATTAATAAGTCGGATAAATCTAAAAAATGAATACACAATAAGAAGTAGACCAAATACTATTCTATATTTGGTATCCATTTCTATCGGAAATTCTTTCATAAAGATAATAAATAAACCCAAAACAAGATAAACCAAAAAAAACAAAATTCCTAAAACAAGAAAAAATCGCTCTTTGAGCGATTTTTTCTGAATACTATTACGTATGCTCTTTAACATTAATTTGCTGTTTGGATTGTAATTGGTAAGGAATAAAGCACTCTGACTTTTTTACCATTTTGTTCACCCGGAGACCATCTAGGAGACTTTTTCAAAACACGAATCGCCTCTTTCCCTGTACCATAACCAATATCTCTAATTACTTTAATATCGGTTAAGGAACCATCTTTCTCTACTACGAAAGTAACATATACTTTACCATTCAACCCGTCTTCTTCAGGAGTTTGATAATTATCCCCCACGTACTTATAAAACTTATTGATACCACCTGGAAAATCAGGTTTAACCTCAATCCCGGCAGTGTTGTAAATTTGGTTGTCCACTTCTTCCACTACTGCAGCAGTACCAGTTCCCACTGGCTCTACAGTCAATACTGCATCAGGATCACCCTTTATTGTTACAGCACCTAATTTTTTGTCTTTAATTTCAACAATTTTTGGTGGTTCTTCTGTAACTTCTTCCGCTTTTGCTACAACAGGTTTCACAAATTTAACCTGATCCACTTTTGGAGGTGGTGGTGGTGGTGGTGGAAGGTTTTTAATTGGCTCTTCTTTCTTAGGTGGCAATTTAATAGCAGTGATTTTTATATCCCTATCAACCTCTTGTTCATTACCTTCAGGTAATAAGTTTATGATAAGCGGAGCGGCTACAGCAATACTAAAAAATATAGCACCAATTATCAGCGCCTTTATCGTCGTCTTTCTGTTTGATTGCCTTAATTCATAAGCACCATAAACTTTGTTACGCCCTTCGAATACGATTTCAAGCCATTGGTTTTTTAATATGTCTAATTTCATTTTTCTTAATTATTAGGTTATTGGGGAATAAGAATACACTTATTTTCCTTCTAACAATTTTTGTTCTTCAGGAGAAAATTCAGGAACGATAGCGTAATTACCAAAATCTCCTATCCCAACTATTGCCATCTCATCAAGTATATCAATTAAATTTTTGTAATTTGATTTCTTACTTGGTTTGATAATAACAATTAGTCCGTTTTTAGGTTTACCCTTCGCTGCGGAGTAAGCCAAAACTGATCTCTGTCTAGTCAATAACTCTTTACGGATACCGTCTTTTCCAAAAGCTACATCTTTTGGCGCAGCTATGGGCGTAGCCAATAAACCCACGTAATAAATTAACTTATTATCATCACCTAACAAAACTGTCATGGTACGATTTTCGTCAACTTTCATGTCGATATTATCTTTGGTAGGATCTTTATCTGGCAACCCCAAACTCATCGATTGTGGTTTAGACAACGTCGTGGTTAGCATGAAAAATGTAATTAATAAGAAAGCCAAATCAACCATAGCAGTTAAATCCACCTTTGCATTCGATTTTTTACTTCTTACCTTCCCACTTTTTTTGCCTCCACCGTCACCGGTATTTAATTCAGCCATTTTAGTGTATTTTATTAATTAAAAATCTTTTCCTCTTAAACCAGTAACTAAGCTAAAGCTATTGATTTTTTGCTCTTGTAAAATATCCATCACTTTTCTGATAGCTGGGTACTCTTCTTTTGCATCCCCTTTAATAGCGATTTGCAATTCCTTGTCATTTACCTCTATATTTGCTTTTCGAGCATTGTAGACCCACTCTTTTAACTGATTATCAAGCGAATCGATTGGAATACCAGGCTGCTGTGCTTTACTCCTATCAGCCGCTTTCATATCTATAATTTGTTTCAGATTAAGAAGTGGTACACCAAAATCATCCATCATTGAAAAAATCGCCTTATCACCGTCTGAGAAAGACACATTGTACTTCTCTGCCATTAACTCTAACGTTCTCATACGAACTTCTCTACCTTTCAAATCAAAAAACACTTTGCCCTCACCCACTGTTAAAGTAGCTAAATCAGTTTCAGGCAATTTAGTCTGAACTGTTGATGCAGGAGTATCCACAGGCAGTGCTTCCGGTATCTTGGCTGTTGAAGTCATCACAAAGAAAGTAAGCAAAAGGAATGCGACATCACACATAGCGGTCATGTCTGTAGAGCCCGGATTTTTATTTATTTTTATTTTAGCCATTCTTTTTGTTTTTTATTTGATAATAATATCAACAAGATTACTGCTTCAAACTTCCTCTAAATCTTCTGTAAGAGTTTACAATTGAAACCGCAGCCTCATCGATTGAGTAAGTCAAATCATCTATTTTAGATGTGAAGAAATTATAAGAAATAATTGCTACCGCTGAAGTTCCAATACCAGTTGCAGTATTAATCAACGCTTCAGAAATACCAGCTGCTAATGCTGCTTGATCAGGAGTACCAGCCGCTGCTAATGCACCAAACGCTTTAATCATACCTGCTACAGTCCCTAACAATCCAACCAGAGTACCTAAGGAAACTAATGAAGAAATAATAGTCATGTTTTTTTGCAACATTGGCATTTCAAGTGATGTTGCCTCTTCAATTTCTTTGTGTATAGTCTCTGCAGCTTCCTCACTATTAAACCCTTCTTTTTTAACTGCTTGATATTTTACTAACGCTGATTTAATTGCATTTGCAACAGAACCTTGCTGCTTATCACACGAAACAATAGCTTCATCAATTTCTCCTGCTTTGATACTTCCTTGTATCTTTGTCATAAAGACATCTAATTTAGTATTACCAGCTGCTTTAGATATCACAAAAAATCTTTCTATAGAAAAAACAAGAACCATTAACAACATCCCTAGTAATACTGGAACAACTGCTCCTCCATGATAAACCTGCCCTAAAGTATTTAATGGATTACCTGTTTCTGTGTTTCCTCCTTCAAAGTTTGAAGGATTACCCATAACAAATTTCCAAATCAATACACCAACACCAATACAGGCAGCAATAATCAATCCTGAAACCATTCCTCCTCCGTTTGCCGCTTTTTCTTTTTTAACGTTTGCCATTTTTTTAATTTTAATAGTTTTAAATAATTTATTTTAGTTATATTAAACTTGTAGTGGAGCAAATTTATATTTTTAGTTCAAATAAAAAAACTTTTTTTAATTTTATTGTCATTAATTTTATTTCAAACAAACATTTAGCAATTTACTCATTGCATATATATCAAAATCTACAAAGAAATCATTCGTTTTACAAAAAAAAACATAAATTTTTATGAAATATTAACATAAATTTTCAATAACCGTTTAAAAGTAGTCGAAAAAAAAAATTTTTGTTATTAAGAGTAAAAAAGCAGGAAAACTGCATTATACCCCATAATTTCCCATTTGAGAACACTAATAGTAGCTTACAAATCCTTTTAATTCAAACTTATCATGACCAGAAAAGAAGATTTTATACAAGACATAACGCGTGGGTCCCTTTCAAAAGGAAAGAGTATGACTTTGGAGGAGTACTATTAGGCGGAGAAGCTCTAGCAAATGCACCCATAAAAATTCCCTTAAAAACCTTAAACCGTCATGGGTTAATTGCCGGAGCTACTGGAACGGGGAAAACCAAAACGATCCAAGTTCTTTCATAACAACGATTCCTGTTTTAATAATGGACATAAAAGGCGATTTTAGTGGTATTGCTAAAGAAGGGAAATAAAAACAATTTATAATTGAAGGCGAGATCATGGTTCTTACAGCAGGATAGTCCATAAAAATAGAGAAGAATCCCCGCGTGCACTTTTCCGATCTTTTTGATGAAGTCTGCGAATATTTAGCTATTTGCAAACCTGCATTTTCTTTAGAAAAAGTTAATAAAGCAGACTAACCCTTATATAATTTGTATCTTTATATTTTCCATTAAAAAAGTATGAAAATTCAAAAAAAAATTATAATCGTTGGCGCTGGCTTTGCTGGATTGCGTTTGGCTCAAGATTTAGAAAATACAGATTTTGATGTTTTACTGATTGACAAAAACAACTACCATCAATTTCAACCCTTGATGTACCAGGTAGCCACAGCAAGGCTTGAACCTGCCAGTATCTCATTTCCGTTACGAAAAGTATTTCAGCATTCGAAAAATGTCCGCATTCGAATAGCCGATGTACTTCGTATTAATCCGGACCACAAAATAGTACAAACCTCTATTGCTGATTTTGAGTACGACCATTTGATAATTGCCTTTGGATGCACGACTAATTATTTTGGAAATGCTGAAATAGAAAAATTTGCATTTCCCATGAAATCGGTGCCGGAAGCGATCCAACTTCGCAACCAAATTCTACAAACTTTTGAAGATGCCTTAATTGCTTCACCAGAAGAGCTACAATCGCTAATGAACTTTGTGATTGTTGGCGGAGGCCCTACCGGAGTAGAACTTGCAGGAGCTTTGGCAGAAATGAAAAAAAATATTTTGCCAAAAGATTATCCGGACAAAGATTTTTCGAAACTCACCATTTATATTCTTGAAGGATCTCCGAACGTATTGAACCCAATGAGTGAAGATTCCCAAAAAACGTCTCGCAAATATCTGGAGGAACTAGGTGTCATTGTAAAAACGGATACTATTGTAAGCCATTACAACGGTAAGACCGTAAGCCTGCAAAACGGAGACAAGATTGCATCCAGAAATGTGATCTGGGCAGCAGGAATTACAGGAAACACCCTGGAAGGCATTCCCAAAGAAAGTATTACCAGAGGAAATCGCTATCTTGTTGACCGATTTAATAAAATAGAAAATCTCGAAGACGTGTATGCCCTTGGTGATATTTCATTCATGGCTACTCCTAAATATCCCAATGGTCATCCGCAAGTAGCCAGTGTTGCTATAGAACAAGGAAAAGTATTAGCCACGAACTTCAAACTAAGTCTAAAAAACAAACCTCAAATCGAATACGAGTATCATGATAAAGGTTCTATGGCTACAGTAGGAAAACGAAAAGCGGTGGTCGATTTACCAAAATTTAGTTTCCAAGGAAGATTGGCTTGGTTTACCTGGATGTTTATCCACCTAATGTTGATTTTAAGCGTCAAAAACAAACTCTCTATTTTTGTTAATTGGATGTTCAGCTATTTCAATAATGACAGCACCTTACGAGTCCTACTGAAACCGGCAACAAAAGATAAATAACACCAAAAAGGACCCTGATTAGAGTCCTTTTTTTATTTTAATAATTCTAAAATGGTATTTTCAACTGCTTCTGAATCCCAGATTTCTTTGATATTTTCCATTTTTAAAATTTCTTCCATAATTGCATTTTGATAATCCCCTATAGCCAACGCCTCTGTATAAGGCCGATCACTAAATGTTACACGACTGTATAGCGGAATCCATTTTTCAGGGTGCTTGTCTGAAAATGATTTTTCAATTTTCTTTTGCAAAAGGAAGTTTTCATCTGCAGTCTTAGAGCTCATTTCTAAAAAATTTCGATAGGAAAGCTCTGCAATAGCATCGGCATTTGGTTTACGGGATTTTTGATATTCGGAAAAAATAGATTTCCAATCATCCCCGTACTTTTCAATCATTTCATACAGCACTGAAATATCTTCAAAACCGGCATTCATTCCTTGTCCATAAAAAGGGACAATGGCATGACTCGCATCCCCTATCAAGGCAACCTTATCCTCATACGTCCACGGAAAACACTTCATGGTTACTAATGTACTGGTTGGGTTCCGGAAAAAATCTTCCGCTAATTTTGGAATAACATCAATCGTATCCGGTAAATTTTTTTCAAAAAAAGCTTCTACTGACTTCCTGTCTTTTAAGGAATCAAAGGAATTTTCTCCTTCAAAAGGCATAAATAAAGTACAGGTAAAGCTTCCGTCTAAATTGGGCAAGGCAATCAACATATATTCGCCTCGTGGCCAGATATGAAACGAATTTTTATCCAATTTATGTGATCCATCCCCGTTTGCCGGAATATTTAATTCTTTATATCCAATAGGCAGAAATTCTTGCGAATAATCAAACATACTCTGGCGCTGCATGCGGTGACGAATTCTTGAAAAAGCACCATCAGCGCCAAAAACCATATCGTATTTTTTATCTTCCCATGCGCCTCTTTCGGTTTCGCCTATATGAAGTGTTGCATTTTCTAGAGTTACATCCCAAATTTTGTGCTCAAAAAAGAACTCTGCTCCTGCGGCTTCCGCCAAATCGATCATTTTTCGGTTTAAAATTCCTCTCGAAATTGAATCAATGGATTCGCCTTCCTGACCATAATTTTGAAAATTAAGCTTATCCGCTAAATGAATTGCCCGTTTTTTCATGGGGATTGCGATCGCTCGAACAGCATCACCTACTCCAACTCCGTCTAAGGCTTTCCAGCCGCGATTAGACATCGCCAAATTGATAGAACGTCCTGAAAACTGTATCTTCCTGATATCTGGACTTCTATCGTAAATATGAACAGTATGGCCTGCTTTGCGAAGGTAAATAGCTAATAAGGATCCGACTAGTCCAGAGCCTACAACTGCTATTTTTCGGGGAGTTTGCATTAATTTTTTATAAAAAGTTAGGCAAAATTACTGATTTAATATTTTAATAACTTTAAAAAACAATCATTTTTTATTGGGAATAAACACCAATTTTGTCGAAGTCCTTATAATCTCCTTTTCGTTCAGTTTCATTCTTCTGAATTTTCCTGAATTATACAATTCCGCCTGATCGTTATAATGTGCACTGAATGGATTTCCGGATTGTCCCGTTGGCAAAATGGCCCAGCTATTTTCAATGTCTGAGAAATCAATAATTCTTCGTGTTGAAGGGCCGCCTTTTACTTGATACTGACCCGTTTCGGTATAATCAAAAAACAAATTATTAATCACTTCCGTTGAACCTGAAACCTCAAATGGACCAACATTAAATATAGTTCTTAAAGCTGCAATTTTACCCAACGGATGCTGATGTTCCAGAGTATGTACTTTGTTCCAGGTCCAAGCTGATACGGAATTGCCCAATTGTTTTTCTAAAGCAGCAATCGATTCCTTGAACGATAGCGACACGATTTCTTGCCTTGTTTCCGAATGGTTTTTTGTATTGATATTATCCCACCACAGTGAGTTTTTGTTTTCAAGTTGTCTGGCGATCATTTGCTTCATGATATGCGTGCCTAAAAACTGCTTGAAATTAGCAGCTCCCAGTTCGTCCTCAAAAGTATTTTTTAAATAATTAAAAATCCATTTATTATAGATTGTGGGTGCTACATCATCCAGATTATTAGAACCTTTCCATTTTTTCAAAACAGCAAAGGCTTCTTTTTCATTATTTGAAAGCGTAGTGTAATCCAGATTCGAAATTAAACGTGCTACAACGTCAGGCGCAACTGGTGATGTATTATCAAAAATCATGCTGCCCACAGTTGCCTCATTCCATTTTGTTTTTTTATTCAATAATTGCGTGATTCGTTTGGCTCTGTCTTCAGGAAGGTAATAGCCCGGATACAAAAATCCGTCTATTGCCTCTGGTTGATTATTGGCTGAATACACGTAATTCCATTTTGGATTCATCGCTGAAGGATTTTTGGAGAAATCCAAATATTCCTTGATATCGTCTTTCCCGCTCGCCCCATCCAAAATAAAATTCGGATTCACGCCTTCATTATGCTTGTATAATTTTCCTGTTGCCCACCATGCAATATTTCCTTTGGAGTCACCATACATAACATTCAGTCCCGGCGCGGCTATCAGAGCCACTCCTTTTAGAAAATCTTCCTTGTTTTCAGCGTGCGAAAGCCTATATACTGCTTCCAGAATTCGTATGGGTTGTTGGGTATAAATCCAAGACATTGCCACTGGTTTATCCTTATCCAGCCCAACAATTAAATCATTCATGATAGGCCCGTGACGACTCACTTTTACATTCAAAACCACATCAGTAGAATCTTTTATTTTTATAATTTTTTGGCGAATTTCATAATTCCTATACCCCGTTGGCGTTTTGTAAGCGGTCGCATTTCCAGGACTATTTTCTTCTTGGTACAAATCAATATCATCATTTTCAAACATGGTTAATCCGTACGCATAGTTACGGTTATGTCCCAATAATGGGAATGGAGTACCTGCTAAATAGCAACCGTACAATTCAAAATCCGGAGTTACTAAGTGCGCTTCATACCAAGTTCCGGGTTGCGAAAACCCAATATGTGGATCATTGGCAAAAATCACTTTTCCTTTTTTAGTTTTCTTTGGAGAAAGAACCCAGCTGTTGCTTCCTATAAAGGGTGGGATAGGGGATTGGTCTAAAAGTGAGGCTACTGATTTTGAAATAGCAGCATATTCCTGTGGCTTATGTTTTGCATTTTTTATTTTTGTGGTATTAAATGAACCGTCAATGCCAAAATCCTTGAGATAGTCCATTCCGTACTTGTTCCGAATATCCGTCAACAAAGGATCTGACTTATGGGCCATAGCAAAACTAAAAGACATGTATCCAAAAATATTGTAGACGTCTTTTATGGTAAACTTTTCTTTTTTGACACCAACTACACTGAATTCTATTGGCGTAGTTCCCTCTGCCATATATTGGTTTATCCCGTCTAAATAGTCCATTGTCAATAGATAACTGGAACTTTTCTTATCTAAAGCTGCGATTGCTTTTGCGGAAGCTTCTTCGATTCCTAATCCGGCAAAAAACAGATCACTTTTCAATCCAACTGGTCCAAAAATTTCTGACAATCGTCCCGGAGCAATACGCCGCATCAATTCCATTTGCCACAATCGTTCTTGCGCATGTACGTAACCCAACACAACCATAGCGTCCCTTGAACTTGCCGCATAAATATGAGGCACTCCAAATTCATCAAAATAAACTGTCGTTTCCTTTCCAATATTTTTAAGTTTTAGTTCCCCTTCATAGGTTGGCTTTAAATAAAACCCATAAATCAGCACAACTATTGCTGAAAGAAACAATAAAGAAAGTAAAACCAGAAGGACTTTTTTAAGTGTTTGCATCTTTACATAAATTGGCAACAAATATATAAGATTTAGAAGTCAATTATAACAATTTACTTATAATGTGTTTGTTCAAAACTAATTCAAAATAAATAATTGAGCCTTATTTATTATTTTGTTTGATTTATTTCCATTTTAATTAAACAAAAAGTATATTTGTTCAAAAGTAAAAATATGAAACATATTTCTAAAGAAGCTATTTCCAAAATGGAAAAAATTGAAAGACTGAATTTAATCAATTCGTGCACGGGTTATAAATCAGCGAATCTTCTTGCTACAAAATCATTGGACGGAAACACTAACGTAGCAATTTTTAGCAGTATCACACATTTAGGTAGTAATCCTGCCATAATTGGATTCATTATGCGACCCACAACCGTTCCCAGAGACACCTACAAAAATATAAAAGAGACTGGTTATTTTACGGTAAATCACATCACTGCTGACATGATTGCCGATGCGCATCATACCTCCGCAAATTATGATTTAGGCGTTTCTGAATTTGATAAAACAAGCCTGGAAGAAGAATACAAGACCAACATTGAAACTCCTTTTGTAAAAGGAAGCCCTGTGCAGTTGCATTGTAAATATCTAAATGAATATTACATCCAGGAAAACAATACAATTCATGTAATTGCAGCTATCGAAAATTTATTTTTTGAGGAGAAATTAATACATAAAGATGGGTGGTTACAAATTGATAAAGGCAATGTTGTGGCGCTAAACGGCCTTGATGGCTATTGTTTACCCAAACTTATCGACCGTTTTGAATATGCCCGAAAAGAAGTTTCTACTGTTTCCTTTTACAAAAAATAAAAATGAAAAAACTACGATTAATCCTTGGAGATCAACTCAATTTAAAACACTCCTGGTTGCAGGAGAAAGATCATAACACTATTTATGTGCTGGCCGAAATGCGTCAGGAAACAGCGTATGTAAAACATCACATCCAAAAAGTGGTGGCCTTTTTTATGGCGATGAGAAATTTTTACACAGCCCTACAATCACGAGGACATCAAGCCTTATATTTTCAAATTACTGATGGCGATAATCCTCAGGATCTAGAAAAAATTATTACTTTCTGTATCGAAAAATATAAAATCGAAAAATTTGAATATCAATTCCCTGATGAATACCGATTGGACCAACAACTAAAAACAATTTGTTCCAATCTAAAAATAGAATCAGAAGCTTTTGACTCCGAGCATTTTTACACTACGCGTCATGAACTTTCCGATTTTTTTGAGGGTAAAAAGCTGTTGCTGATGGAAAATTTTTATCGCAGCATGCGTAAAAAACATCATTTGTTAATGAATGGGTCAACTCCTGTGGGAAATCAATGGAATTTTGATGCCGATAATCGCAAAAAATACAAAGGAGAAGTTCCTGTGCCTTCTGAAAAGAATTTTCACACCAATGTTTCTAAAGTTGTTGCCCAAATTAAAGAAGCTGGGATCATCACTTTTGGAAACATCGATTTAGATAATTTCAGTTGGCCTACTTCGCGCGAGCAATCGTTCGAGGTTTTAGATTATTTCTGTAAAAATCTGTTGAAACATTTCGGTGATTACGAAGATGCAATGCATACCGATGAAAAATTCCTTTTCCATTCTCGTTTGTCTTTTGCCATGAATAGCAAAATGCTTTCTCCAAAGGAAGTCCTCGAGACCGTGATTGCTTTTTATCATGACAATGAAATAGAAATAACTATCTCACAAGTAGAAGGTTTTGTGCGTCAAATTTTAGGCTGGCGCGAATATATAAGAGGAATATACTGGAAAGAAATGCCTGATTATGCTAAAATGAATGTCTTGCAAAACAAAAACAAGCTTCCTGATTTTTTCTGGACAGGTAAAACCAAAATGAATTGCATGAGTCACGCGATTAATCAAAGTTTAGATGAAGCCTACGCGCACCACATCCAGAGACTTATGATTATTGGGAATTTTACACTACTGACACAAATTCATCCTGACGAAGTAGACGCTTGGTATTTGGGCGTGTATATTGATGCGATTGAATGGGTTGAAATGCCCAACACACGCGGGATGTCACAATATGCCGATGGCGGAATAATTGCCACAAAACCCTATGTTTCCTCTGGAAGTTACATCAACAAAATGAGTAATAATTGCTCTAAATGCCACTACAATGTCAAAGAGAAATTTGGCGACAAAGCCTGTCCCTTCAATACGCTGTATTGGAATTTCCTAGATGAGAAAAAAGAGTATTTCAAAGGGAACCAACGCATGGCAATGATGATGAATTTATTGAACAAAATGAATCCGGAAGAAATGTATAAAATCAAAGTTAAGGCGAATGAAATTATCACTAATATGGATTCCTATTAAACTAGCTAGCGCTAAATAAAAAGGGGTGTTTAAATTCTTTTTGAACTTAAACACTCCAAGCTATATTGAAAAATCTATTTACTGTTTTTTACTATCTAAAATAGCGCCTGTACCTGCCCCTACTCCCGCACCGGCTAAACCACCTATTATAGCACCTTGTCCTTTTTTCTTACTGATGATTGCCCCTGTGGCAGCACCAACGCCGGCACCAATTACGGCTCCTTTTGCAGCACCACTCCAACCTTTATTTTTTGTAGTAGTCCCCGCTGTTTGTTGATCCACAACAACTACTTCTTTTTGAGTTTCTACTTTAGCTTCCTGGATTTTAACCATTTCTACCTGCATGGAGTCGATCACTCTTTGTTTTTCGATTTCAACTTTCATGGAGTCTACAGTAGCCTGTTTGGCTTTTTGAATGTCCATTTTTCCTTGATTTTGACAAGAAACAATACCTGCAGCTATTAGTATAAAATATAATGCTTTCATAATTTTAATTTTCATAATTAGTACCAATACAAAGAAAGGCTTAACCCTGTTAATTACGTTTATAAAATTAAAACTATTTTTTGTGTTATTTAATGCCCGTTTTAAGACTGAATTCCTGCTTTCAAAATTTGCCCAAATTGATATATATCCTCAAAAGAAGTATACAGAGGCACTGGCGCTAAGCGGATAACATTAGGTTCACGCCAATCCGTGATTACTCCATTTTGCATTAAATAATCAAACAAACTGCGGCCTTCCCCATGAAGCAAGACGGACAATTGTGACGCTCTTTCTGTGGGATTTGACGGTGTTATAATTTCGAAACTACTATCCACTTCTTTGTCTATTTCATGCAGAATGAATTCTAAATAAGAAGTGATCGCATCTCTTTTTTGGATCAAAGCATCCATCCCAATTTCATCAAACATGTCTACAGATGCTAAATAAGGCGCCAGAGAAAGTATTGAAAGATTACTAATTTGCCAGCCATCAGCGCCTTGAATAGGATCAAAGGTTTGTTCCATCTTGAAACGACGTTCTTTATTATGTCCCCACCATCCGGCAAATCTGGGTAACGCTGCATTGTTGTGGTGCTTTTTATGAATAAAACATCCAGAAGCATTTCCTGGCCCTGAATTCATGTATTTATAACTGCACCAAGCGGCAAAATCCGCATTCCAATCGTGCAATTCCAGCTTAATATTTCCTGCGGCGTGCGCTAAATCCCAGCCTACGTAGGCTCCCACTTTATGACCTGCAGCGGTAATAGTTTTCATATCAAATACCTGTCCTGTGTAATAATTGACCCCCCCAATTAAGACCAAAGCCAACTCATCACCTACTTCCTCAATTTTTGCCAACACATCTTCTAAGCGAATGTTGTGTTCGCCATCGCGACGCTTAATCTCAACAATTGCATCCTCGAGTTGTATCCCCAGGTTTTGGGAGTGAAAATCGACCTGACTTTGAAACATATATTGATCCGAAGGAAATGCTTTTTCTTCGCAAATAATTTTATATCTGGTTTGTGTAGGTTGGTAAAAGGAAACCATCAGTAAATGAAGATTTACCGTTAATGTATTCATCACGGTAACTTCGCTTGGTAAAGCACCAACAATTTTACTCAACGCATCTGCGAATCGTTCGTGGTAATCCCACCATGGTTTTTCACTGTAAAAATGTCCTTCAACAGCTAGATTTGCCCAATCATTCATGACTTCATCTACATACGCTTTGGTGCGTTTCGGCTGCAATCCTAAAGAATTTCCAGTAAAATAAATTACTTTTTTTCCTTGTACCTTCGGGAAAATAAATTCGTCTTGGTATTTGTGTAAAGGATCTTGTAAATCGAGGTGTTTTGCAAATTCAAGGGTGTTTTCGAAAATCATGATTTGTATTTTGTTTTGTAAAAGTAGTGAAAAAGCACCACTTTGAAAAAGGCCAACGTCGCATTGGATGAGGACAGAGAGAAAAGAAAAAAACTATTTATCCGGCAAAAGAGTTATTGCCTATGAAATGATATTCTCTGCGGGAAATTTCAATAAAGATTTTGAAACTACTTATAACAAAAACGGAACTACGAGACAGCAAATTTTTACTGGATTCACGTTAACTCAAAGTGTGAGTATCCAATCTAAGGAAGTAAACAAAATTGAAAAATTATCGTGACAATCCCGTGAATTGATTAATTCTGACGTGGAATATTAGTACATCAAACTGGCCGAACTAAAAATAAATGATTGCTCAGGCAACTAAAGATGCAAGTATACGAGCCACGAGTATTGCTGAGAATGCAGACTCTGACTTACGAAATCTAAAAAAAAGCAGGTATCGGTGTTTTCAAATTACAATTTAAGGCTTCAGAATATATATTAAGTCGAGCGCAGTCAAAACTCAACGCGGTATCTCGACTGCGCTCGACTTGACAAAAAAATAGCTGTAACAAATTTATTCAGACACAAAATTGAGATGCCGTTTTAAATTTCTTTTTACACAAAAAGTCCTCACATATTCCAAACGTTTTGTGTGAGGGATGGAAGCGGCATCCTTTATTTTCTTTCTTTAAGAAAATAAAGATACAGCGTACAGCGCGACCCTTGGGGCACACTCTTATAAAACTGTGCTCGGAATAAACCAAAAAATCTCGCCATTGCTGACGAGATTTTGTTATTTAGACTGAAATGAATTCAGATTAGATGATCATCATTGCATCACCGTAAGAATAGAATTTGTATTCTTTTTCGATTGCTTCTGCGTATGCTTTTTTCATTAAATCGTGGCCACAAAAAGCGGAAACCATCATTAATAAAGTTGATTTTGGCGTGTGAAAATTAGTAATCATACAGGTGGGAATCGTAAATTCATGAGGTGGAAACACAAATTTATTTGTCCATCCGTCAAAAGGATTCAGTGTATTATGTGACGAAACTGAACTTTCTACGGCACGCATAGATGTTGTTCCTACGGTACAGATTCTTTTTTTATGAACTTTTGCGTTATTTACAATATCACATGCTTCTTGAGTGATTTTTAATTCCTCGGAATCCATTTTGTGTTTTGATAAATCCTCAACCTCAACCGGATTAAAAGTTCCCAAACCTACGTGAAGGGTTACTTCGGCAAATTTGATTCCTTTGATTTCCAGTTTTTTCATTAAATGTTTAGAGAAATGCAATCCTGCAGTTGGCGCTGCAACAGATCCTTCTTCTTTGGCATAAATAGTTTGGTAACGTTCCGCATCTTCCGGAGTTACGTCTCTAGAAATGTATTTTGGGATTGGAGTTTCTCCAAGTTCCGTTAATTTATTTCTGAATTCTTCATAAGAACCGTCGTAAAGAAAACGCAATGTTCTTCCACGAGACGTAGTATTATCTATCACCTCAGCGACTAATGAATCATCATCTCCAAAATACAATTTGTTACCAATTCTGATTTTTCGGGCCGGATCTACTAAAACGTCCCAAAGTCTTTGCTCTGCATTTAATTCTCTAAGTAAAAAAACTTCGATTCTTGCGCCTGTTTTTTCCTTGTTACCATACAAACGTGCCGGAAAAACTTTAGTATTATTGAGAATTAAAACATCGCCTTCGTCAAAATAATCAATAACATCTTTGAACATTTTATGCTCTATAGTCCCTTTCTTACGATCTATAACCATTAGACGTGCTTCGTCTCTGTTTTCAGCTGGATATTCAGCAAGAAGTTCTTTTGGCAAATCGAATTGAAAATGTGATAGTTTCATCTTAAAAAGTTATAAGTTATGAATTATGAGTTATGTCCTTCGTCTGCGCTCAGGATGACAATCTTAATTCGAGTGTGCAAATATACGATTGTGAGATAGGCGTTGTCAAGTGTTTTGCAATTTATTTTTCCTCACACCAGCCCTCTCCAAAGGAGAGGGAAAAGGGAAACATCTTTTCGCCCAATGAATTGAGGTTTTTTTACGAAATTTCGAAACCTAAACTTTTTAAATCTTCCCAAAAATCCGGATATGATTTTGAAACGACTTCGGCATTTTCGATGATTATGGGTACTTTCAACGCTAATGGTGCAAATGCCATTGCCATTCTGTGGTCGTTGTAGGTTGCAATTTTAATGTTGTGATTGATTTCACTTGAAGTCAAAAGCGTCAAGCTATCATTGGTAACGGATATGCTCGCTCCGAGTTTTGTTAGCTCAATTCGTAGTGCTTCCAGTCGGTCTGTTTCTTTAATTTTCAAGGTATGTAAGCCTGTTAGATGGCAACCAATTCCTAATCCAAGGCAGGTAACAACAATGGTTTGGGCAATATCCGGCGTATTATTTAGTTCAAGATTTAGAGTTTGAGGAATAAAATTCCCTTGTTTGGTAAGCGTCATTTTATTTCCTTCAAAATGCGTTTCAACTCCCATTAGCTTATAGATTTCTACCAAAGCCGAATCGCCTTGTAAACTGGTTTCTGTATAACTGGTCAATGAAACAGTAGCATTTTCAGCCAAAGCAACCAAACTAAAAAAGTAAGAAGCCGAACTCCAATCGGATTCAACAGTCATTACTTTTGATGCTACTGCTTGTTTTGGATAAATAGTAATTACATTCCCTTCAAAACTGGTTTTAATGTCCAAATCATTCAACAAAGCCAGGGTCATTTTGATATAAGGAACTGAAGTGATTTCACCAACCAAAGTGATTTCAATACCGTTTTCCAGTTTTGGCGCCACTAATAATAAGGCCGATATGTATTGACTGCTCACATTGGCAGGAATGTTCACTTTAGAAGCTGTTATTTTTTGTCCTTTGATACGAATGGGCGGATATCCTGGTTCTTTCTCGTACGTTATTTTCGCACCTAATTGTTCCAAGGCTTCCACCAAAACTTTTATCGGGCGCTCCGTCATTCTTTGAGAACCAGTCAAAACTACTTCGCGGCTTTCGTTCACAGCAAAATAAGCGGTCAGGAAACGCATGGCTGTTCCTGCATGATGAATATCAACTATTTCCTCGTTTCCTAGCAATGCTTTTTGCATGACTTCACTATCATCAGAGTTCGAAGTATTTGCCAAAGTAATGTTTGGGAATAAGGCCTGTAACAATAACAAGCGGTTTGTTTCGCTTTTTGAGCCAGTAACTGCAATTTGAGCTTGTAAATTGGATTGGGAAGTTTGTAACAGTAAATTCATTTTTGTAATTATGGGTTGTGAGTTATGAGATATGAATTATACTTTCATTTTTAACTCAAATAATTTTTGAGTCGCAATTTACCACTCCGCATTTATAATTCATAATTTATACTTCACAAATTATTTGAGTTTTTCATTGTTTTTGTGACGGTCTTTGTCTCGAATGGATTTTAGATCCATTTTTTTATCAAAAGCGGCTTGTAAATCAATTCCGGTTTGGTTGGCTAAACACAATACCACAAAAACTACATCGGCTAATTCCTCGCCAAGGTCTTTGTCTTTATCGCTTTCTTTTTCGGATTGTTCGCCGTAACGACGGGCGATGATTCGGGCCACTTCCCCTACTTCTTCGGTAAGCTGCGCCATATTGGTCAATTCGTTAAAGTAACGAACGCCGTGTTCTTTGATCCAAGTATCTACGTCGAGTTGGGAATTTTTTAGGTTCATTTTTTTAGTTTTTTAAGTACAATTTTCTCGTTTTGTTTATCAATAATTTTTTGAAAAAAACTTTTTAAATCATCATAATAATCTACTGACAAAATTGCTGCATTTATTTCCTTTGTAATACTAATTTGAATTTTATTTCCATCTGCCTGAGTGTTAATACCAAATGAGAGTACCTTATCTTCAGAGATTATCTTCATCACTTTGGGGAAGGAATCTACCATATATCCCTCAGGAATTTCTAGGTTTATAATGTATTTTTCCTGTTTTGGATACCCAAAATAAATAGGCATTTCCCTTTTCTCCTGAACAAATGGATTTTTCTTTACTGTAAAAAACAGCAGTGGATCAATAAACATTTGCCCCCCAATAATTTCACAATGTTTTCAGATTTCAGTATATATTTAAACTCTATGACCGACCCTACTTTTACATTTGGCATAGCTATCGTGGCTTGGCTCCAATATTCGTTTACATTTTCCTTGAAACTGCCTTCATTATTGAGCTTCGTTTTTACTACAGTACCATTCTCCAGATTATAAGTTACGGCATTAGAAAGTTTTACAGATTCATTATTCAAATCTTCATATCCTACATAATAAGGCACTTGAAAATTTGCCCAACCCAAGCCTTCTTTCTTATATATTTTGATGCGATACCAATATTCATGATTTACCGTAAACCCATTTTTTAAATTATAACTATAAAAAGTCCTTGCCTTTTTAGTCAAAATGGTAGCGGTAGCAGTAGTATCTTGGGGATGAAAGTTTTCTGAAAGCTCTTTGATTGATACTTTTCCGATTTCAAAATCCTGAGCTTTCATTTCAGATATAACCATAACTAGGAATACTGCAAGTACAACTTTGATGATTTTCATTTGCTTATACTTTTCTTAGCACTATTTTTTCATTTTGCTTCTCAATCATTTTTTGATAAAACTCTTTTAACATCAGGTAATCATCTGTTACAATAATTGGGCTGTTAATTTGATGCGTTATTACTAACTGAATCAAATTCCCCGTTCTGTTTATCATGAATTTAAAACTTCCCAAATTCTCCAACATATTTAACTGTATCGAAGTAGGCATTGTCTCCACTTTATAGCCTTCCGGAATTTGTATGCTTATACTGTATTTATCCATAAAAGGAAATCCGTAATCTACAGGATAAGCCCTGTTTTCTTGTTTAAAAGGATTTTCGGCTACAGCAAAAAATAACATTGGATTTATGTAAATAGCGCCGCCAATGAGTTCACTAAAATTTGACCCTGAAAACGAAAAATTCTCTACAATAGGCAGCTTTACATCCTTTTCATTTGTTCTTGAGTAGTCACTTATTTCTATTTTGTTGTTATCATTTTCTACCTTTTCAAGGTAAGCCTCTTCTTTCACATCATTGACATTTCTCCTGAAAACAATCGCATTATAGTCCGTTCTTTGTCGTTTCAACTTACCTGAAACCTGTCCATTAGTATCAATAGTATAGTTCATCATTACAATATCATTAGAAGGAACTTTGGGCATCAAATCTACTTCCACAGATGTCCCGTCTTTACGAATCAATCTTCCCTCCCAATTCAAAACCCTCAAAGGCAAAACATTAGGTACCGAAAATCGATCCGTGGCATCTAGCAACACCAATCCATTAGGAGTTTCAACTGCAGCAATAACATAATTAAAAGCGGTTCTATTAGGAAACAGTGCAATTCCGTTTGAGCGCGTACTAACAAGAACGGGATTCGCAGTTATTCCGGCATACCGCAACATAGCAGTAAGCATCAAGTTAATTTCGGCAACATTACCCGTTTTGTCTTTGTAAGCTTTTTTTACTCCGTCATTACAGGAATACCCATAGTAATCGTTCCATTTGACGGCGTTTTTTACAAAGCTAAAAACGGTTGCTATTTTCTCCTCTGATGTCGTAGTCCCCAACAGTAAAGGTTTTAAATCTTCCTCAAAATAACCTGTTTTGTTCAATTCAGGGCCAAAATCTTCATAATCATAAATGGTTTTGGTAACGGACTGCCAATCGGTTGATAGTGTCCGATAGGGCTGATTGGGGAATTTCACGACAGAAAGTTCATGGGAAACGCTAGTCGTATAATTTGCTATAGTATTCACATACGCTTCCTCTTTCATTGCCGGAAGATTTTCTGCAAGATAAACTGTTCGAGTTTCTAAAAATTCTAACTTCTCTTGCGAGGATGAAGAAACCATACTCTCGCCGGCTTTGGCAGTTGCTCGATACAAATAATTCAATGATTTGCCGTTATTCTCTTTGGTTATACTCAGCTGAATAAAGCCTTTTATGTTTGGATTATATACAAAATACTCCGGTATAAATGTTTTGAATTCAGAATAATTTACAGGAATACTCGATTGAAAATTCCATTCTGTTAATTCACTATAACGAGAGGAACGGATTCTATACTTAAGTTCAACAACAGACCCTACTTTTACATTGGGCATCGTAATTTTTTTTTGTCCCCAATATTTATTAACTTTTTCATCAAATTCACCATCACTTTTTAGCTTTGTCTTCTCAATCTTGCCATTTATCAGATTGTAAGTAATGGCATCTGAGAAGAACACCGATTCTTTTGCATTTGTGCCATTATAATATCGAACTGCTTTATTTGCCCAATCGTATCCTTCTTTTTTATAAATTTTAATTCGGGTGGTGACTTCTGTAGTCATAATAAAACCTTCATTTTGATTGTATTCAAAATCAATCACTCCCTTTTCGAAAAGAATAGCTGCAACGGCAGCAGCATCTGTAGGATGATTTTCTTGCTGCAGTTCCGCAACTGAAACTTTTCCTAATTTAAATTCTTGTGCATTGCCTTTAAAAAAAATTAAAGTAAAAAAAAGAATAATGAAGAGTTGGTTACATTTCATGATTTTATTGATTTTTGGTTAAAATAATTTTGGCATTATCACTTTTTGAAATTTGTTCTATAAAAAGGCGGTATTCATCGTACTCTTTGTTAGTGTATAACCCTTTTTTCAAGACCATGGTACGCTTATACACTATACTTGTAGCGTCTTTTTTGATAATTTCAGTTTTGTATTCTCCAAACTTCGTTTTCAATTCAAAATTACTCGGCAGAAATTCAATAGAAAACCCTACAGGCAAACTAATCTCAATTTCATCTCCATCAACATATCCTCTCTGAATTTCAAATGGGTTCTTCCGGTTTCGGATTCGTTTTATAGTTCCTCTAATTTGGTTATACCCATTGACCACGAACATTATCTTATTTCCCGAAATACTTCCATAATTAATGGTACTAATTTCAACATTTTCAGTAAATGTGACCTTTTCCTTATCGTTAGTAAATGATATTTTATCAATTTTCAAATTATTAATATTATCCCAATATTCTTTATAATGCGCTTCTTTTTCCGTTGGTTGTCTGTTTTCGATAGCTGCTTTTTGACTGTACTGTGACCCTTGTGAAACAATAGTTATTTTACCGGAAAAATCTCCATTTGCCGATAAACTATATGTTCCTTTACTAATTTGTGTATTTCCGTTATCGTCATAAACTTTTGTTCTAACGATTTCGCCACCCTCAGGCTTTATAACCAATACTTCTCTATCGTCTGTAAAAGTTCCTTGGTACCCAAAAGGATCATCCTGACTCGTACATTCAAGCCAAGTATAATTATCTCCGTTTGGAATCGATAAAATAACATGATTCCCTTGCATGGACACAAAATCAGACTGAATGTTTATTTTTTTTCTGTCACCATACAAAATAGTATAATAAGATGGTACGTTTACAACTTCCAGCAATGCTTTTGTATAATTAGTTAATGCCTTGCAATCTCCATATCCCAGATGATCTACATCAGAGGCTAGCATGGGTTTCCATCCGCCAATCCCAACTTGAATACTAATATACCGTACTTTTTGTTGCACAAAATTGTATATTAATCTAGCCTTCTTGATTGGGTCTTTTTCCTCTCCTACGATTGCTTTTACTTTTTCTTTGGTTTCGTCTGACAAATTAGCAGTTCCAAATAAAATTTTATCAGAATACCATTGTCCAAACTCCTTCCATGTCTTTGCATTTCCATCTACCCCTTCTAGGTGAAACAACTCTAAACCCATCATCACTTTTGGAAAAACAGTATTAATAACCGGACTGTACTCTTCTTGTTTTTGAGCCAGAATAAGAGTTGCAGTATATGAAAGTTGTGTTGCTGTATCTATTGTTTTATTTATTTTGAAATCAGAAAAGTTAAATTCCATTTTTTTAAAACCCAAATTATCGGGAAAACTTACATTCAAAATACTTTTTTCGACACTGACAAAATAATTGTTCAACGGATACCATTGCGGAATAAAAGCAGTTGTAGCCGTTTCTATTTCGCTATCAAAAATTACGGTAAAAGGATATTGAACAGGTGTATAATCTAAATAAAGGTATCTATTATCTGAAAAGAGCGTACCGCCACCAACTGCACTTTGATCTCTAAAATCCTTTCGTTTAATTTTTTTAATTTCTTTTCCTGCAGCATCATATACAGTGGCTTCTATGTTTCTAATAGTAGTCCTTTTGTTATAACTTTCTACTGCGTCTATTACATCAAGTCCTTTTTCGTTTAAAACTGTAATTATTCTTTTAGTGCTTACAGTCATATTTCTTTGGGATTCAATACGAATATCTACTTGGTTCAAGCGAACCACTGCATTTGCATTTTCTTTTAAGCTATCCGCAATAGCAGTCTCGAAAAATTCCTTTTTTTGCGCTTGTAAGGAACACGCTATCGCTGCAAAAAAAACTATTAGTACGTTTTTGATTTTCATTTAGGCGTGTGAAAAGTGTGAATAATTAACCAACTATTAGCAGCACTTACCATTTTTATCTGGGAAAGCACCTTTATTTTTATTTTGGAAATTTATAGTATTCGTGGTTTTCAAAAATATACTAAATCTTACAATAAACAAGTGTTTTACTCTCTATTTTTACTGTCAATTACTATCGTTACAGGACCATCATTCAGCAAAAGTACTTTCATATCTGCACCAAAAACGCCAGTTTGTACTTTTTTACCCAATTCTTTCTCCAGCTGAAGCACAAAATTCTCGTATAATGGAATAGCTATTTCTGGTTTTGAAGCTTTGATATAGGAAGGACGATTGCCTTTTTTAGTAGCGGCGTGCAAAGTAAATTGACTTACCACAATAACATCGCCATCTGTATCTTTGACCGATAAGTTCATAACATCATTTTCATCACCAAAAATACGGATATTGACTGTTTTTGAAGCTAACCAATTGATATCTTCTTGATTGTCTAAATCTTCAATCCCAACCAAAACCAACAATCCTTTCTGGATATCGGCTACGACTTTAGTATCGATGGTTACGGAGGCTTGGGAAACTCTTTGGAGGACGATTTTCATTCTTTTATATTCTATGTAAAATAGACGCGATAAATCGCGTCTCTACTATTCCCTAGTTTTGTCACTGATTATTCGATCCTCATTATGAATATCCGTACGGTAATTTTCATCGTCACCTTCGAGAATTTTAAGGTAACTTCTATAACGGGACCAAGCGATTTCATCTTTTTCTAAAGCCCCTTTAATAGCGCAATGCGGCTCATCTTTATGCAAGCAATTATTGAATTTACATTGCTCTTTCAACTTAAAAAATTCAGGAAAATAACCACTGATTTCTGCTGCATCCATGTCTACGATTCCAAAACCTTTGATCCCGGGCGTATCGATAATTCTGGCATCAAAAGACAAATCATACATTTCGGCAAAAGTCGTCGTGTGTTGCCCTTGCTTGCTTGCTTCAGAAATTGTCTTTGTTTTTAAATGTAAAGAAGGCTCCATCGCATTTACCAGAGTCGATTTCCCCACACCAGAATGCCCAGAGAACATACTCACTTTACCAATCATCATTTTTTTCAATTCCTCTATTCCTTTCATTTCAGTCGAAGAAACGCGCAAACATTTATATCCAATTTCCTGATACACATGCTGCATGTACAATTGTTCATCCAGCGTGGCATCGTCTAGTGTATCTATTTTATTAAAAACCAGTATAGTTTCAATTCCATACGCTTCGGCAGTAACCAGAAAACGGTCGATGAAATTAAAAGTCGTTGGCGGATTATTGATGGTAACCAACAAGAAAACCCTGTCAATATTAGACGCAATAATATGCATCTGATGTGATAAATTCACTGATTTCCGAACGATATAATTCTTCCGGTCATGAATATTATGAATGGTTCCCGTAACAGTATCGGATGATTCTTCTAGTTCATAATCCACTACATCGCCTACAGCAATAGGATTGGTACTTTTGATTCCTTTAATTCGGAATTTCCCTTTCATACGGCATTCTATAAAATCGCCTTGTTCGGATTTTACGGTGTACCAACTTCCTGTAGATTTGTAAACGAGTCCTGTCATAAAGGATTATTTGATTGAAGATTAACTATTTTAGATTTCTGATTTAAAATCTAAGACTTTGCAAAGATAATTCTTTGTTTTAGGTTTAAAGTTTAAAAGTTTAAAGTTTTTCACTTTGAGCAACTTTACATACAATTAAAAATAGAAAATCCCCATAATTTTTTTGTCAAAAAGTTATGGGGATTTTCAGTACAACTGTTCTCAATACTCGATTCTTTATTTTTTTATTTGGTATGGAAAATTACGGCCTACTTTTCTCATCATTCTTTCCATCACGGCATTTGCTGAACTCATTACATCTTCATTCATCTCTTTGTAAAATCTCCAAAGTAAATCACCATCTGTTCCGTTATATACATTCATAGTGATTTCTCCACTAGCAACTTTTCCTGTTCCAAAACCAATTAGTAACGTTTTAGCAATCGCTAAACCTTCACTGCTGGTTTTTTCATAAGCATAAGCACATTTGATTACTGCGTCAACACCTAGAATTTTAGCAAGCGCATCGGGATTCATTTCGTCAATTTTATCGAAGACCTCATTTTGTTTCAGTAAAATATTTGTTCTTTCCACATACTGAACGGTAACTGTATAATCATTAGATTTTCTCAAAAGATACGTATACATCCCTGATTGTAAGCTAGAACCCAATTTTTTTTCTTCGTCTCTATTTGTTTGTGCATCAAAATTTTTAGGCAATCTTTTATAAGAAATAGATGCTTTAAAGGGTAATATAGCAACTGTTTTGTGCGATGCAACAAGTTGCTGTAATTTAGGCGACTCAAAAATTTGTTTTGAACTTTCGAATTGGGCCAACATAAAAGTTGTAGATAATAGGCCAATAACCAAAAAGATAAATTTTCTCATAATAATAAAATAGTTTAAGTTTAAATAATTAAGAGCGCAATACTACAAAAAAACCTACAATCAAGTTGTAGGTTTTAATAAATAAATAATTATCTACTTGGTTACTTAAGCATTCAATACTTTTTCTTGGTGTCCAATACTTTCCTGGTGAATTGTCTTAAAGAATTTTAGAGTGGCATTCGTAATTACACTATCTATTCGTAAGCAATTTTTCTTATTTTCCCATTTCCAGCAATATATACATTCCCATTATTATCTATTGCAACACCAAAAGGTCTATCAAATGTCGCAGTAGCAAGTAATCCATCAAGACTACCTGCTATTCCTGTACCAGCAAACGTAGTTACAACTCCAGCAGGAGTTATTTTACGAATTTTATTAGAATGAACATCCGCAACATATAGATTTCCTGAAGCATCAATTGTTAGGCCACTAGGAAGACCAAAACCTGCATTACTACCAGTACCATCAACACCGTATATGCCGCCTCCGGCTAAAGTAGTCACTACCCTTGTAGGGCTAATTTTACGGATTTTATGACTACCCCATTCTGATACAAATAAATTTCCTGAAGCATCGATAGTTATAAAGCGAGGATAATGTAAACTAGCTAAAATACCAATGCCATCTTTGCTACCTTCGGCTCCACTGCCGGCAAACGTACTGACTACGCCTGATGGGGTTATTTTGCGAATCTTATTATTTGAAATATCAGCTACATATAGATTTCCTGCAGCATCTGCAACAACATCAGTAGGGGCAAGAAAACTTGCTTGACTTCTATCTCCATCAACACTACCGCCAACTCCTGTTCCTGCTACAGTAGTTACCACACCCGTTGGAGAAATTTTGCGAATCTTATTATTACCCGTATCAGCTATATATAGATTACCAGAAGCATCAATTGTGAGCCCTGAAGGTCCTGCAAAACTTGCTTCTATACCTATAGCATCAATGCTTCCAGGAATGATATTACCTGCAAAAGTAGTTACTACTCCTGCAGGACTAATTTTCCGAATCTTGCTAGCACCTACTTCTACCACATACAAATTACCTCCTGCGTCTGCCACAAGATCTTCTGGTCTCCAAAAAGTAGCTTGAGTTCCTACTCCATCTTCACTAGCGTTAGGTAAACCAGATCCTGCGAAAGTAGTCACCATATCATAACTCTTGTTAGAAGGTGGAGTTACATCCTCATTAGAATTACATGAGATAAAGAGAAACCCTAAAAAAATCATATTTAATACTGCAAACGATAATTTTCTCATAAATTTTGATCATTAAAACTACGCAATAATACAAAAAAAACCTACAATCAAGTTGTAGGTTTTAATAAATAAATAAATAATTATTTACTTGGTTACTTAAGCATTCAATACTTTTTCTTGGTGACCAATACTTTCCTGGTGAATCGCTTTGAACATTTTTAGTACAAACTCTTCTGTCAACCCTTTCTTCTCGCCTTCCAAAATCATTTTTCCTAAAATTTCGTTCCAACGATTGTTTTGCAATACAGCAACGTTAGCGTCTTTTTTCACTTGACCAATTTCGTCAGCCACTTTCATGCGTTTGCCTAACAATTCCAATAAATTCGAATCCAGAACATCAATATTCGCTCTCAATTTTGTCATTTTATTAGCAAACTCGTCCGTATCACCACTTACTTTTCTCACTTTCAAATCTTTGAAAATCTGTTTCAAAGCATCTGGTGTCACTTGTTGCGCTGCATCACTCCATGCATTATCCGGATCAGTATGCGTCTCGATAATCATACCGTCGTAATTCAGATCTAATGCTTCTTGAGTCACTTCAAGAATCATCTCACGGTTTCCTGTAATATGGGAGGGATCAATGATCAAAGGCAAATCAGGGAATTTATTTTGCAATTCAATAGCTATCTGCCATTCAGGAATGTTTCTGTATTTCGTTTTTTCATACGTAGAAAAACCTCTGTGAATAACGCCTAAATTCTTAATTCCTGCCGCATGCAAACGTTCCACACCACCCAGCCACAAAGCCATATCTGGATTTACCGGATTCTTGACCAATACAATTTTATCGGTTCCTTTTAATGTATCAGCAATTTCTTGCACCGCAAACGGATTTGCAGTTGTACGGGCTCCAACCCATAATACATCAATATCATGCTCTAAAGCCAATTTACAATGCGCTGCAGTCGCTACTTCGGTTCCCATAAGCAAGCCGGTTTCTGCCTTTGCTTTTTGCAGCCATTTAAGCCCTATTGCTCCTACTCCTTCAAATCCTCCCGGACGCGTTCTTGGTTTCCAAATTCCAGCTCTAAAAACACTCACATCTGAATCTTTCAATTCATGTGCAATTTTCAATACTTGTTCTTCTGTTTCAGCACTACAAGGTCCTGCGATCACAAATGGATGAGTCAAATTAAATTCATTCAACCAATTTCTCATTTCTTTCTTGTTTTCCATCTTTTCTAATTTTATTTTTTTAGTTTTTTAGTTTTTGTGTTGTTCTTATTACAGTAACTGTTCCCGAAGATTCAAGATGAAAACAGCTTACTTTTTTATATTAATTCCGTTTAATATTTCCTTTATTTTATTGACACTTTGCATTTCATTATAAATCGCATCATAATCTTCCTTTTCTAACAATTCTTTGAATTTTGACAAATTCGAAATGTATTCATCCAATGTTTTCACAACCTGCTTCCTATTTTGTTTAAAAATTGGTGTCCACATGGCTGGTGAACTCTTGGCCAAACGAACCGTACTTTCAAAACCAGAACCCGCCATATCAAAAATATCCTGTTCGTCTTTCTCTTTATCAATTACCGTTTTCCCCAACATAAAGGCACTAATGTGAGATAAATGTGACACATAAGCAATGTGCTTGTCATGTGATTTTGGGTCCATATACCGAATCCGCATTCCCATAGCCTTAAACAAATCCAACGCTTTTTCCTGTAATTTAAACGTTGTTTTTTCGACCTCACAAATGATATTCGTTTTCCCTTGAAACAATCCTTTTATCGCTGCCGATGGTCCTGAAAATTCCGTCCCCGCAATAGGGTGCGTTGCTATAAAATTCCTTCTTCTAGGATGATTGGCAACCGCTTCACAAATAGGTATTTTGGTAGAACCCACTTCAAAAACTATACTATTGTCGCCAATAACATCCAATACTTTTGGCAAAACTAGCAATGCAACGTCAACCGGAACGGAAACGATTACAAAATCTGCATCAACTAAATCATCAAATGTCGCACCAGCATCAACAACTCCCAAAGTTATTGCTTCCTGCAAATGATTTTCATCAGTATCGATTCCATAAATTTTGGCTTCCGGATGCAGTGCTTTAATGTCCAACACCATTGAACCGCCTATCAATCCTATTCCTATTACAAATACTTTCATTTCTTATTTTTTGTAGCTAATCCTGCTATTCGTTTCAATCTTTTCCTTTTTGACAGCAAAAAGGAAAAGGATTTCCACTGTTATCAGGGCTAGGGCATTTCGTTTTTTAATACATTTATTTTTTTAAAACGAATATTTTTTATGCAAACCTGTCAATTGCTTCCTGTACTTTTTCTTCTTTTACACACAATGCAAATCGGATGTAACCTTCTCCATTAGAACCAAAAATAGTTCCCGGCGTAATAAAAATAGATTTGTCATATAAAATTTTATCTATGAATTTCTCCGCCGATGTGATTCCGTCCGGCAATTTTGCCCAAACAAATAATCCAACTCCCTCTTTATAAACTTTACAGCCTAATTTCTCAGCCAGTTGTTCGGTAAGAATTCTGCGTTTTCTATAAATCACATTCATCGAATCAAACCAAGTTTTGTCACTTTTTAAAGCTGCAATCGCTCCTTTTTGAATCCCGTAAAACATACCGCTATCCATGTTGCTTTTCACTTTCAAAACGGCATCAATGCAAGCTGCATTTCCCAGAAGCATTCCCACTCTCCAGCCCGCCATGTTAAAAGTCTTACTCAAAGAGTTCAATTCTAAAACCACGTCTTTTGCACCTGCTACTTGCAACAAACTCATCGGATTGTCGTTTAAAACAAAACTATACGGATTGTCGTTCACTAATAAAATGTTATGCTTTTTGGCAAAAGTCACTAATTTTTCAAACAATGCCAGACTTCCTCTGGCTCCAGTTGGCATGTGAGGATAACCAATCCACATGATTTTCACTTTCGACAAATCCAATTTTTCCAAAGCTTCAAAATCCGGCTCCCAGTTATTGTTTTCTTTTAAGTCATAATAAATCGGCACAGCTCCCACTAAATTTGTCACCGAAGTATAGGTTGGATATCCTGGATTTGGGATCAGCACCTGATCGCCTTCATTCAAAAAAGCCAGGGAAACATGCATAATCCCTTCTTTTGACCCCATCAAAGGCAAAATTTCGTTAGCCGGATTCAACGCAACTCCGTAATTGTTTTTGTAAAAATCAGCCATACCTTGTCGTAATTCCGGCAACCCTTGATAACTTTGGTATTGATGCGCATTCTCCTCTTGCATTGCCAGGACCATTGCCGCAATTACCGTTTGTGACGGCTGCAAATCCGGGCTTCCAATTCCCATATTGATAATGGGTTTCCCTTCAGAAGCCAGTTGCCTTACTTCTCTCAACTTTGAGGAGAAATAGTATTCTTCAATTATTTCGAGACGTTTCGCTATAGTAATCATTCTTCTATTTTAAATTTCTTGTAAATCGATCTTAATCTAATTCCCACTTCGGGGGTTGGGGTTAAGGGCTTTATAATTTTGTGTTTTTATATTCGCCTAACACTTTGAAATATTCTGCCATAATGATTAATAGCGACTTTGCTTTCGCATAATCTTCGTATTTTTCAAAAGTGACATCTACAAAAAACGAATATTTCCAAGGCGTTTCTATTTTTGGTAACGATTGTATTTTGGTTAAATTCAATTTGCAATCGCTCATCACATTTAAAACTGCCGCTAAACTTCCCCGTTTATGATCCAATTCAAATTTGATAGACGCTCTGTTAATCTCGTTTTCCGGAACAAATGAATTCTCTTTTTTGATAATGACAAACCGTGTCATATTATTTTTAATCGTTTGAATTTCAGGAGCTAAAATTTCTAAATCATACATTTCAGATGCGGTTTTACTGGCGATTGCAGCAATTCCTTTCAACTGATTTTCCTGAATTCTACGAGCCGTTTCGGCAGTATCTTTATCTTCGACTAATTTTATATTTGGATATTTTTTAAGGAATTCCATACATTGCAAAATGGCCATAGGATGCGAATGTACTTCCAAAATATCTTCTATTTTCTGCTCTTTTAAGGCCATTAAATTTTGATGAATTCTTAAATAATGTTCTCCTATTATGTGTAAATTATTCTTGTCAATCAATGCGTAATTCGGAATAATTGGGCCCGCAATAGAATTTTCTATAGCCATAACTGCCTGATCTGATTTACCGGAGAGCAGGTTATCCACTAACTCTTCAAAGGACAAACATTCATCTAAAGCAACCGCCTGATGAAAATATTCTTGCGCCACCTGATGGTGAAAAGAACCCGTTATGCCTTGTATTCCAATTATTTCATTCATTTTACACCTTTTTAAGCAAAAAAAAATCCCGATTTACATCGGGATTGTATATTTATAGTATCAATTTAATTTTATAATCAAATAACCATACAACAATCCCTTTCGACCTTCCAGAAGAAATAATAAGAGTTGCTAAAATAAAATCGGTTATTCAACATGCTGTTGTTTTTTGTATTAATTACTCTGCGAATGTATACATAATTTCCAGCTATCCAAAAAAAAAGGCTGATTTTATTGAACAAAAAAAGAATTCGCTAAAAAACTGGTTATTAATTATGTAATAATTAAAAAAAGGCCTTTAAAACACCAATAAGTCGTTGCTATTTTACTGTTTTTAAAACTATACCATTGAAACCGGCTAAAAAAAGTGGTTTTATACAACTACTTTTTCAGCAAGCCATTTTTTTCCTTCCGAAATTCGGGCAACCATCATCGCCGACACTAAATCACCATTCGCATTTAGCAATGTCGCCATTGGATCTACTAAAGTCCCCACAATCATTGCAGCTGGAAGAGCTTGTTCCATTGGGAAACCATAAACGGTAATCGCCAAAATTTCTCCTATATAACCTCCATTAGGAATTCCGCCTTCAACTACCGAAACAATTACTGTAATTCCTAACGCCACTAATAAGGTATTTGGGTCCGTTAAATCTTTTCCGAACATGGCGAAAATTACCGCAATTTTCACAATAGATGACATACTGGATCCGTCTTTATGCAAAGGCGCACCCAGTGGAATAACTACATTTCTGATGTGAGCCGGAATATTCATTTTCTCGGCACCTTCCAGATTGGCAGGAATAGTGGCAATGCTGCTGCAAGTTCCCAATGCGGTTAAGGAAGGCGTAATATTATTTTTCCAAAATACTTTAAATCCTAATTTCCCTCCAGCGATAAAAGCGTACAAACTAAAAAACACAATAAAGTAGAAAGCACAAACCGCATAATAAAGCCCCAAAGGTTTTGCATAAGCTCCAAATAATTGCGGTCCAAAAATTCCAACCTGATACGCGAAATAAGCCCCCAAACCTATTGGAGCCGTTTTCATGATGATGTGTAACAATTGTTTCATCACTTCATTGCCTGAATTCAAAAACCTGCTGAAATCTTTTCCTTTTTCTCCGGAACGCAGGGCGGCAAACCCTATTAGAAAGGAAAAAATGATTAAGGCCAACATGCTTTTTCGAGAAAGCAGCTCATAAAAATCCCCCGCTGTAAGCAATTGGGTAATTTGTGAACCTGTATTTGTACTTTGTATACTTTCTAACGGTATTTTTGAAATAATGATGTCTTGATGAATGGGAAATAACAGGACACCAACCAGCATCAAAATGGCAGAAATTAATACGGTGCTTAAAAACACTCCCATAACAATTACAAATAATCTTCCCAGTTTCTCTGATTTTTCTAAATTGGCAATCGAAGATGCAATCGTAAAAAACACCAAAGGGATAATGGCGGTAAACAATAAATTCAGAAATATATCGCCCAATGGTTTAATCACTTCTACTTCCTTTCCAAAAACTAAGCCCAATATACTTCCTGCCAAAATTCCGCCAAGCAGCAATAAAATACTTTTGTAGTTTTTCAAGAAACTCCCTGATTGTGTGTTTTTCAAATTCATGTTCATATAGTTTATGGTAAATATATAAATCTAAAAGAGAATATCCTCTTGCTCAATAAACTTTGACGAAGGTCTTTTATTTATTGAGTTACAAAAACAATAAATCAATACTTTTTCTGTTTACTTTTGCAACAAATAAAATTCCATGTCAATAGAAGTAAATAACATATCCAAAAGTTACGGTACTCAAAAAGCCTTAGACAACATTACATTTTCTGTCAAAAAAGGAGAAATAGTTGGTTTCTTAGGTCCAAATGGAGCCGGAAAATCAACTTTGATGAAAATATTGACCACTTACATCAATGCTGATGAAGGATCCGCAATAGTAAACGGAAATGATGTAAACACCAACCAAAAGGCAGTACAACTTTCAATTGGTTATTTACCGGAACACAATCCGCTGTATTTGGATTTGTATGTACGCGAATATTTAGCCTTTAACGCTGATGTGTATAAAGTAGCTAAATCCCGTATCGACGAAGTAATTCAACTTACTGGTTTAACTACCGAAAGTCATAAAAAAATAGGCCAATTGTCTAAAGGATATCGGCAACGTGTGGGCCTTGCCAATGCGTTATTGCACAATCCCGATGTTTTGATTTTGGATGAACCAACCACTGGTTTAGATCCAAACCAATTAATCGAAATTCGTAATGTGATTAAAAATGTGGGAAAAGACAAAACTGTTTTCCTTTCGACGCACATTATGCAGGAAGTAGAAGCGATTTGTGACCGTGTTATTATCATCAATAATGGAAAAATTGTTGCCGATAAAAAACTGGACAACTTAATTTCTGAAGATAAGGAACAAGTGATTGAAGTAGAATTCGATTATAAAATTGAGGAACAATTAATTGCTAAAATCGAAAATCTTATTTCTTACAAAAATATACATGACATGATTTGGGAGTTGACTTTCAAAGCGGATAAAGACATGCGCCCCGCTGTTTTTGATTTTGCCAATGCCAATGGTTTAAAGACACTTCAGCTGAATCAGAAGAATAAAAATTTAGAGGCCGTGTTTAGGGAGATTACGAAAAAACAGTAATCATTGTTCAGTCGCAGTTTGCAGATGAAAAATACTAGCCATTTATAATACTTATACCGTTTGATTTGTCATTCCGACGAAGGAGGAATCCCATGCGGTGAAATTCCTCCTTCGTCGGAATGACAAAATTATGAGAATTTGGAATGAATAACGACATTTATAACCGTTAAATCCCTAGCCAAGATAGCAGTAAAAATCCTTTTATTGTCTCGTTTTTTTGAATCTCATAAATTTTTATAGGCTTAAAATTTATCCTGCTTTGTTGGTATTGCTTGTCCTCCAAAAAGTATGAGCATATAATCAATTTTCGGATTTTTGTAAAACATAACTCCTTCACTCATAGATTTTTAATATTTTACAAATAAAAGCTACTAAATTTCTATTGCTAAAATATAAAATATTCCCTACAAACCATCAAAAGCAAGAGGATATTTTTAGAAGCGGAATTAACAACTAGATAAAAAAAAGACCTCAAAGGTTTTTAAAGCCTTTGAGGTCTAAGAATATAACATTATTAATTTAATAGGATTGCTTCGTTCCTCGCAATGACTTTAAAAAACCTTACTCGCTATTTGTCGGATATTTTCTGATTTTCCCATAGAATAATAGTGCAACACGGGAACACCGGCTGCTTTCAACTCCAATGATTGTTGGATAGCCCATTCGATTCCTACTTGTCTGATATCTGCGTTGTTTTTGCACTGATAAACGGCATGAATTAAATCTTCAGGCAAATCGATTCTGAAAATTTGAGGTAATACTTGCAGGTGTCTTTGCACTGCGATTGGTTTGATTCCCGGAATAATAGGAACGGTGATCCCCATTTCTCTGGCTTTGGCAACAAATTCAAAGTATTTTGCATTGTCAAAAAACATTTGCGTCACCACATAATCCGCACCGGCATCTACTTTTTCTTTAAGTCTTTTCAAATCTGAAATTAAAGACGGTGATTCTAAATGTTTCTCCGGATATCCCGCAACTCCAATACAAAAATTAGCTTTATCATCAACATCCATGAGGTCATGCAAGTACTTCCCGCAATTTAATTGGTTAATTTGTTTGACCAAATCAACTGCAAAATCATTTCCTCCTAATTTAGGAACAAAAGACTGCTCATCTTTCATGGCATCGCCACGCAAAGCCATCACATTATCAATTCCCAGATAATGACAATCAACTAATAGATATTCTGTTTCTTCTTTGGTAAAACCACCACAAAGCACATGAGGAACGGTATCTACATTGTATTTATGCTTGATCGAAGCGCAAATCCCAAGTGTTCCCGGACGCATTCTGGTTAGTTTTTTTTCCAATAAACCATTACCTTTATCCATATAGATAAATTCTTCGCGAGAGGTGGTTACGTCTATAAATGGCGGTTTAAACTCCATCAACGGATCAATATTATCGTATAATTCCTGAATACTTTTGCCCTTTTGAGGCGGAATAATTTCGAAGGAGAATAACGTTTCTCCTTTCGCAGCTTCTATATGTTGTGTTACTTTCATCTTAAGTCTTAAAGTTTGAATGTCGAAAGTCGAATGTCACGTCCTTTGGACTTTATGACTTTTGACTTTATGACTGTGTTTTTAATCAGCGATATTCGGGTTCAACCATTTCATGGCTACTTCTGTGGAAACGCTTCTTCGTTTCGCATAATCAATGACTTGGTCTTCTTTTATTTTTCCAAGTCCGAAATACTTGCTTTCCGGATTTCCAAAGTAATACCCAGAAACCGATGAAGCGGGCCACATTGCCATACTTTCAGTCAAGGTCACTCCAATTTCGTGTTCTACATTTAGTAATTTCCAAATCGTAGGTTTTTCTAAATGGTCAGGACAAGCGGGATACCCTGGTGCCGGACGAATTCCTTTGTACTCTTCGGCAATCATTGCTTCGGTACTTATATTTTCATCTGATGAATAGCCCCAAATTTCTTTACGAATTTTTTCGTGTAAATATTCGGCAAAAGCTTCCGCAAAACGATCTGCTAATGCTTTTACCATAATCGAATTATAATCGTCTAAATCTCTTTCGAATTCAGCGGCCCATTCATCCACACCAAAACCGGTCGTTACACAAAATGCACCCATATAATCCGTTTTACCGCTGTCTTTTGGAGCAATAAAATCAGCCAATGCAATGTTTGGAGCACCTTTTGTCTTTTGCGATTGCTGACGCAACGTCAAGAATGTCTGCAATGGTTTTCCGTTTTCGTCACTTATCTCAATGTCATCATCGTTCACTTGATTGGCAGGAAAAATTCCGTAAATTCCTTTAGCGGTTAGTTTCTTTTCTCTCAAAATAACTTCTAACATTTCCTGCGCATCTGCAAAAACCGAAGTGGCTTGTTCGCCCACTACCTCATCCGTTAAAATTGCCGGATATTTCCCGAACAATTCCCAGGTTCTAAAAAACGGTGTCCAGTCAATATACGGAACCAAAACATCTAGCTCCACTTCGATCACTTGTTCGCCGATGATTTTTGGCTTTACAGTAGTAAAATCCTCCCAATCCAACTGCAATTTATTCTTACGCGCTTGCTCAATAGTCAAGAAATTTTTGTCGCGGGAACGATTCAAAAACGTCTCTCTAAAAGCATTATACTCCGCTCTAATGTCGCTTGCATATATTTTTTTATCTTTGTTCAATAAACTTCCCGCCACCGTCACGGCTCTCGAAGCATCATTCACATGAATAACCGTTTCTCTGTATTGTGGTGCAATTTTTACGGCTGTATGTGCTCGTGAAGTTGTTGCCCCACCAATCATTATTGGAATTTTAAGTCCTCTTTTGTCTAATTCTTTAGCAAGAAAAACCATTTCGTCCAGTGACGGCGTGATCAATCCGCTCAATCCAATAATATCTACGTTATGCTCAATGGCTGCTGCGATAATTTTTTCGGGAGGCACCATTACGCCCAAATCTACAATCTCATAATTATTACACGCCAGCACCACGCTTACAATGTTTTTACCAATATCGTGTACATCGCCTTTTACGGTTGCCATCAGGATTTTTCCATTCCCTTGTTTGTCTCCGGCTCGTTTGCTGGCTTCAATAAACGGCAACAAATAAGCCACTGCTTTTTTCATTACCCGAGCCGATTTTACCACTTGCGGCAAAAACATTTTACCCGAACCAAATAAATCCCCAACCACATTCATTCCTGTCATTAAGTTAATTTCAATAACTTCAATTGGTTTTTTTGCTGCCAGTCGAGCTTCTTCAATATCCAAAAGAATAAATTCATCCACTCCCTTCACTAAGGAATGTGTCAATCGTTCCTGAATCGTTCCCGAACGCCATTCCTGAATCGCTTTTTCATTGCTCTTTACATCTCCTTTTACATTTTCGGCAAAATCTAGCAATCGCTCTGTGGCATCCTCTCGCCTGTTCAGAATTACATCTTCAACGCGTTCTAAAAGATCTTTTGGAATTTCGTCATAAATAGACAACATTTCAGGATTCACGATTCCCATCGTCATTCCATGTTGGATGGCGTGGTACAAAAACACGGAGTGCATCGCCTCCCGAACCGTATCATTTCCTCTAAAAGAGAACGAAACATTACTTACACCTCCACTAATGTGTGCATGAGGAAGATTTTCTCGAACCCATTTTGTTCCTCTAAAGAAATCCAAAGCATTCAAGCGGTGTTCTTCCATTCCTGTCGCTACTGGAAATATATTCAAATCGAAAATAATATCCTGTGGAGGAAAACCAACTTTGGTAACTAATATATCATACGAACGTTGGCATATTTCTATTCGACGCTCGTAATTATCTGCTTGACCCGTTTCATCAAAAGCCATAATAATTGCCGCGGCTCCGTAACGCTTAATCAATTTAGCATGATGAATAAATTGTTCTTCGCCTTCTTTTAACGAAATTGAGTTTACGACACTCTTTCCTTGGACTACTTTTAAGCCCGCTTCGATAATATCCCATTTTGAGCTATCAATCATGATTGGAACTCTGGAAATATCCGGTTCAGCAGCAATCAAATTCAGGAATTTCGTCATGGCATATTCGCCATCAAGCATTCCTTCATCCATATTTATATCGATGATTTGCGCGCCACCTTCCACTTGCTCTTTGGCAATACTGAGCGCTTCTTCGTATTTTTCCTCCTTGATTAATCGAAGGAACTTTCTAGAACCGGTAACATTCGTTCGTTCACCAATATTTACAAATACGCTGTTGGGCGTAATGATTAAAGGCTCTAATCCTGATAATACAAGGTTTCTTCTAGTTTCTGCTTGTGCCATTTTTTATTTGTTTTTTTCAACAACGGAATAAATTTTGTTGTTGTTGCCTTTTATTTTCAACGGAATAAATTCTCCCGAAGCTTCGGGACTACAAAATGAGTCGTTCCTACGGAACTCTTATGTTGCTTGCTCCGCGAAGTCTCCCGACTTTGAGGATGTGTTTCAAGGTCTCTGACCTTGGTTTTATCGGTTAAAAACCGATTGTCGCTTCCTCAAAGTCGGAGACTTTGCGGAGCGGGCGCTGGCACTAACTTGGATTCAACTAAAAAAATCCATTTTCAAACATCACTACACAGTTTAAAAAAACCATGCAGGAAATTTAATTACATTGTCGCCGTTGAAACCCTAGGTTTATACTCCTTTGCAATATCAGCAATCAACTTAATGTGTTCTGGCGTTGTTCCGCAACAACCGCCTATGATATTTACTAAATTATCGTCTAAATATTCTTTGATAAAGGCTTGCATCTGTTCTGGCGTTTCATCGTACTCTCCAAAAGCGTTCGGTAATCCTGCATTAGGATGTGCCGACACGTTGAAAGAAGTGTTTTGTGATAAGGTCTGCAAATATGGTTTTAATAAATCAGCTCCTAAGGCGCAATTGAATCCTACACTCAACAACGGAATGTGTGAAACCGAAACTAAGAAAGCTTCCACGGTTTGACCAGAAAGTGTTCTTCCTGATGCATCGGTAATTGTCCCGGAAACCATGATTGGAATGTCAATATTACGTTCGTCTTTGACTTCTTCAATAGCGAAAAGAGCCGCTTTAGCATTTAAAGTGTCGAAAATGGTTTCCACCAATAATAAATCACTTCCTCCGTCTATCAATGCTTCTACTTGTTGTTTGTAAGCAATGCGCAAATCATCAAAAGTTACCGCTCTATAACCTGGATCATTTACATCTGGTGACATACTCGCCGTACGGTTTGTTGGTCCTATTGAACCGGCTACAAAACGAGGTTTATCTGGATTTTTGGCTGTAAATTCATCGGCTACTTCACGGGCAATTCGTGCTGATTCGTAGTTGAGTTCGTAAACAATATCTTCGAGATGGTAATCTGCCATTCCGATGGTGGTTCCAGAGAACGTATTGGTTTCAACGATGTCTGCTCCTGCTTCAAAATAGGCGGCGTGTACCGCGCGAATCGCTTGTGGTTGCGTAAGTGACAATAAATCATTGTTCCCTTTTAAGGAATGTGGGAAATCTTTGAAACGTTCTCCTCGAAAGTCTTCTTCAGAGAAATTGTAGCGTTGCAACATGGTTCCCATAGCTCCATCGAGTATGAGTATATTTTTTTTAATGGCTTCTTGAATGCTTGACATATCTTGTTATTTCTTCTAAATCGCGATCCATTTCGGGATTTATACTTTTAATTACTAATTACAAAAGTTCACTATATAACCTTTTTAGCCCCGATTGAAGCGATATCCTATTTTTCTGGCGTTCAGAAAAAAAGATATAGCGTAAAGCGGGAACGGTATTGGCAAAAAAACGCCAATTGTTCGCTCCTGATACCGGAATTAATTCAGCAGGCTAAAAATATATGTTGTCAAGAAAAGGTTTGAGAAATACTGAGTGAGTATTCGTGTGTTATCTATCTTAAATACTGAAACTGGTTCTGTATAAAGTAGAATGTAGCACCTTCTTTAAAGATAAAGGGTTGCTAAGGTTTCATTGGGTCTTTCCCTCCGCCTTTCGTGATAACTTTCAATAAATATAGGAACAGTGCAAAGTAAAGACATAGCGCCTATACTTGCAAGTATTAGCGCTATATTTTTTAACTAGTTTGTATTAAGTTGTTAAACGATGGCTTTAACCACGGCTTTTGGAGCTTCTTTACGAGTTCCGTCAAATCCGTCAACACCAGAAACTGTAGTATATTTCAGCACATATTTCTTACCCGGATTGATTATTTGGTAGGCTGCCTGACACATCATAGTTGCTTCGTGGAATCCACAAAGAATCAATTTCAGTTTTCCTGGATAAGTGTTTACGTCACCAATGGCAAAAATTCCAGGAATATTCGTTTGGTAATCCAAAGCATTATTTACTTTGATGGCATTTTTTTCAATGTCTAATCCCCAGTCTCCAATAGGACCTAACTTTGGAGTTAATCCAAAAAGCGGAATAAAATAATCTGTAGGAATGGTTCTGTGGGCTCCATTTTCTTCAATATCAATTGATTCTAAATGTTCGGCTCCATTTAAACCAACTACTTCTGCCGGCGTGATCATTTTTATTTTTCCGGAATCTTTTAACTCCTGCACTTTTTCGACCGAATCCAAGGCTCCTCTGAATTCATTTCTACGGTGAATTAAAGTCACTTCGGAAGCAATATTCGACAAGAAAATACTCCAATCTAAAGCGGAATCACCACCTCCTGCAATTACTACTCTTTTGTCTCTGAATTTTTCCGGATTTTTAATGAAATACTTGATTCCTTTATCTTCGTAAAATTCGATGTCTTCAATCAATGGTTTTCTGGGTTCAAAACTTCCTAATCCACCAGCAATTGCTACAACTGGTGCATGGAATTTTTTTCCTTTATTTGAGGTGACAATAAAACTTCCGTCTTCTTGTTTTTCAATAGTTTCTGCACGCTCGCCAAGGGTGAATCCTGGCTCGAACTGCTTGATTTGTTCCATTAAATTATCCACTAAATCCCCCGCTAATACTTCTGGAAACCCTGGAATATCATAGATTGGTTTTTTAGGATATAATTCTGAAAGCTGTCCGCCCGCTTGTGGCAAAGCATCCAGAATATGGCATTTTAATTTCAATAATCCTGCTTCAAAAACGGCAAATAAACCAGTTGGTCCGGCTCCTATTATAAGGATGTCTGTTTTAATCATTTTTTTATTCTTTATGTAATGTAATTGTAGTAAACTATTTTGTACAAATTAACGATTGATTTTTACAACTTTAAATGATAAATATCATTTGTTAATTTGTAATGCTTTTATTCTTTGTTTTTTAACGTCTCGGTTATTTCATTCATTTTTTGTACTTTTTCTCCGAAATTCCCTTTGAGTGTCTTGCGATATTCATTGAGGTTTTCGACCATTTTATTAATATCGTCCGGAATTATTTCTTCGAAAAACTCCCGTAATCTTTTGGCTGTTGTCGGTGATTTTCCGTTGGTTGAAATAGCAATTTTTACATTTCCTTTGGTTACAATTCCGCCCAAGTAATAATCACATAATGGTGGTGTATCAGCAATATTACAAATCAGGAATCTTTTTCGTGACAAGTCGAATACCCGTTTATTGACTTTCAAATCATCGGTACAGGCAATTACCATGTGGCGTTTGCGAAGCATCCAGCGATTGAACTTTTTATAGGTCAATATTACCGAAGGATGTTTTGCTGCCAGGCCTTCCAATTCTGGAAGAAACCTTGGTGCCACCACTTCAACATTGGCATTTGGACTGGATTTCAACATGAAAGATAACTTTTCTAAACCCACATTTCCTCCACCTACAATAAGTACATTGAGGTTGTGTAGTTTTAAAAAAACAGGATATAGTTCGTTTCTTTCCATTACTATCTTATTTTCCTCTCCCCAACCCTCTCCGAAGGAGATGGAGCCAGAGCTTGAATAATTTATACTTATTTTTTATGCAATGTTACTTAAAATGAATTCTTCGTGAAATCCTTTTAACTTGATGCTTTCTTTGACCACTTCTCCAATAACAATTATTGCTGGCGAACTTAATTTATTCTCGGCCACGACTGCTTGAATACTATTTATCGTTCCAACTCCAATTTTTTCTTGTGGAGTAGTTCCGTTTTGAATAATGGCAACTGGAGTTTCTCCTTTAGATTCCTTCTGAAATAAAGAAACAATTTGTGATAGTTTACTCATTCCCATCAAAATCACAACTGTTGCTGATGATTGCGCTGCAAGTGCTACATCATTCGACAAATTCCTGTCGGAAGTAGTGCCTGTGATTACCCAAAAACTTTCTGAAACACCTCTTTTTGTCAAAGAAATTCCTTGATAAGCCGGAACTGCAATCGAAGATGAAATTCCGGGGACTACAAATGTAGGGATTCCAAAACTTTCTGCAAATTCAATTTCTTCGCTTCCACGACCAAAAATAAATGGATCTCCACCCTTCAACCGAACGACATTTCCATAGGTAAGCGCATTATCAACAATCAACTGATTGATTTGGTCTTGCGTATATTCATGACAGCCTTTTCGTTTCCCTACAAATATTTTTATGGCATCTTTGGGTGCATGAATCATTATTTCCTCATTAGCTAGTGCATCATACAAAACCACATTCGCTTCTGCCAGCGCCTTTACTCCTTTCAGAGTAAGCAAATCCGGATCGCCAGGACCAGCGCCTACTAAAGTTACTTTGGGTTGTATTGTATTATGCATCAGCTAAATCTTTGGCTCTGTATTTCTCTATTGTATCAAAAAACGCAACTCCTTGTTGGATGTATTTTTGTGCAAATTCAGCAGAAGGCTCATTCGCTTTGATTTGATAAACCAAATCTTTAAAGCTTGAATCCAATTCTATTTTTTTGCTTTCGATAAAAACAGTATCAAATAAATCGATAATTCCAGCGTGGTGATTTGTTTTTTGGTTTTCGGCCAATAAAATTGCTTTGGCACCGTTTACAAAACCTGCATAGGCCAAGTAAATCGCATCTGCCCATTTTTCTTCTTCGAAAGCTTCTTGTGCAAAAGTCATTTTATCTTTGGCTTCTAATATTAAAGTAGCCACTAAATCAATTACTACACCTGCACATTCTCCTACTCCAACTGCTTTTACGTAGTTATCAGCATTTCCCCAATCTACAAAATCAGCCTCGGTAAGGTTTGTTATATCTGCTAATGGTTTCAAAAACTCGTAGAAATATTTCTCCCCTTTGGCATCGTAATAATTCAAGAATGATTGTCCGTTTCCGTTTGCTTCAAAATCATTTAAGATATAACGCAACGCATCGGGTCCTCTTCTGCTTGGAATTTTAATCACTTTATCCGAAAATCTTCCGTTTCCGTTTCCTAAATTCCCTCCGCCTAATAACACCTGAAGAGCTGGAGCCACTAGTTTTCCTGCATTAATGGACATTCCTTGGAAACCAATTTCGGACATATTGTGTTGTCCACAAGCATTCATACAACCGCTAATTTTTATGGCGATTTGTTGATTGTTGCTGTATTGTGGGTATTCTGTTTTTAATACTCTTTCTAATTCATCCGCAATACCAGTACTACTTGCAATACCTAAATTACACGTATCCGTTCCCGGACAAGCCGTGATATCTCCGATAGTATCATACCCTAAAGCAACAAAATCCAATTTGGCTAATTCTTGGTAAAAGAACGCTAGATTTTCTTCTTTGATATTACGTAAGACGATATTTTGTCGTAATGAAAAACGCAATTCATTCGCACCGTAATTTTTAATCAAATCGGCTAACAATCTTGCTTTATCTGTATAAAAATCTCCTAAAAGCACTTTGATACCAATAGCCACATATCCTGCTTGTTTTTGTGCAATCACATTTGATTTTTTCCAAGCTTCAAAAGCTTCAACATTATCAATTGTTACTGATGGTACAGCTAACAAAGGTTCTGTAATTGGCCCTTCAAAAGCTGTAGTATCTATCTCGTATGTATGAAAAGGCAATGCTTTTTTCTCTTCGTCAACCAAACGCAAAAACTCATCACGACCTAAATCTTTAATTAAGAATTTCATACGTGCTTTCAAACGTTTTGCTCTTTCTCCGTAACGGTCAAAAACTCTGATTATACCTTCGGCAGTTGGAATAATTTGGTTCACCGGTACAAATTCTGAAAGCAATTCAGCGTGACTTGGTTGAGAACCTAAACCACCCGCAAACATTATTTTGAACCCTTTTTCGCCATTTACAATTTTTGGAATAAATCCTAAATCATGCAAATAACTCAAAGCGGTATCTTTATCAGAAGAGGAGAATGATATTTTGAACTTACGTCCCATTTCCTGACAAATTGGGTTACGCAATAAATATTGAAACAAACCATGCGCATAAGGCGACACGTCAAAAGGTTCGTCAACATCTACACCCGCTAATTCGCTTCCAGTAATATTACGCACGGTATTTCCACAAGCTTCTCTCAAAGTGATATCATCTTTAGCTAACTCAGACCAAAGCTCCGGTGTTCTGTCTAAACTCACATAGTGAATTTGAATATCCTGACGGGTTGTAATGTGTAAACGTCCTGTAGAATATTTATCGGACACTTCCGTAATACGCTTCAATTGCTCGCTAGTCACTTTTCCGTATGGCAATTTAATACGAATCATTTGCACGCCTTCTTGACGTTGACCGTAAATACCACGTGCCAAACGAAGACTGCGAAAACGCTCATCGTCAATTTGTCCACTTCGGAAGGAATGAATTTTTTTCTCTAAATCGATAATCTCTTTTTGGACAATCGGATCTTCTATTTCTGTTCTAAAACTTTGCATCTTTTAGTTATTTTTATCCCCTCCTCAACCCTCCCCGAAGGGGAGGGAGTCGAAATTGGAAATATTATTACATTTTCTTTTAACTCAATTATTATAATATTCTTATCGTAAAAGGCAAACGCCTTAACTACCGGCATACTTTTACCCAGTATGTCTCCCTCCCCTTCGGGGAGGGCTGGGGTGGGGGCTATTTTATAAACCCAACTCCTGCTGTTGTGTTGGTTGCAGCATCTATTAAGATGAAAGCTCCGTTAGATTTATTATCAGTATAAGCATCAAAATAAATGGCTTTGCTCAATTTGATAGTTACTTCTCCAATTTCATTTATAGCTAATTGAGTCGCTGGTGTTGTTCCAGAATAATCGGTTGCGATTACGTTTTTTACACTATCAATTTTTGCCAAAACTCTATTGCTGTTGTGTTGTACATAATATTTTGCGCCTGCCACTAATTTTTTACTGTCCATCCAACAAACAGTTGTTGTAATGTCTTTTTCAATTTTAGGAAGTTCATTCGATTTTACAATCATATCCCCTCTGGTTACATTGATATCATTTTCCAGTTCCAAAGTGATCGAAGAACCTGCCGTAGCTTCATCAAATTGTTTATCAAAAAAGTGAATATTCGTTACTGTAGATTCAGTTAAAGAAGGAAGCACCGTTACTGCATCTCCTACTTTAATAGTGTTACCGTATAATTTTCCGGCATATCCTCTAAAGTCGTGATACTCTTCCGTTTTTGGTCGGATTACTGTTTGAACAGGAAAACGTGCGATCCCGTTTTCGTAGATATCATTTGGTTCCAATGATTCCAAATGTTCCAAAACCGTCTGTCCGGTATACCAAGGCATGTTCTCCGATTTATCGGCAACATTCCCTCCATTGATTGCACTTAGCGGAATGTAACTTACATTTTGTTCTTTAAAAGCGCTTTTTGCATTTAATGCCTGAAAGTCTGCTTTGATTTTGTTGTATACTTCTTCTGAATAATCAACTAAATCCATTTTGTTTACCGCAACAATCACATCTTTTACTCTCAATAAATTATTGATAAAAAAGTGACGGTAGGTTTGCTCAATAACTCCTTTACGCGCATCAATCAAAATGATTGAAACTTGTGAAGTTGAAGCTCCGGTAACCATGTTTCGTGTATATTCAACGTGACCCGGAGTATCGGCAATAATGTAACTTTTTTTGGCTGTCGAAAAATAAATATGCGCCACATCAATCGTAATTCCTTGTTCTCTTTCAGCAACCAAACCATCGGTAGCCAATGAGAAATCTAAATAATCGTATCCTTTTTGCTTACTGCTTTTTTCTATTGCTTCAATCTTATCTGTAGTCAATGATTTTGTATCGTACAATAATCTCCCGATTAATGTACTTTTTCCGTCATCTACACTTCCTGCTGTTGCTATTTTTAAAACTTCCATCTGAATTTTGTTTAAAGTTTAAAAGTTTAAGGTTTTCAAAAACACCTTGTAAAAACTTCTAAATTTGATTTTTTTATTTTAAATGTTGAATTATAAATTTTAAATATCTCGGAACAATTCATAATTTATAATTCATAACTTATAATTGTTTTCTAAAAATAACCTTGTTGTTTTCTTTTTTCCATTGCAGCTTCAGAACGTTTATCATCAATTCTGGCTCCTCTTTCAGAAATAGTTGAAGATCTAATTTCACCCACCACTTCCTGAATAGTTGCTGCGTAAGAATCAACAGCTGCGGTACAACTCATATCTCCAACGGTTCTAAAACGAACAATTCTTTCTTCAATTTGCTCATCTTCTTCTTGGTAAACAAAAGGAGAATGAGACCAAATCATACCGTCTCTCAAGAATACCTTACGCTTGTGTGAAAAGTAAATCGATGGAATTTCGATTTGCTCTTGTTCGATATAACTCCAAACATCTAGCTCTGTCCAATTCGAAATTGGAAAAACACGAACGTTTTGACCGTTTTCAATTTTTCCGTTTAAAATATCAAATAATTCAGGACGCTGATTTTTTTCGTCCCATTGACCAAAATCATCACGAACCGAAAAAATACGCTCCTTCGCTCTCGCTTTTTCTTCATCTCTACGCGCACCACCGATGCAAGCATCAAATTTGAATTCTTCGATAGCATCCAAAAGTGTAGTCGTTTGCAAACTGTTTCTACTGGAGTACTTACCTGTTTCTTCTACAACTTTCCCTTCGTCAATAGCATCTTGCACATTACGAACGATTAATTCTAATCCCAATTCAGCAACTAATTTATCTCTAAAAGCAATAGTTTCAGGAAAGTTATGTCCCGTATCTACGTGCAACAATGGAAAAGGGATTTTCGCTGGAAAAAATGCTTTTTGAGCTAAACGTACCAAAGTAATCGAATCTTTTCCACCAGAGAAAAGCAATACCGGTTTGTCAAATTGAGAAATTACTTCTCTAAATATGTATATCGCTTCGCTTTCTAAAGCATTTGTTTTTAATATGGTACTCATTATATTTTTATTTATTCAAGGATTGAAAAATTCAAAAATTGAAAGATTGTTGTATTAATTTTTAATTATTTTTGGTGCAACCCACATTCTTTATGACTCGATTCCCATGACCATCTCCCTGCTCTGATATCTTCCCCTTCGGCTATGGCTCTCGTACATGGAGCACATCCTATACTTACAAACCCTTGTTTGTGTAATACATTTTGTGGCACATTATTTTTTTCTAAATAAGCTTCTACTTCTATCAAAGTCCATTTCAATAATGGATTGAATTTTATAATGTCGAACTTTTCATCGTATTCAAAAAGGTCTAAGTCATTTCTGTTTTCGGATTGTTCCGCACGTAAACCAGTAATCCAGATGTCATTCCCTTTTAATGCTTTAGTCAACGGTGCCACTTTTCGAATAAAACAACACTCTTTTCTATTCTCCACCGATTCATAGAAGCTGTTTGGACCTTTATGATTTAACAACTCTTCCACCGCAATTGCTTCCGGAAAATAGGTTTTAATGTCAATTTTATATTTTCTTAAAGTTTTATGAAAAACATCATACGTTTCCTGAAATAATCGTCCTGTATCCAATGTAAAAATGGTAATTGGCAAATCATTTTTCGCAATTAAAGCCGTAATCACCTGATCTTCCTGACCAAAAGAAGTAGAAAAAACTACGTTATCCTTATATTCGTTGGCTAAAAAACGAAGCGTTTCCTCAATGGAAAAATCTTTGGTTTTATGCAATAACGCTTGTACTATATCTGTGCTCATAATTCCGTTTATCTTTTACAACAATTTTGACAAGGTTCTTAAACTCAAAATAATAATTAAGATACCTACCAAAATCATCATTGGTTTTCTTTTGATTTTATTAACTAATAAAGCAGCAATTGGCGCAGCAATAACGCCTCCTAAAATTAAACCTATAATAACCTGCCATCCTTGGATTCCTCCAAAAATCATAAATGTAATACCACTAGCGAAAGAAACCGCAAATTCGGCTGCATTCACAGAACCAATTGTATATCTAGGATTTCTACCGCGTCCTAATAATGTAGAAGTTACAATTGGCCCCCAGCCTCCACCTCCAACGGAATCCATGAATCCCCCAAAAGAAGCCAGAATATTCAATCGTTTCGTTTTCTTTTTAATAATATTTTTTTGCATTGCCTTTCTGATAATTATAACCGCCAAAGCGATCATATACACGGCAATAAAAGGCTTTATTGCATCCCCAGAAATTACATCCGATAACAAATAAGCTCCGGTAATCGAACCCAAAATTCCGGGTATCAACAAATGCCGCACTAGTTTTTTATTGATATTCCCAAAACGATGATGAGAAATTGCAGAAGCTCCGGTGGTAAACATTTCAGCAACGTGAACACCTGTACTGCTGATTGCTGGCGGGATTCCATATGCCAATAAAAAAGAGGTAGAGGTTGCTCCGTAGCCCATTCCTAAAGTTCCATCGACTAGTTGTGCAAAAACGCCAATACAAAAAAAGATTAAAAACTCCTGATCGAACCCTCCCACAAAACCATTCCAAGAAAATTCAGCATGATGGTTGTACACCAATGTAGAAATTAATCCAACTAATAAAACAACCGGAATAACAACCCACAAGCGTTCTTTAAATGTAATTTGGGATTTTATCATCCCTTTATTTTCTTCTACTACTTCTTTATTCATGCTTGCAAGGTAAAATAAATTTTATTTATTATCTATTACCCTATCGGCATTGTAGATTAAAGCGCAAAAATAGTAATTTTTGTTTAACTACAACACTAATTTTTAAGTTTATTTTTTAAAAGGCGATATCCGCTAGGGTATTGTTTTCCAATATCATCAGGGTATTGTCTCGCACTTCGGTCATTAATTTCCGAACGGCGCAAGTGGTTTCATCGGCACAGTCTTCACAAGGTTCATAAAAATTATGGCTGGCACATGGAAGTAATGCAATAGGTCCCTCTAGAATACGATACACATGGGCCATATTTATTTCCTTAGGATCTTTTATCAAATAATAGCCTCCGCCTTTTCCTTTTTTGGCTCCTAAAAAACCAGAATGACGCAGTAATAATAAAATACTTTCTAAAAACTTGATCGAGATAGTCTCGCTCTTGGCTATCTCCGCTATTTGCACCGGAAAATTGTTTTTTTGGCGTGCCAAAAAAGTAAGTGCTTTTATTCCGTATTTAGTTTTTTTTGAAAGCATTTTAAAAAAATATAATTGAAGATTAATTATTTTTGATTGTAGATTTCAAAGCTGTCTGAAATCAACATTCTTTTTATATTGAAACAACAAAAATATACTTTTTGATTTAAGAATAGTGAATGGAGATTGATGATTTTTAATTTGTAGTAAATCTACAATCAAAAATCCTTACAACAATGCCTGCTCCAAATCAGCAATCTCATCTTTTACGGTTTCCAATCCTACTGAAACACGAACTAAACCATCGGGAATACTAACCGACAAACGTTCTTAAATAAACCACATTGACCACGGTTTAAACCCTGGACTATTGTATGGCTTTAATCGTCATGAACTTTACGAAAGCGCCTGCTCCAAATCAGCAATCACATCCTTCACGGTTTCCAATCCTACTGAAACACGCACTAAACCATCGGTAATACTCACTGCTAAACGTTCTTAAATAAACCACATTGACCACGGTTTAAACCCTGGACTATTGTATGGCTTCAATAATTATGAATTTTACAACAATGCCTGCTCCAAATCAGCAATCTCATCTTTTACGGTTTCCAATCCTACTGAAACACGCACTAAACCATCGGTAATACTCACTGCTAAACGTTCTTAAATAAACCACATTGCCCACGGTTTAAACCGTGGACTATTGTATGGTTTCAATCGTCATGAACTTTACGAAAGCGCCTGCTCCAAATCAGCAATCTCATCTTTTATGGTTTCCAATCCTACTGAAACACGCACTAAACCATCGGTAATACTAACTGACAAACGTTCTTAAATAAACCACATTGACCACGGTTTAAACCTTGAACTATTGTATGGCTTCAATCGTCATGAACTTTACGAAAGCGCCTGCTCCAAATCAGCAATCACATCCTTCACGGTTTCCAATCCTACTGAAACACGCACTAAACCATCGGTAATACTCACTGCTAAACGTTCTTAAATAAACCACATTGACCACGTTTTAAACCTTGAACTATTGTATGGCTTCAATCGTCATGAACTTTACGAAAGCGCCTGCTCCAAATCAGCAATCTCATCTTTTACGGTTTCCAATCCTACTGAAACACGCACTAAACCATCGGTAATACTAACCGACAAACGTTCTTAAATAAACCACATTGACCACGGTTTAAACCGTGGACTATTGTATGGCTTCAATCGTCATGAACTTTACGAAAGCGCCTACTCCAAATCAGCAATCACATCTTTTACGGTTTCCAATCCTACTGAAACACGCACTAAACCATCGGTAATACTCACTGCTAAACGTTCTTAAATAAACCACATTGACCACGGTTTAAACCTTGAACTATTGTATGGCTTCAATCGTCATGAACTTTACGAAAGCGCCTGCTCCAAATCAGCGATTACATCTTTTACCGTTTCCAATCCTACTGAAACACGTACTAAACCATCGGTAATACTAACCGACAAACGTTCTTAAATAAACCACATTGACCAAAGTTTAAACCTTGAACTATTGTATGGCTTCAATCGTCATGAACTTTACAACAATGCCTGCCCCAAATCAGCAATCTCATCTTTTACCGTTTCCAATCCTACTGAAACACGCACTAAACCATCGGTAATACTAACCGACAAACGTTCTTAAATAAACCACATTGCCCACGGTTTAAACCGTGGACTATTGTATGGCTTCAAGCATTATGAACTTTACGAAAGTGCCTGCTCTAAATCAGCGATTACATCTTTTACCGTTTCCAATCCTACTGAAACACGCACTAAACCATCGGTAATACTAACCGACAAACGTTCTTAAATAAA
>NZ_RYDL01000009.1:0-68261 GCF_003968755.1 Flavobacterium sp. RSP15 | reverse complement strand
TCATCTTTTACCGTTTCCAATCCTACTGAAACACGCACTAAACCATCGGTAATACTAACCGACAAACGTTCTTAAATAAACCACATTGCCCACGGTTTAAACCGTGGACTATTGTATGGCTTCAAGCATTATGAACTTTACGAAAGTGCCTGCTCTAAATCAGCGATTACATCTTTTACCGTTTCCAATCCTACTGAAACACGAACTAAACCATCGGTAATACTCACTGCTAAACGTTCTTCAACAGATAATTTGCTATGTGTTGTCGATGCTGGATGCGTAACGATTGTTCTGGTATCTCCTAAATTTGGTGATAAAGAACATAATTTTATTTTATCCAAAAAGTTTCTTCCGGCTTCAAGCCCCCCTTTTATTTCAAAAGCAACAATATTTCCGCCCAACTTCATTTGCTTTTGAGCAATTTCGTATTGTGGATGCGATTTCAAAAACGGATATTTCACGCGATTCACATTCGGATGCTGCTCTAAAAACTCCGCAACTTTCATCGCATTTTCACAATGCCTGTCTAAACGAATCGCCAAGGTTTCTAAGCTTTTCGATAATACCCAAGCATTAAAAGGCGATAAAGAAGGACCGGTAAGTCGAGAAAACAAATAGATTTTCTGAATCAATTCAGCATCACCAACTGTTATTCCTCCCAACACTCTACCTTGACCGTCCATTAACTTTGTAGCGGAATGCACCACTAAATGCGCACCCCACTTTATAGGTTGTTGCAGATAAGGTGTTGCAAAACAGTTATCAATTACCAAAATCAAATTATGTTTTTTAGCAATCGTTCCTAAAAGTTCTAAATCGATAATATCAACAGCAGGATTGGTAGGTGATTCCGCAAAAAGAATCTTTGTATTTGGTGTGATGAAACTTTCAATTGTTTCCGGCTTATTAATATCAAAATAGGAGGTTTCAATATTCCATTTTGGAAAATAATTGATAAATAAAGAATGTGTCGCTCCAAAAACACTACTGGATGAAACAATATGATCTCCAGATTTCAATAAAGCTGCCAAGGTTGAATACACTGCTGCCATCCCTGAAGCAAAGGCAAAACCAGCTGCCGCACCTTCCATTATACACACTTTATCAACAAATTCGTTCGTGTTTGGGTTGCTGTAACGGCTATATATATTTCTGTCTTTCTCTTCGGCAAAAGAAGCACGCATATCTTCGGCATCCTCAAATACAAAACTAGAAGTTAAGTACAAAGGAACCGAGTGCTCTAAATATTGCGTTCTTTCTAATTGGGTACGGATGGCTGAGGTTTCAAAACCAAATTCTTGATCGTTCATTATTATTAGATTTCAAAGAGTTGTTTCACAAAGATTCGCAAAGGAATCACAGAGATTCACAAAGTTTTTCCGCATAATTTTTCTATAAAAAAAAGCTCTTTATTGTTTAAAATTAAAGTTTTAGAAGTTGACTATTTTAGCTTTACGCCAATTCAACTCCGTTCAAAACTACTTTATAATGTATGGTTGCTGTTGGCTCTAATGTTTTAGAAACCGAACAGTATTTTTCGAAAGAAAGTTGTGCGGCTCTCGCTGCTTTTTCTTCATTAATAGGTCCTTCCAAAAAGAATACTACAGTAATATCCTTGAATGGTTTTGCTTCTCCTACTTGTACCCGTTCTCCTTCGACCTCAGCTTTGAAAGAAGTGATTTCCTGACGCTGTTTTTTCAAAATCGAAATCATATCAATCGCACTGCAACCCGCAACACCCATCAATACTAATTCCATTGGACTTGCGCCTTTATCGTCTCCGCCAAATTCTGGTCGGCTATCTACGTTTACTAGGTGACCACGCTCGTTTTTTAATTCAAAGTGGAAGTTGTCGTTTACTCTGTTTAATGTTATTTTCATATTATTCCCCTCCCCAACCCTTCCCGAAGGGAAGGGAGCCAAGACTGGAGGCAGTCCCTTTTTAATTAATTATGTTATTGGACACAGATGAAACGGATTTGCTGTCGCAAAACACAGATTTTTATTTTTTTATTTTATTTTAATTATTCGTCACAATACAAGCAAAAACAGTAAAATTGAAACCACCCAAAATATATAATTGAACCACCCATCTATAAATAAAGACCTATCCATTGTCCAAAAAGTATCAACACTGTTTCTTTGATATTTTACGTAGAATAATTTACTTAAAACATAATATAAAAACTGTGCAATCAATGGTATAAATAATGAATTAATAGCTGTATTTGTTCCAACACCTATTAAAACACTTGTCAAAGCAATTAAAAACAAGATACCATTGAAAATTAATAGTTTATAAAACCATTCTTTATCATCTAATTTACTTTTATCAAACAAAAATAGAATTGAAACATTCATTCCAATAATAATAAAGATAACATTCATATTAATTGTTTTTTTTTTACTGATCACTCAAAACTGATCACTGAACACTATCATTACCCTTTATCCGACAACCTCAAAATATCACCAAAAACACCTCTCGCCGTTACCGCAGATCCTGCACCTGCGCCTTGAATTACGATTGGTCGATCGCCATAGGATTCCGTGTAAATTTCGAAAAAAGAATCAGAACCTTTCAAGCCTCCCAAAGCAGTATCCGAAGGTACGGAAACTAATTTTACTTCTAGATTACCTTTGTCATTTTGCAAATCGCCCGATAATTCGCCTATGTATCGCAGGACGTGATTGGGCTTTTGGTCGGCTTTTATTTTAGCATAAATTGGATCAAACTCGGTCAATTTATTCAAGAAATCCGAAACATCGCCTTCACGCAAATGTTCTGGAATTAAATTTTGAATATCAATTTCTTCAAACTCATTTTGCAAGTCTAATTCTCGTGCCAAAATCAATAATTTTCTACCTACGTCGTTCCCGCACAAATCTTCTCTTGGATCCGGCTCGGTATACCCATTGTCAATGGCCTCCCTCAATATTTCGCTAAACGAAGCCTCTTTTGATGAAAAATTATTGAACAAATAACTTAATGTTCCAGAAAAAACACCTTTAATCTTCGTGATATTTTCTCCTGAAAGGTGCAATAATTTAATCGTATCAATCAATGGCAATCCTGCTCCAACATTAGTTTCATAAAGATAACTCTTTTGATTATCCGCCAGCACTTTTCGTAATTTTTTATAAAAACTATAGCTTAACGTATTGGCCACTTTATTAGACGAAATCAAATCAAAACTGTTTTCAGCTAATTTTATATAATTTCCAACAAATTCAGCACTTGCCGTGTTATCAATCGCAATCAAATTCTCCAAGTGATGCTCATTTGCGTAGGCAATTACATCATCTATAGTATAAGAAAAGCCATTGTTCTGGATTTCATTTTTCCAATTTGGAGTAACGCCATTTTTATTCAAAAGTACATTACTTGAATTGGCAATTGCAAAAACATTCAGTTTGATATCTTTTCTTTTCTCGATAGTTGCTGCCGATTCCAATATTTGGTTAATCAACGTTCCACCAACTAATCCATGTCCGAAAATAGCGATATTGATTTTCTTAGCTACTCCAAAAATCTCTCCGTGAATCACGTTTAAAGCTTTGTTTAATTGCGATTTTTTGACCACCAAACTCACGTTTTTACCCGTAACGGTATTATTGAAAAGAATCGGGACAATTTTATTTTTTATCAACGCCGTGTAAGGCTTGTGAAAAGTACTTAAATCCTGACCAATAATAGAAATCACCGAAACATCATCCGTCACCGTGATTTTATTTACATCTTTCGAATAGAAATCATTTTCGAATTCTTTCTCTAATTCAATCATTGCTTTTGTCGCTTTATCAGTGGCAACAACTAAACCAATTCCTCTTTCTGACGAACCTTGAGAAATGATGCTTACGCTAATATCATTATCACCCATCACTCTGAAAATACGGGCATCAACACCTGTTTTTCCCAGTAATCCTCTTCCTTCCAGGTTCACTAACGAAACATTTTCAAGTACCGAAAGTGTTTTAATCCCTTCCTTGTTCGAATTGGAAGTGATTAACGTCCCTTTATTTTCATGGTTGAACGTATTCAAGATACGAAGCGGAATGTTTTTTTCCAACAAAGGAATGATCGTTTTGGCATGAAGAATCGTCGCACCAAAATTGGCTATTTCATTGGCTTCATTAAACGACAAATGGTCAATTTTCTTTGCATCAACTACTAAATCCGGATTAGCGGTATAAATTCCGTCTACGTGCGTATAATTCTGTAATTCGGCCGCATTCAAATAATTCGCAATCAACGAAGCGGTGTAATTGCTGCCGTTTCTTCCTAAAGTGGTCGTGTCATTATTTGTGTTTGAACCAATGAAACCTGTAACAATATTTACGGTTGTTCCGTTATTTTGTTTGAAATAATTGATGACATTTTCCTTCGAAATTTGTTCCAAAGGTTGTGCATCACCAAATTTCGAATCGGTTTTTATCAATTCCCGAGTATCTGTAAAACGGGCATTTATCCCATTTTCGACCAAAATTGCCGTCAGTAATTTTGCCGAAAGTAATTCCCCTTTTGATAAAATTTGGTCTTTTATTTTGTTGCTGTAATCACCAATTAAACTGACGCCTTCGAATAATTTTTCAAGAACATGGAACTCTTCGGATAAATCTACGTCTTGATATTCGTCTTGTTGGTATTTTTTGAAATCATCAAAAAGAGGTTTATAAACTCCGTTTTTAGCGGCAATACTTAAAATTTCTTCTAATTCATCCGTAGCATTTCCTCTCGCCGAAACCACAATAGCAATTTCCTCGCCTTGATTTACTTTATCAATAATAATTGCAACCACCTTATTTATTCCATCGCCATTCGATAACGATTTACCTCCAAATTTTAATATTTTCATTATGTTGTGTTTTTTTGGCTTAGAATATATCCTGAAGCAAATTGTGTAATTGTTTGTATTCTATCAAAAAAGCGTCGTGTCCGTGGATGGAAACTATTTCCTGATAACTAACCTTATTTTTATATTTTTTTAATTCCTCGTACGTTGCTTTATTCTCACTTGCCGTAAAAAACAGGTCGGAATTGATTCCAATAATATGAATCTCGGCTTCAATTTTTGAAGTTATCTCTTCGAATGATGTGCGGTCTCTTGTGATATCGATTGTTTTCAACAGTTGATTCATCATTTTATATGACGAAATTTGAAAACGTTTCTGCAATTTTTCGCCGTGATGTAGCAACCAGCTTTCTACATTAAAAATCCCCAATTCTTCATTGGTGGTTCGTTGAAATTTTGCAGCAAATGATTCCGGAGTTCTATAGCATAACATAGCATGAGTGCGAGCGTCTTCAATAGGTTTCGAAGAGTTGTTGAGAATTTGTTCCTGCAAAAAGCAATTGGCAATTAGCCAGTCTGTCGATTTCCAATCCGTTGCAATAGGAATTAAATGTTGTGCGATTTTTGGTTCTAAAGCGACCATCTCCCAAGCAATTCCGCCACCTACAGAACCCCCAATAATGGCGTATAGTTTTTTAATATCCAGAACTCGAATCCCTTCAATAAAAATCCTGGCAATGTCTCTGGCAGTAAAATCTAAATAATCTTCGATCTCAAAACCATCAAAACCATTTCCAGGAGCATTAAATGCGAGTATTGTATATTTTGTTGTATCTATGGTTTTGTGTACTCCAATTAAATCATTCCACCAACCGTTTTCGCCCACAACTTGTGAATTTCCGGTTAAAGCATGGTTGACCAAAACAATTGGTACCGTATGCAATTCTGGCCCAAAAACTTGAAAACTTACGTTTAAGGTAGCATAAAAAGCGCCACTTTTAGTGGTGAAATTTTGAAATGTAATAGAGGTTGGTTTATTTTCCAATGGCAAATCTTTTATGATTTTTGATCTGTGTTTGGAAATATTATAAAGAAAGTCAGGCGTTATCTAGACTAATTCTTAGTGTTATCTTTCCACGATGAGCGTGGTAGAATGCAGCACCTTCTTCGATAAATCGAAGGGTTGCTAAGGCTTCATCGGGTCTAATCCCTCTGCCTTTCTTTATAACATTTCAATACGATTTTGAACTTAAAAAAGCAAATTAACCACTATTTTTTGTAACAACCAAATTTTTATGTGGATTCGTTTATTTCTTTGGGCTCCATAAATCCAAAAAATAATTCACACGCAATTGTTATTCTGACGAAGTAATGAGAATACTCATCCCGTTTTCTTACTACGTCAAAACAACACTTTTAAACATCCTTTGAAAATATCAAAACCAAAAATAAATTCGGATTTATTAAATAAAAAGCGCTTCATTCTCTTGGGAATACATTAGGAAAAGCAATGAATTAGGCACTATTTTTTGTGCCAAAACATCGTTCTTTGAGATCTCAAATCTAGGATGAATCAATTCATTCTTAGAATCGTTTTCCTTTTCTTTTTTATTTCTGAAATTAATACTTTTTAACAACCGAAATGTCTTTATAAAATACTTTGTTGTGCTCATAATTTTTAGGTGTTAGGTGTTAATATTCATTTTTGGTCTCCTTGTATGAATTGTTGTGAGATTTGAAAAAATCAGAAAAACAAAAAACCCTTTAAGATCCATATCCAAAAGGGTTTTAAGTTATACACTTACTTTTGGAATCAACAGCCGCGAATACACATAATGGTATTGACACAAATCATGTTATTGACTGTTGCGTTATTTATTTTTTGGCTTTTTAGGTTATTCATCTAGGCTTTTTGTGACTAAAAAATCTATTCTGTTTATTACTATTCAAAAAAAAAGCTTCCCGTTATCCGAGAAGCTTTTGCAATATAATTTGATTTAAATTATGCAATACGCAACCCTCAGGAATTTTCCTGTGCGACCTTAAACATATTACAAATATTAAATTTCATTTTTACTTTATTAGAATTAATAAAGTGCAAATTATTTTTTGAATATCCAAATAAGTTTAAGAAAATAATAGCGAAAAGATTTTAAATATTATTTTTTCTTAATAATTTAGTAACCGAAAAATATTTATCCTCAAAAAAAACAAAAGATTAATTTGCAATTCAAAATGGTTTCATACATTTGCAACCAAATACAAGAGGAAAAATTTGAACTGATTGCAACCTCTTCATAATGAAACAAATTCATTATGAGTACTGAACGTTTTTCAGTAGAAAAAATGCTAAAGCAGAAACTCTTCTTTAGTCCTTTTTAGCAATTATTTTTTCTCGCTTAATTTAAAATAATAATTATTATGGCCTATTTATTTACGTCAGAATCTGTAAGCGAAGGACATCCAGACAAAATTGCAGATCAAATTTCAGACGCATTAATTGATAATTTTTTGGCATTTGATGCTGACTCAAAAGTAGCTTGCGAAACTTTAGTAACTACAGGTCAAGTAATCTTGGCAGGTGAAGTAAAATCAAATACCTATTTAGATGTGCAACAAATCGCTCGCGATGTAATCAAGAAAATTGGTTACACCAAAAGCGCCTATATGTTTGAAGCGGATTCTTGTGGTATTCTTTCTGCTATACACGAACAATCTGCTGACATCAATCAAGGTGTTGATAGAGCAAATCCTGAAGAGCAAGGTGCTGGTGATCAAGGAATGATGTTTGGTTACGCAACAAATGAAACAGAAAATTACATGCCTTTGGCACTAGATTTATCTCATAAATTATTAAAAGAATTAGCTGTTTTAAGACGTGAAAATAACGAAATCACTTATTTGCGTCCGGATGCTAAATCTCAAGTGACGTTAGAATACAGTGATGACAACAAACCAACTCGAATTGAAGCTATTGTAATTTCGACACAACACGATGACTTTGACGAAGAAGCTACTATGCTTGCTAAAATCAAAAAAGACATCATCGAAATTTTGATTCCAAGAATTATTGCAAAAAATCCAGCGAGTGCTCATTTATTTAATGATCAAATTAAATACCACATCAATCCAACCGGAAAATTTGTAATTGGAGGACCTCACGGAGATACTGGACTAACAGGTAGAAAAATTATTGTAGACACTTACGGTGGAAAAGGTGCTCACGGTGGTGGTGCATTCTCTGGTAAAGACCCTAGTAAAGTAGACAGAAGTGCGGCTTATGCTACTCGTCACATTGCTAAAAATCTAGTCGCAGCAGGTGTTGCTGACGAAATTTTAGTACAGGTTTCCTACGCAATTGGTGTTGCTAAACCAATGGGGATTTTTATAGAAACTTATGGGACTTCAAAAGTAACCTTAACCGATGGAGAAATTGCTAAAAAAGTAGAAGCTATTTTTGACATGCGCCCGTACTTTATAGAGCAACGTTTGAAATTAAGAAATCCAATCTACAGCGAAACTGCTGCTTACGGGCACATGGGACGTACTCCAGAAACCGTAACCAAAACTTTTTCTGCACCAGGCGGATTAACCAAAACGGTTACTGTTGATTTATTCACTTGGGAAAAATTAGATTTTGTAGATCAAGTAAAAGTTGCTTTTGGATTGTAATTCAGTACAGATTTAAAATGAAAAAGGGGATTTTGTTCAGTCAAAATCCCTTTTTTAATTTGGCTATATATTGTACTTTAAAATAAAGGTCACAAATCGTGGTAAAATAATCGTTTCATTCGCATTAAAGCCATTTACGCTAAAGGAGTTGTTTAATCTTGATCTCGTATTTAAAAGGTTATTTGCCTGTATTCTATACTCAAATTTCGAGTCCTTTTTTAATACGTTCCGCCACCGCCAGTCATAGACGACATCATTCGCATTACGCCACCGCCTTGACCGGGAGCGTTCCGTTTTTCTTCTTCTTTATAAATTGATGCCGATTTATCAAAATTAAGAATGAATGTTTTTTCGAACATTTTTTGCATTCTTTCCTCAATCATTTTTTGCATATCAGGAGTCATATCCTTATTGCCTTCCATTCGTGTTTTGAAATCGGAGGTACTGCTTTTTGATTCATACACTGCCATTCCTTGAAATTCCTGAGCGCGAAGCCCCAAAAACGATGCAATTGTTACTATTATTGCGTAAATTACTTTATACATAACTATTGGGTTTTAATGAATAAGAGTGAAAAATACTATTTTTGTTACAAGTATTCTGTTAAAATAATAATAAAACAATCAAAATTATATACCGTTTAATTGTAATTTCGCTGTATGAAAAAAGTAATATTATTGCTGTTTATCGCTTCATTTTCAGTAGTTTTTAGTCAGAACCAAAAACTAACAGCCATTAAAATCGATTCTATTCGTTTTGATGGAGATGCGTTTTTAGGTTATGATTCATTTGGTTTTTACTACACCATCCATAACAATGTTTTTTCTAAAATTGGAACACGGAATACTTTAGAATACAAAAATATTTCTTTGGGTAGAATTACAAAAATAGATTTGCATAACCCTTTGAAAATTGTTTTATTTTACGAAAATTTCAATACAGTTATCATCTTGGACAATCAATTGAATGAAACTCAGAAAATCAATTTTTCAGAAAATACAATTCCAATCGTAGCCACTGCAATTGGTATTGCTGCTCAAAATCAGTTGTGGGTTTACAACAGTATGAATCAGCAACTGGGATTATATGATTATTTGAACAAGGATTACAAAACTATTTCAGTTCCTTTTACAGAAAGTATTAAGAATTACGCTTCAGATTTCAACATCTTCTATTGGATGGACGGTAAAAACAACTGGTACACTTGCGATATTTTTGGCAAAATAGCAAACAAAGAAAAAGTTTCTGATTTTGACTCGATTGAAATTATAAATGAAAATCAGATCATCTATTCTAAAAATGGAATTTTAATTTTGCAGGATTTGGGGAAAAACCAAAAAACTGAAATTGAAATTTCAGAAAAATCCTTTAAAAAATTCTATTACAAAGACCAAATTTTATCTATTTTTACAGCTGAAGGAATTACAAATTATAAAATCATACTACCGTAATGCACATAGCAATAGCAGGAAACATAGGCTCTGGAAAGACAACTTTGACACGCTTATTAGCGAAACATTTTAAGTGGGAACCACATTATGAAGACGTAGTAGACAATCCGTATTTAGATGATTTTTACCATCAAATGGAACGTTGGTCGTTTAATTTACAAATTTATTTCTTGAATAGTCGCTTCCGTCAGGTGATGCAAATTCGTGAAAGTGGCAAAAAAATCATTCAGGACCGAACTATTTATGAAGATGCCCATATTTTTGCTCCTAATTTATATGCAATGGGTTTGATGACCAATCGTGATTTCCAGAATTATTCGTCTCTTTTTGAATTAATGGAATCTACTGTTAAAGCCCCTGATTTATTGATCTATTTAAGGAGTTCTATTCCTAACTTAGTTGGACAAATACACAAACGCGGCCGTGAATATGAAAACTCAATATCCATTGAGTATTTGAGTCGTTTGAACGAACGCTACGAAGGCTGGATTCAAACCTATGACAAAGGAAAACTATTAATCATTGATGTGGATAACATGAATTTTGTTGATAATCCCGAAGATTTAGGAACTATTTTTAACCGTATCGATGCTGAATTGAATGGGCTGTTTTAGAATCCTCTCCCCAACCCTCTCCGAAGGAGAGGGAGTAGAAACTGGTGATAAAATACATAAAAACAAAAAATGCCTCGCAGTCTAAATTGCGAGGCATTTTTTATTTACAAGATATTGATTACTTTAAAGCATCAATCTTAGCCTGAACTTCGGCATCAGTTCCTTCAAAACTTTGAATGTCTTCTTTACCGTTAATATTAGTTTTAATAGTTGCTTTTACTTCTCCATCAACATTGGTTTTTTCTATCGTAACTTTTTCCGAAACCATTTCAGTTACTGCTGCGGAAGCATTCATAAATCTACACGTTTTACTGTCACATCCTTTAGCAAGACACTCTTCTTTAGATATTGAAGTACACATTTCAGAAACAGCACAACAAGCGGCTTTATTAGCCAATGTATGATTGCCACTACCTAAAATTGGTGCAATAACAAGTCCTATCAAACACGTCAATTTAATTAAAATATTCATTGATGGTCCAGAAGTATCTTTGAACGGATCTCCAACAGTATCGCCAGTAATGGCCGCTTTATGCGCATCAGAACCTTTATAGGTCATTTCACCATTAATAAGAACTCCCGCTTCAAAAGATTTTTTAGCGTTGTCCCAAGCACCACCGGCATTGTTTTGAAAAACAGCCCAAAGCACACCCGAAACGGTAACTCCGGCCATATAACCCCCTAACATTTCGGCGATTAGCTGGTTGTTGTCTCCGTAAACTAATTTGCCAAGCAAAACAATTGCAATTGGAAAACCAATTGTCAATATTCCCGGCAACATCATTTCGCGCAATGCAGCTTTCGTCGAAATATCAACACACTTAGCATATTCCGGTTTTCCGGTTCCTTCCATAATTCCGGGAATCTCCCTGAACTGACGACGTACTTCATACACCATGTCCATTGCGGCTTTCCCGACAGAATTCATCGCTAATGCCGAGAAAACTACAGGTATCATGCCACCCACGAATAGCATTGCTAAAACTGGTGCTTTAAAAATATTGATTCCGTCAATTCCTGTAAAAGTTACATAAGCCGCAAATAAAGCTAGTGAAGTTAATGCTGCCGAAGCAATAGCAAATCCTTTTCCCGTTGCTGCTGTTGTATTTCCTACGGCATCTAAAATGTCGGTTCTTGTGCGTACTTCTTTAGGCAATTCGCTCATTTCAGCAATTCCACCGGCGTTATCCGATATGGGTCCAAAAGCATCGATTGCCAATTGCATGGCCGTTGTTGCCATCATCGCTGAAGCAGCTAAAGCCACACCATAAAATCCTGCTAATGCGTAGGAAGTCCAAATTGCAGCTGCAAATAATAAAACCGTTGGAAATGTAGAAATCATTCCGGTTGCCAATCCTGCAATTACGTTTGTTCCTGCTCCAGTTGAAGATTTTTGAACAATTGCCATAACAGGTTTTGTACCCAATCCTGTATAATACTCAGTTACTGACGAAATGAGACCACCTACTGCCAGACCAACAATTGTAGCATAAAAAACACGCATGGATGAAATTTCTTTAGTTCCTTCTCCAAAAAAATCCATTTTCATGGTTTGTGGCAACATGTATTGTACTAAAAAATAGCAGGCAATAAGGGTTAACCCTATTGAAAGCCAGTTTCCCCTATTTAAAGCGCTTTGCACTTGCGCTTCTTTTGCATTATCATCTGTAATTTTTACCACCATTGTTCCGATAATCGAAAATAAAATACCAAAACCAGCGATTGCCATTGGCAATAAGATAGGTCCTATTCCTCCAAAAGCATCTTGAATAGTTCCGCCCATGTCTTTGATTACATAATTTCCTAAAACCATGGCCGCTAAAACAGTTGCGACATAAGAACCAAATAAATCAGCTCCCATTCCGGCAACATCGCCTACATTATCCCCTACATTGTCCGCAATTGTAGCCGGATTACGGGGATCATCTTCCGGAATTCCAGCTTCTATTTTCCCTACCAAATCAGCTCCAACATCGGCAGCTTTGGTGTATATTCCTCCACCAACTCTAGCGAACAAGGCTATTGATTCTGCTCCCAGAGAAAATCCGGCTAATGTTTCTAATACAATGGTCATGTCTTCCGCAGAAGTCCAAACGCCATTCATAAAAAAGTGAAAAAAGAAAATAAAGAAAGTGGTCAATCCTAAAACAGCCAATCCCGCAACCCCTAATCCCATTACGGTTCCGCCGCCAAAAGAAACTTTTAGAGCTTTAGGCAAACTGGTACGGGCGGCTTGTGTGGTTCTAACATTGGTTTTTGTTGCAATTTTCATTCCCATGTTCCCAGCTAAAGCCGAGAAAAAAGCACCAAAAACAAAAGCAACCACTATTAATATGTGTGTAGTAGGAACGAAAAAAGAAATTCCGGCTAAAACTATGCTGGCTCCAATGACAAAGAACGTCAACAACCTATATTCTGCTTTCAAGAAAGCCAAGGCTCCTTCGTAAATGTAATCCGAAATCTCTTTCATCTTACCATCACCCGGATCCTGTTTTAATACCCATTTTCTTTTAGCAAACATAAATGCCAGTCCAATAAATGCCATCGCAATAGGCAAATAAATCATAATTGTATTCATAATTTCGGTTTGGTTTTTGGTTAAAATTAATAGTGTAACAAAACGAATTTAAACAAAAAAAGCAACACTCTTAACAGAATGTTGCTTTTTTTGTAAAAATTATGGCGTAAAATTATTTAATACTAAACAATCCCTCTGGTTTATTCTCAATTTGATTAAATCGCTCCGTACACTCTGCGATAATTGCATAGGCTTCATTTACATCTCCCCAGCCGCCTACATCTACTTTCTTGTTTTCAAGATCTTTGTACACTTGAAAAAAGTGTTCAATTTCTTTTAATAAATGTGGATTCATGTCTGACAGATCATTCAATGAATTCCAGATTGGATCTGAAACCGGTACACAGATAACTTTTTCATCCGGTCCTTTATCATCCGCCATGTGGAAAACACCAATGGGTTTTACTTCCATAACACAACCGGGAAAAGTAGGTTCGTTTACCAAAACCAATACATCTAATGGATCGCCGTCTAAGGCTAATGTTTCCGGAATAAATCCGTAATCCGCAGGATACATCATTGACGAGAATAACATTCTGTCAAAACGCATTCTTTTTATTTCGAAATCATATTCGTATTTATTTCTACTTCCTCTTGGTATTTCGATTAAGACATCGAAAGTTGTTAATTTGTCTGCAGTCATTTTAGTTTTTCTTTTCTATATTTTATGGTTGCAAAAATAAGTAAAGAATCCCTTTCAACAATGAAAAATCTATGTTATCTCTTGATTAAATTTTAAGAGACAGCACTTTAGTAAAAAACGGTTCTATTTCTTTTCTTTAAATAATAATGCCATAAAAGATAGGTTGCAAAAGAGCGATACGGACTCCATTTCAACGTATGAACTTGCATCTCATTTTTGTCGTGAATATCCAGTAATTCCTTGATTGTGTGTACAACGGCAATATCGCCTAATGGCAATAAATCAGGCTCTTGCAGACAAAACATTAAATAAATATCGATGGTCCAGTTTCCTATCCCTTTGATTTTGATGAGTTCTTCGCGCACTTGCAGAGCCGTTTTGGCTGGCAAACTTTCTAAATCAAGTTCTTTATTTATTAAGGCTGTCGCCAAAGCTTTGATATAAGACGTTTTTTGACGGCTTACGCCAAGATTCCTAAACTCAGCATCCGATACGAGAAGAAGAATTTCCGGTGTTACCGTTTTTAGAGTAGTTTTTATTTTTAAAAAAGTGGCTTTAGCGGACTCTATCGATACTTGTTGCTCTAAAATCAACAATACCAGAGTCTCAAAACCTTGCGGTCTTTTAGGAATAACAGGCATTCCGTATTGTTCAATGATTGCTTTGAAAATAGCATCTTTTTCTAAAAGGTAGTCGATGGCTTCTTGCATAATCTGATGTTTTTTTAGCCCGGATGGAAACGGCATCCTTTTTATAAGGCAATTTTTATTCGCCTTATAAAAAGATATAGTGTACAGCCGGAATAGCTCCTAAAAATTAAACCCAAACGACCCTTTAACAGTAAAACGATTCGTTTCTGGCACGTTGAGATAATTGGCACGCCAGGCGAAATCAATACGGAATACTTTGAAGATATTTCCAATACCAGCACTGTATTCCCAATAGCCTTTTTCAGGTGCATTGTAAACTAATCCAGATGCGTTAATGGCTCTATTTTCATCTGAAATACTTCCATAAACGCCTTTTATGGAAATTAATTCTCTCCAATTGAGTTTGCGCATGAACGGTATTCTGGAAAAAATACGCCCGTTAAAATTGTGATTCCACTGTAAAGTAGCATATTGATCCGAGACAAATTCATAGAAATTAAGGTTGCTAAACGTATTTTCTATGGTAAAATAGGTTTGGTTTCCTGGAATTACACTCAACAATCCCAATGGCACTTTCCCAAAGGTTTTACCCACTTCTACAATGATATTTGTTCTTCCTAAGGGACCAATAATAATGGGTTGTTTATAATACAATTGCAGCTTATCGTATTTGAAATCACTGTTTAAAAGTCCTTTGAAGCCGTGACTGTAATTAACAAAAAAGCGACTATAAGGACTGTCTACATTACTTCTTTCTACACCAAAACCAATTGTTTTGCGTTTTGGAGAATATTCAATTTGAAAGTTTGCTTCAGATTGTTTGACATCGCTTTTTGTAATTCCATTGGCGATATCCGTGTAATAGTCCAGACTAAATGTGGGCGACGCAGACTCGAGTGTGCGATAGGAAATTCCCGCTTGCAATACTAAATTTTTAATAGGCTCCATTTCTATTGCCATATTAGTCAAATTGATGTTTGTTAGTTTCCCATTACTACCTGATGAAAACACTGCTGAAGAAGCAAAACTTCTGCCTAAAATATCGTTTGTAGTTGTTAAACTAGCTCCTATTTGCTCAATGTCTCGCCTATTTCCTCCATATAAAATGATCCTATTTTTCTTATCGACCATCCATTTTCCGGAAAATCCGTATTTAAATTTGTCATCATCAAACCCATACGCAGTATACGCCTGAATGCGCCAAGGATCGTTAGGACCAAAATAGGTTCTTCCTCCTACTCGCAACCGTACACCCTCTACTTCATTGTATCCAAATGTAGAAAAAACAGGTCCATAATCGAAATTTTTGAACTCTACATATCCACTTCCTAAAATAGAAACCGTACTATATAATTGCTTGAATCGGTTTACTGTTTGCAACGTATCAAGCATTTTATAAACGCCTAATTCATCCTTACTTAAATTCTCAAATCGATTTTCATTCCAGTATTCCTCGGTTTTTTTATAGACTTCGTCATCCATATAATTGACTTCGGCTTTATAAAAAGCAACAGGCAATACTGTATTGAACTGATGATTCCGGTAAAAACTAGTTCTTTTTCCATAAACACCTTTCGAATTTTCTTTTTTGTTCAAAGCAAAGTCAGACATCAAATAATCCTTGGTCAACAAGAAAACCGAGTCACTGACTACTTCAAATTCCTGCTCTAAGTAAATATCTTTTACCCAGTTGATATTGGCACTTTTGGTCACTGCCATATTGATTTTCTTGATGGCAAATGTGGAATCATTCACCCAAAAATCTCCTTTGAAAGTCAATTCGTTTTTTCGTCTTGGATAAAAAACAATATTATAGCACCATTTATCATCAATATACGAACTGTCTTTCAGTACATAATTGTAGACATCAATTCCTGTTTTAGACAGCGGACTTGTAAAGCTTTTGTCAAAAAAAGTCAAGTAATTATTGTAGATATTATAATCTGAATACAAGTCTTTTATAAAAGATAAAATCTGTTGATTTCCATCAAATCCGGACGTTTTATTGGCTTTAATTTTTTCTTTTACCTTATTTAATTTGTTGTCTCCATAAACATCATGGAGTGATTCATTTATAAAAATAGGCAAATAGGTTTTCCCGGTTACTCGGGACGTATCCATTTGATCGAATATAAATTCCATCCCTTTAAAAAGTTTGCTTTTCATAAAAGCACTGTCAATAGAATTCATATCAAATTCTATTTTCTCGTACTTTTCCATCTGGTATTGGTCAAACTGATACAACCCGTTTTTACGTTTCCTTTCCCAGATTTTCCTCAGAATATCGAGCGCAGGATTGTCCTTTTTTGATGTTTTTCCGGCAAAAACCACTACTTCGTTTAAACTTTCGGCTTCATTCAACTGAATTTTGAAATTATAATTTACCGGTTTATCTAAGTAAATTTCTTTTTCAGAAAACCCAACGGAGGATATGAGTAAAGTAGTATATGTTTTTTTGGATTCTAGGTAAAACTTACCGTCCTCATTAGTCACAATTCCTTCACTGGAACCTTTGAAAACTACATTGGCAAATGGAATGGGCAGGTTGGATTTATCAACCACAACACCACTCACTTTTGTTTGCGCAAAACTAGTAGTTGCTGAGACCAACAACAAAAGCAGAAACAATAAGAGATTCTTTTTCATATGTAGATAATATTTGTTTTTGTAGGAATATGGTATCGCCAGATCTTAATTGGTGTTTGAGACAGCTTCTGTCATGGCGCTTTCATAGTCATTCAAAAAAAAACTTCATCAAATTAAAGAATTGATGAAGTTTCAAATATAGTTAATTAAGACCGCAGGATTAATTGATTATTAAAAAACGGGTTATTAGCCCTTATTCCAACTCAAACGATTCCAACTGACTATTTTTTATACAGTACTTTTTTAACCGCTTTTACTACATCACCAGCATTAGGCAACCATTCTTTCAATAAAACCGGAGAGTACGGCGCTGGCGTATCTGCAGTCGTAATGCGTTGAATAGGCGCATCCAAGAAATCAAAAGCACGTTCTTGAACAATATAGGTAATTTCAGAAGCCACACTTGCAAAAGGCCATGCTTCCTCAAGAACTACTAATCTATTTGTTTTTTTAACCGATGTTAAAATCGTCTCATAATCCATAGGACGTACAGTTCGCAAATCGATAATTTCACAAGAAATTCCTTCTTTGGCTAATTCATCCGCGGCAATGTGTGCTTCTTTGATGATTTTTCCAAAAGAAACAATTGTCACATCCGTACCTTCACGCTTGATATCAGCAACTCCAAGCGGAATTACATATTCGCCATCTGGAACTTCACCTTTATCCCCATACATTTGTTCAGATTCCATGAAAATCACAGGATCGTTATCACGAATAGCCGCTTTCAACAAACCTTTGGCATCATAAACCGTAGAGGGAACTACCACTTTAAGACCCGGAGTATTCGCAAACCAGTTTTCTAACGCTTGTGAGTGCGTTGCTCCTAATTGTCCTGCCGAAGCTGTTGGACCACGAAAAACGATTGGCACATTAAATTGTCCACCCGTCATCTGACGCATTTTGGCAGCATTATTTATGATTTGGTCAATACCTACTAAACAAAAATTGAACGTCATGTATTCCACAATCGGTCTGCATCCATTCATGGCTGATCCTACTGCAATACCAGTAAAACCAAGCTCAGCGATAGGAGTATCAATGACTCTTTTCTCGCCAAATTCAGCCAGCATACCTTTAGATGCTTTGTAGGCACCATTATATTCTGCAACTTCTTCACCCATTAAGTATATGGACTCATCGTGACGCATTTCTTCACTCATCGCTTCGCAAATGGCCTCTCTAAATTGTATCGTTCTCATATTTTTTTATATTTTGTCCTCCTGAGCGCAGTCGAAGGATAATTTTCGAAAAGCAAAAATAAATATTTAATATCATTTAAAAGCATAAATTACTCTAAATTAATTCAGGATTTATAGCGATAATTTTCAGGAGCTATTTCCGGCTCTCCGCTGTATCTTCCTGTGGCTAAAGGAGCCACAAGAAGGATGCCGCTGCTATCCGGGCTACGAAAACGTAGTAGTTCTGTAAAATATTATGCATGCATAGTATATTATTCAAATTAATATTTTAAATTTGTAAAAGAAATTACGAATAATTAAATATATCAGTATGAAAATATTAGTTTGCATCAGTCACGTTCCTGATACTACTTCAAAAATTAACTTTGTCAACGGCGATTCTGAATTTGACACCAATGGAGTTCAATATGTAATCAATCCAAATGACGAATTTGGTTTGACACGCGCTATTTGGTTCCAAGAACAACAAGGCGCAACGGTTACTGTTGTAAATGTTGGAGGTCCAGAAACCGAACCTACTTTAAGAAAAGCGCTGGCAATAGGCGCTAACGAAGCCATTCGTGTGAACGCAACTCCTACTGACGGATTTTTCGTAGCCAAACAACTTGCTGAAGTAATTAAAAACGGAAGTTACGATGTAATCATTGCCGGAAAAGAGTCTTTAGACTATAATGGCGGAATGGTTCCTGGAATGATAGCCGGGATTTTAGGATACAACTTCCTTAATTCTTGTACAAGTCTTACTGTTGATGGAACTAATGTAAAAGCAGTTCGTGAAATTGATGGTGGAAAAGAAACCGTTGCTACAACTTTACCATTAATCATTGGAGGACAAAAAGGTTTGGTGGAAGAAAAAGATTTGCGTATTCCAAACATGAGAGGAATCATGACTGCAAGAACAAAAGCATTAACAATACTGGAGCCTGTTGACGCTGCTGTGAATACAAAAGCAGTAAAATTTGAAAAACCAGCTCCTAAATCAGCCGTAAAATTGATTGCTGCTGACAATTTAGATGAATTAATCAATTTATTACATAACGAAGCAAAAGTAATCTAACTGTCATAAAGCGGAATGTCAAAAGTCAAATGAATAGAAGTTTACACTAATTTCCCTTTTTGACTTTAGACTTTTAAACTTTAAGACTAAAATAAAAAAATCATGTCAATATTAATATACGCGGAATACGCTCCCGACGCTTCGGGAGGAAAATTTAAAAAAGTAGCATTCGAATTGGCTTCCTATGCAAAAAAAGTAGCCGAAAGTCTAGGAACCACTGTTACGGCTGTAACCGTAAATGCTGGGGATGTTTCTGAATTATCAAAATACGGAGTAGACAAAGTATTAAAAGTAACCAACGATAAATTATCCGGGTTTACTGCAAAAGCATACGCTGATGTGATCAAACAAGCCGCCCAAAAAGAAAACGTAAAGTTAGTTTTACTTTCATCCACTACAGACAGTATTTATCTTTCCTCACTTGTTGCAGTAGCTTTAGAAGCCGGCTATGCGTCAAATGTGGTTGGATTACCAGTTTCAACGTCGCCTTTTCAAGTAAAAAGAAATGCTTTTTCAAACAAAGCGTTCAATATCACTGAAATTGCCACAGACGTAAAGGTACTTGGGCTTGCCAAAAACTCGTATGGAGTTTTTGAAACACCTTCAACATTAACCGAGGAAGATTTTAACCCAAATATTGGAGAAGCTGATTTTGGTGTAAAAGTAGAATCAGTTGAAAAAGTTTCTGGAAAAGTTTCAATAGCTGATGCGGATATTGTAGTATCGGCTGGACGTGGATTGAAAGGTCCGGAAAACTGGGGAATGGTAGAGGAGTTAGCAACTGTTCTTGGCGCTGCAACTGCTTGTTCAAAACCAGTTTCTGATTTAGGATGGAGACCTCACGGAGAACACGTTGGGCAAACAGGAAAACCGGTAGCTACAAACCTTTATATTGCAATTGGAATTTCAGGAGCGATTCAACACATTGCGGGAATCAACTCTTCTAAAGTAAAAGTGGTCATCAACAGTGATCCCGAAGCGCCTTTTTTCAAAGTAGCGGATTACGGAATTGTAGGTGACGCGTTTGAAATTATACCGCAATTGATTGAGAAGTTTAAAGCTTTCAAAGCTCAGAATTCATAAATTATAGCATCCCATTAATTTAAATGCTACTTAAAAATAAGATATTTGTATCTTTGCTTTTAAGTAGCATTTCTTTTTTATAATTGCTGCTTGATTTTTATTAAAAAAAGTACCTCGTACTTTCCCATTACATCAATTATGAGCTTAGTTAAACTATCTATAAAAGGAATTTCATACAGTCAAACTCAAAACGGAGCCTACGCATTAATCTTGAATGAGGTTGACGGAGAACGAAAATTACCCATTGTCATTGGTGCTTTTGAAGCCCAATCCATCGCTATAGCATTGGAAAAAGAAATAAAACCACCACGTCCTCTGACCCATGATTTGTTCAAAAACTTCGCAGAACGATTTGACATTGTAGTCAAACAAGTCATTATTCACAAACTTGTGGACGGTGTTTTTTATTCGAGTATCATTTGCGAAAGGGATAAAATTGAAGAAATTATTGATGCCCGAACTTCAGATGCCATTGCGTTAGCATTGCGTTTTAACGCACCTATATTCACTTACAAAAACATTCTGGACAAAGCCGGAATTTATTTAAAATCAAATCCTTTAGATCCTAATAAAGACTCGCAGGAAATTGACGATGTACTTTCTAATCCGGACACTTTTGGTCGTGAAGAAGAAAGCAATCAATCCGGAGAAACCTATTCTAAACACAGTCTACCGGAATTAAATGAATTGTTAGATCAAGCCGTGTCGCACGAAGATTATGAGAAAGCCGCAAAAATTAGAGATGAAATCTCAAAGAGAGAACTGTAATTGTACCCATTTTTACTTTCCGTAGGATTGAAATAAAATCAGATTGTTACTAAATTTCAAAGGATTGAATCGCTTGTTTTTGAATAAATACACTTAAATTCACCAAAAACACTTAGTACCATGTTTCTTTTATAAAATTGATAAAAATAAGCTATGAAAAAAAACCACTTTCTACTTCTCGCAACATTATTTATTTGTTCAGCTGCCTCATCCCAAGACTATTATCTGCATTGTGGAAAAATTTTAAATACACTATCAGGTAAAGAATTAACAAACCAAACGATCATTGTTTCTAAAAACAAAATTACAAAAGTACAAGAGGGTTTTATCGCTAAAGTCAAGCCTGAAGACATTGAGATCAACCTGAAAAACAAATATGTTTTACCGGGTCTTATTGACTTACATGTTCACATAGAAGGCGAACATGACACTAAGAGCTACATGTCAAAATATATAGACAACGAAGCTGATGTTGCATTTCAAGCCGTTCGATGTGCCGAAATCACTCTTCTAGCCGGATTCACTACGGTGAGGGATTTAGGTGGAACCGGAGTAAATATCTCCATAAGAAATGCCATCAATAAAGGAATCGTAAAAGGTCCCCGAATTTTTACTGCCGGAAAATCAATTGCTACAACAGGCGGTCATGCAGATCCTACTAACGGAAGCAACCGAAAACTGGTAGGCGATCCAGGTCCACATGAAGGCGTAATCAATTCTCCAGAAGAAGGAGTAAAAGCAGTGAGAGAGCGTTATAAAGAAGGAGCTGATGTTATTAAAATTACAGCTACAGGTGGTGTTTTGAGCGTGGCAAAAAGCGGTAAAAATCCGCAGTTCTCTCTAGAGGAAATTAAAGCCATCACCACAACAGCCAAAGATTACAACATGCTCACCGCTGCCCATGCCCATGGCGACGAAGGAATGCAAAGAGCCATATTGGGCGGTATAAAAACCATTGAGCACGGCACCTTTATGAGTGAAGAGACAATGGAATTAATGAAAAAATACGATGCTTATTTAGTTCCTACCTTAACGGCTGGAAAAGAAGTAGAAAAAAATGCAGAAATTACTGGTTTTTATCCTGACATCGTAGTTCCAAAGGCCAGAGAAGTTGGCCCACAACTGAAAGCTACTTTTGCCAAGGCGTATAAAAAAGGAGTCCAAATTGCTTTTGGAACTGATGCCGGCGTTTTTGCTCATGGTACAAATGCAAAAGAATTTGGGTATATGGTTGAAGCCGGAATGCCTGCATTAGCCGCGATACAATCAGCAACGATTACGAATGCTATGTTATTAGGGCTTGAAAATGAAGCAGGTCAAATCAAAGAAAACTTTTTGGCAGACATCATTGCAGTGGATGAAAATCCTTTGAATGCGATCAAAACTCTGGAAAAGGTCGTATTTGTAATGAAGGACGGAAAAGTATATAAAAACGAACAACCGCTTACCGCACAATAGAATCATATAGACAATGAAGCAATATTTAGATTTAGTACAACACGTAATGGAAAACGGTTGTCAAAAAGGAGATCGTACGGGAACCGGGACAAAAAGTGTCTTTGGTTACCAAATGCGTTTTGATTTAAATGAAGGTTTCCCGATGGTAACTACTAAAAAACTACACCTAAAATCCATTATCTACGAATTGCTTTGGTTCTTAAAAGGAGACACAAATATTAAGTATCTTCAAGAAAACGGCGTTAAAATTTGGGATGCTTGGGCTGATGCCAATGGAAATTTAGGGCCTGTTTACGGCCACCAATGGCGCAATTGGAATAGTGAAGAAATTGATCAAATATCGGAATTAATTAAAGAGTTAAAAACGAATCCTAACAGCCGCAGAATGCTGGTTTCAGCATGGAATCCATCGGTTCTGCCTGACACGACAAAATCATTTGACGAAAATGTAAGTAACAATAAAGTTGCCTTGCCGCCTTGTCATGCGTTCTTTCAGTTTTATGTTTCTGGGGGTAAGCTATCTTGTCAGTTGTACCAGCGAAGCGCTGATATTTTTTTAGGAGTTCCTTTTAATATCGCTTCGTATGCGTTACTCACCATGATGATTGCGCAGGTTTGTGATCTAGAACCTGGTGAATTCATTCACACTTTTGGCGATGCACATATCTATAACAACCATTTTGAACAACTGGAATTGCAATTGACCCGTGAGCCAAAACCATTACCAAAAATGATTTTAAATCCCAATATAAAAGACATCTTTGCGTTTGGTTTTGAAGATTTTACCCTTGAAGGCTATGAACCTCATGCCACGATAAAAGGAAGTGTTGCGGTATAAAATAATAAAAAACGGTGTTTAGCTATACTACTAAAACACCGTTTTCATTTCTAGCAAACGCATTCCATTTGAAAGAATCTGCTTCTGGTTCATTGACAAATACTCCGTCGATAACGTATTTGAATTCGTAAGCAGCGTCTTTGGCTAGATCAAATACTCCCTTGAAAGTTCCGTTTTTTAATTTGCTTAAAGCCCCTTCAGCAACATTCCAATTATTGAAATCACCCACAACAGAAGCATGACTTGCTGCCTTTGCCGCTACTGAAAAAGTAACTTTACAAACTGGCTTTGTTTTTATAAATTGTTTTTTAATCGGCATAACATATTCATTTATAGGTTTATAAAACAAAGTAAATGAAATATATTGAAGTTTCAATAGCCCTTGTAAAGTTTTAATGGAATACCGTAAACTATGTTAATTTTTGATAAATTCAATAATTTAAGTGATTGTAAATTTACTATTCAAAAATCAGAAAACGTTTTCTGGTGAAATAATCCCGAAGCAAAATAGTGACTTTGCAAAATAAATTTTACCTTTATAAACTAAAATCAGGGCGATGGAAAAAGAATTACACGAACAATATGAATATGCAAGACGAAGAATAAAACAAAAGAAACGATTATATTTTCATTTTGTTCTTTTTGTTTTGGGAAGTTTATTGCTATTTGTTGCTCATAATTTCCTTGACAGTACGGTAGTCTCGTATTGGTATCTTTGGATTATTACAATATGGCTATTCCTTTTTATTTTGCATTTTATAAAAATTTTCATCACGGATCGATTTATGAATAAAGATTGGGAAAGAGAACAAATTGACAGACTTGTAGTTTTGCAACAAAGGAAAATAGAGCAGCTACAATCCAAAATAGCAAATGACGAACCTAAATAATAGTATGAAATTATGATTATAATGATTGCAGCGGCAGCTGAGAATAACGCATTAGGAAAAGATAATAAGATAGTGTGGCATTTACCAAATGATTTTAAAAGATTCAAGATGCTAACTTCGGGGCATCATATCATCATGGGGCGAAAGACGTTTGAAAGCTTAGAAAAACCGTTACCCAATAGAACACATATTATTATCACGAGACAGCAAAACTATAAAGCTGATGGATGTATAATAGTTGCAAGTATGGAACAAGCTCTTGAATCTTGTCCAAAAGAAAAGGACTCCTTTATTATAGGCGGTGGTGAAATTTACGCTTTAGGAATGCCTTACGCCGATAAATTAGAAATTACCAGAGTCCACGAGAGTTTTGATGTTGATGCTTATTTTCCTGAGATCGATAAAAAGAAATGGAAGATTGATGCAACCGAGTTTAATGCAAAAGATCAAAACCACAAATTTGATTACACTTACGAAACATTCGTCAGAATATAAAATTAAAAAACATCCCAATTTAGGGATGTTTTTTTTTAACCATTGATTAAGAGCAATGACCTAGTCTTGAAACAGTATTTGATAAACTAATATAAAAATTACAAACACTAGTAACACTCCAGAAACGAAGATTATAATGTTTGATGTTTTTTGAGAATACATCTCAAAAAAGCCTTTAATACCAAATACCACGAAGGTACTAAAGACGAAAAAAATTAAAATTTCCAAAAACAAATTTAATCCTAAGAACGTATGTTGCGCTTTAACTACAATACTGCCTTGTAAAACAGCATTTTCAAAACAGCTAACAAGAACAAATGAGATAAATAGCGCTAAAAATATCCATTTGATTAGGTTCACTGACTCTTTTTTAATCATTTAATATGGTTCTTTCTTGAGTAACAAATTTGTGCAATAAAAATGGGAGATACAATACCCACTTTTAGTGATATTTCAAATAAAAAAAGGGGTCTTATTTTAATGAACTTAGTCTTATTTAGTTTGCAAAAAATCATTCCGGCACATAAAACAAAACTTACTTCTAATTTAAAGAACTCGTTTTTAGTTCATCCCGTTTGTATTATATTTGCATAAAAAAAAATGTCAGAAAAGATAACTCCTTATAAAGGTTCTGCCTTAGGTAAAAAAGAACAGGTTGCTCAAATGTTTGACACCATTTCAGGCAACTATGACAAATTGAATCGTGTCATTTCTTTTGGAATTGATATAAAATGGCGTAAAAAAGTTTTGCAGATGGTTGCTAAATCCAATCCAAAAATAATTCTGGATATTGCTACGGGCACCGGAGATTTAGCGATTTTAATGGCACAAACCAATGCTGAAAAAATCATTGGCTTAGACATATCTGCCGGAATGCTAAAAGTTGGCGTCCAAAAAATTGCTGCCAAAAACCTTACTGCTACTATTGAAATGATTTTGGGCGACTCAGAAAACATGCCTTTTGAAGACAATTATTTTGATGCGATTACCGTTGCTTTTGGTGTTCGAAATTTTGAAACGCTGGAAAAAGGATTAGCTGAAATTTTAAGAGTTTTAAAACCAAATGGTGTATTTGTAATTTTAGAAACGTCAGTGCCAGACCAAACGCCTTACAAACAAGGCTATACTTTTTACAGTCAAAACATCCTGCCTTTGATAGGTAAATTATTCTCTAAGGATAACGTTGCCTACGGTTATTTATCTGAATCAGCTGCCGCTTTTCCTTATGGTGAGGCGTTAAACAATATTTTAAGAGAAATTGGGTTTATAGATGTTGTAGCATTGCCGCAAACCTTTGGTGTGGCCACCATTTACTCAGCTTCTAAAAAATAACATGAAAAAAATAATTGCCTTACTCTTTTTTGCTTTTATTCTAAACGGATATGCCCAAAAGTCTCGAACTATTTTCAGCAGAGATCCCATTGTTAATTTGGAAAATTTTCAAAAAAAGAAAGTTTATTATGGCTTTTACTTAGGATTCAATTCCTATGATTTTAAAATTGATTATAAAACAAAAGGTCCTGATATACTGGTCAAAAAAACAACCGGTTTCAATGTGGGAATTGTTGGTGATGTAAAATTACAGGAATACATTAACTTGCGATTTGAACCTGGATTGTATTACACAAAAAGAGACTTGTATTACCCTAATTTTTCAAACAGCGGCGATGCGCTTAGAGAAGTGAACAGCACGTACATTCATTTTCCTTTATTGTTGAAATTTTCCTCCCTAAGAACGGGCAATATTCGCCCCTATTTAGTGGGAGGATTATCCGCTACTTTAAACTTATCCAGCAACTCTAAGTTGATGGATGATAATTTGCAGCAACGATTTCGGGTTAAATCATGGACTACTAATTATGAATTGGGTTTTGGAATTGACCTTTTTTCAGAATATTTTATATTTTCGCCTTCCATAAGAGGTGTTTTTGGACTTAATGACGAACTAATTAGAGACAATGACCCCAGCAGTCCTTGGACAGGAAACATTGAAGCCTTAAAGACCAGAGCCATTTTAATTAATTTTACTTTCCATTAAAAAGTAGTTTGGCCGTTTTAAGTTCTCCCGTAAACTATGACTGCGCGTTGCTATCAGCCTCTACAAAACTCACTTAAGACAATTGCTGTTGCTGCAGCTACATTTAGACTTTCCGTTTTTTGAAGATTCCCAAAACGAGGAATTGTGAGTCGGTTGTGGACCCCTTTTTCAAGAGCTGGAGAAATTCCATTAGCTTCATTCCCCATGATAATAATTCCCTGTTGAGGAAGAGTTGCTTTATAAATATTTTCTCCATCCATGAAGGTTCCAAAAATTGGAAATTTTGTCTGCGATAAAAAAACATTCAAATCAACATAATTTACATTCACCCTAGCAATGGAGCCCATTGTTGCCTGAACCACTTTTGGATTATACAGATCCACCGTTTGCTTTGAACACAAGACTTGTTGTATCCCAAACCAGTCACACAAACGCAATATAGTCCCTAAATTTCCAGGATCCCGAATAGAATCAAGCGCTAAAATCAAACCGGTTTCAGTAATTGATTTTTCTACTGGCATCTTAAAAACGGCTAAACACGTATTCGGAGTAGCTAATGCGGTAACTTTTTTTAAATCGTTTTCTGAAATAATGGTTTTTTTTTCTTGGCTTACCGAATCAAAATCATTTTGGGTGGTAAACAAATGTTCCAATTCAAAATTAGAATCCAATAGTTCCTGAATTCCTTTGACACCCTCGGCAAAAAATAATTTATTAGCTATCCTATATTTTTTTTGCTGCAAACTCGTTATAAGTTTTATTTGGTTTTTACTAACCATAAAATAATGTACTTTTGAATTAAATATTTTAGAACACTTGAAAAAAATTTCTACAAAAATAACTGCATTTATTGTAATTGCAATACTAATTTGCGCTTGTGACGCTGTAAAAAGAGTTCCTGACGGGAAATTACTGCTTACAAAAAATGAAATTGAGGCCAATGGCAAATCCATTAAGGAGGAAGCTATTTTTAATCAGTTGTATCAAAAACCAAACAGTACCTTGCTGGGCTATCGTTTGCGCTTGAACCTTTACAATCTTGCCAATCTAAATCCAGATTCAACCTATCAGGCTAAGTTTGCTAACAACCCCGAAAAATACAAAAGACAATCCAAATGGCTGTCTGAAAAACAAGTCAACAGACTAGGAAAGTCTTTTTTATATTATGGCATCCATAATTTTTTAAAAAAAACAGGAGAGCCTCCTGTAATTATCGACAAAGAAAGAGCTGACAAATCAGTATTGCGATTGAAATATTACTATTTCAACAATGGCTATTTTAATGTAAATGCAAATTACAACATAGACACCCTGAGCCTTAAAAAAGCTAAAATAAAATACGCCATAACGCCCGGAAATGCCTTTTTCCTAGATACTTTAAAAACCACTATTTTAACTCCAACATTAGACTCTTTATACCAAACCAATAAATCCAATACCTTTCTAAAATCAGGCAATCAGTACAAAACAGAAGATTTTGAGAATGAAAAAAACCGAATTACCACTCATTTTAGAAATAACGGAGCCTATTATTTTCAGTCCAACTACGTTACTTTTGATATTGACACGATTAACAAAGTAAATCAAGCAAATATAAACCTGGTCATTAATAATTATTCGTACCAAGATCAGGATTCTAGCAAAACGGTGCCTTTTAAAATTTATAAAATAAGTGATGTAAATATTTATACGGACTATTCCTCAGAGAATAACAACCGGACTATTACAGATAGTACAACCTACAAAAACTTCAATTTATACAGCCATCAAAAATTAAAATACAAGCCTCGCGCCATCACGAACGCCATATTCATTACGAAGGGAGGTTTATATGCTGATTACAAAACAGTCTTGACCACACGCTACCTAAACAACCTCAAAGTATTCAACTACCCCTCTATACAATATGAAGTTGACAAAAGAGACAGTACAGCACAATCGCTGATCGCTAAAGTATACCTGACTCCCCGAAAAAAATATAGTTTTGGGACTACACTAGATGTTACCCATTCTAACATTCAGGATTTTGGTATCGGATTGAGTGTTTCAGAAACAATCAGAAATGTTTTTAATGGTGCTGAAACACTGGAAATTGCAGCCCGTGGCAATATAGGTTCCTCACAAGATCTTGCCAATCCAAATAATAATTTTTTTAATGTATCCGAGTACGGGTTGGATTTAAAATTAAATATTCCTAGAATTTTCATTCCCTTTAGCACTGAAAAAATCATTCCAAAAAGCATGATTCCCTCCACACTAATCACAGTCGGTTTCGCAAAACAAAGAAATCTGGGGTTAGACAAAGAAAATTTCACAGGAGCACTATCGTACAATTGGACTCCAAAAAGAAACCATACTGCCCGATTTGACCTGTTCAACACCCAGTTTGTTCGCAATCTAAATCCCAATAATTATTTCTTTGTTTACAACTCTTCTTACAGAGCATTGAATGCCATAGGGAAGCAATACAACACCAACCCTAACTACTATAACAATGATATCGATAGGGATTTAGTCATTGAAAGAGGCACAACTGGATTTACCCGTGATGTCTTATCAGGAAATGCGAGTTTCTTAAAACCATTAGAAAATGCTGATATAGAAAGTGTAAAAAGCATTGAGGAAAGAAGACTCCGACTTACGGAAAACGATTTTATACTCGCTACAAGTTTTACGTTTTCAAAAACAACAAAGAAAGACTTATTAGACAATGATTTTTATCTCTTTAGAACAAAAATAGAATCAGCGGGAACACTATTGTCAGCTTTTGCAAAAACGACAAATCAAAAAGAAAATGTCACCGGTAATTATGAGATATTTAATTTAGAATACTCTGAATACCTAAAAACAGAATTTGAATACATCAAACATTGGGATTTATCTAAAGAAAAGATCTTTGCCTTTCGATCCTTTTTTGGTATTGCAGTCCCATTTGGTAATTCAAATTACATTCCTTTTTCTAGGAGTTATTTTTCTGGGGGCTCAAATGACAACCGAGCCTGGCAACCATACAGCTTAGGCCCCGCGAGTAGCGGAGCTGTAGATGATTTTAATGAAGCCAACATGAAAATTGCCATTAGTGGTGAATTTAGATTTAAAATATTAGGCAATTTAAAAGGGGCCCTTTTTGCTGATGCCGGAAACATTTGGAACGTATTGGATAATGTGGTGGATGAGAAATCAACATTTACCAGTTTCAGCGACTTAAAAGACATTGCATTAGGCACGGGATTCGGCCTTCGATATGACCTGAGTTTTTTTGTAATTCGTTTTGATTTAGGATTTAAAACCTATAATCCTGCCAACGAAACCCGTAAAAGATGGTTTCAAGAATATAATTTTGGAAACTCTGTTTTAAATTTTGGAATAAATTACCCGTTCTAATGCTAAATAATTCTTATTTTTGCAAAACTAAAAACTAAAAAATAACTAAAAAAAACACAATGGCACATACTATTAAACCGGGCGTAGCTACAGGAGATCAAGTACAAGAAATTTTCAATTACGCAAAAGAAAAAGGATTTGCACTTCCGGCAGTAAACGTTACTGGATCAAATACAATCAATGGTGTCCTTGAAACTGCAGCAAAACTTAATGCTCCTGTTATCATTCAGTTTTCTAATGGAGGAGCACAATTTAATGCAGGTAAAGGACTTTCGAATGTTGGTGAAAAAGCAGCTATCGCTGGTGGAATTGCAGGAGCTTTACACATTCACACCATGGCGGAAGCGTATGGAGCAACTGTAATTTTACATACTGACCATTGTGCGAAAAAATTATTACCTTGGATAGACGGCCTATTAGATGCTTCCGAAGCACATTTTGCTAAAACCGGAAAACCATTGTTTTCGTCTCACATGATTGATTTATCTGAAGAGCCTATCGAAGAAAACATCGAAATTTGCAAAGGCTATTTAGAACGAATGAGTAAAATGGGAATGACATTAGAGATCGAACTTGGAATCACAGGTGGTGAAGAAGATGGTGTAGACAACTCTGATGTTGATAGTTCAAAATTATATACACAACCAGAAGAAGTTGCTTACGCATACGAAGAACTTTCAAAAGTAAGCCCACGATTTACAATTGCTGCTGCTTTTGGAAACGTACATGGAGTGTACAAACCCGGAAATGTAAAATTGACTCCAAAAATATTGAAAAATTCTCAGGATTTTGTTCAAAATAAATTCAATACAGGATCTAATCCAGTAGATTTCGTTTTCCACGGTGGTTCTGGTTCTACATTAGAAGAAATAAGAGAAGGGATCAGCTACGGGGTAATAAAAATGAATATCGATACTGATTTGCAATTTGCATTTACAGAAGGAATTCGTGATTACATGGTTAAAAATATTGACTATTTGAAAACTCAAATTGGAAACCCAGAAGGCGCTGATGTTCCAAACAAAAAACATTACGACCCAAGAAAATGGTTGCGTGAAAGTGAAGTTACTTTCAACACAAGACTTGAGCAAGCATTTGCTGACTTGAACAATGTGAATACATTATAAAAATAGTGGTCCGTTTTTAGTGTTCAGATCTCAAATGCTGATAATGGAACACTAAAACTGATTACAAAACACTGAATACCTGATTACTGAACACTGAATACTAAAGAAATGGCTTGGTTTAAAAGAAAAGAAAAAGGGATTACTACCGCTACCGAAGACAAAATGGATATTCCAAAAGGACTTTGGTACAAATCTCCAACCGGAAAAATCATTGATGCCGATGAACTAGCTCGCAACTTATTTGTGAGTCCAGAAGATGGTTTTCATGTCAGAATTGGAAGTGCTGAATATTTTCAAATCTTATTTGACAACAATGAATTTGTTGAATTAGACAAGAATATGACTTCTAAAGATCCTTTGCACTTTGTTGATACCAAGAAATATGCAGATCGTTTGAAAGATGTAATGGAAAAAACCAAACTCAAGGATGCAGTACGCACAGGAGTTGGAAAATCAAAAGGTAAAGATTTAGTTATTTGCTGTATGGATTTTGCCTTCATTGGTGGTTCTATGGGTGCAGTTGTAGGTGAAAAAATCGCACGAGGAATTGACCACGCCATCAAAAACAACTTGCCTTTTCTCATGATTTCAAAATCAGGTGGAGCCAGAATGATGGAAGCTGCTTATTCATTAATGCAATTAGCCAAAACATCTGTTAAGTTAGCACAACTTGCCGAAGCAAAACTTCCTTACATTTCATTATGTACAGATCCTACAACGGGAGGAACAACTGCTTCCTACGCGATGCTAGGGGACATCAACATATCTGAACCAGGCGCGTTAATAGGATTTGCAGGACCAAGGGTAGTACGAGACACAACTGGTAAAGATTTACCTGAGGGTTTTCAGACTGCTGAGTTTTTACTCGAACATGGCTTCTTAGACTTTATCACACCAAGAAAAGAATTGAAAGACAAGATCAACTTGTACATTGATTTGATTCAGAACAATGATATTCGATAAATAAAATCCCGATAAGTTGGGACTTTATATTTGCGCTACATTCTCTTTATACCAAACAAAACAGCTTCCAAAAAAATATTGGAAGCTGTTTTTTGTTATGCCATTATATTTAAAATTAAGTGTTTACAGAAGAGGATTACACAAACCTGAGTTTTTTATATCCCGGTACGAATAGCCTCCACCGGATCTAATTTAGAAGCTGCAATTGCGGGTAGAATTCCGGATATTAGACCAATTATAGCCGCTAATCCTGTTCCTAGGACAATATTACCCATACTTAAGACAAACTCGAAGTCTAAGGCTTTTGTTACAATAAGAGTAATAATCCAAACTAAGAGCAATCCTATCAAACCACCAATAACTGATAATATTATCGCTTCAAATAAAAACTGAAACAATATAAACTTGTTTTTGGCTCCCAATGATTTTTGGATCCCAATCAAATTCGTACGCTCTTTTACAGAAACAAACATAATATTAGCAATTCCAAAACCACCTACAAGCAGAGAAAAGCCGCTGATAACCCATCCTACAAGATTCATTTGCCCAAGGATACCATCAATAAGGTCAGTAAATCCAGAAAAAACATTAATGAAAAAATTATCTATTTCACCTGCTTTCACTCCCCTAAAGCTTCTTAATTTTTGTGCTATTTCTTCTTTATAAGCTGCCATGTCAGCTCCATTTTCAGGTTTAAAAATAATAACATTTGTCAAAGCAGTATTATTATCCCCGTATAGTTGTCGCACAAAATTGACTGGAATATAAGCTGAGGTGTCATTACTATCCCCAAATAAACCCGCTCCTTGTTTCTTCAAAACCCCAATGACCGTAAAACGATTTCCATACAACCGCACGTTTTTTCCAATGGGTTCTGCATCATCAAAAAGTGATTTTGCAATTTCATTTCCCAAAACAACAACTGTAGCTCCGGAATTGGCTTCGGATTCATTGTAAAATCGTCCGCTTTCAAACTCAAGGCCCTGAATATCTATAAATTCCTGAGAAACAGGAACTATATTGACATCACTAACTGTTTTTGAATCAAATTTAATAGATTCTCTTCTGATAAATATTTGATAGGCCATTTGATCCGTGTTAGTCATTGCACCTTTCATATAGGTGTATTCATCATACTTCACATTAGGAAACTGTTCTCTTTTCCATTGTGGAATTTCCGAAGGTCCGAAAGAAAATTTCATCAAATAAATCGTATTTTTATCTAAACTACTCAAATCTTTAGTGATTTTTCTGTCCAAAGAATCTACAGCAGCGAGTACCGCTATAATCGAAAAAATCCCAATAGTAACGCCTAACAAAGAAAGCAGCGTTCGTAACTTATTGTTGCGCAATGCATTCATCGCAAAGCTAAAACTCTCTTTTAATAATCGAAGGTAAACTAACATACAATCTATTTAGTGTTAAGTAAAATTCTATAAATATTAATCAGAAACCTAATGAAAAATCGTTTCGTTACATTGTGGAAGCGCTATTTTATGTTTCCCGTTGCAATAGCCGTAAAAATTACAATTATCTCAATTTCAAATGGCTTAATTTTGACATTAAAAAACTATTTTTGCATTTTATAACTATAACTACATAATGAGCACAACTAAAACAATTCAATCTGCATTAATCTCCGTCTTTTCAAAAGAAGGATTGGAACCTATAGTAAGACAACTAAACAGTCAAAATGTTACACTTTATTCTACTGGAGGGACTGAGGATTTTATAAAAAATTTAGGAATTCCCGTAATACCCGTTGAAGATGTAACCTCCTACCCTTCTATTTTGGGCGGAAGAGTAAAAACATTACACCCAAAAGTCTTTGGTGGAATACTAAATCGCCAAGATAATGAGAGTGATGCACAACAGATGTTAGAATTCAACATTCCACAAATTGATTTAGTCATTGTTGACTTATATCCTTTTGAAAAAACGGTTGCTTCCGGAGCAAGTGAAACAGACATCATTGAAAAAATAGATATTGGTGGTATTTCTTTAATTCGTGCTGCTGCAAAAAACTTCAAAGACACCGTAATTGTGGCTTCGGTAGATCAATACGGCTTGCTTTTAGATTTAATTATCGATCAAAATGGCGCTACAACACTGGAAGACCGAAAATTATTGGCAACAAAAGCATTTCATGTTTCTTCTCATTATGACACTGCAATTTTCAATTATTTTAATACTGACGAAACCATTTACAAAGAAAGTATTCCTAACGGTCAAGTGCTGAGATACGGTGAAAACCCACATCAAAAAGGATTTTTCTTTGGAGATTTTGAGGCCATGTTCAACAAAGTGCACGGAAAAGAATTATCATACAATAATTTGTTGGATGTAGATGCGGCTGTAAATTTGATAGCTGAATTCAACAATGACGGCCCTACATTTGCCATATTAAAACACAACAACGCTTGTGGTTTAGCGACACGAACAACTATTACTGAGGCCTATTTAGCCGCATTAGCTTGTGACCCGACATCTGCATTTGGAGGTGTTTTAATTTCCAATACTAAAATTGATGCAGCGACTGCAACAGAGATAAACAAATTATTTTGTGAGGTGGTCATTGCCCCCGAATATGATACTGAGGCCCTGACTATTTTACAAGAAAAGAAAAACCGAATCCTATTAGTTCAGAACGAGGTTGCGTTACCCCAAAAAACGGTACGAACCTGCTTGAACGGACTTTTAATTCAAGAAAGAAATACGGTAACTGACAATAAAGAAGCCTTAAAAACCGTTACCATAACAGCTCCTACTGAACAGGAAATTCAGGATTTAATTTTCGCTTCCAAAATTTGTAAAAACACCAAATCAAACACGATTGTTTTTGCTAAAAACGGAACACTTATTGCATCCGGTACAGGACAAACATCCAGAGTTGATGCCTTAGTACAGGCGATAGAAAAAGCTAAAAATTTTGGATTTGACCTACGTGGAGCCTCTATGGCAAGTGATGCATTTTTCCCTTTTCCAGACTGTGTTGAAATAGCTAAAAAAGCAGGTATTACTGCGGTAATTCAGCCAGGCGGATCCATCAAAGACAATTTGAGCATTGACTATTGCAATGAAAATAAACTTGCAATGGTATTTACGGGAACGCGTCATTTTAAACATTAATTTGTTTAACTTTGTGCGTTTCAAATTTATAACATTTTAACCCCAAAAAATTTATGGGATTTTTTGATTTCATGACTGAGGATATCGCGATAGACCTTGGTACCGCTAATACTTTAATCATACATAATGATAAAGTTGTAATAGACAGTCCATCAATTGTTGCCAGAGACAGAGTTTCTGGTAAAATCATTGCTGTGGGCAAAGAAGCCAACTTGATGCAAGGTAAAACACATGAAAACATTAAGACAATACGCCCTTTGAAAGATGGTGTAATTGCTGATTTTGATGCTTCAGAAAAAATGATAAGTATGTTTATCAAAAGCATACCCGCGCTAAAGAAAAGAATGTTTACTCCTGCGTTAAGAATGGTCGTTTGTATTCCCTCTGGCATTACCGAAGTGGAGATGAGAGCCGTAAAAGAGTCTTGTGAAAGAGTAAACGGTAAAGAAGTATACCTAATACACGAACCTATGGCAGCAGCAATAGGTATTGGTATTGATATTATGCAACCAAAAGGAAACATGATTGTAGATATAGGTGGTGGAACAACTGAAATTGCCGTAATCGCCTTAGGTGGTATTGTTTGTGACAAATCAGTAAAAATAGCTGGTGATGTATTCACAAATGATATCGTATATTATATGCGTACCCAACACAATCTTTTTGTTGGAGAAAGTACAGCTGAAAAAATAAAAATTCAAATTGGCGCAGCAATAGAAGATTTAGAAACACCTCCTGAAGACATGTCCGTTCAAGGTAGAGATTTACTTACTGGTAAACCAAAACAGGTAGAAGTATCGTACCGAGAAATTGCAAAAGCATTAGACAAATCAATTCAAAGAATTGAAGATGCCGTTATGGAAACGTTATCACAAACTCCCCCAGAACTAGCTGCCGATATATACAACACAGGAATCTACCTTGCCGGTGGAGGCTCCATGTTAAGAGGTCTTGACAAGCGAATTTCACAAAAAACTGATTTACCAGTTTACATTGCAGAAGATCCGTTAAGAGCTGTAGTAAGAGGGACAGGAATGGCACTAAAAAACATTGCTAAATTTAAAAGTATTTTAATCAAGTAATTTGTTATAGCTACTCTTGTCAATTTACAGGACTGAGATAGCATCCAGCAACAACTATTAGATTCCAAAATAAAACAGACAGCTATTTATATTATACCGTTAGAAAATGCAGCAAATATTTAATTTTATTTTTAAAAACAGTAATCGGTTACTGTTTTTGCTGCTTTTGGGTATTTCATTATCCCTTACCATTCAATCCCACTCCTTTCACAGAAGTAAAATAATTAGTTCTGCAAATTTTCTAAGCGGAGGTGTCTATGAAAAGGTAAACAACCTTAATGAATATTTGAATTTAAAAACTGAAAATGAAGCACTCGCGCTTGAAAACGCAAAATTAAAGAGTCTTATATTTAACAAAAAAGATACCACTGCAATAAAAAAACTAGACAGTCTAAAAGGGATCGAATCAGGAGATATATTAGTATCTAAGGTAATACACAATTCTTATAGTACTCACGAAAATTATTTAACCTTAAATTCAGGAGAACTAGAAGGTGTGAAACCAGACATGGGCGTTATAAACAGCTTAGGAATTATAGGAATCATAGAAAATACCTCACCTAATTATGCCACTGTGATTAGCATTTTAAATAAGAAATTTCAAATTAATGCTAAAATCAAAAAATCCAATCATTTTGGATCTTTGATATGGAACGGAAAAAGTACTGGCTTTGTACAATTGATAGATGTTCCTAGATTAGCCGCTATTAGAAAAGGAGACACCATTGTAACAGGAGGACAATCAGTAATATTTCCGGAAAACGTTAATATAGGAACTATAGACAAAATAGAAATAGACAATCAGACTAATTATTACACCATAAATGTTAAATTATTTAACGATATGACAAATCTAGGTCACGTTTATATTATTACGCGCAAAGATCGTGAAGAAATTATTAATTTAGAAAAAGGAAATAAGGATGAATAGCGCACTGTTAGTCAATATTTCCCGATTCCTTTTGTTATTAGCAATTCAGATTATTATATTTAATAACATGAATTTTTTTGGGTATATAAGCCCATTTCCTTACGTGTTATTTATCATACTTTATCCCGTAAATGGAAATAAATCAGGACTACTAATTGCTAGTTTTTTACTTGGACTTGTAATGGATATGTTCAGTAATTCTGGAGGAACACATGCGACCGCATGCTTAGTATTAGCCTACTTTAGACCTTCTGTTTTTAAGTTTTCCTTTGGGTTAAGTTATGAATACCAAACTATAAAACTGAATGATGTATTAACACCAGAAAGATTTTCTTTTTTATTACTATCAGTTACCATTCATCATTTTACGATGTTTTTGCTAGAAGCTTTTCAATTTAGCTTTATTTTAGATGTCGTATTACGAACTTTATTGAGTACCATATTCACACTCTTTATTTGCATAATTATAATATACCTTATCAAGCCTAATAAAAGATGAGAAAAGTACTATTGCCTTCCCTAATCATTCTTGCTACTTCTTTACTAGTATTGCGTATTTTTTATTTGCAAATCGTGGATGACACCTTAAAGTTAAAATCTGAAAATAACGCAATTAAAAAAAAATATGAATATCCTGAAAGAGGCTACATCTATGACCGTAAAGGTGTATTACTGGTTGCAAACCAAGCATCTTATGACATTATGGTCATTCCTAGGGAATTAAAAAACACAGATACTTTAGAACTTTGTCAATTGTTGAAAATTACAAAAGAAGATTTCATTAAAAGAATTGAAAAAGCTAGAATATATAGTCCGCGGTTACCCTCTGTTTTTTTATCACAATTGAATAAAAGTGAATTTGCCGCTTTTCAAGAAAAAATAAGAAAATATGAAGGTTTCTATTTTCAAAAACGTTCCCTTCGTGATTATGAAGTAAATTTTGGAGCCAATGTTTTTGGGGGTATCACTCAGGTAAATGAAAAACTAGTAGCCAAAAATCCATACTACAATAGCGGTGATTTAATTGGAAGACAGGGAGTTGAAGAAAGCTATGAAGATCTTTTACGCGGGGTAAAAGGGGTTAAATACATCCAAAAAGACAAATACAATAGAGAAATTGGCTCGTATAAAGAAGGGAAATACGACACTATAGCCGTGCAAGGAGAAGATATAAATCTTACTATTGACGCCGAACTTCAAAAATACGGAGAGGAATTGATGATTAATAAAAGAGGCGGAATTGTTGCTATAGAACCTCGCACTGGCGAAATACTAGCACTGGTAACCGCTCCTTCTTATGATCCAGGAATATTGGTAGGAAGACAACGCTCTAAAAACTACACTCAATTATACCATGATTCAATAGCAAAGCCACTGTATGACAGAGGTTTACTAGCTGAATACCCGCCAGGATCACCGTTTAAAATTTTAACTGGCTTAGTTGCTCTACAAGAAGGTGTAATCGATGAAAATACAAGCGTATCCTGCAATAATGGTTTTAGTTATGCAAGAGGTCGATTTATGAGATGCCATTGCAGAGGAGGATCTCTTCAGCTGCACAGAGGTATTTATGAATCTTGCAATTCCTATTTTGCCACAGCGTATATGAAGACAATAAACAAATATACAAAACCGGCCACAGCTGTTGATGTTTGGAGCAACCACATAAAAAGCTTTGGACTAGGACAATTTATGGGGTATGACTTACCAACAGGTAAAAGAGGAAACGTTCCGGATTCCAAAACATACAAACGCATTTATCCAAATGGAGGCTGGAGAAGTACCACGATCGTTTCTAATTCAATAGGACAGGGCGAAGTTCTAATGACACCCATACAACTTGCTAACATGATGGCAACTGTTGCAAATGAAGGTTATTATTACACCCCTCACATCATCAAAAAAATTGAAGGCCACAAAATTGATAAAAAATTCACGACAAAACACACCACCACCATCGACAAAAAACACTTCAAACCCATAATTAGCGGTTTGTTTGATGTGTACAACATGGGGACTGCTAGCGCACTTAAAGTAGAAGGAATAGATATTTGTGGTAAAACCGGTACAGCTGAAAATTTTGCTAAAATTGGAGGCAAAAGAATTCAACTTAAAGATCATTCCATATTTGTAGCTTTTGCACCAAAAGATAATCCTAAAATTGCCATTGCTATCATGGTTGAAAATGGGGGCTTTGGATCAACAATAGCCGGACCAATTGCCAGTTTGATGATTGAAAAATACCTACGACAAAAAATCACACGGATAGATCTGGAAAAAAGAATACTTGCAACCAGCTTACAAAGTCAATATGCCAAATTAGGTGGACTTTCTGACGCCATCAAATTACAATTACGCATTAGTGACTCGCTTTTAAATAAAAGGACAATTCCTGCCGTAAGGATTAAAACAGATACCTCAAAAGTAAAAAAACAAGTTATTTAATTGCAATGAAAAACCAAAGTATCACAAATAATATTGATTGGATAAGCATAATCATCTATGCGGTATTAGTTATTTTGGGCTGGTTAAATATCTATTCCTCCTCGATGTCATCGATGCAAGACACCTATGAAAAACAACTGATCTTCATCGTATTGACCATTCCATTAATATTCATAATACTCTCGGTTGACGGGAAATTTTATGAGAAATATGCGAGTATCATCTTTGGAGTATCTCTACTCACATTAGCCGGGCTGTTTTTATTTGGCAAAACAATTGCTGGTCAACGTTGCTGGTATGCTATTGGAAGCTTCACGATCCAGCCTTCTGAATTTGCAAAAGCAGCCACTTCATTAGCATTAGCCAAATATTTGAGTGACACACAAATTAATTTAAAAGAAGTCAATAGACAAATACAGGCTCTTGCCATAATCTTCCTACCTGTGCTACTCATTTTGCCTCAGCCAGACCCTGGAAGCGCATTGATATACAGCATATTCATCATTGTTTTGTATCGTGAAGGACTTCCGGCTTGGTATGTTTGGACTGGATTTATTACAATTCTTTTATTTGTGTTTACCTTATTATTAGAACCAGAATATGTAATACTTATTGGATTAGCAATTATAATATTGGTTCATTTCAAATCAAGACTGGCAGACCGAAATATTGTTTTGAGCAGTATTATCTTTGCCCTGATTTCTGGATTTGTGCTATCTGTAGACTATGTATTTGACAACCTGTTCAAACAACATCACCGAGATCGTTTTAACATCCTTTTAGGAAAAGCTGTTGATCTCAAAGGAATTGGATATAACACCAATCAATCCGAAATAGCCATAGGATCTGGAGGCTGGTTTGGAAAGGGATTCCTAGAAGGAACGCAAACCAAAGGTGGTTTTGTACCGGAACAACACACGGATTACATCTTCACAACAGTAGGCGAAGAATGGGGATTTTTGGGTTCTCTTGCAGTAATTGCCCTTTTTGCCTGTTTGCTTCTTCGAATAATATACCTTGCGGAAAGACAAAAAACAAAGTTTAGCAGAGTATATGGCCATTGCGTTGCAGGCATTCTTTTCACTCATTTCTTTGTAAACATAGCCATGGTAGCCGGTATTTTCCCCACCATTGGCGTACCCTTACCTTTCTTTTCCTACGGAGGTTCCGGTCTTTGGGGATTTACAATATTGCTTTTTATATTTATAAAAATGGATGCCAATAAAGTAAATGAATGGTAATTTGGCAAATTTAAGACAAAAGTAATCCATGAACCTCACTATGGATTATTACTCTTTGTTTTTGAATCAAAGACTTAAACAATAAATATATTTATCTTATTGTTACATTGAATTGAATCCTAAAGTTATACGATGATACCGAAATTCAGATGGTAATTTGCAATAAATCCGGTCTTTTTCAGTAACATTTTAGCACACTAAATTGATAGATAAACAGCATTGATTTACTTATCTAGTCTCCTTCAATGAGTTACAAAACTCAAAAAAACAATTACACAAATAGAAAAACCCTGCACGTTCTGAAGAATGTACAGGGTTTTTCTATTATTACTGACTGAAACTTGCTGAAAAACTACCTAAGATTTCGCTAATTTATCTTTTTTAATTTTAACGGGAATACTTTTTTTAGAAATTGCTTTTGATTGCAAATCTTCTAATACATTCAGTGCTTCCTCAACATAAATATCTTTTGATAAAGCTTCATGCCATCTTTCTCTTTTTTCTTTTAAAGAGGCGTCTTTATTAATTTCATCTGCTTCATAAGGCAGTGAAGTAAACGTAAGTAGATTTTTGTAATCTACAATTGGTTTGTATTTTTTAGCTTTTTCTTCAATTTCAGATTGTGCGATTTTAAATGTATCAATATTCAAACTATACACATTCTCCTCACTTCGACTATCAATCCACTTCGCATTCTCTTCAATTAATTGAAACTGTGCATTTTTACTAATTCGGCTTTTGCTATTTGTTATCGCCTGATTAAAGTTGTCATTATTAGTCCAAACACTGTAGTCTGCCCGATCAATTTTGTCCCAAGGCATTGCATTATCCATATCGCGCTCTCCCATTTTCAAGTAGGCATAACGATCCGGCATAACGATATCACTTCGTACTCCATCCAGTTGAGTAGAACCACCGTTGATTCTATAAAATTTTTGTGTGGTGGTCTTAATAGCACCTAAATCCCCAACGGAACTACTGCGAACAAACTGGTTCAGGTCAATCACATTTTGAACGGTTCCTTTACCGTACGTTTGTTTGCTCCCAATTATAATTCCTCTTTTGTAATCTTGAATTGCAGCTGCTAAGATCTCAGAAGCTGAGGCAGAAAAACTATTCACCATAATTACTAAAGGGCCATCCCATTCTATTTTTTTATCTCGATCGTACAACACTTCTTTTTTTCTCCCTGCTGATTTAATTTGAACAATGGGACCCTGCTCAATAAATAAGCCAGCAATATCTACAACCGTGGATAATGATCCGCCGCCGTCATCGCGAACATCAAGAACAATTCCATCAACACCGGATTGTTTCAGTCGCTCAACTTCAATAGCAACATCTTTACCAGCATCTCTCCCGTCTTTATTTTCAAAATCAATATAGAATTTGGGCAAATAAATTATTCCATATTTCATGCCGTTTTTATTTACGATACTTGACTTGGCGTACGTTTCCTCAATTTCAACAATATCTCTGATAATAGAAATAATCTTGATTGTTCCGTCTACTTTTTTAACTGTAAGCCGAACTTCCGAACCTTTTGGTCCTTTAATTTTCTTTACCACATCATCAAGCCGCATCCCAACAACATCAACTGAAACTCCAGAGCCTTGCCCTACTTTCATTATTAAATCTCCCGCTTCCAGTTGTTTCCCCCTCCATGCGGGACCACCAGAAATAAGTTCCGAAATCTCAGTTAAATCATTTTTCTTTTGTAGACGAGCACCAATACCTTCTAATTTTCCACTTATACTTACATCAAAACGTTCTTTTTCCTCCGGAGCAAAATAATTCGTGTGCGGATCAAAACGAGCCGTAATAGAATTTATATAGACGGAGAACCAATCATTTCGATCCAAGTCGTTTACAAAACCAAAATATTCATCTAATGATTTTCCAGAATTTCTTCTGGTTTCTTTTTCTAGTTCTTCAAAAGTCTTTGGTTTATCTGGAGTTACCGTGCTGTCTTTTGCTGCTTCTTTAGTCGGTTCTTCTTTTAATCTTTCCTCTTTTTTCAGTAATACAGCATCAAGTTTTGCCCCTTTAGTCTTGTTTTCTTGTAAAGCCAAACGATCTACTAGAGAAGAAAGAGTTGATAATTTAATTTGCTTACGCCATTTATCCTTTAATTCACTTGCACTCTTAGCATAGGGAGCCTTTTCATAATCTATATTAAAGCTTTCATCGACAGAATAATCAAAAGGCTCACTCAAGACATCCTTGTAAATCTTTTTACTCTCTTCCATTCTTTTCATCAAACGATCATAGGTAAGATTAAAAAAAGACAAGTCTTTATTCAACAACTGATCGTCTAACAACAACTCAAATTTCGAAAATTCATCGATATCGGATTGCAGGAAAAAACGTTTAGATGGATCTAAAGCCTCAATGTAATCTTTATAGATTCCTTTTGAAAAAGTATCGTTAATATCGGCAGGATTGTAATGTCCTTTCTGGATTACAAAAGTCAACAACTCTAGGAGTAATTTATCTTTTTCTGGATCGTTCTCTTTTGATGCATTATATTTAAAAGCAAACAATGTTAACGAAAGGCATACAACAACAAGTATGATTTTATAATTTCTTTTCATAAAGCTAAGAATTGTATTCATGAATTTTTAATCTAAATTATGGTAAAAACTATGCCAACCGCAGCAGTAGCCCCATAAATTTTTGTTAAAGATATAAATTGTTTTTATTATTTTAAGTTAAATCAACCAACATAACCTATTTTTATATTTTGTTTAGTGATTTCATTCAGGGGGATTACATTTACGCTGAAAACCAAAAATAATCAATCTTTTTACAAACAGATATAATGAAAAAAACAAGACCTTTAATTCTAATAACGAATGACGACGGAATTTCGGCACCGGGACTCCGAGCCTTAATTGCCGTTATGGCAGAAATAGGGGAAATCGTCGTGGTTGCGCCTGACAATCCACAAAGTGCCATGGGGCATGCCATCACCATAAACAGCACGTTGTATTTGAATAAAATCTCTAAAGATAGTGATCCGTTTTTAGAGTACAGCTGCTCCGGAACTCCAGTGGACTGTGTGAAACTGGCTGTAAATGAAATCCTAAAAAGAAAACCAGATTTATGTGTTTCCGGTGTCAATCATGGTTCAAATTCATCCATAAATGTAATTTACTCCGGAACCATGAGTGCGGCAGTCGAGGCAGGAATAGAGGGAATTCCAGCTATAGGCTTCTCTCTTTTAGATTATGACTGGAACGCCAATTTTGAAACGATCAAAACTTTTATACGCAAAATCTCTTTAGAAGTTTTAGAAAATGGACTTCCAGAAGGGGTCGTTTTAAATGTTAATTTCCCAAAATTAAACGAAGAGGACATCAAAGGAATCCGTATTTGTCGCCAAGCCAAAGCACTTTGGGTAGAAAGATTTGATAAAAGAAAAACACCGCAAGGAAGGGATTACTATTGGCTGGCAGGAGAATTTGTCAATCAGGACAAAGGCGAAGACACAGACGAATGGGCGCTCGAAAATGGATACATATCACTTGTTCCAGTTCAATTTGACTTGACAGCACATCATGCCATACAGCAACTTAATACCTGGAAATGGAATGAATAAGAACGATTTAGTCTGGGGGATTTTGGTAGGATTTCTCACTACACTAGTTGGTTGCTATCTCTTTATTACCTTTTTTACTGACTTCCAGTTTATCATTGGAATTCAGATCATAAAAGCACAGGGAAATTTAGGAAAAATCATCACACTGGGATCCATCCTTACGTTGATAGTCTTTGGCATTCTGCTAAAAATGAATAAAGAAATGATGGCACGTGGTGTCGTATTGGCCATCATACTAATGACAGTACTCACTTTGTTTATTTAAGAAGGCTTATTAGTTTACCTTTGTAAATTGACATACCATTTATAACAGACCTGAATTTATACCTTTCTAATCAAACAAACATGAAATACTACATTATAGCAGGGGAAGCTTCAGGCGATTTGCATGGTTCTAATTTAATGAAAGCGCTTTATAAAAAAGATCCTAAAGCTGACATTCGGTTTTGGGGAGGCGATTTAATGAATACAACAGGCGGAACCTTAGTAAAACATTACCGAGAATTAGCTTTTATGGGCTTTATCGAGGTAATTTTTAATTTGAAAACTATTTTAAGCAACATCAAAGTCTGCAAAAAAGACATTCTTGAATTTCAGCCGGACATCCTTATTTTCATTGATTATCCTGGTTTTAATTTACGGATTGCAAAATGGGCAAAAGCGTTAGGAATGAAAACGCACTACTACATTTCTCCACAAATTTGGGCTTGGAAAGAAAGCAGAATTACAGCTATCAAGCGTGATATTGATAAAATGTATGTGATTTTGCCTTTCGAAAAAAAATTCTATGAAGACAAACACCATTTTCCGGTAGAATTTGTCGGGCATCCACTGATTGATGCCATCCACAACCAACCCGAAGTTGATTCAATCCTTTTTAGAACAGAAAACCAATTAAACGACAAACCGATAATTGCAATTTTACCCGGTAGCCGAAAACAGGAAATAACTAAAATGCTATCAGTCATGCTCAGTGTGGCAAATGATTTTCCAGACTATCAGTTCGTGATTGCAGGGGCGCCAAGTCAGGAATTTTCTTTCTATAAAGAATTCATCACTCAAGAAAACATTAAATTCATTTCTAATAAAACCTATGATTTACTGCGTAATGCAACAGCTGCATTAGTAACCTCAGGAACGGCAACACTGGAAACAGCGCTTTTCAAAGTGCCGGAAGTAGTTTGCTACAAAGGCAGCTGGGCTTCCTACCAAATTGCTAAACGAATTATTACCCTGAAATACATCTCATTAGTCAACTTGATTATGGATGAGGAGGTGGTGACCGAACTAATTCAAGAGCAATGCAATCCAAAACGCATTCGAGAAGAACTCAAAAAAATATTAGAAATCAACCACCGCAATACTCTTTTAGAAAAATATGCGTTATTAGAACAGCAATTAGGTGGCATTGGCGCTAGTGAAAAAACAGCAAGACTCATCGTGTCTGATTTACTGTAGATTATCTCTTATTTATAAATAGCTCCCTTTACAAAAAAATTACACTCTTTTGAAACATTTCCTATTTCTTGTATTGGTTCTTACCTTTTTTACGGCTTGTAAATCAACTTCCCCGATAACCAACTCGAAAAAAGCAGACCCAAAAGAGCAATCCATTCAATCCGAAAAAAGGAAAGTACAACGTCTGGTCGAACAATTAATCGATGCCGCTGCTGAAAACATTGGTGTGAAATACAGATATGGCGGGACAACAAAATCAGGTTTTGACTGTTCCGGCTTGATGGTCAACATCTTTGATTCAAATGAAATAAGTCTGCCTCGCACCTCGATTCAACAATCAAAACACGGTATTATCTTAGATCATGAACAAGAAAAAGCTAAAAAAGGGGATCTGATATTCTTTAAAACCAAGAAAAACCGACAAATAAACCACGTAGGAATAGTCATTGAAGTCAATGAAGACGAGATAAAATTCATTCATGCGTCGACCTCAAGAGGCGTTATGATTTCCTCCACAAAAGAAGTGTATTACAAAACCAGATTTGCTCAACTCAACAGGGTTTTATAGCTCGAGTTCTTCAATACTAATCCCTGTGTTTCTATTTCTACCTATTTTCAAAAAAAATAAATTCGTTACGTACTAAAAATATGTACTTTAGAGTCATGAAAGTACTACAATTTCCTTTGGCAAGAATAACAATTGGGTTTGTTTCAGGACTTCTTTTCGCTTTTTACCTTCATCCTCCATTAGTAGCAGTCATTGTTATACTTTTAACCGCTATGAGTCTCTTTGGGGTGTTGTTTTTTTTATCCAAAAAAAGCAACACCCGTACCGCTTATTTTGGTATTGCCACTTATTTTTTGTCTTTTATCATTGGAACCACTACACAAGTAACCCACACGGATTATTTTCAAAAGGACAACTACACCCACAATACAAATGCTTTTGAGCAGCCTCATTCTATTTCTGTTGTTGTAAGAGAAAAGCTAAAAAGCTCCTTATTTAGCGACCGTTATATAGTCCTTGTCAACCATATTAATGAAAAAGAACAGTCTGGCCGATTGCTCCTTAACGTTCAAAAAATTCATTTAAACCCCGTATTTGCAGCAGGAACCCCTTTGCTAATCAAAGGCACGTTGTCAAGGAATAAACAACCTATGAATCCGAATCAATTTGACTACGGCAAATACCTTGAAAACAAACAAATCTATGCACAACTGTTTGCTGCTGGTGATGAAATAAAAATTGGAAATAAAACAGCGAAAAATATCTGGTACTATTCTTCAAAATTGAGAACGCGAATTATTCGGAATTTAGAAAAAAACAACTTCAATAAAACGGAATTGAATGTTGCCATTGCTCTGATCATGGGGCAACAACAAGATATTTCACCTGATATCATACGGGATTACCAGTATGCGGGAGCCGTACATATTTTATCCGTTTCAGGACTGCATATTGGCTTCATTTTGCTTTTTGTAACTTATATTCTAAAGCCTATTCCAAATACAAAAAAGGGCTCGTTCCTTAAACTACTCCTTATTCTGGCATCTTTGTCTATTTTTGGTATAATTGCAGGTTTAGCACCATCAGTAGTTCGCTCGGTGACTATGTTTTCCTTTGTGGCTATTGGGAATCATCTGCGCAGAAGCGTCAATATTTACCATACTTTATTAGTTTCTGTGTTATTGATTTTGTTTTTTAAGCCTTCGTTTCTATTTGACGTTGGTTTTCAGTTGAGTTACATTGCTTTGTTTTTCATTATTTGGCTGCAACCTCTTTTGGCCTCTGTGTGGCAACCAGAAAACAAAGCTTCAAAATACGTCTGGAACATTCTCACCGTTTCCTTGGCGGCGCAAATAGGTACTTTACCCCTGAGTATTTATTATTTTCATCAGTTTCCGGGTTTGTTTTTTGTGACCAATCTAATCATTATTCCAGTACTGAGTTTCATAATGATAGTAGGCGTTTTGGTAATGATTTTGGCCGCATTTGACCTTATTCCGGTTTTTCTCTCCCACCTGCTGGAAACCAGTATTTACTATTTAAACAAAATTATCAACGCAATAGCTTCGATAGAACAGTTTATAATTCAAGATATTCCGCTTAATTTATACCTGTTACTCAGCAGTTATTTAGCTCTAATAAGCCTTGTCATTTGGTTTAAAAAACCAACTTTCCACAAATTAGCAATCGCTTTAACTTGTATTATAGTTGTGCAATTTTCTTGTTTTACAACCCATTGGAACGTGCAAAACGAGCAGGAATTTATTGTTTTCAACAGCCGAAAGAATACCTTGATCACTGAACGAAATGGAGCAAATATCATTGTTTACGCCAATGACAGTCTTTTAAAAACGGCACAAGAAAACAGTCTTATAAAATCCTATCGCATTGGAAACCTGAGCACTTTACGACAGAAAAAAGAACTCCGAAATTTCCTGTATTTTAAAGGAGAAAAAATATTTATTGTAGACCATTCCGGAGTGTATCCCAAAAACATCAATCCGGATGTTATTGTATTGACACAATCCTCTAAAATAAATATGGACCGCCTACTCCAAATAATGAAGCCAAAATTAGTTGTGGCTGATGCGTCCAACTTTAAATCCATACAAAAACAATGGAAAGCCAGTTGCGAGAAACAGAAAATCCCTTTTCACGCAACAGGCGAAAAGGGATTTTATAAATTGAATTAATATATTATTTTTTCAAAAAACCATTTGCAACTGCTAACCAGGCTGCTGGTCCGCCGGCTACATACCCCGTACTGCCAATACCTTCAAAATTGACTTTCCCTTCTTTTGTAGTACCTTTTGCGAGTATAATAGTTGGAAATCCTTGTATGCCAAAAATTTGTTGTAATTCATTATTCTGCTTTTTTACCTCTTCAGTCTGTGGTACTCGTCTTGGATAATCTAATTCGACCAAAACGACATTTTCTTTTGCCCAAGCTGCAAATTCAGGAGTCTTCAAGACCTCTTTTTGTAACCGGATGCACCAACCACACCAATCGCTTCCTGTAAAAAACATTAATAATGGTTTTTTAGTTAAGGCTGAAACTTCAAGAGCTTTACTGACATTAGTCTCCCACACTAATTCTTGTGCTTCAGCAGCAAACGAACCAACTAACAATAACAACGTTATTATACCTTTCTTCATATCTATATTATTTACGGTGAACAAATCAAAAACGATGCCTAAAATTTATCGAACACCATGCATTAATTTCTTAATTATTGGAGTCATCAAAACAGAGAACAAAGCAACTACAATAGAGATAATAGTCAACATCCAAAAGAAGTAACTCAATCCGTGTTCGTTGGCGATTTTATCAATGTTTTCACCAAACATCCCTGCACCTTTCATACCAATTGCTACTGCTAAGTACCAAACTCCAAACATAAAGGCAATCATACGGGCAGGAACTAATTTACTTACATACGACAATCCTACCGGTGAGATACACAGCTCTGCCATTGTATGGAAAAGATAGACTAAAATCAACCATATCATACTTACTGAAGCTGTTTTTGCACCCGCTTCGATTCCGCTTGCCCCAAAAGCGACACAAGCCATACCAAGCGCTAGCAATGCCATTCCGATTCCGTATTTTAAATTTGCAGAAGGATTGTATTTACTTTCCCACCATTTTGAAAACAATGGAGCCAAAGAGATTATGAATAACGAGTTTAAAGTAGAAAACCAAGTGGCAGGAACTTCTGTCAATGCAGTAGTTACTTTATCAATTTTCAATGCTTGCAATGTTGAATCTGATAAAGTAAGATAACCCGCAGTGTAATAATCTTTAGTCAACATCCATAGTGCTATTCCCCAAATAATTATAAAACTGACACTAAGGATCATATTTGCAACAGCATAAAGTTTAAATGTTTGCTTAAATAATAAAATTAAAACCCCGGTAATAATAACCAACGGTAAAATAGTAATTAACGAATTAATCACTAAAAACACCACACTCCAATTGCCTGTTAAAACACGATCCGTATAATCACTAGCAAAAATGGTCAAACTGTTTGGTGACTGCTCAAAAATTGCCCAAAAGAAAATGGTAAGAAAGGCAAAAAAGGTAACCGCTATTAATTTTTCTTTAGTAATTTTAGAATATTGAGTAAATCTATAAATTAACAATACAATAAATACAAGTAGAGCTGAAGCAATTGCAATCGCATTTCCATTAGGACCTAAGAAAGAAAAAATATTTATTTTGCCCCCGGATATTTTTGAAGCAGGATCATTTATAAGCCATAATAATGCTAATATAGAAGAGAAGGCTATTGCTGCCAATTGTATTGGCGAAAAAGGATTTCTTTTGTCAGTATCTAATGCTTCTGCTTTCGCTTTGCTTTCTTTATTTGGTTTTAAACCAATATCTCCAAAGATATCCTGAGACAGCCAAAACTGCAACATTCCAAAGAACATAAAAATTCCGGCTAAACCAAAACCGTAAGTCCAACCCACTTTTTCCCCTAAATAACCGCAAAGTAAAATCCCAAAGAACGCTCCGGCATTAACTCCCATATAAAACAAAGTATACGCGCCATCTTTCTTTTCAGGACGGTCTTTGTACATTTCAGATACGATAGAGGTCATGTTGGGTTTGAAAAAACCATTCCCAAAAACCAACAATACTAATCCTAAATAAATAGAAAATTCTGTTTCAACAGCCATAGAAGCATGCCCCAAAGTCATTAAGCTTGCCCCAACAACAACAGCCCATCTAAAACCAATTACTTTATCTGCAAAATACCCCCCTAACATTGTGGACAAATAAACCAATCCTACATAGGATCCAAATAAGGCAGAAGCATTTTCGCGAGTCCATTCCCAACCACCATCTGTAAAGGAAGCGGTTAAAAATAATATCAACAAAGAACGCATTCCGTAGAATGAAAATCGTTCCCACATTTCTGTGAAAAACAAAACGAACAATCCCGCAGGATGTCCTAAAACGGTATTCTTAAAAAATTGATCTGTTGTATTTTCACTCATCCTATTAATTGTTTAATTCCTTATCAACTCCGTGCATTAATTTTTTGATTACTGGTGAAAGCAGCAGTAAAACAACCCCAAAACCAAGACCCGTATAAAATAAATATTCAAAAAGCACTAAATAACTCTGCTTTGCTAAATTTAAATCAGGTGCTGTACCATTTGAGGTGTCTACCGAAGCAATATTTGCTAAAATAGACGCAATAAATTCAGAACTGGCTGTTGCCAAAAACCAAACGCCCATCATAAACCCAACGATTTTTACCGGAGATAATTTGGTTACCGCAGAAAGTCCTACTGGTGACAAACTCAATTCTCCACAAGTATGCAAAAAATAAGCCAATATTAGCCAAATCGCTGCTACTTTTCCAGCACCAGAAAGGTTTATTCCCATCACTAATGCTCCAAAGCCTAGTCCTACTAATGCTAATGCTAATGCAAATTTTACAGCTGTATTTGGATTGTATTTCCCTAATTTCGGCCAAATCCAAGCAAAGACAGGCGCTAGCAATATTATAAACAAGGCATTAAAACTTAAGAACTGCCCGGCAGAAACTTCATAACCAAATATAGTTCGGTCTAAAATCCGGTCAGCAAATAAATTCATGGAAGTATACGCTTGTTCAAACAATGCCCAGAAGACAATAGTAAATACGATCAGAATAGTTAACGCAATCAACTGATCACGTGCTTTACCATCGAGTTGTGTAGCTGCGTAATAAACAATATAAATAAAAGAAATTCCACCCGCAATTTTTAAAGCCCATGAAACTGCATCGTGATTTTGGACCATTTGCCAAAACAATACCGTTGACAAAACACTTCCAATATAAATCAACCACTCATTTTTAAATCCAAAAGATTTGTTTTCTAGGAAAGAAGGGTTGTTTGATTCTCCTTTTCCCATCAATAATTTTCTGCCGGAAATAAAAGTCAATAGTCCAAAAAACATTCCGACACCAGCTGCACCAAAACCATAACTCCAACCGTACGTTTCGCCCAACCAAACACATATTAGCGTAGCCATAAAAGACCCTAAGTTGATTCCCATATAAAACAACGTGAATCCAGAATCTCTTCGTTTATCGCCTTTTTCATATAATTCTCCAACTAATGAAGAGATATTGGCTTTAAGAAAACCAACCCCGACAATGATTAACGATAATGAAAAGTAAAATATTTGCAAGGCGGTTTCGTCCCGTGTAATTGCGCCGGTAATGGATTGTGTGGCAGCATTTCCTTCATAAGCCATTCCTATATGACCCAACACCAACATAATCCCACCAAAAACAATGGCTTTTCTAAATCCCAGATATTTATCAGCAATAAAACCCCCTAACACTGGAACGGCATACACCAGCGCCGCATAACTACCAATTAATAAATTCCCCGAAGTATCCGAAAACAAATGGTACTTTGTCAAGTAAAAAATCAACAAGGCCTTCATTCCATAAAAGGAGAAGCGTTCCCACATTTCGGTAAAAAACAATATAAAAAGCGCTTTTGGATGTCCAAAAAAATCTTTTTTAATCAATGCGTCGTTCGTCATAAAGCGCTGTTATAAATTTTCTTTGATGAAATTAGTCATTTTTGTGTACAATTGAATTCTGGTTTTCCCACCATAAATTCCGTGATTATTGTCCGGGTAAATTTGGGAATCAAATTGTTTATTAGCCTGAATCAACGCTTCCATCATCTGCATGGAGTTTTGAACGTGAACATTATCATCTCCTGAACCGTGTATCAAAAGGAATTTCCCTTTCAATTTATCTACATGATTTATTGGGGAATTATCATCGTATCCGCTAGCATTTTCTTGTGGGGTCTGCATGTAACGTTCCGTGTACACACTGTCATAAAAACGCCAGTTCGTCACAGGAGCTACAGCAATTGCCATTTTGAACGTGTCATTTCCTTTCATGATGCAATTAGACGCCATAAAACCACCATACGACCAGCCAAATATACCAATTCTAGCCTTATCAACAAATGCGTAATTTCCTATTACTTTCGCAGCATCAATTTGATCTTCTACTTCGTATTTCCCTAATTGCAGTTGGGTTACTTTTTTGAAATCAGCTCCTTTAAAGCCAGTTCCGCGCCCGTCAACACAAGCTACAATATATCCTTGTTGTGATAGCATCATAAACCAATAATCATCAGTGCTGTTCCACTCATTGTTTACTTGCTGGGAACCCGGACCCGAATATTGGTACATGAAAACAGGATATTTTTTAGTTGGGTCAAAATCTTTTGGTTTAATCATCCAAGCATTTAGCTCATGTCCTTTTGCTGTTTTTAAAACAAAAAACTCTTTAGCCGGTAAATTATAGCTTTTTAGTTTCGTAGCCAATGATTCATTGTTTTCAATAACTTGTACTTGTTTTCCAGCCTTGGCCTCGTTCAATGTATACGTCGGAGGTAGAGACGCACTAGAAAACGTGTTAATGTAGTATTGGAAATTCGGACTGAATGTTGCCGCATTAGTTCCTGTATTTTGTGACAAACGGACTTTGTTTTTTCCGTCAAGACCTATTCTATAAACATCTCTGTTAATAGATCCGTTTTCTACCGACTGATAGAAAACTGTATTTGTTTTTTCGTCTAAACCGTAATAATTCGTCACTTCCCATTTTCCTTTGGTCAGTTGGTTTTTCAATTTTCCATTTTTATCATATAAATAAATATGATTGAAACCGTCTTTTTCGCTGGTCCAAATAAAACTGTTGTCTTTCAAGAAAGTCAAGTTATCTGTCACATCAACGTAGGCTTTGTCTTTTTCGTTCAAAACTACTTTTACAGCTCCTGAATTTCCATCGATAAACAACAAATCCAAATTGTTTTGGTGGCGATTCAATACCTGTGCTGATAGTGTATTCTCATCATTTGTCCATTTCATTCTGGCAATATAAAAATCGTTATAATTCCCAAGATTTATGTTTTTTACTGCATTCAAATTTACATCATAAATATGTAAAGAAACTAGAGCATTCTTCTCCCCGGCTTTTGGATATTTGAACGTTTGCATCGTTGGGTACAAGTCTTTTCCAAACATTGACATTGAAAATTCCGGAACCTGACTTTCGTCAAAACGTATGTAGGCTACTTTTTTGCTGTCAGCACTCCAGTCAAAAGCCTTTACAAAAGCAAATTCTTCTTCGTAAACCCAATCCGTAATACCATTAATAATACTGTTTTTTTGTCCGTCTGTAGTTATTGGAGTTGATTTATCAGCAACTAAATCATGTACATACAGATTATTTTCTTTGGCGTATGCAATCTTTTTCCCATCAGGTGAAAAAGTAGGCTCCTGAACGGGAGAATCGAATAGTTTTCTTAATTTCTTATTGGCGATGTCATATAAATAGTAATCCGCTGTAAAGGAGTGGCGGAAGATTTGATTGGTATTGCAAGCCAATAGAATCATTTTTTCTGAAGCGTCAAACGTATAACTGTCAATCCCTCCTGATAATTCGGCGTACGATTTTGTATCTATTAATGTGGACACTTTTTTTAAAGTTGCAAAATCATACAAATCAATCTGCATGCTTCTGGACTGTCTGTCGGTATTCAAAACCGTATATTGATTTGTGTTTTTCAACGACTGCAATTCATCCATGCCTTGCGCCCGAAAAGTGCCGTTATAAATGGCATCAATGGTGATTTTTTGCTGCCCTGCAACTGCAAAACAAACGAATAAAAATAATGCAATAATTTTTCTTGAATACATGATATTTATTTAAATATAAAAACCGTCAATTTTAGTGAAAAATTTACAATAATTTCACATTATATGTGTTAAATCTTAAAAACAATATTTTAAACCCCCTTTTATTGAGGATAATAGGATTGCTACTAAAACGGCTAAAACCGTATATTTGCATTTAATTATACTATAATCAATTGAAAATGAATAAGGCCATTAGCGGATTTTCTAAACTATCCAAAGAAGAAAAAATTAAATGGATTGCCGATCAATATTTTTCAACACCCACAGAAGCCATCGCCTTGCTGAAAAACTACTGGAATTCTGATGAAAAAATACAGAAATTACACGATGAATTCATCGAAAATACGATAACAAATTTCTACATACCGCTTGGAGTTGCTCCTAATTTCCTGATTAATGGAAAATACAGCACCATTCCCATGGCTATTGAAGAAAGCTCTGTGGTTGCCGCTGCCGCAAAAGCTGCTAAATTTTGGTCTACGCGTGGCGGATTTAAAGCAACCGTAATCAATACTGAAAAAATTGGTCAGGTTCATTTTATTTATAAAGGTGATGTTTCAAAATTGAATTTGTTTTTTGTCCAACACAAAAATAAATTCTTTTCAGAAACCGAGTCGATTACCACAAATATGCAAAAACGTGGTGGCGGAATTTTAGATATTATTTTAAAAGACAAAACCGATTTATTGCCCCATTATTTTCAGCTGCATGCCACTTTTGAAACCAAAGACAGCATGGGCGCTAATTTTATCAATTCGTGTCTGGAACAGTTTGCTAAAACCTTAAAAGAAGAGGTCCAAAACTATAGTCTATTCACCGAATCAGAAAAAGAGATTGAAGTAGTAATGAGTATACTTTCGAATTACGTTCCTAATTGTATCGTAAGAGCCAAAGTTTCTTGTCCGATTGCTGACTTGGAAGAAAAACACATTTTAAATCCTCAAGAATTTGCAGAGAAATTTGTGCAAGCCGTACAAATCGCCGAAGTCGAGCCGTACAGAGCCGTTACGCATAACAAAGGAATCATGAACGGAGTAGATGCAGTAGTTTTGGCAACTGGAAATGATTTCCGCGCCATCGAAGCAGGAATTCATGCCTATGCTTCCCGAAACGGAAAATACTCCAGTCTTTCCCACGCCAAAATAGAAAATGGTATTTTTACTTTTTGGCTAGAAATCCCTTTAGCATTAGGAACTGTTGGTGGTTTAACTTCCTTACATCCATTGGTAAAATTATCATTGGAAATGTTAGAAAAACCTTCTGCCAAGGAATTAATGCAGTTTGTAGCCGTAGCCGGTTTAGCTCAAAACTTTGCCGCATTGCGTTCTTTGACTACCACAGGAATTCAGGAAGGACACATGAAAATGCATTTAAATAACATCATCAACCAATTTGAAGCTACTGATGAAGAACGTATTTTAATCCAGAAACATTTTAGAAAAAATGCCGTTTCGCATAGCGCTGTGGTCACCTATATTGAAAGTTTAAGAAAATAATTTTATCTTGAAGCAACAAAGAATAAGGTTGCTTCGTTCCTCGCAAAGACAATGAAGAAAACATTTTACAGTAACGGAAAACTTTTAATCACAGGAGAATATCTAGTCCTTGATGGTGCCAAAGCGTTTGCATTACCAACAAAAATGGGGCAAAACCTCATTATAGAAAAGGGAAATAATAAGGAAATAATCTGGAAAAGTTATGATGCAGATGGAAGTATTTGGTTTGAAGACACCCTTTTATTTTCTGATATTTCAAAGGAAGTTCAAACTAAAAATGAATCGGTCAAGGCTACACTTAAGATTATTTTGCACGAGGCATTCAAATTAAATCCGGGTTTCATTTTAAATTCAGAGGGATACACAATCACGACTGAACTTAGCTTTCCCAAAAGCTGGGGTTTGGGCACGTCATCGACTTTGATAAACAACATTGCTCAGTGGTTAGACATCGATGCTTTTACATTGCTTAAAAACAGTTTTGGAGGTAGTGGTTATGATATTGCCTGTGCGCAAAACGACACCCCTATTGTATATCATTTGGAAAAAGGTACTCCTATTGTTGAAAAAGTATCTTTTAATCCGGATTTTACTAACAATCTTTACTTTGTCTATCTGAATAAAAAGCAAAGCAGCAAAAGCGCAATAGCAGCCTACGATATGAATAAAAAGAATAATCTCCCGAGAACGATTGCTTTAAATGACGTGATAACCTCTGAAGTTTTGAATGCGACTACAATTCAATCTTTTGCTGTAGCACTACAAAAACACGAAGTACAAATGAGTATTGTTCTGGAAACACAAACGATAAAAGAGTCTTTGTTTCCAGATTTCAATGGCGTGATAAAAAGCCTGGGAGCTTGGGGAGGCGATTTTGTAATGGCAATTGCAATTGAAAATCCAACTGACTATTTTATTTCAAAAGGATATGAAACTATAATTTCTTATGATGAAATGATTTTACCATAATTATTTGTATAAATAATCATAGCGGTAAAAAAAGCTGTCGAAAAGCAAAATCCCGATACATTCAGCATGTATCGGGATTTTTATTGTGATTAATTACTTTTTGACTAGTAATTGAATTCTTGTCTGTTGTCTTCAATTTTAGCATTTCCTTTCAAGGCAGGAACTACTCTATTAGCATCTGAAGCGCTTTGTTCCTTTAATTTAGAAACATAAGAAGCATGGCTTTTCAATGCTGGCGCTTTTACAGTGCTATTGTTTTTCACTACATAAACACCTGTATTTCCTTCAATTGGAGCTGACATTTTATTTGCTGCTAAAGCAAATGCATTTCCTACTACACTTGGCTCTTGACCAACACCTGGCAACATCGTGTTTAGCATTGTCAAGTCAGTAGCTTGTTGTACGGTAGCTCCTACTGCTTTCGCGATTGCTTCCAACGAAGAACCTGTCATTTTTGCCTTTATCAATGCTGCTTTTTTCTTGTTTTTTAGTATTTGTTCCACATAAGGTCTCGCCACAGAAACAGCTACTAAACCAGAATCGTCAATACTCTTTAATTTTGCAATTACGTGACCTACATTAGCCACTTCAAATCTTTTTACAGTACCTACTTTTACTCCTTTTTCAAAAGCCCAACGAACGATTGATCTTTGATTTCCTAAAGTTCCGAAGTTTTCGTCCATCCCTTTTACAGAAACAGCCGGAGCTACTGCAAGCCCCATATCTTTTGCAATTTTGTTAAAATCTTTGTCCACAGCATCCATTTCTAATTTAGTTGCCTGCGTAAACATTTTATCTGAAGTGGCCTCAGATGCTTCTATTTTCTGAGCTACGGTAGCCAAACGAATTCCGTCTTGCTTGTCCGTAACTTTGATAATATGAAATCCAAAAGGCGTTTCTACTAACCCTATTTTCCCAATACTGCTATTGAAGACAAAATCATTAAATGGTTTTACCATTTGGTTTGGACCAAAATAACCCAAATCTCCCCCTTGTTGCGAAGATGAATCATCAGAAGCTGTGAAAGCTAACATCAAGAAACTATCCGGACTGGCAGTAACTTGTGCTAAAATACTTTCTGCTTTTGCTTTTGCTTCTTCTTTTGTTCTTTTTTCCTTTTGATTTGGAACTTGAGTCCCTTCATAACTGATCAAAATATGACTTGCTTTTGCATTCACACCTGATTTCATTCCCATTGATTTTGAAATACAGAAATATTTCCCGTATATGTAAGGCCCATAAACGGCTCCAGGAGCAAGATTAAATAATTTATCCGCATCAATTGCAGGCAAATCTTTTTTGGCCACATAAGACGAATCATAAGGAACATCTGAATTTGAATTCACAAACTCAATTGTATTAGTTGCTGCTCTGAATCCTGGTAAGGTATCATTTTTTCCGGTAGCTTGATTGTATACTACTGTTCCGGCTAACAATGCATTTATTTTTGATTTTACTTCGGCTTCATCAGCTGGTGAGGCTTTGTCTTCAATCAAGACATATTCTACTTCACGAGATTCTTCTGCTTTGAATTTTTTTTCATTTTTCTTCATGTAATCAACAATTTCAGCATCAGTCACTTTTACTTGACTGTCTTTGATTGTTGAATATAATCCGGCAACATAAGCAAAGTTTACTTTATTTGCTTCCATCTCATACTGCAACTTGCCTTCGCTCTCCGTTGTAAAAACGGCCGCTTTAATTAATGTAGTATATATTTGATATTTAGCATTAAGATCTGCATCTTTTTCTCTGTCTTTCAAAAACTGAGCTTGGGCAGGGTTTGCTTTGAAATATTCTTTAAATTTTGCAATATCAAAAACACCGGCTGCATTCAAAAACAATGGATTCCCACCAATATTTTGATCGCCTTTCAGCACTTCTAATAGGTGTTTTTCACCTACTCGTAATCCTAATTTTTCAAATTCAGCCGTTAGCAAAGCAACCGAAACTTCTTGTTCCCATACTCTGTTAGCCGCTTCAGTTGAAGTAATTCCTTGACCACTTTTTTCAACATTACTTACTTTAACTCTAAAATCTTCAAATGAAATATCTTTCCCGTCAATGCTTCCTACATCTTTTGATGTACTGCTGAAACCTCCACTGCTAAATATATCACCTATGATAAATGCTACTAAACAAAACCCAATAACTAAGATCAGAAGAAGCGAGCGTTGTCTAATTTTTTGTAATAATGCCATTTTATTGTTGTTAAATTTTATATTCAGGTTGCGAAAATACAATTATCTAATTAATAATTATAGTAGTAGCGTTTTATTTTATAAGAAATTTCAATTTTACAAAAAAAACTACTCTAGCATGGTCATATTTACTAATTCTATTTTCTTATTTGTTGCTTCTTCAATTACAAAACGATACGCTCCAATGGTGATAACCGCTCCATTTTGAGGAATTTCAGTAGTGAAATTCACAATAAACCCACCAAGTGTTCCATACGAATCACTTTCCGGAATAGCCAGTTTATAGGTGTCATTAAGGTACTCGACGTCTAACCGGGCTGAGAAAACGTATTCGCCATCACTGAGTTCTTTTTCAATCAATTCTTCATCTGAATCGTGTTCATCTTCAATTTCACCAAAAAGCTCTTCCACAATATCCTCTACGGTAATAATTCCGGAGGTGCCGCCGTATTCATCTAATACAATAGCTACACTTTTACGTTTTTTGATCAGCAAACTCATCGCATCTTTGATAAAGATTGTTTCCGGAACAAATTCTACCGGAATCACAATATCCTTGATACTATCTGGTTTTTTGAACATATCAAAGGAATGCACGTAGCCTACAATGTCATCGAGTGAATTTTGAAACACCACTATTTTAGAATAGCCTGTTTCTATAAACAATTCTCGGAGATCTATAATGGTATCCGACAAGTCAATGGCTATAATTTCAGTACGAGGATTCATTACATCTCTGGCTTTGACTCCTGAAAATTCTAATGCGTTTTGAAACATCAGAATTTCAGAATCCATGGCGTCATCATCTTCAACACTGCTCATTTGTTCCGTAATGTAATTCCCCAGCTCAATTTTACTAAAATAAAGCTGCACATTATCACCTTCGGTTTTGAAGAATTTTATCAAAACAAAATCAGAAACCCAAATAAAAAATGCAGCTATAAAATAGAAAACACTAAAAAAGAAATAGGCGGGAATTGCAAAAAACTTAAATAGAAAATTGGCATAAATTTGAAAAAAAACTTTTGGCAAAAACTCTGCGGTAATCAGCACAATGATAGTAGAAATTATGGTTTGAATTAATAAATCCAAGAAATCCGAAAACTGAAACCCCAGAGTAACAAACCAGCGCATCAATAATTCGCCCATAAAAAAACCGTAGACCACCATGGTGACATTATTCCCAATGAGCATGGCTACGATAAACTTGGAGGGCTTTTCAGTAAGCTTTGTCAGTATTCTGGAAACAAAACCGCCTTGTTTTTTTTCAATTTCAAGATATATTTTATTTGAAGAGACAAACGCTATCTCCATTCCTGAAAAAAAAGCACTTAGTATTAGACACAGAAAAATAACACTAATCTCCATGAATTAGGATTTTTTGTTTCGGTCTTCAAATTTTTTAGCAAATTTTCTTCTAAAGAAAAACATAAAAACGGCTAATCCGGCAATCATGAAACTCAACCACGGATTTCCTCCCTCGGTATTTAACTTTATGAGACCATCGTAAATAAAATAGGCTCCAAAAACAAGATAAACGTATTGTGTGTATTTTAAGTAGTTCATAGGGTGTTGTGTTATTCAGCGGTTTCGAGTTCGCCGGTTATTTTTTGAGAATTAATCACTTTGAAATCCTTGCTAAAATCGATTCCTTGTCCATTTGAAACACCTTTGGGGTCTGTTAATTTAAACCTTCTTTCGGTAAAAAACCACTCATTCCTTTGGTCAAAATAAAGTTGCTCTGTTTCTAACAGCTGTCCATTTTCAGTAGAGATCCTTACTTTTCCCTGCAGATCAATTACTGCAGTTCCTTTGTAAGAAATGGCATAATTTGATTTGATAAATGTTTTCTTCCCTTTTTTGTCAAATAAAGTAACGTCAATCCCTTTTGGGAATTCCGTAAAAGGAAAGCTCACGTTAGAATAATCTAACATTTTAGAGCTGATCAAAATGGATGTAATCCTTCCTGAATCTGTATATTTGAGATTTACCATATCAGCATCACTACTGGGAACAAACTCGGAGAAATTTATTTTTTGTATTTCCTTATAATTACTTTCGCACCCCAAAAAAAGCGCCCCGGCGAAAACCGTGATCCCTAATTTGATATAATATTTTTTGACTACTGTCATAAGTTGGCCTGGACGAAAAAATTGGAGAAAGTACTTTTTTTTATTCTAGTTGAATTTTCTTCTGATAAACCATTGGTCATTAAGAGAAAAACTCACACTTACATTGGCGTAATTTTCTTGAACTAAATTAGATGCTGTAGTTCCTTTTTTGCCTAATTCAAATCCAATATTCACATTAGAGAACTGACCAGTTAGTGGCAATCCAATGCCTAGAGTTAATCCCATATCATCGATGGATTCTGAATTGATCACCATTCCGGTTTTTTCAAATCTCAAACCACCCCGGTATGTAATCCTTTTTGTATAGCTTGTAAACGAGTTGTAATTAGGAATAAAATACCCTCCAATGCTGTATTTCGAATGCTTCTCGTAGGTAACATTTGGCATTGAATTAAAATTATTTGCCAACGACCCTGCATCCTGTAGCGTCACACCAATGCCTACAAGCCATTTTCTGGCCTGGCCAAAACCTGCTGCTAATGCTAATGTGCTCGGCATTTTCAAATTAACTTGGCTCTTTACATCATCCAGCGCATCGACAACCACCACATCAAAATTAGAACTAAAAACCACTGTCGAAATATTCCTGTTGTTTTTAGACACCAATGTATTTTCCAGCGTATAATTTGCACTACTAAAAAAAGAGATTTTTTTATAGATTTTAGTCTGATACATCATCCCTACATTAAAATTCACCCCAGACAAATCAATCGTATTCAATTCTCTGGTTCCAACAGGAACTCCACTAATGAATTCAAGGTTATTAGATTCAATTTTTCCAAAATTATACTGCACATCGGCACCTACACTAAAATTTGGCGTCACTTTATACCCTACTCCTAAAAAGGCCTTGTTCAAACCACCAGTACCATTGAAACGCTTGCTGTTTTGCGAGGGATCAGTAGCAATAGATTGTATTTTATATCCTACCGATGAATACGGAATTAATCCAAAACCCAACCCAAACTTACCGATAGGCAAACCCACGGCCAGGTAATCCAGAGTCGTTCTTCTTGTATTTGCGGCTTCAGTGTCTGTTTTCATTTTTGTGGTCGCTTGCGTACCACCCAGGGTAAAAGTGGTTAGTTTAAGACTTGCATAACTGGCTGGATTTTGCAAGTTCATGTGTATACTATCTTGTTCAATGGCTATTCCTGCCATCGAACGGTTTTCCAACGTTCCTTTGAACCTAACATCTCCTATTCCATAAAAAGAATACGGGGAGGCTGTCCCTTCTTGAGCAAAAGACACTAATGATAAAAGCAAACAGGCGCTTATTATAATTTTTTTAATCATTTTTGGTTTTATGTTGAAATGTTTGGCTTAAACTTTCCAGAAGAAAATTTGAATTGGCAAATATGGTATTTTTTAATCGTTTAGCCAAAAAATCTGTGTCTCCACCCGTTAAAATTATTATAAAATTTAAATACCGTGCTTTATATTGATTTATAAAACCGTCAATCTCATAAACTAAACCATTTACTACTCCGGAATGAATCGATTCTGAAGTTGATTTCCCAATCAAATCTTCCGGAATCCCCAGAGACAATAAAGGTAATTTTGCGGTGTAGTGATGCAATGCTTCATAGCGCAATCGCAGTCCCGGCGTGATCGCTCCCCCTAAATAATTATTTTCTTGATCTATAAAATCATAGGTAATGCAAGTTCCGGCATCAATGACCAGCCGGTTTTGACCCGGATACCGTAGCGTAGCTCCTGCAGCAAGAACCATACGGTCAATCCCCAAAGTTTGTGGCGTAGCATATTTATTTTGGAACGGAAAAGAATCTTTATTCGAGATAAAATGCACTTTTATCTCTTTATCGAAAGCTAAAAACGGCTGTTTTCCGAGATCTCCAACTGAAGAAACCACCAAATCAGTTGTTTTTTTAAAGTTTTTTAAAATATTTTTAATATTTTTTTCCAATTCAATTTGGCTAAAAATAAAAACCTCCAAAAGCATAGCGCCCTCAAAAACAGCGGCTTTAATTCTGGTATTTCCCACATCAACTACTAAAATCATAATTTCTTTTTTGATGGGACAAAGGTACGAATTGATTTTTTTTTAAAATTGTTTTGGATAAACTAAAAATCATACTATATTTGCACCCGCATTAGCGAGGTACCTTAGCTCAGATGGTAGAGCAATGGACTGAAAATCCATGTGTCCCTGGTTCGATCCCTGGAGGTACCACTTACAACCCTTAATTTCATTATGATTTTAAGGGTTTTTTGTTTTTAGCGTGCTTGACAGGGTGCTTTTAAAGCATATTTCTTACTTCCTTAATTTAACGTAATCTGTTTGAACTAAAATTGATTTTTGATTTTCAAAAAGTTAAAAACTGTTAAACAGTCTCTATATAACATTTTTTATCTGTTTCTATAATCTTAACTTGAAATAATACAAAGTTTAGCAGTCTGGTTTTTTGTCCTTAAATAAATGTCTTTGTTTCGTTTTCTGTGTAAATCATTTTATTATGGTGGTTTCCGTTCTTAAATAAAAGATGGGGAGTACCTCAAAAAAAACGTTTTTCCTCCCTAACTTTTCTTTCTGGTGGTTCTTGTGGGGGGTATAAATTTAATTTTTCAAGAAATTGTTTTTTTTGAAATCATTACAATATCAAAATAAGTTTTCTAACTTTGTAAATCAAGGAGATACAATGATAAAATTTTTACCTTGCAAACCATAACGTTTTTATCGACATAGACTTTGACCTATGTTAGAAAAACAGCATAATCTTAACATAGGTTTGAAGCTGTGTTAAGAAAATCCAATAAACTTAACACGTTAGAAAGTCGTGTTAGGAAATAGACAAAATTGTAACGTTACCATTTGAATTAAAAAACAATACTATTTTATGAAAGACTTTTGGAAAAACCCCGCCGTAAAAAACTATTTAGTTGAGGATATTTTTGATATTGATGAGATTGTAAGACGGTTTGGAGGTTGTCCAGATGATGAGGATTATAAAATTGTAAGAAGTTATTATTGTGATGAATTTGTTGGAGGAGAAGAGGGTTATGAAACTTCATCTGCAACAAAAGAAGATTATGAAAAGTATAAAAGTAGTGATGAAGATTATTATGATTTTAGTTATAGGACAGAATTAAATTACAATGATTTTTTAGATAAATTTTGGTTTGATACTTTTGAGCAAACATTATATGAATATGTTGAACCAGACGAACAAATAGATTTTATTACTTATGTTAATGAAACTTTTTTTACTTTAAGTTTTGAAGGTCAAGGGAAATTGTTTTTAAGAAATATAATTAAAAAATTAAATCATTGGAGTGCGGAACTTTTAGTAATGATTGATTCAAAACGAATGAATGATTTTTATAAAATAAATAAGATTCAAGAAAAAGTAATTAAACATTATTCGGGAAGTTACTTAAATACAAAAAGAAGAATAATAAACCATTATAAATTTATATATTCCGAAATTGAAAATGATTTTATGCCAATCGGTACTGAAATAAATACTAAACTGACTAGAGATGAAATATTAAATAAACTTGTTGGAGATAATAGCAATAAAAACAAATTCTATGAATATGAGAAGAAGTTAAAAACTCAAAAATATTTATCAAAGGATTCTGAATGGATTAAAAACCCAGTAGATTTTTCCCGTTTTTATTCATATTGTTTAAACAAGACAATTTTTAAATCCTATTTTTTAGAAGATGATAACAGAGGAATTGATTTCTTAAGGAATTTATTTAATTTTCATAGGGGAAAAAGTATTGATTCTCCAGCAAAAAGAAAGAAACAATTAATTGAAAGTAAAAAGACGCAATTTAATTTTTTAGATACAAATTAGTCTTTTTTAGTCCAAGACTAAATTTTTTTTTCATTTTTTTTATCTTATTTTAAATGCTGTTATTACTTAAGTAGCAACAAAATTCATTTAGTCTGTGTAGTCCTATTTTAATTTATTCGGTTTAATTCGGTTTAATTTCGTTGAAGAAAATAGCCAATGTCGGTTATTGTAAAGCAAAATTAGAATGAGTACACAAACATTTCAAATGGTTAATCTGTCCGTGAGTGACCTAACAGAATTAATCAAAAATGCAATTTCAACTGAAATTCAAAAAGTAGTTAGCCTAGCTACACAACCACAAAAAATTGAGACAGAAATTCTCACTCGGGAAGAAGTCAAGGACTTACTGAAAATTTCCTATACTTCACTTTGGAAGTACAACAAGCAAAAAACATTAATCGCAAGGAAGGCTAACGGAAAAGTTTTCTATATGAGGTCTGACGTTATGAATCTTTTAAATAACGTTGCATAATGAAAAAGTATATTCTACCAATTCCGCTAATGTTGACAACTGTTATTGATAATCACATTGTAGATTTAACCGATTTAGAACTTAATAGAGAAGTTACAATTTTTATTCTTGGTTCTTTATTGTACGAAAAAGTAAATCCAAAAGGGTTAAAGCAATTCAATATCCACATTCAAAATATTCCACAATTCAAAGTATATATTCAATTTTTTACTGAAAATAAACTATTGCATCAGTTTGAAAATGGCTATAAATACGCCTATGATGTCGAGTGGAGTAGATATTTAGAAGATTATAGTTTTGATTCAATTACAGTCAAGAAACTACTCAAAAAACTGTTTCCTAACATTCAGCAGTATCTTAATTCTGTTTTGGCATTTCTTGAGCCAAATATTAAGGTAGCGTAAACTTCACATTGGCAAATCTGCCATAAATCAAATCCATTTAATCACAAAGACAATTAGCGATGTTCTTACGCATCAGGGCTTCGCTATGTCTTTTTTTTAACCAAAAAACAATGACCGAATACACCATATTAAAACTAAAAAACATAAACTTAGAAGAACGATTGAAACAGTTCCCGCCAAATGATAAGAACCTTCCAATCAAAGATTTAAATGCTGATTTTTTATACTTACTTATTCATTTTGTGTTGGAGCAAATGGCAAATAGAATCGATAAAGATGGACACGCTAATTTGTATGATGAATTCAATCGGTTATCTTCAACCACGCTTGAAAGTTATAACAAAAACTACCGTTTCCATATTCGTTATTTATGCGAGAATTTTCCAAATATTGGTAATATTTTCGAAAGAGATAATTATTCAGAAGGAAGATGTTACGGTTATCGCTTGCGCCATTTTTATCATTGGGAACAGTTGGAGCCGTATGTAATTACAGATAGATTATTGGTCAAAAAGCTGAATAAAAATAATGTATTGGTACTTCAACCCGAAATGCAAAAAAAATTCGAATTTCTAGCGGAATATTTCAATCCCAAAAGATTAACAATTCAGTTTCAAGAGGCGTTAAACCATAATTCCGATATATTGGAGGAAAAAGGAAATATGAAAAATTATTTAGTCAATGCGTTTAAGATTCTGAAAATACAAAATGGAACTTATTATATGAGCCACAATCCAGAAACAGACGGGCGATTTCATTCTAATATTACAGGATTTTCAAAAGAATTCAGACCGTTTTTGCGATTTGACGGCGAGATAATTTCAGAAATCGATATTTCTGCTTCAGTTCCTACTTTTCTATTTTACCTCATTGGTAATCACAAGAATTCTAATTCTCATTTAGATAAAGTAATTAATAAAACTAAATCTTTCTATTCTCATTATATGTTCTCAAAAGAAGCTGTAAGTATTGATAATAAAGAGATTCAATATTTTGGAAACAGTATTTTGTCTGGAGAGTTTTACTCCAGTTTTATTCATAAATTAGAAGAGTTTTACAATGCAGAATATACCTATACTAGTTACATTCCGATATTAGATGAATTTGGGAAACCACATTATACGCGTAATAATTCAAATTATATGAATGCTTATAACCAATGGCAATTTGAGGAATATTATTTTCCGCAAGGTAGTTACAAAAATTATGACCGAAAACCATATCCCGAAACGGTAACAAAAGAATATGCCAAAGAAAAAATATTAAGTATGTTGAATGCCAAAAACAAAACGTTTCTATATGAAGAAATGGCTTTTAAAAGTTTGTATCCCACTATTTTTGAATTTGTAGCTAAGATTAAAGAAAAGAACCACAAACATTTTTCGCATTTAATGTTACAAATGGAATCATTTTTTATGTTGAAAATCGTAGCCCGAAGACTGAAAAACAAGTTTAAAAAAGTACCTTTTTTTACGTTACACGATTGTATTTGTACAACGGAATCAAATCTAAATCTTGTAAATGAGTTTATGACAATCACTTTAACAGCCGAATTGGGATTTACGCCTGTGATTAAGATGAGACATTGGATTTAAGACTGTTTTTAGGGGTTTTTATCAGTATTCGATTTGTTTATGAACTCAAGTGGATATTCCGCTGCAAAGGTCGCCACGATTCCGCTACAAAGTGCACCACGATTCCGCTGCAAAGTACACCACCCATTCCGCTTCAAAGTACACCAATTATTCCGCTGCAAAGGTCGCCACTTATTCCGGAGCAAAG
>NZ_RYDL01000008.1:107190-130849 GCF_003968755.1 Flavobacterium sp. RSP15 | reverse complement strand
CTACGAGATAAATTCTCGCTAAGCCCATAAATATATAGGATAATTAACTTTTAAAAGTTTTTTACCGGACAACAATGTTTTGGAATAAAAAAAAACGTTCTTTTAGAAATAAAAGAACGTTATCATTATCAAACCAGGTGTTGTTGTAATTAGAACAATACCACACCCAATTGAATTCGGGCAATTTTAAGTGCTGGATTCCACATTGCTACTGCGGAAACAGGAAGTTTGTAATTTAGAATGTGAATGTTTTTAAACGCCCTGATTCCGGTATTTACAATATCAAAATTACTGTTGGGATCATTTGTATACAAATGGGAGGCCCCGTTTAAGGCAAATCCGGCTCCTAAATAGGCCTCTAAAGTGATTTTTTGATTTTTCAATAATGGATATCCTAATTCAACATAGGTGGAATATCTGTTTTTATAATCGAGGTTGTCCATTAATTCGCGATCATTGCCGTAAAGTAGAAAATTAGCTTCTATCCGCAAGGGGAATCGGTCAGGAAATTGATAGGATGTTCTTAAATCAAGAATGTGCGTGGTTGTTTTTCGATCGTAATTAAAAACGGCAGGGTTTTCAATATTTGTAGTATTGAATAGGTCCCATAAGGCGATTGAAAAACCATTTTTTTGGTATTGAATGTAATAATCAATTTCTTTGTACTCGCCATCAAACCCATTTCCGCCCCAAAGACCAACGGTTAGATTTTGTTTTTTGTCCAAAGCATAATGAATGTTTCCCATGGCAGTCATGCTTCCGTTGATAACCAGTCCTCTCCAGAGGTGGCTCGTTTTTAATTCTACATCAAAATCCAGTCGGTTCGTTTTTGTGTTTGCTACAGCTGCTGGAATGGTATCGGTAACAGGCGTTTCTTGGGCATATCCAGCTAGCCCTATAATAGAGATTATAGTGGTAATAAATAATTTTCGCATGATTTTACTTTTAATAAATAAGGTTAGAGAAGTAACATATACAAGGTTGCGGCCAAACAGGAACCTATTATAGGACCAACGATAGGAACCCAGGCATACCCCCAATCGCTACCGCCTTTTATGGGTAAAACAGCATGCATCAAGCGAGGTCCAAGATCTCTGGCAGGATTTATGGCATACCCTGTGGTGCCTCCTAAGGATAATCCGATCGCCCAAACTAAAATAGCGACCGGTAAAGCGCCAACAGTTCCAAGTCCAATTGCAGCGCCAGTATCAGAACTCATGATCAGCTCCGGACCAGCAATGTAGAATATAACAAAAATTAAAACAAAAGTGGCGATGATTTCACTCATCAAATTGGAGGAGTAATTCCGAATCGCGGGTCCCGTGCAAAAACAAGCAAGTTTTCCGCCTTCATCTTCTGTGGCTGCAAAATGATCTTTATGGGAAAGCCAAACTAAAAAGGCTCCCAGCATAGCTCCAATGAATTGAGCCAAAATGTAGGAGGCAACCTGTGACCAGGCAAATTTTCCTATGAGTGCTAAGCCTAAGGTGACAATAGGATTTAAATGCGCACCGCTAATCGGACCGGCAACAGCAACGCCTACAAAAACGGCAAAACCCCATGCCGTACTGATGACAATCCAGCCTGAATTATTTCCTTTTGTTCCTTTAAGAACTACGTTTGCAACTACTCCGTTGCCTAATAAAATCATTAGCATGGTACCAATAATTTCTGCTATAAATGGTGTCATCTTTTAGTGTTTTATAATTAGTCTTCGATCCAGTTTGAAGCTCGTCCTACAGCTCTGTTCCAATTGTGGACTAATTTATCGGCTTCATCTCTAGACATCTCTGGATTAAATTCTCGGTCTATTGACCATTGTTCTTGTAACTCATCGACACTGTCCCAGTACCCTACCGCTAATCCTGCCAAATAAGCCGCCCCTAAAGCGGTGGTCTCAAGTGTTTTAGGTCTTATTACTTTAAAGTCAAATAAATCCGATTGGAATTGCATCATTAAATTATTGGCAGCAGCTCCTCCATCAACTCTTAATTCTGTTCCTTTTTTGCCAAAATCACCTTCCATGGCTTTTACCAGATCGTATACTTGATAAGCAATTCCTTCGAGGGTGGCACGTGCAATATGTGCATTTGTGGTTCCTCTAGTAATACCAACGATTGCACCCCTTGCATATTGATCCCAATGTGGTGCGCCAAGTCCAGTTAAGGCAGGAACAAAATAAACACCACCATTATCTGGTACTTTTGATGCTAAAGTTTCGATTTCTTCTGCAGTATCGATCATTTTTGCCCCGTCGCGCAACCATTGTACCGCTGCTCCTCCAACAAAAACACTTCCTTCTAAGGCGTAAGTAGTTTTTCCGTTAATTTTCCATGCCACAGTAGTCAACAGATTGTTATTAGAATATACCGGTTTTTCACCTGTATTCATCAACATAAAGCAACCTGTTCCATAAGTGTTTTTGGCCATTCCTGGTTTTGTACATAATTGACCAAATAAAGCTGCTTGTTGATCTCCAGCAACTCCGGCAATTGGAATTTTTGTTGAGAAAAGAGTTGTGGCAGTTTCACAATAAATTTCGCTGCTTTGGTGGACCTCTGGCAACATTGCTTCCGGAATGTCGAATAACTCTAATAATTCAGTATCCCATTCTAAAGTGTGAATATTTAGTAGTAAAGTTCTACTAGCATTTGAAACATCAGTCATGAATTTTTCGCCTCTTGTCAACTTCCATATTAGCCAAGTGTCAACGGTTCCAAAGCAAAGTTTCCCTTCTTCTGCTTTCTCACGAGCCCCTTCTACATTGTCTAAAATCCATTTTACTTTGGTGCCAGAAAAATAAGCATCCAGGACTAGACCTGTCTTCTTCTTGATCATATCGGCATGCCCTTGCGCTTTCAGTTCGTCACAATATTTCGCAGTTCTACGGTCTTGCCAAACAATGGCGTTATATATTGGTTCACTGGTTTCTCGATCCCAAACTATGGTTGTTTCTCTTTGATTTGTAATTCCAATTGCTGCTATTTCTTTTCCAGAAACTCCAACTTTTGCAATAACTTCTGCGGCTACACTAATCTGTGAAGACCATATTTCTTTAGGGTCATGTTCTACCCATCCTGGTTTAGGAAATATTTGTTCAAAATCTTTTTGAGATACACTTACGATTTCGCCTTCATGGTTGAAAACGATAGCTCTTGAGGAAGTGGTTCCCTGGTCAAGAGCTAGGATTAATTTGTTTTTCATAGCTTATAGGTTAATGTTTAATAAATTAAGTTAATAGTTTAATTTGATCTAAATTCAGGTAAGAGGAATCCGTTTGCGATTGTTTTAAATTCTTTAGTTTGTATTTTGATCCAAGCATCATCATAGCCGAGTTCTTTAGCCAATAATTCTGCGACTTTTTCAGAAGCAGCAATAGCAGCGTGAGCGTCTAAGAATAATAGTCGTACTCTTCGTGATAGGACATCATCGATCGTTCTGGCCATTTCATGGCGTATTGCCCAAACAACTTCAGCCAGCGTGTAATCGTAGTTTGGATGTAGTTTTTCTTTTAATTCAGGTTGTTGATTTTGTAATTCTAGTATTTTAGGAATGTCAGTTCCATAGATGTAGAGATGATTTTTTCTATCAACAGTGCTTGTTTTAATATTTCCGTGAATTGATATATTTTCTGTTTTACAGTCTTTTTTAGGTAGATGATGAATAGTGATTGCTTTGTCAATAATATCTTCGGCAATTTTTCGATATGTAGTCCATTTGCCTCCGGTTATTGTAATTAATCCTGTTTCGGAAACAATTATTTTGTGGCTTCTGGAGACTTCCTTGGTACTTTTTCCTTCTTTTTCAGGGGCCGCAAGTGGTCTTAGTCCAGCAAAAACCGAAAGTACATCTGCCCGTGTTGGTTTTTTTGCCAAAAATCTCTGAGCAGTTTCCAAAACAAAATCGATCTCTTTTTCTAATGCAATAGGTTCTAAACTGTGGCTTTTTATCAAAGTGTCTGTCGTCCCCACAACAATTTTATCATGCCATGGTACGGCAAACAAAACTCTTCCGTCACTCGTTTTTGGAATCATCAATGCGTGATCACTAGGCAGAAACGATTTATCAAAAACAAGGTGAATTCCTTGACTCGGAACAATATACTTTTTATAAATCGTATCATTTAGTTTCATTATAGAATTTGTAAAAACACCAGTGGCGTTTATAACAGCTTTTCCTTTCAGTTCAAAGAACTCTCCGGTTTCTTGATTTTTAACCTGAACGCCGGTTACCTGATTGCCGCTGTCTTTTAATAAGCCGACAACTTTAGTGTAGTTTAATAGGCAAGCCCCTTTTTCTACCGCGGTTTGGGCAATGTTAATCGCTAAACGTGAATCGTCAAATTGACCGTCTTGATAGATAACACCGCTAACTAATCCTTTTCTTTCAATAGTAGGAAGTAATTCAATTGTTTCTTTCTTCGAGATGTATTGAGATTTTCCTAAACTTAGCTTACCTGCTAACATATCGTAGATGGTGAGTCCTAAAGTATAAAAATAACCACCCCACCAATTGTAATTAGGTATAACGAAAGATTGATTTTTTACAAGATGCCCGGCATTTTGCGCCATTAATCCTCTTTCTTTAAGAGCTTCTCTGACAAGGGATATATTACCTTGCTCAAGATAACGGACGCCACCATGAACCAACTTAGTACTTCTACTTGATGTTCCTTTTGCAAAATCTACAGCTTCAACCAAAATGGTTTTATAGCCTCTGCTGGCGGCATCAAGTGCAGTCCCAAGGCCACTCGCTCCACCACCAATGACGATTACATCCCATTCTTTAGTTTCATTTAATTTGGATATTTCTTCGTGACGTTTCATAATGTGTTATTTTTGTATTTAAATCTTTCTTAAAGCAAATAAAGTGAAACTAAATGAAACCACAAAGAGAATTTTTATATATTTCTATTTTATTTTTTCATTTTTCATATTTTTACTGTTAAAATATGGTTATTCCTTATAATTAGTCTGTTTTTTATTCATTGTAGCCAGTGTGTTTAATAAGTTCACCGGAAAGGGTTTGATAATAGGGTTGATTAGGATTAAATCTAGAATGTTTAAAATCGTAACTATACGAAAGTTTTCGAGTCCTTCGTAGAATGACGTGCTACTGTAAAGTACTCGAGTTGACTCCGGTAATCAGTCTATTGGTAGTTTTCGAAGGAATGCTATTGATAAATAGGGGTTTTTGTCCGAAAAAAAGTAACGCATAGCAAAAGAGGCTGTTCGAAAAGTAATTTTCGAACAGCCTCAGTTTTTTTCGGTACATTATAAAATTAGGAGTTATTTTGTTCTTAGTGTTTGCTAAATTTCGCTTTGAGCATAAAATCTTCAACCTTTTCGACCATATTGTAACTCCCGCAAAAGAATGGTGCTCTCTCGTGCAATTCAGTCGGTATGATTTCCATGATTCGATTAAAGCCATCCGATGCTTTTCCTCCAGCTTGTTCTGCAATAAATGCCATTGGGTTGCATTCATAAAGTAGTCGTAATTTTCCTTTTGGCGCTGTTGTGATAGTTGAATATATGTAAACTCCGCCCTTTATCATGTTCCTGTGAATGTCCGCAACTAGGCTTCCAATGTATCGCGAAGTGTACGGTCTTTCGTCCTCTTCAAGTTGGCAATACTTGATGTAATCTTTTACGCCCTGAGGAACATGAACATAATTCCCTTCGTTTGTAGAATATATATTTCCATCTTTCGGGAATTGCATGTTAGGATGGGATAAATAAAATGTGCCAATAGCCGGGTTCAATGTAAAACCGTTGACGCCGTGACCTGTTGTATAAACAAGCATCGTTGATGTTCCGTAAATGACGTAACCGGCAGCAACCTGATTGATTCTTGGTTGTAGAAAATATTCGAGCGTCACTGGAGTTCCGATTGGAGTAATTCTCCTGAAAACTGAAAAAATTGTCCCGACTGAAACGTTTACATCAATGTTGGAGGATCCATCAAGCGGGTCCATCAAAACTACGTATTTATTATTATGATTTTTATCGCTTCGTTCTACTGCTATAAACTCATCATTCTCCTCGGAGGTGATGCCGCACACAATTTCTCGATTTATTAGGGTTTGAATAAAAACTTCATTAGCATAAACATCTAATTTTTGCTGATCTTCTCCTTGAATGTTTTGAGCACCTTCTCCACCTAATAGTACGCTCGGCCCTGTTAGTTACGGTCCTAAAATTATATACATTCAGTCGCTGTAACTTCGTTTTTCTTTGTTAATAGCATGTTTGGTTTTGATTTATGCACTATTTTGTTTTAATAAACTTCGAAAAGTAAACTTACTGAAACTAAATTATATAAAATGAAATTTATTTGTATATTTTATTTTTGTATCTTTCACTATCAAAAATATTAAATAAGAGGACTTATTATGACTATAATCAATAGAAGACAAGAGGATATACTGAAAGAGTTAAATCAAAAAGGATATGTGAATGTGGTTGATTTGTGTGAAACCCATAATGTTTCAACCGTAACCATACGAAAGGATCTTAACTTTTTGGAAAACGAAAAGCTATTGCATCGCACGCACGGTGGGGCCAGCAAGCAACCCATTTATGCTTTTGAAAGAGATGTAAGTGATAAAGAGGCATTACAGGTTGGGCAAAAAAAGGAAATTGCAGAAGAAGCATTAAAGTATATTAGCAATAACGATTATATCATATTAGGGTCGGGCTCCAATATTCATTATTTGTCTCAAATTATCAAGGGTTTCCGTAAATTAACAGTGCTTACTCCCTCGCTAAAGGTTTCGTTAGAGCTTTGTAAAGAACCAAGTATTGATACAATTCAGTTAGGCGGGGACATTCGCAATAACTCCACTTCTGCCGTAGGGCCTATTGCGGAATCTATTCTAGGACAATTTTCATGTAATAAATTGTTTTTGGGGGCAGATGGTGTAGATTTAGAATTTGGGTTAAGTACATCTAATGCGCTTGAAGCCCATTTAAATAAGGCAATGATTGATGTCGCCGAGAAGGTTATTGTATTGGCTGATTCAACAAAAATGAATATTAGAGGATTTGGTAAAATTTGTAATTTGAATAGAATTGATGTTTTAATTACTGATAGCGGTATTGATAATACAACAAAAGCGAAACTAGAAGAATTAGGGATTAACGTTGTCGTTGCCGGAAAAGGATGACCCTTGCTCCTTAATATATGCTTGTGAGAGTGAAAAAAGTGGTTTTTATAAGTTTTAGGATATACTGTTAGTTAAAGTTTTTTAGGTTCTTTTTTGGATGTGAAATATTTTTAAAATTTTCAAAAGCACAATATTTAAAAAAAACTTCTATTTTTGTCCCAGAAAAATAGAGCAATGGCAAAGAATTTAGTTATCGTGGAATCACCTGCAAAGGCAAAAACAATCGAGAAATTTCTAGGAAGTGATTTCCAAGTGGAGTCGAGTTATGGGCATATTGCCGACTTGCCTTCCAAAGAAATTGGAGTAGATGTGGAAAATGGTTTCAAACCAAAATACGAAGTTTCTGCTGATAAACGCGCCTTGGTTACAAAACTGAAAGGCCTTGCCAAAAAAGCCGATATGGTTTGGTTAGCAAGTGATGAGGATCGCGAGGGAGAAGCTATTTCTTGGCATTTATCCGAAGAATTAAATTTAGTAAAAGCCAAAACCAAGCGAATCGTATTTCACGAAATTACCAAAACTGCGATTCTAAAAGCAATCGAAAACCCGAGGGAAATCGATTATAATTTGGTCAATGCACAACAAGCTCGAAGAGTTTTAGACAGATTGGTGGGCTATGAATTATCTCCTGTACTTTGGAGAAAAATTAAAGGCGGACTTTCAGCAGGACGAGTGCAATCAGTATCTGTTCGTTTGGTTGTAGAGCGCGAAAGAGAGATTCAGAACTTTAAAACTGTTGCTTCGTATTCTATTGTGGCGGAATTTACTAATGAATCCGGGAAAACATTTAAAGCTAAACTACCTAAAAATTTCAATACAAAAAAAGAAGCCGAAGATTTTTTAAATAAAAATATCGGTTCTACATATAAGGTAGCTGATTTAGAAACGAAGCCTACTAAAAAATCACCAACTGGTCCATTTACTACTTCAACTTTGCAACAAGAAGCTGCTCGTAAATTGTATTTGCCTGTTGGGATTACCATGCAACTCGCACAACGGTTGTACGAAGCCGGACTTATTACGTACATGAGAACCGATAGTGTGAACTTATCAAAAGATGCGATGGAAGCTGCTCAGGCTGAAATTATAAAATCCTATGGAAAAGAATTCTCGAAACCTCGAACTTTTGTCAATAAAAGCAAAGGCGCACAGGAAGCGCACGAAGCGATTCGTCCTACTGATATGTCACGTCATACGGTAGATATCGACAGAGATCAAGCGCGTTTGTACGATTTGATTTGGAAAAGAACCCTAGCTTCGCAAATGAGTGATGCACAATTAGAGCGTACCAACGTGAAAATTGAAGCGAACAATCACGACGAAATTTTTACTGCCTCCGGAGAGGTTTTGCTTTTTGAAGGTTTCTTAAAAGTATACCTGGAAGGGCATGATGACGATGAAGAAGAGCAGGAAGGCATGTTACCGGCAATGAAAGTTAATGAGAAATTACAAAACAATTACATCTCAGCAACCGAAAGATATTCTAGAGCGCCTGCAAGATATACCGAAGCTTCTTTGGTAAAAAAATTAGAAGAATTAGGAATTGGTCGTCCTTCTACCTATGCACCAACGATTTCTACTATTATAAACAGAAATTATGTAGAGAAAGGAAATTTAGATGGACAAGAGCGTAATTACACACAATTGATTTTGCAATCCGGAAAAGTAGCGGAGAAGGTGCTGAAAGAAAACACAGGATCTGATAAAGGGAAATTGGTTCCTACTGATATTGGAACAATCGTTACGGATTTCTTGGTTAAGAATTTTGGGAATATTTTAGACTATAATTTCACGGCAAAAGTCGAAGAGGATTTTGATGAAATAGCGGAAGGAAATATTGAGTGGACTAAAATGATGCAGGAGTTCTACGATCAATTTCACCCTATAGTGAAAGATGTAGAGGCCAATGCAGATCGTGAAAGCGGGGAGAGAATTCTTGGAACCGATCCAAAAACAGGAAAGCCGGTTTCGGTTCGTTTAGGTAAATTTGGACCAATGGCTCAAATTGGTGCTGCTGATGATGAAGAAAAAAAGTTCGCAAGTTTGATGAACGATCAAAACATTGGGAACATCACTTTAGAGGAAACGCTGAATCTATTTTTATTGCCAAAAAATCTTGGCGAATATAAAGGAGAAGAAGTTGAGGTAAGCAATGGTCGTTACGGCCCTTATATTCGCCATGGCGCGGCTTTTGTTTCTTTGCCAAAAGGAGAAAATCCACTGGATGTTGATTTTGAAAGGGCTCAGGAATTAATCGATGAAAAGGCGATTGCCGATGCTCCAATTGCCATTTATAAAGGCGAAGGTGTTCAAAAAGGCGTTGGTCGTTTTGGTGCCTTTATTAAATGGGATGGCTTATTTATTAATGTAAGTAAGAAATATAATTTTGATAATTTGTCTCAAGCTGATATAGAAGCACTGATTGAGGATAAATTGCAAAAAAATATCGATAAAGTATTGCATAATTGGGCGGATGAAGGTATCCTGGTCGAGAAAGCCCGCTGGGGTCGCTCTGTAATCACCAAAGGAAAACTCAAAATCGAATTGAGTAAAGACGTAGATGCAGCCAAATTAACATTGGCGGAAGTCCAAGAAATGATTGCCAAAAAAACGCCTGCTAAAAAAGTAGCCGCCAATAAAGCACCAGCAAAGAAAGCAGCTGTCAAAAAAACAGCCGTTAAGAAACCTGTAGCAAAAAAGTAATTAGTCACTAATTCCGGTTTCATCGCTCTTTGTTAAGAGTTGTGATTAAGGGAAAAAAATATAAAAATGGAATTTGATTTTCTAAAGCCCGTTGATGATGAAATCCTGGAATATATAAATGGATTGACTTCACAGCAACTGGGCGGTAAAATTGTGTTGCATACCCAGGAACAATTCCCTGATTTAAGCAAGATTAAAATTGCCGTATTAGGTGTTTTAGAAAACCGAGGCAATTTCAATGCGGTGTCCACTGTTGATTTACTCTCGGTTAGGAAAGAATTATACGGATTATTTCCTGGAAACTGGGATGCATCTGTTGCTGATTTAGGTGACATTCTTGCTGGAAACTCTTCGGAAGACACCTACTTTGCCTTGAAAAAAGTAACAGCAAGTTTAATAAAAAAGAAGATTATTCCCATTGTTATTGGAGGTTCTCAGGATCTGACCTATGCTTTGTACAGAGCGTATGATGATTTAGAACAGATGGTAAATTTAGTCGCTATCGATAATAAATTTGATTTTGGAAAAGAGAATGAACAGGCCTCGGCTACTTCTTATTTGACAAAAATAATTATAGACGAGCCGAACAATCTCTTTAATTATTGTAATATTGGCTATCAAACGTATTTTAATTCGCAAGAAGAAATAGATTTGATAGAGAAATTGTTTTTTGATGCCTATCGATTAGGGGAGGTTTCGAATAATATAGCTATATCTGAACCTGTTTTCAGAGATGCAGATGTGGTCAGTATTGATTTAAATGCTGTGAAATCATCTGATTCTGGCAATTTTAGTTCATTTGCACCCAATGGTTTTAACGGGAAAGAAATATGCGCGCTGTCACGATATGCAGGAATAAGTGACAAAGTTTCCGCATTGGGGATCTTTAATCACAATAATTCCGCACAAGAATCAGTGATCATAGCACAAATAATTTGGTATTTCATAGAAGGCTTTCATTATCGCTCGCATGAGTATCCTTTTGGAAGTAAAGAAAACTACTTGAAATACATAGTTCCTATGGAAGAAGAGGATCTTGTTTTCTATAAAAGTGATAAAACCGACCGATGGTGGATCGAAATTCCATTTATTTCAAATGTTAATAATAAATTAAAAAGAAACACGTTATTACCATGTTCTTATGAAGAATATTTAATGGCTTGTAATCAGGAATTGCCCGAAAGATGGTGGAAAGCGCAGAGGAAAAACATCATTTAGGATAATTTTATGCTTATTTATTCTTTTTTTATAAAAAAGAGTTTGTTTAGTTTAAAAAAATTGTTTTTTTAAAAAATAATAAATAGGTTTACACCCTTAAAAATAATGAATATATAACCAAATTTATATGAAGAAGTTCATTGCATTTACGTCAATTTTGACCCTTTTAATTGGCTGTGGTAAATCAAGCGACAGAGGAGAACTAGTTGGTATTAATGGAGGGAAATGGCATCCGGAAAAACCTTTTGGAATGGCATTAATCCCAGGTGGTGCTTTTATAATGGGTAAGTCAGATGCTGATTTAGCCAATGTAGAGGACGCTCCGACAAAAACAGTTACGGTTCGCTCCTTTTATATGGATGAAACGGAAATTACCAATAGTGAATACCGTCAGTTTGTAGAGTGGGTAAAAGACTCTACAATGAGGGTAAGATTAGCTATTTTAGCAGATGAAGTAGGGCAAACTGCTGATGCCTCAACTGCAAAAGGTAAGAATGCAGGAAGCATAAGTGATTTTGCATTTAATGATTCAGATCCAGAGAAAATGACCGCATATGACAAATACATGTATGATAATTATTACAGTATAGGAACCGCTGACGATCCTTATGCCGGTAGAAAGCTGAATAAAAAAGTAAAATTAATAAAGGATACTAAACTGTATCCGGATGAATATTATGCTGAAGTTATGGATTCTATGTATTTGCCAATAGAGGAATCATACAACGGTCTTCGCACTATTGATGTTAATAAATTGAAATTCCGTTATTCTTGGATGGATATTCAGGCTGCCGCCAAAGCAAAAGTCGGAAGACGAAAAGACTTTATCAAAACCGAAGAAGTAAATGTATATCCCGATACTACCGTTTGGATTAAAGATTTTGCCTATTCCTACAATGAGCCAATGCATAATGATTATTTTTGGCACAAAGCCTACGGAGATTATCCTGTGGTAGGGGTCAAGTGGACACAAGCGAAAGCATTTTGCGCCTGGAGAACATTAAATAAAAACAGCTACGTCAAATCAAAAAAGAAAGGACAAGACTTAATTAATTCTTTTCGACTGCCAACCGAAGCAGAATGGGAATATTCAGCCAGAGGAGGTTTAGAATCTGCTACTTATCCTTGGGGAGGGCCATATACTAAAAACGACAGAGGTTGTTTCTTGGCAAATTTCAAACCTAACAGGGGCGATTATGCAGCGGATGAAGCTTTGTATACTGTTGAAGCAAAATCGTATGAACCAAATGGTTATAATTTGTATAATATGGCAGGAAATGTTTCGGAATGGACCGATTCTTCTTATGACCCTAATGCGTATGAGTATGTATCGTCAATGAACCCAAATGTTCCGGATACTTCAAATAAACGCAAAGTACTGCGCGGTGGTTCATGGAAAGATGTTGCTTATTTCCTTCAGGTAAGTACAAGAGATTATGAATATGCTGATTCAGCCAGAAGTTATATAGGTTTTAGAACCGTTCAGGATTACATGGGAGTTCAAACGACCGGAATCGGAAAAAAGAGATAATTATAACAAACCAAATCTATTCATTTTTTAAAAACACTATTATGGCATTATTAAGCAAGAAAGCAATGAATTTCGCATACGGCATGGGAGCTGCTGTTGTAATCATAGGCGCACTATTCAAAATTACCCACATTGAATTTGGTTTTATTACAGGAAATTTAATGCTAACTATAGGTCTTGTTGTAGAAGCGGCCATTTTTGCACTTTCTGCCTTTGAACCGGTGGATAATGATTTGGATTGGACTTTAGTATATCCGGAATTAGCTAACGGTCAGGCTAAACCAGCAACTAAAAAAGTAGAAACACCATCTGATGCACAAGGATTGTTGTCTCAAAAATTAGATATGATGTTAAAAGATGCCAAAATTGATGGGGAATTAATGGCTAGTTTAGGTAATAGCATCAAAAATTTCGAATCAGCAGCAAAGGGAATTGCCCCAACAGTAGATTCTATTACATCTACTAAAAAATACAGTGAGGAGTTGACTTTGGCCGCAGCTCAAATGGAGTCGTTGAATAGTCTGTATAAAATACAACTACAAAGCGCCTCCAGAAATGTACAAATTAATGAAGAAGTTGCTGAAAACAACCTAAAATTAAAAGATCAAATGCAGTCATTGACTTCAAACCTATCCTCTTTGAATAATGTATATGGTGGAATGCTTTCTGCAATGAATAATAAAGGATAATTAGTTTCAAACTATAAAAAAATATTAAACTAATTATTTAGAAAATATGGCAGGAGGAAAACTAACCCCTAGACAGAAGATGATTAACCTAATGTATTTGGTTTTCATCGCAATGTTAGCATTAAATATGTCCAAAGAAGTGTTGTCTGCTTTTGGATTAATGAATGAAAAATTTGAAGGGTCAAACGCTTCAGCTCAACAATCAAACGCTCAAATGTTAGCTGGATTAGATGCGAAAGCAGCGGAAGCAGGTGGCGAATTTGCTGCAGCGGCCATAACAGCTCATAAAGTAGAAGTGATAACAAAAAATTTTTACGATTATATTGGACAAATAAAAGCGGAAGTTTTAGTAGGAAGCGAAGTGGATCCGGAGACGGGTAAACTACCGTATGAGGCTATGGACAAAGGAGATAATATAGATAATTTATGGTTCAGTCCCGCAGGTTACTCCGCTAAAGGAAAAGAAGTTATTTCAACAGTTGAAAAGTATAAATCGGACATGAAGTTGGCTTTGGGTGATAATAAAAAATTAGCGCCAATTTTATCTGAAGTTCAAGCTAAGTTTAGTTTGGCAGATGTTAAGAATAAAGACGGTATAGCGATACCTTATTTAGATTATCATTTTAAAGGCTTTCCAGCAGTTGCTTCTTTAGCTAAACTATCTGCTTGGCAGAATGATGTTAAAAAAGCAGAATCAGATGTGTACAGTACGGCATTAGGTAAAGCGGCGGTTGCAGCGGCATCTTACAGTAATTATCAAGCTATTGTAGTATTGGATAAAAATGCTTATTTCCAGGGCGAACAGGTTACAGGTAAAGTAGTTTTGGGACGTTATGACGAGAATACCAAACCAACAAGTGTTACTGGTGCTAGGTTAGATCCGGCTACGGGACAAGCTAAGATTGCTTTAACAGCTGGTGGTGTAGGTGAACAAAATATTGCAGGACAATTTACGTTTGTAGAGGATGGTAAAACAATCCCTTTAACATTCGCTGGAAAATATGTTGTTGTGCCAAGACCTAATTCTGCAACAATTTCAGCAGATAAGATGAATGTCGTTTATAGAGGCGTATCCAATCCTATGACTATTTCCTTTGCAGGTATTCCGGATAATGCTGTTAATGCTTCTGCTCCAGGTTTATCAAAGGTAGGCAACGGTAAATACGTTATGAATCCTGGTGGTGGTAATGAAGTTATTGTCAGCGTATCAGGAAAAATGTCGGACGGAAAAGTGGCTACTGATAAAAAAGTTTTCAGAATCAAAGGTATTCCGGGGCCAGCTGGAACTATTAGGGGAGAAACAGGTGTTGTAAAAGGACCAAAATCAAATCTTGAAATTGCAACTATTGGAGCTAAATTGGAAGATTTTGATTTTGAAGTTGGTTTAAATGTAGTTGGTTTTAATTTAAAAGTTACCGGACAGCCGACAGTAGTTGTATCAGGAAACAGATTAAATGCGCAATGTAAGGCCGTATTATCAAAAGCAGGAAGAGGTGATCAAGTGACCATTTCTGAGATTAAAACCAAACTTGTTGGTGCAGGAAGCTACTTATTGCCAAGAACAGCTCCAGTAATTTTTGAAATACAATAATTAGTACGGTTTTATATAAACCTACTTCAATATCTTATAATGATACTATGATGAATGTAAGAAATTTTTTAATCGCTATAGTCTGTTCCACAGGAAGTCTTGCTTCGGTTGCACAATCTAATTTGCTTAATGCAAAAACTCCTGACGAGATAGGTCTAAAATCTGATGCACAATTAATTTCAGATAACGATAGGCCTTTGTCCTATGGATATGTGCATGATAGAGATGTTTTAATGGGAAAAACAACCTGGGAAATAATCGATTTAAACGAAAAGATTAATTTTTCATTGTATTTTCCTGTAGATACTGCAAATATTGGTTCGGATAGGCGTTCGTTATACGATGTGCTGACTAAAGCCATAAAAAGTGGGGAATTAACAGAAGTGTATACAGATAGTTATTTTAACACTAAAAAATCATTTAAAGACATCCAAGCTTCATTAACTCGAATAGATACTACAGACGCCGGTAGAGAACAAATAAATGCAGGGAATCAAATATCAGAAGAGTATATTCTGAGACAGGATCTTTCTGCTCAGGACGTAACACAGTATAAAATTAAGGGGTATTGGTATTTTGATAAAAGGCAGAGTGAATTAAAGTATCGTTTATTGGGTATTTGTCCAGTGACTCCGGATGTTTATACGATGAATAGTGATCAAAAAGATTATATTGAGTTGTTTTGGGTGTTTTTTCCAGCAGCAAGAGATGTGTTGCATGATGCCAAAGCATTCAATGATAAAAATTCAGCGATGCCGATTTCATTTGATCAAATCTTAAATTCAAGACGTTTTAATAGTTTTATTTACAAAGAAGAAAATGTTTATGGAGACAGATCCATTGAAGAGTATATGAAAGATAATGCCCAGAATCAGTTGTTAGAATCCGATCGAGTGAAAGAGAAAATTCGCAATTTCGAATCTGATATGTGGAATTATTAATTTCAGTTTTTTTACTATAAACGCAAAACTCTTACTGTGATGGTAAGAGTTTTGTGTTTTAATGTATTTACTTTGTCTTTAGTTTAAATTATATTTCTTCAAATGATTGATTATTTAATAATTGGTTCAGGTTTAGCGGGTATTTCATTTGCAGAGGTTGCGCTGCGAAATGATAAAAGTATTTTAGTACTGGATAATAATTCTCAAAATTCTTCAAGAATCGCCGGGGGCTTGTATAACCCTGTTATTTTAAAACGATTCAGTGAGGTTTGGCAGGCACAAGAGCAATTAGTTTTGATGAATGAATTTTATGCGCTGCTGGAGAAAAAATTAGAATGTACCGTAGATTTTAAGAGACCTATTTTGAGAAAATTTTTCTCCGTCGAAGAACAGAATAATTGGTTTATAGCTTCGGATAAAATAAAGTTAGCGCCATTTTTATCCACAAAATTGATTTTTGAGAAATTTTCTGGAATTGATTCTCCCTTTGGATACGGTGAAGTTTTGCAGACGGGTTATGTTGATACCGCATTGTTGTTGCGCAAATACAGAGACTATCTTATCCATAATAAGATGTTTCAGGAGGAGTCTTTTGATTATGAGGTGCTTCAGGTTGACTCAAATGGTATTCGGTACAAAGATATTCAAGCGAAACATATTGTTTTTGCCGAAGGCTTTGGAATGCATGGAAATCCTTATTTTAATCATTTGCCATTAGATGGCACAAAAGGGGAGCTTTTTGTTATTAGAGCACCTAATTTGCATTTAGATGTGATTGTCAATACAAGTGTCTTTATTTTGCCTCTTGGAAATGATTTGTTCAAGGTAGGAGCCACTTACAATTGGAAAGATAAAACAGATTTACCTACACCAGAAGGAAAAACGGAATTAGTGGAAAGAATAAAAGAGATTATTACTTGTGATTTTGAAATTGTGACTCATTTTGCCGGAGTTCGCCCCACGGTAAAAGATAGAAGACCACTCGTAGGAACACATCAAAATTATAATTCAGTACATATTTTGAATGGTTTGGGCACACGAGGAGTTATGTTAGGTCCCGCTATGGCAAAAGCTTTATTTGACACTATTGAAAATAAAATTCCTTTAGACACTGCAATTGACATTAATCGATTTGTATCTAAAGGAAAAAAATAGTGTTATTTTTCATTTAATTTGTGATCATACGAAACAAACATATTGATATAAATATTCCTTGCCCATCGCAAAACAAAAGGGAATAAAATAACCAGTGATACTATTATTGCAAGGAATGCAACTTTTAGACTGGATTCGAAGAGAACAAAAGAGATGACAAAAGCAGCAATTCCTATTGCTACATTTAATCCGTAGCTAACATACATGGCGCCATAAAAAAAAGAAGGTTCAATTTGATATCTTAAACCACAATGACTACAATTTTCGTGCATTTTCAATGTTTTGTTTAGATGTAACGGATTTTTATCTAAATACATACTCTCATTCTGACATTTAGGACAAGTTCCTGTTAAAATGCTATATAATTTGGATCCTTTTTTTAACATTTGCAAAAAATTTAATTTTTCCTTTTTTGGAGTCACAAATTTACGCATTCAAAAAGGAATAAAATCACAATACATGCTTAATATACACAATTTATCCGTTTCATTTGGTGGTTCTTATTTGTTTGAAGAAGTTACCTTTCGATTGGGTGCCGGAGACCGCGTGGGTCTTGTAGGAAAGAATGGGGCGGGAAAATCGACCATGCTTAAAATGTTAGCAAAAGATTTTGCTCCAGATTCAGGGGTTATTTCTCAAGAGAAAGACCTTCGTATGGGATTTCTGCGTCAGGATATTGACTTTGAACAAGGAAGAACGGTTTTGGAAGAAGCATATGAAGCGTTTACAGAGATTAAAATTGTAGAGAAAAAGCTCGAAGAAATCAATCACTTATTGGTCACCAGAACGGATTATGAAAGTGATGAATACAGTCAAATCATCGAAGACTTATCGGATTATACCCATCGTTTTGAATTATTGGGGGGTTATAATTATGTGGGAGATACAGAGAAAATTTTACTTGGTTTAGGGTTTAAAAGAGACGTTTTTGATAATCAAACTGAAACTTTTTCCGGTGGATGGAGAATGCGTATCGAATTAGCCAAGTTATTATTGCAGGCTAATGATGTTTTGTTGCTGGATGAGCCCACAAATCACTTGGATATTGAGAGTATCATTTGGCTGGAAAGTTTTCTTCGCAATTATCCCGGTGTGGTGGTAATTGTTTCACACGATAAAATGTTTTTAGATAATGTGACAAACAGAACGATCGAAATTTCCCTTGGTAAAGCCTATGATTTCAATAAACCATATTCTCAATATTTAGAATTGCGTCATGAGATTCGTGAAAAACAATTGGCCACACAAAAAAATCAAGCCAAAAAAATAGAAGAAACAGAGAAATTAATTGAAAAATTTCGTGCCAAAGCATCTAAAGCCTCCATGGCACAATCGATGATTAAAAAACTGGACAAAATAGAACGTATTGAAGTAGATGAAGATGACAATTCCGTGATGAATATTACTTTTCCAGTTTCGAAAGAACCGGGACGAGTAGTTATAGAAGCCGAAAATGTGACCAAAAGTTACGGGGACAAAACGATTTTGAAAGATATCAATCTATTAGTGGAGCGTGGAAGTAAAATAGCCTTCGTAGGGCAAAACGGGCAAGGAAAATCAACTTTCATTAAGGCTATTGTTGACGAATTCGAGTATAAAGGAAATATCAAGTTAGGACATAATGTACAATTGGGGTATTTTGCACAAAATCAGGCTGAATATCTGGATGGCGAAATCACTTTGTTGCAAACGATGGAAGATGCGGCAGCAGATACGAACCGAATGAAAGTACGCGATATGCTGGGTTCTTTCTTGTTTCGTGGTGACGATGTAGATAAAAAGGTAAAAGTTCTCTCAGGAGGCGAAAGAAACCGTTTGGCGTTGTGTAAATTATTGTTACAACCTATTAATGTTTTATTGATGGATGAGCCTACAAATCATTTGGACATCAAATCTAAGAACGTGTTAAAAGCAGCTCTTCAAAAATTTGGGGGCACTTTATTACTGGTTTCTCACGATAGGGATTTCTTGCAGGGCATGTCAAATTTAGTATATGAATTTAAAGATCAAAAAATAAAAGAATATTTAGGGGATATCAACTATTTTTTAGAACAACGCAATATGGAAAACATGCGTGAAGTAGAAAAAAAAGAGGCTCAGAAAGTAGCATCACCTAAAGAAAGCAATAAAGCATCATACGAAGATCAGAAAAAAGGAAAAGCATTACAAAACAAGTTAAGCAAGATCGAAAGCCAAATCAAGCAATTAGAAAAAGACATTCAGCAAGATGATAAAATGCTGGCTTCTAATTATGATAAACATATTGAGGATGCTAAGTTTTTTATTGCGTATAATAAGAAAAAGGCTGAGTTAGACAAATTTCTTTTAGATTGGGAAGCTGTTCAGGAAGAAATTGATACTGCGTAAAAAAGAAGAGTTCCGGTTTTGGAGCTCTTTTTTTATTTAATAATCCCAATAGATTTTGAATGTGCAATAGCTTCACTGCTATTTTTGAAATAACAAATAAAAACTTTTAAGGTTTCTAAATTTTCCATAATTGTAATTATTTTTTCTTTTTTAGAAGTCCCAGTTTGTCGGATATAAACAGCTTTTATGGTAACTGGGAAAATTTTACAAATAGCTTCGTATAAATAGGGGTCATGTTGAGAATCATCCCCGAGAAGTACATACTCTAAATTGGGATAAAACTCTAGAATGTGTTTTATTTTGTCAAACTTGTGGTTGTGATCCCCACTTCCGGTCATGAAAAAATCAGCCAGGCTCGTCTTGATGTCTTTCAGTAATAAAACGGCTTTTGGAAGCTTATGAATTTCAGTAAATTGTATGATAAAACGATACAAATTCCATTCACTGCTGGAAACATAAAAGAACGCATTTAACTCGTGTTTGTTTGTTCTTCCTGCCGAACTTAGGGCTTGATAATGGGTAACTACATCATCAAAAGTTTTTCTTTTATATATGTTTTTAAACAATAAAACATATAATTTTTTTAAAGGATTCAGCGTGTGAGAAACTAAAAAAGTATCATCAATGTCAGAGATGATTCCCAGATTTCCTTTGTGTGGACGAATATAACTGTCTTTGGCTGTAATGGTTTCGTTATTATGAGTGATACTCACTTTATAATCAATCCAGCCATACTTAGAATCCTGCTCTAGTGGCACGCAAAACTTAAAATAACCATCATTTAGTGTTCTAGTATGGATTTTGGAATTGTTTTGTTCTAAATACACATCAGCATTTGCTTGTGTTTTTATTTGAAACATTTTGATTACAGAAGTAGCATTTTTAAAGTTCTTTTTTTGAAAATTATATTCTTTAGCTGTTGTTGGTTTGAACACATGCCCCATGACAATTAATTCTTGCTCATTAGCGTAGCCACGATATAATTTTAAAATTGGTTTCATTTATTGTAGTACTTTTGATTGGAGATGAATTTAATTAATTTTAATTGATAAAAGAAGATAAAGTTTGAGAAATAACATTATTGTTGTTGTTAATCCTATTTCCGGTGACATTGATAAATCTGAATTTATTGATGCTGTAATACTTTTTGCTAAAAAAGAAAATTTTAATCCAGTAATTTATAATACTTCTGGAGTAAATGATATTGATGATATAAAGTTGCTTTATGAAACCTACAAACCACAACGAATTATTATTGCGGGGGGTGACGGAACCATAAAAATGGTAGCCGAAGCAATGGAAAATCAAGATGTAATTTTAGGAATTTTACCCGCCGGATCAGCTAATGGATTGGCAGTAGACTTGAATTTACCTGCCACACTGGAAGAAAACTTACAAATTGCTTTTCAAAATGAGGGCATGATGATTGATATGATTTCTATTAATGGAAAAAAAAGTGTTCATCTAAGTGATATTGGACTTAATGCAGAATTGATTAAGAACTATGAAAAAAGTACGATTCGGGGAAAACTGGGGTATGCTTTGCAAGCGGTGTCTACTATGATTGATTTAGACGAGCCTTTTTTTGTCACAATAACAGGTGATTTTCCCACTATTGAATGTGTAGCGAGAATGATTGTTATTGCCAATTCAAAAAAATATGGAACAGGAGTTTCTATTAATCCTAACGGACTAATGGACGATGGGAAATTTGAATTAGTGATCTTGAAAAATTTAGATTTAGTAGTGCTTGGGAAAATTATTACCGGAAATATCACAACAGATGATGCAGAAGATATAGAAATAATATCAGTGGAAAAGGCGGTAATCACGACTACTGTGCCTGTTAGTTTTCAAGTTGACGGTGAATATTGCGGATCCGAAACCAAGTTAAATGTAGAAATCTTACCCAAACACATGAAAGTTGCCGTACCATATGTTAATCCAGATTATAGATTTATTTGAACGGATTGCGTTGTTGCCATTTGATTTCAGGTTCTAGATATTTGAATATCGTTGGCATAAAATGATTTACAACCCTATTGCTGTGGCCTATTAATCCATGCATTTTTATGGGCTTAGCGCCAACAGAACTTTTGATTTCCAAAGCAGTTCTTGCAAAGATAATTTCCTTAAAGCCTTTATTAATAGAATAGGCGATCATGTCATATAACATATTCAGGTACAACATTTTCTCCCGCTGAACCTTTTCATCATATCCCAGAAAATAGGTATCCATTATAGAGCCGTTTTTAATCAAAGTATTGAAACCTATTAGTCTGTCCCCTAAAAAATAGCCATAAAAAAGAAATTTGTCTTTGAAAATTTCTTTAAAAATCCTAAAATGATTTTTTGGAAGAAAAAAAGTATTAAAGGGAGCATTTTTAGCTACATGAAGGTATAAATCATAAATCGTTTCTTCTAAGGCAATGATGTCTTCCAGGTGTAGTTTTCTTTTTTCAATTTGATCTGCCTTCTTTCTTGCTCTTTTGTTTTGATCCCGGTATTTTTTTGAAAGGGAGTCAATATAATTTTGTTCTGTTTTCCAGGCTTCATTAATGGTAAAAACCATATTAGGCTGTGTCGAAAACGCATATTCATTTTCGAATTCAGGAATACGGAAGGTTTTGATTTCCTCGCTATTGAAATCTTTATAGGTGGTGATATGAATTTTTTTGCCTATCGATTTAAAGCGTTGTTTTAATTCAGTTACAGCAGTATTTAATACTTGTAAAGCTCTCTTTTTATCAATGGTGTCTAACAAAGCAAAAGAATTTTGTCCAGTTAACATATTATTGCCAATAACCAGTACATGCGATCCAAAGTTCCTGAAAACAAAATTCCGTACTGCTGTCTTGATACACTTATCGCGTTCTCCAAAAGATTCCAGTTTGTTTAAATCCAGAAATTGGGAAAGCGCAATCCCTACTAAGTTGTCATTTTCAAAGAGTCCAATATAATGACAAATCATGTTCTCAGGGGATGATTTTTCTAAAACATCTAGATATTTTTTGGATAAAAAAATAGTCGAAATCGCGATGTCATCCCAGTTGGAATGAAGCTGCGCAGTAGTAGTATAAATTTTAAAGGAGTATGCTGAATTCAAATTGAAAAGAAATAATTTTCGCCAAAATTAGTTAATAAAGTTAAATTATTTCTCAATATATTAAAATTCACTAACTTTATATTTATGAAATTTAGATATTCAGAATTGTTTCGATCTGAATATTGTTTTACAACAGCATGTTACAGGCAGATCAACCCATAAATAAATAAAAGTATGAAAACGTACACCGAACAATCCATTCAATCAGAGTTGAAAAAATTGAAAGACTGGCAGTATATTAATAATGGAATTGAGAAAAAGTTTATATTTCTGGATTTTACGCAAGCCTTAGGTTTTATAGTTCAAGTAGGAATAAAAGCGGAGAAAAAAAATCATCATCCGGAATTATGCAATGTGTATAATAAAGTAACCATTCGGCTGACTACTCATGATGCAGATGGTGTAACGGATAAGGATGTTGATTTGGCAAAAGCCATCGAAGAGCTTTAGGGAATGTAGTTGAATTTTTGCTGTGTGTCTTTATCTAACAATTACCTGGTGCGCTTTATCCAGTAATTGTTCCTCGCCTTGTTCTAGTGATTTAAATACGGTGTTCTCTAAATGCAAAATACTATTTACCTCATGCCATCGTCCAAGGAATAAAATCTCTTTATAATAGAGCCTTTCGTGCAAGGTCTTATTGCTGTCAATGGAGGGAATTTCCTTATAAGGTTTGCAATACAAAGCAATAACCCGATCTTTGGTCATGCTTTGTTTAATAGCATCAGTTGTAAATTTGCTTCGCCGTTGAACGATACATCCTGATAAAAAAAGTACAAGTTTGAACAAAAAACATATGTTATTTTATTCATTTTTAGTAGTGTAGGGTCGCTAGTTGCAAGCAATTTCTGCTTATTAATTGCTTATGAGGCATATGCTAAAATAGGGAATATTTAGGGATTGCCGCGGGTGTTAACCATTCCTTTTTAATTTAAAGTAAGCACTTGATTCCAATCCAAAATTTAGTGTTTCCAGAAGGGTTGTCCATTAGGGCAGAAAATAGGGAATATCTAACCAAAAAAGTTACTGGTATTTTTGAATTAATCTCAGTTTTTACAGGGGGTGAGGAAGGTAGTAAAAATCAAAAAACCCATCAAAATGTTGATGGGTTTTTCTTAGTAGCGGGAACTGGACTCGAACCAGTGACCTTCGGGTTATGAGCCCGACGAGCTGCCTACTGCTCTATCCCGCGA
>NZ_RYDL01000008.1:0-107183 GCF_003968755.1 Flavobacterium sp. RSP15 | reverse complement strand
TCTTAGTAGCGGGAACTGGACTCGAACCAGTGACCTTCGGGTTATGAGCCCGACGAGCTGCCTACTGCTCTATCCCGCGATGTGCGTTTGTAATCTCAATATGATTAACTTAGTAGCGGGAACTGGACTCGAACCAGTGACCTTCGGGTTATGAGCCCGACGAGCTGCCTACTGCTCTATCCCGCGTTGTTTCGACTGCAAATGTACAACCAAATTTACTAAATTCAAACATAAATTTAAAAAAATGTTTTATTTCGTCTATTGACTTGATATGTCTACCTTTGCACAATAAATTATATTGAAAATGTCACATAAAGCAGGTTTTGTAAACATCATAGGGAATCCAAATGTTGGAAAATCAACATTAATGAATGCCTTTGTTGGAGAACGATTGTCCATAATTACTTCAAAAGCACAAACAACACGCCATAGAATTCTTGGAATTGTAAACGGGGAAGATTTTCAATTGATCTTGTCAGATACGCCAGGAATTATAAAGCCTGCCTATGAAATGCAGGCATCTATGATGAATTTTGTGAAGTCTGCTTTTGAAGATGCTGATATCTTGATTTATATGGTCGAAATTGGAGAGCAGGATTTGAAAGATGAAGCTTTCTTTAATAAAATTATTCACGCCACAATCCCAGTTCTGCTTTTATTGAATAAAATTGATACTTCAAACCAAGTGCAGCTAGAAGAGCAAGTTGCTTTTTGGGCAGCCAAAGTTCCAAATGCAGAAATTTTCCCAATATCTGCCTTGCAGAATTTTAATGTGCCAGAAGTTTTTGGACGTATCATTGAGTTATTACCGGAATCACCGGCGTATTACCCGAAAGATCAATTGACAGACAAACCAGAACGTTTCTTTGTGAATGAAACCATCCGGGAGAAAATATTATTGAATTATAGTAAAGAAATTCCATACGCCGTAGAAATTGTTACCGAAGAGTTTTTTGAGGATGAAAACATTATCAGAATCCGTTCTTTGATTATGGTGGAGCGCGAAACCCAAAAAGGAATCATCATCGGACATAAAGGAGCCGCTTTGAAGAAAGTAGGAATGGAAGCTCGTGCCGACTTGGAGAAGTTTTTCGGAAAACAAATCCATATTGAATTGTACGTAAAAGTCAACAAAAACTGGCGTAGCAACGTTAATATGTTGAAACGATTTGGGTATAATCAGTAAGACAACTGTTCCGGATTCAGTTTTTTAGTGCTCAGCTCTAAAAATTTTACGATAAATAATAGTAGAACTCGAAATGCCCTAGCCCAGATGGGAACGGCATCCTTTTATGTTTTTCTTTAAAACATAAAAGATAGAGTGGACAGCTGGAAATAGCTCCTAAAAAGGCATTGAAATTTAGTTTGAAGGCGTGCAGTTAGTGTGCTTTTTTGCTGAATACTCAAAACTAGTCACTACAAACTAAAAAAAGCATACCTTTGCAAAATATTTGAAAATAGGATTATGAATAACATTGTTGCGATAGTAGGAAGACCTAATGTAGGGAAATCAACCCTTTTCAATAGGCTGATACAAAGAAGAGAAGCTATTGTAGATTCTGTTTCGGGAGTGACCCGTGACAGAAACTACGGAAAAAGCGAATGGAACGGAAAAGAGTTTTCTGTAATTGATACCGGCGGATACGTGCGTGGTTCTGATGATGTTTTTGAAGGAGAAATCCGTAAACAAGTCGAACTTGCAATAGATGAGGCTGATGTTATCATTTTTGTGGTAGATGTAGAGGAAGGAATTACTCCAATGGATGATGCCGTTGCGCGATTGTTGCGTAAGGTGACAAAACCAGTTTTACTGGCTGTAAACAAGGTAGATAATTCCATGCGTGAGAAAGATGCGATTGAGTTTTACAACCTTGGTTTAGGAGAATATTATACGTTTGCCAGTATTTCAGGAAGTGGAACCGGTGATTTATTAGATGCATTAATTGATGCTTTTCCTATAAAACCAGAGCCAACTCAGGAAGAAGTGGTATTGCCGCGTTTTGCAGTGGTTGGACGTCCTAATGCTGGAAAATCAAGCTTTATCAATGCTTTAATTGGTAAAGACAGGTATATTGTTACCGATATTGCGGGAACAACTCGGGATGCAATTGATACAAAATTTGACCGTTTTGGTTTCGAATTTAACTTAGTGGATACTGCGGGTATTCGTCGTAAAGCGAAAGTGAAGGAAGATTTAGAGTTTTACTCAGTAATGCGTTCGGTTCGTGCGATTGAGCATGCGGATATTTGCATTTTGATTATTGATGCCACGCGTGGATTTGAAGGTCAGGATCAAAGTATATTCTGGTTGGCTGAGAAAAACCGTAAAGGAGTTGTAATATTAGTAAACAAATGGGATTTAGTCGAAAAAGAAACGATGTCAACTCGGGATTATGAAGCTAAAATCAGAGAAGAATTGATGCCATTTACGGATGTGCCTATTCTTTTTGTTTCGGCTTTGACCAAACAGCGTTTGTTAAAAGCATTAGAAGCAACCGTCAAAGTATTTGAAAATAGAAAACAGCATATTGCAACTTCAAAATTCAACGAATTTATGTTGAAAGTGATTGAAGCCTACCCGCCACCAGCAACAAAAGGGAAGTATGTAAAAATTAAATACTGCATGCAGTTGCCAACACCTACACCACAATTTGTATTTTTTGCTAATATGCCACAATATGTAAAAGAACCATACAAACGTTATCTGGAGAATAAAATTAGAGAAAACTGGGACTTTTCAGGCGTTCCAATCGATATTTATATTAGAGAAAAATAAAAAAAATCCCGATTTTATCGGGATTTTTTTTGCATAAAATGGATTTGAGTAATTAACGTTTTTCTTCTTCAAAAGTTTCCGTAGGATGGTCACTGTACCAATCTTTGAATGTTTTTGTAGTTTTAATCGTCAGTTAGAACGGTATAAACCATAAATTGGATAAATGGTATACCACGCAATATAGAATCATTAAAATTGGCAGAGGAATAGTGGTTTGACATAAATCGGCAAATACAAAAATGTAAATGGTGGTAAACCACGCGAGTTTAATTGCGAAATTTTTCATGATTATATCTTTTAATTAAGACACATCTTAAATTCTAAATATTTAGTTAATACACTAATAATTAATACTTAAAATATGATTATTTAGTATTTTTGTAAAAATATATACGTACTAATAGTTCTTTCGGTTCTTTTTTTGGAGTCTTATTTTATGCAATATACTGAATCGGATAATATTTCTATTGAAATAATCAATTCCGTTGGATCGCTGCTGAAAACTATTTAAATAGCCCAATTCTAAAGCAATATTCGGATTAAAACCATATTGTAGAGCGATGTAAATTCGGTTTTGGTCAAACGTATTTTTGATGATTTTTTTTCCAAAATTAACCATTACTTCATCAGATAATATTGCTTTGACAAAGTGTTTTTCTTTTTTCCAAAAGGTATAATCCCCTTGAAGTCTGTATCTGAATCTCCATGAAAACGAGGATCCCGGCGATAAAGCAGTCTTGCTAGCGTTATGAATAAAACGTTCTTCTAATTGAAAACGTTGATGGAAAGTTACTTTACCTATGATTTTTTTCCATGTAATGTCTTGTTGCCCTCTATATTCCGGGATTTCAAAATCAAAATTAATTTCAGGAACCTGCGTGTCAACAGAGAAATAAGCAAAACCGACTCCAGTTTCCAGATGATCATTAATTTTATAACGTCCTTGAACACGAATAACATATAAATTTTCAGCACTAGGCTTTACAAAAAGACGATTGTCAAATTCAGAATGCAGAGACCACTTCTCGTTTAACGATAATTGGTTGTAATAGCGTGTCCAAAGAATACTTTGATGATCCACTATTTTGCTGCTTTGTCCTTGGCAGCCCAGTGACACAAATAAAAACAAGATGATTCTAATGGTTTTCACTAAATTTTATTTCGATTATGGCAAATTTAAAAAAAAGTCTAGTATTTCTATAGGGTATATTTTATTTTATTTAAAATATTTTAAAATTGGTGTGCATTCAAAATAAGGTGCTAACAGTCTGGTTATTATTAAGTGCATTAATGTTTTTGTAAGTAATTCATAGACAGATTTTTGCCTTATTATAGTGCTGGTATAACTTATAAAAACTCGGGTGTAGAACCAGTGGTTTTGTGTTCTTTGTACTGATTGTGGCCAAATATATAGCTGTTTTAACGCTGGTGCATTAGATGTGGATTGCATTTTGTAGTCTTCAAAACATTATACATTAGTTTGTTTTTAAAAGGAATAAAACTGATTGGTAAGTTTAGCTTGTAGTTTTAAGCACTAGAATTTTGAATAACAGAATATTGTCTTTTATAAACGTGTACAAATATGTTGTTGGTATTGCTAAAAAATATTTTTTTCTTTTATTTTAGGGCAATAAATTGCTATTTACATTCTTTTTTATGTTTAAATATAAATTATTGGTTTTTTATTTCAAATTATACGCTAAAATTTATAAAATTAAATTTCATAAATTACTTTCGTCGTAAATTTGAATTAAGTAATTAAAAATCGGCTATTTATGAAAAACCTTTACTCTGTTTTTTTGTTTTGTTCTTTTTTAACCTTGAGCACCGTGAGTCATGGTCAAGATAAAAAAGATATTATAAAAAACTATCTGCTTGTGAATTTTGCAAGTTTAAATTTATCTGCTTCAGATGCCAATCAATTTACCATAACCAGTTATGGAACGCTTAAAAATAAGGAGTATTTGGTTGCTTACCTACAACAAGAAGTTGGAGGCATTAAAATTGCTAATACATCAGCAACAGTGCTTTTAAAAAACAATGTGGTTACTAGCTTTACGCATATGTTCGTAAAAAACATATCGGGAAGCATTAGTAGCGGGACTGCAAGTTTAACTGCAACTGAAGCAGCTAAACAAGCAATTAATCAGCTAGGACTAAACGGTTCTGCTGGAGTAGAAGTAGTGAATTATGCCACTAAAAAGGATGTATTACCTTCCGAATTGGGTAGTACAACTTTTGAAGCACCACTAACTTATTTTAAGAACATCAGCAATAGCTATGTATTGGCGTATGAGATTATTGTCAAAGCTCCAGACTCACATTGGTGGTCAACTAAAATTAATGCTTCAGATGGCGCCCTCTTGAATCAGTCTGATTTAATGATCAGTTGCAACTTTGACGTTCCTGTTGAAACAGATGCAATTCCAATAGATACAAGAAGCCACAAGAACCACACCCATAGCTATGGTACTGATAAGCTTTCATTCAACTTTAAAAATGACAGCAAAAAAGTTACTTTAGTGAAATCTAATTCAGCTCTTTCTGCTTCGGATGGGTCAAAATATAATGCGTTTCGTTTGGGTATTGAGACACCAAATCACGGTAGTCGCAGTATAATTCAAAATCCTGCCAACATTGCCACTCAACCAGCTGGAAGCGCTGTTCCTTCACCACAAGGATGGCATGATTTTGCTGGAGTAAAAGACACCAAAACAAAAGGTAATAATGTCCAGTCTTATGAAGATGGTGGTAAACTTAATGCACCCGCTAATGATAATTCTTTTGCCGCAGAAAACGGCGCTACAGGAGCATTAAGTTTTGATTACCCTTTAGATTTGACCCAGGCACCAATCAACTACCAAAAGGCGGCTGTTGTCAATTTATTTGTATGGAATAATTACGTGCATGATTTTTCATACGCATACGGTTTTGACGAAAATAATGGAAATTTTCAAGAAGACTCTTACGCCCGATTTAACGCTATTGACGGTGTAGTAAATAATTGGGATGGTGATGAAGTACAGGCTGAGGCTCAAGATGGTAGTGGACTTAACAACGCTAATTTTGGTACTTTGGTTGATGGATTTGAGCCAACCATGCAAATGTTTTTATGGGGCGCCTCTCCTTTTGGAGAATTTCTTGATGTGATTGCTCCAAGTGCAACTGATATTCGTAGGTCATATGCCTCAACTCGTTTCCCCTTTGTAGCTATTCCTAGAGAAGCAGATCCTTCTAAGGACAGTAAATTAATACTTGCAGAAGATGACGGGACTCCATGGCTTGGAACTAACACCACTCCTCCCGGTACACCAGCACAGAGTCCTGATCCTAGAGATGGATGTACAGCTTATACAGCTGCCGGTGCGGCTGCAGTTAAAGGTAAAATTGCTGTTATCATCCGTGGTAATTGTCCTTTTGTTGATAAAATTATAATAGCGCAGGAAAATGGAGCAATTGGTGTCATAATGATTAACAACGCTCCAGGCGCTGGTCCAGTTAATGGAGGCGGTGTACCATACAAACCGATTACAATCCCCACAGTAGGTTTATCTTTTGAGGACGGGAAGATATTACTAGACAAAATGGCAACAGAGGATGTCTATGGTAGACTAATTGACAGAGGTCCAGCTGAAAATTTAATCAACAGAGATGGAGATTTAGATCAAGGGATCATCGCGCACGAATATGGGCATGGAATATCTACTCGTTTAGTAGGAGGCCGGAATCGTATTGACTGTTTATTGGGTCAAGCCCATGAAGAGCAAATGGGAGAAGGTTGGTCAGACTTTTTTGGACTTGTAATGACTCATAGAACCGGAGATACTCAAGGTCAAAAAAGAGGAATAGGAACATACGTACAATTTCAGAATACTGAAGGACCAGGAATACGTCCTTCTCCTTATTCTACTGACATGGGAATCAATGATTACACTTACGCTGATATTGCTAGTCCTAAATTAAGCGTGCCTCATGGTATTGGTTTTGTATGGGCAACTATGATTTGGGATATGTATTGGGCTTTTATCGGCACATACGGTTTTGACCCAGATATCTATTATGGAACTGGAGGAAACAACATGGCTATCCAATTAGTAATGGATGGTCTAAAATTGATTACCTGTGATAATGTTGGTTTTGTGGAGGGTAGAGATGCAATAATAAAGGCCGACGCAGCACTTTATGCAGGTAAAAATGAATGTTTGATTCGTGCAGTATTTGCAAGAAGAGGTGTTGGAGCTTTGGCCCTTCAGGGCACATCTGCACGCAGAGATGATCAAGTGGAAAACTTTCAAGTTAATCCTTTACTAGGTCCTTGTAATTCTTTATCTATTTTTGATAATACAAAAACTTTATTCAGTATCTATCCTAACCCGATGACTTCTGAAGTGTTTATCAATACAAATAAAAACGCAGGGAATGCTGTAATATCTATATTTGATATCAACGGAAGACAATTAATAGAGTCTAAAATGGACTTAGCTACCGAATCTAGAGTAGACACGGGTAATCTTGTTCAAGGGGTTTATATTATAACTATAAAATTAGAAGATGGTACAAGTTACAGTCAGAAGTTGATTAAAAAATAAGAACCTTCAATGGTTTTTCAATGAGCCTATGTATATTAAACTGCCCTCAAAAAGTTAGCCGCTTTTTTGGGGCAGTTTTTTTGTATTACAAATACCGCACAAAAAAACAGAGTATATGCTGCTTTAGAGGACAAAATAGTTCAACATTAAAGGTTTAAAAATGTAAAAAAATTAATACGGTTAGTTTTATTTGCATATCTAGCACAATCAAAACTCAGTTTTACTGGTGCTGTTGTGCTTGTTTATATTTAGTGCTACTATAACGAATAACGAAGTGTAATACCGTACGTTCTTTGATCGCCTAATACCCCTGCATATTGTCCTGAATTTCCACCCGCCGGTAATAGTTGTTCGTAGTACTCTTTGTCTAAAAGGTTACGTCCCCAGAATTGTACCGACAAACCATCTGTTGCCCGGAAACCTACACGAGCATTCAATAAGGCATAACCCTGAACGACTAAATATTTTGAAGCAGATGGACTAGAAGAGAATTCAGAACGGGCATAAGAATCGATTCCAAGGAATATTTTTCCTGTATTTCCAAAGAATCTTGCTTTATCGGAAAGTTCACCCCCTAAAGAACCTGCCCATTTTGAAGCACCAGGTAAAGCAGTTCCTGAAACATCTTTAAAGGATACTGCTGCTCCTGTTTCTTCTAACGGAAGAGGTGCATTTGTAAATTTGACATATTTACCGTCTGTATAGGTCGCTGCTCCATTGATGGTTAAATGTTTGTTGATTACGAAACTAGCGTCTAATTCTACCCCTTTTACCGTTACTTTATCTGCATTGGCAAGATAGCCACGGTTTACACCTAATTCAGCGGACTGTACATTGGTTTGAAAATCTTTGATATCGGTATTAAAGAAGGTAAAATTGAATATTGAGTTTTTAAACGGTGCTGTTTTTACTCCAATTTCATAATGATTTACTTCTTCCGGTTTAATTACTGCAAGTTCAAGAATTGGTTGCCCGGCAAGAGTAGGTAATCCAGCTACGTTTACTCCAACGGGTTTGTAGCTTTTTGCAAAAGTCGCATACACATTAATCTTGTCAGTTGCTTTAAAAGAAACGGTTATATTTCCAGAAAAATTAGTGTTATTTGTATTAGATAAAAAAGACTGATCCGTATAAACTAATTTTTTCAAGGCAATTAAGTCTGGATCATTCGTTTGAAGTCCTCCATATGTTGTACGGTTGTAAGTAGCGTCTTTTTTGTCAAAATTATAACGTAAACCTGGTAATACATGTAAACGTTCTGTTATTACCCAGTCCAACTGACTAAATACTGCCGCACTAGAAGCTCTAATGCGGGCATCGGTTTTGATCCCATATCCTTCAAATAGGCCAGGTGTCTTCCATAAATTACTGGTAGTACTTTGCGCAAATCGCCATTGTGCATTACCAGATTCTTCTGTACCATCTGTTTGTGATGTTTGTTCAATAAAAAATAAACCTACTACACCGCTTAATTTTGTGGTAAGCTGACCTGCATAACGTACTTCTTGTGTTATTTGTGTCTGTCTGGTTGGGTTTTGCGATTTGGCTAATACTTGTAATCCTGTAAAATCCCTATCGTTTGACGGATCCCAATTCCAAAAACGCCAAGCAGTTGTTGCCGTAAGTGTTCCATTACCAATTTTTGTATCTATATTAAGAGAAATACCTCCGATATCTTGTCCTGAACGCCATGGCGTATCGTGGTCAATTTTACGGTCAAACGCGTTTAAACTTGGCAGTTGATAATTCAAATCAGCAATAATAGCATTAAATTGACGGTAAGCCGCTCTTTCTGTTGGTGCGACACCCGCAACTACCTGAGCATATCCATCTGGACGTTGTATTGTGATATCTGTAGCTAATATGATATTTGTTCTTTCAAAAGGAGTATAAAGTAATTGTCCTCTAATTCCTTGATTGTTTAATGTGTTTGTAGGTTTTTCAGTAACGACATTATGGATTAAACCGTCACGTTGCGTTCCTGAAAATGAGATTCGACCGGCGATTTTTGAACTCAAAGCTCCAGTAACCGAAGCTTTAGCTTGCAAAAAGTTGTAATTTCCGTAGGTCACTTCAAAGGTAGCATCTGGAATAAAACTTGGTTTACGTGTAGTAATGTTAAAGGCACCCGAAGTGGTGTTTTTACCAAACAATGATCCTTGTGGACCACGCAATACCTCAATTTGTTCGACATCGATAAAATCTAAAGTGGTTGCAGCTGGACGTGCATAATAAACGCCATCAACGTAGAAACCAACACCCGGATCGATTCCGTCATTTGTAAGTCCAAAAGGGGAACCTAAGCTTCGAATATTAATTCCCGTATTTCTGGGGTTTGATGAATACAATTGAACGGATGGGACAAGTTCTTTTATGCGATTAACGTTAAAAGCTCCGGATTGTTCTGCCTGTTTTCCCGTTATTACGGAGATTGCAATTGGCACATCTTGTACTTTCTCTATCCGGCGTCTTGAAGAAACGACCACCTCGACCAATACATTTTCTTCAGTAAGATTTATTTGTAATGTAGATATCGGTAAGGAAGTAATTTCTATTTCTGAGGTTTTATATCCCACATATTGAACTAAAAGAGTTAAAGGGAATTTTCCTTTCGAGTCAATCGTAAATTTTCCGCTAGAATCTGTAAATGAGTTAGAATCTGTTTCTTTTAGTACAATATTTGCGGCTTCTAATGGTATGTTTAGGTTTGTTGTAATTACACCTTTAATGTTTTGCGCAAATGATATTGAGAACGTTAAAACGGATAGTATTACAAGGGTATTATTTAGATAAATTTTCATGTTAAGTAAGTATATGTAATTAGTAGAATTTAATTTAAATTTTTTTACTAACTCATACACATCATTTGAGAGTTCTTTTTTGTACTTATAATTAGATGTTTTTTGCCGGATCGTCTATGCAAAAAAGGAAACTTACTTCGGTACGTTTTCATATTTTTAAATTTGTATTGTTAATGATATTTTAAATTCGAGGCAAATATATAAGTAATTCTATAAAATTAGTAGAGTTTAAATAATATTTTTTTATTTTTTTACCAATGAAGCAATAGTGATGCCTTCCATAGCCTTTAAAGTTTCTTCTCTAATACTAATTAATCCGTGTCTTAGTAGGCATTCCGACTCATTAACGCAATCAGAACAACGTTCATAAAAATTCAGTGAAGCACAAGGTAGCAGGGCAATTGCACCATCAAAAAGCCTGTGAATATCGGCTAAAGTAATGTCATTTTTGGATTTTAAAAGATAATAACCTCCAAATTTCCCTTGTTTGCTCCCTACGAAATGACCTCGTTTAAGATCCAATAGAATCTGTTCCAAAAACTTTTTTGGAATAGAGGCTGCCTCGGCAATTTCGATAGTTCGAGAAATATGGGTTTCTTCTTGTTGCGCTAAAAACAGCAGTGCTTTTAGCGCATATTTGGCTTTATGTGAAAGCATGTAATATCATTGATTGATTAATTTGGCTACTAATTTGGATTATTGCTATTCTGTAAATAGATTTTAAAAAAATGAGCTAAATTATTGGTATTTAAAAAGAAATCTACTTTTATAAGTTGATTATCAATCACTGTCTTATTGTTTAGTTAGCAAGGTCTTAATTTGGAAACGCATCTCTGTAAGCGGTATTGCTACCAACTACCACTTGATCCGCCACCAGAGAATCCCCCGCCGCCAAAACCGCCACCAAAACCACCTCCAGAAGAGCCTCCGCCGCCAAAACCGCCGCCACCTCTGCCACCGGCAAGACTGCTTAAAATAATAACGTCGAGTAGACTTGGACCTCCGCCACCGGAATTTCCTGAATTTCCACCCCCTTTATTTCGGGATATTAATACCAGTATCACGATCACGATAACTATAATAGGCAGTATCGGGAATTCTTTTTCTTTTGGTGTTTGTTTGCGAACACCTTTGTATTTGCCTTTAAAAACATCAATTAAGGCATCTGTTCCTTTGTCTAATCCACTGTAATAGGTTCCCTTTTTAAATTCTGGAATGATTATATTCCGGATTATTTCTCCACCAGTTCCTGCGGTAAGCCTGTCTTCTAGACCATAACCAGGGTTTATTGCAATTTTTCTTTCGGTTTTAGAGAGTAAAATAATGACACCATTGTCTTCTTTTGCAGTTCCTCCAATTCCCCAAGTTTGTGCCCACCGGGTAGCTAATTGACTTACATCTTCCCCTTTTAGGCTTTCTATAGTGATCACTACAATTTGCGTTGTGGTAGAGTCAGAGTATTTAATCAGTTTTTCTTCTAATTGTGCTTTTTCTGTGGCACTTAAAACCTTGGCATAATCGTAAACAGAGGTTTGTAACGTTGGTTTTTCAGGTATGGTTAATTGCGCAAAACTAACTTGTGTAAATAACAGATAAACAAACAACTTTAGGCAAATTAGGGTATTCTTTTTTTGTAATAACATTATCCTTTAGATATTTCGTTTGATAATTCATTCGTGTCTCCCTCTTGCCAAGGAAAATAACTTTGTAATTGTTCACCGGCTCTGGTGATTCCGTCAATAAGTCCTTGCTTGAAATTCCCGGTTTTAAACTGAACGACCATTAGATCCCGTGTACGATTCCAAAAGTCATCTTGAACAACATCATTGATGCCTTGGTCTCCACAAATTACAAATTGGTGATCATCAACAGCTAAATATATTAAAACACCATTTTTAAGTTCGGTTTCATCCATTTTAAGTTCATGAAAAACGTCTCTGGCTCGTTCATACGCATCCATGGAAGTTGTTTTTTCTATGTGAACTCTAATCTCACCAGAAGTGTTTTTTTCAGCCATGCGAATAGCTTCAACAATCTCCTGTTCGTTTTCCGGGGTTAATAATTCTGCTACTTTTGACATTGAGATATTTTTGAGTTAAGATTAACGATTTTTGATTTCAGCAATGTTAAATCTGAAGTCAAAAATCGTTAATTTTTAAAAGGTTGTTTCTTGAATTTAAATTTGATTTATTCTGACCTATAAAAATATATAAGATTTAATAATCCAATTTTAGAAGTTTACTTCAACAGGTGCATCCGCTCCTTCAACAGCAGTAAAATATGCTTTGTCTTTGAATCCAAACATTCCTGCAAATAAGCTGTTTGGAAACGTTTTAATGTGTGAATTATAAGGTTTAACTGCTTCGTTAAAACGTGTTCTTGCTGTTAGAATTTGATTTTCTGTGCTAGCTAATTCATCTTGTAATTTCAAGAAATTCTGGTTGGCTTTCAGCTCAGGATAGCGCTCTACTGATACTAACAATCGAGACAAAGAACTACTAACACCACTTTGTGCTTTGTTGAATTCAGCTAATTTTTCCGGTGTGATGTTCGTTGGGTCAATAGTAGTTGAGGTAGCTTTGGCACGTGCCTCAATAACAGCAGTCAAGGTACTTCTTTCAAAATCAGCAGCACCTTTTACAGTATTTACTAGATTTCCAATCAGGTCATTTCTTCTTTGGTACGCCGTTTGCACATCTCCCCATGATTGTTCTACTGTTTGGTTCATTGTTACCGCAGTATTATTAATCCCTTTAATCCAGCTGTACATACCAATAATAATAACTCCTACGATAATCCAAGGCAAAAATCTTTTCATCTTTGTTTAATTTAATGTTTGTTGTTTAATTTTAATTGTAAATAGTGGGATCCCTGTTTTGTCTCGGGATTACAATTCGTTTTTAATATTTGTTAATTGTGTGCGTATCGTTTCTAATTTCCGGATTATTTCAAAATTATCCAAAGCCTTCTTTTGTCCTTCCTTCAAATGGGTTTTAGCCCCTTCCAGCGTAAAACCTCTTTCCTTGACTAAATGATAAATCAATTGCAAATTAGTGATATCCTCGGGTGTAAACATGCGATTGCCCTTGGCATTTTTTTTTGGTTTCAAAATATCAAATTCATTGTCCCAAAAACGTATCAGCGAGGCGTTCACGTCAAATGCTTTGGCTACTTCGCCAATGCTATAATATCTTTTATCTTTAGAAAGTTCAATGTGCATATTTTTTATTTTAATCTTTTCTGAACACTTCTTTTATAAACTATTTCGACTGAATACTGAACACTTTGTTAAAGGATTAATCTAGCGATTGATTCTCTTGATTCGCTAATTGTGCTATAGCAACATACTCTACTGCCGAAATGTTTCCATAATAAAAATTAAGCGGATTTACCACTTTGTTATCTTTATGAACTTCATAATGCAAGTGCGGTGCTTCAGATCTTCCGGTACTTCCCACATATCCTATTACATCTCCGCGTTTTACACGCTGTCCAGCTCGTATTTTATATTTACTTAAATGCGCGTATAATGTTACGTATCCAAATCCATGCCGAATTACAATATGATTTCCATATCCAGAGGCCCTATTGTCGGCGGTTATTACAATTCCGTCTCCAGTGGCATAAATTGGAGTTCCTGTTTTGGCGGTAAAGTCCATTCCCTCATGCATTTTTCTTACTTTTGTAAACGGATCTGTTCGATAACCAAAACCAGATGCCAGTCGTTTTAAATTTTCATTTCGCACTGGCTGAATGGCAGGAATGGCAGACAAAAAATCACTTTTAGCATCTGCCATTTTCAAAATGACATCCAGTGATTTGGATTGAATGGCGAGTTCCTTACTTAATACATCAATTCTTTTGGTGGTATTCAGTACCAACTGGGAATTGTCATATCCCTCTAGTACTTTATACCTGTTTATTCCCGGTAATCCCGCTTTCCGGACAGAGTCAGGAATTGCTGTTTTATTGAAATATACCCGATACAAATTATTATCTCTCTCTTCAAGAGCCTCAACTACGCTATTTACCTGATCCATTTTTTTATTTAAAATCGCATAATTCAATCTTAAATTTTCAATTTCGCGAGCCTGCAACCGATCTTTAGGCGTTTCAAAATAAGGGGTGTTCAATAATACAATAAAACTCAAAAAACCAAATAATATCGAGGCCAGCAAAAACAGAATGATAACACCAAATTTTCTTCTTTTTCGAGTTTTTATTTTCCTGTACGCTAAATTTTCAGAATCGTAATAATATTTTACTTTCGACATATTTTAAAATACCCTATTTTTGCACACTGTAAAAGGTTAGACGAACAAATTTAAGAAATGTTTCATTTGTTACACCCTTTTTTCAATAATAAATAAAATAATGTGCCTATTCCAGCTATTTGTTGCAAGTTCTCGTTTATAAATTTTTTTTCTAATGAGCTAGCAGGAGCTTCCTTCGGTTGCTCTGCCACCTCAAGAAAAAATAAATGTATAAATCTCGAAGCTTTTCACTACTATCTGGGGCAAAAGAAATTAAAAGATTTAATGATTAAAAGATTGAAAAATTCAATTCTAACTAATCTTTAAATTTTTGAATCTTTAAATATTTAAATAAAAAAATGAAATCACAAGACGTACGCAAACAATTTTTGGATTTTTTCGCATCAAAGGGACACTTAATCGTTCCATCGGCACCCATAGTTCTCAAGGATGATCCAACACTAATGTTCAACAATTCAGGGATGGCCCAGTTCAAAGAATATTTTCTAGGTAACGGAACTCCAAAAAGCAACAGAATTGCTGATACGCAAAAATGCCTTCGTGTTTCAGGAAAACATAATGATCTGGAAGATGTAGGTTTTGATACCTACCATCACACCATGTTTGAAATGCTGGGAAACTGGTCTTTTGGAGATTATTTCAAGAAAGAAGCTATCAACTGGGCATGGGAACTTTTGACAGAAGTCTATAAAATTCCAAAAGAAAACTTATACGTATCCGTTTTTGAAGGTAATCCAATTGAAAACGTACCATTCGATCAGGAAGCTTGGGATATTTGGGCGGCATTAATTGACGAAGACCGTATCATTCTTGGAAACAAGAAAGACAATTTCTGGGAAATGGGAGACCAAGGACCTTGCGGGCCGTGTTCAGAAATTCACGTTGACATTCGTTCTGCAGCAGAAAAAGCCTTAGTTTCAGGAAAAAGTTTGGTTAACAATGATCATCCCCAAGTAGTGGAAATCTGGAACAATGTATTCATGGAGTTCAACCGTAAAGCCGATGGTTCTCTGGAAAAATTGCCAGCAAAACACGTTGATACCGGAATGGGATTTGAGCGTTTGTGTATGGCATTACAAGGAAAAACATCCAATTATGATACGGATGTGTTTATGCCACTTATCGAAAAAGTAGAGCAAATTACAGGATTAAAATACACATCAAATTCCGTAGGTACAAGTCGAGACTTGTCCGTACCGAATGCAGATGAGGAAAAAATAAATATCGCTATTCGGGTAGTAGTCGATCACGTTCGTGCGGTTGCATTTGCTATTGCCGATGGACAATTGCCATCAAACACAGGTGCTGGTTACGTAATTCGTAGAATTTTGCGTCGTGCCATTCGGTACGGATTTACGTTTCTTAATATAAAAGAACCGTTCATCAATCAATTAGTTACTGTTTTAGCGAATCAAATGGGAGAGTTTTTTCCGGAAATCAAATCGCAACAACAATTGGTTACGAATGTAATTCGGGAAGAAGAAGTATCGTTCTTGAGAACATTAGACCAAGGATTGCAATTATTAGAAAATGTGGTTGCCGAAACTAAAGGTTCAACAGTTTCTGGAATAAAAGCGTTTGAATTGTATGATACGTTTGGATTTCCAATTGACTTGACCGCATTAATTCTTCGAGAAAAAGGATTCGAACTGGACGAAGCTGGTTTTAACGCCGCCATGCAAGAACAAAAAAAACGTTCCCGTGCGGCATCGGAAGTTTCTACCGAAGACTGGTTGCTATTAGTCCCAGGAAATGTAGAAACATTCGTAGGCTACGACCAATCAGAAAGTGACGTAAAAATCACTCGCATTCGTAAAGTAGACAGTAAAAAAGATGGTGTTTTATACCAAATCGTTTTAGACAAGACCCCGTTCTATCCAGAGGGTGGAGGACAAGTGGGTGATAAAGGAACGTTAGTTTGCTCCGCCAGTTCGCTAACGCTCGGGTCTGCAAATGAAACTATCGAAATCATCGATACGAAAAAAGAAAACAACCTGATTTTACATCTTGCAAAAAAATTACCGGAAAATATAAATGCTGGTTTTGTAGCCAAAGTAAATCAAGATTTGAGAAGTTTGTCTTCCAGAAATCACTCGGCGACACATCTAATGCACCAAGCCTTGAGAAGTATTCTTGGAACACACGTAGAACAAAAAGGTTCGCTAGTAAATCCAAACTACTTGCGTTTTGACTTTTCTCATTTTGCTAAAATGACGGAAACCGAATTGCAGCAAGTGGAAGATTTTGTAAATGCAAGAATTCAAGAGCAATTACCACTAATTGAAAGAAGAAATATTCCTTTTGCGCAAGCAGTTCAAGAAGGAGCGATGGCACTTTTTGGAGAGAAATATGGAGATGAGGTTCGGGCAATCAAATTTGGCGAAAGCATGGAATTATGCGGTGGAATCCACGTGAAAAATACAGCTGAAATCTGGCATTTCAAAATCGTTTCAGAAGGAGCGGTTGCTGCAGGAATTCGTCGTGTAGAAGCGATTACAAGTGATGCGGTAAAAGCACATTTTGCTTCGCATGAAAGCACATTGAATGAAGTAAAAATAGCCTTAAAAAATCCTCAGGATATTCTGAAAGCCGTTCATTCGATGCAAGAAGAAAATGTCAAATTGACTAAGCAAATTGAGTTTTTGGTAAAAGATAAAGTCAAAAATATTAAAGTGAGTTTAATCGCTGAGATACAGGAAATTAATGGCGTTCAATTCTTGGCAAAACAAGTCGATTTGAATCCGGAGGGAGCAAAAGATTTGGCGTACGAATTAGGAAATTTAGGAAATAACTTGTTTCTAGTTTTGGCTACAGTGAATCCCGAAGCTTCTGGAGAAAAACCAATGTTGACCTGTTATATTTCTAAAGAATTAGTTGCGGAGAAAAACCTAAATGCAGGACAAGTGGTTCGTGAATTGGGTAAATTTATCCAAGGTGGAGGCGGAGGACAACCATTTTTTGCAACAGCAGGAGGGAAGAATGTCGCAGGAATTCAGCAAGCTTTAGAAAAAGCAATTGAGTTTGTAAAGTAATTATATCGTAATTTTTTTAATATATTGGCGAGAAATAAAAAAATGACTGAAAACGAGATTTCAAAAATTGTTATTGATGTTTGTTAAAAGATGCACATTAAGTTTGGTCCAGGGTTATTAGAATCAGTTTATGAAGTTGTTTTGTTTTATGAGTTAACGAAAAGAGGACTACTAGTTGAAAGTCAAAAACCACTTCCCGTTGTCTGGGATTAAGTAAAATTAGATATTGGATTCAGAACTGGCTTGATCATAGAAAATAAAGTTATTTTAGAAATAAAATCAGTTGAACAAATTGCTAATGTTCATCCAATACAACTTTAAACGTAACTGAAAATTACAGGAATGAAATTTGGCTTGTTAATTAATTTCAACGAACCACCAATTAAAACAGGAATTACAAGAATTGTAAATAACCTTTAACCTATGCGGCTTTGCGAGAAATAAATATGAATTTCAGAACCCAAGTTCCCATTCCTAAAAGTAAGTTTCCTATTGATTATACTTCTAAAATTATTTCTTTAGGTTCTTGTTTTGCGGTAAATATGGCGCAGAAACTGGACTATTTTAAATTTCAAAATAGTTGTAATCCATTTGGCATTTTGTTTCATCCTATAGCGATTGAAAAACTAGTTGATTTTGCTGTTTCCGGAAAGCAATTTACAGAAAGCGACATTTTTTTTTACAACGAACGCTGGCATTGTTTTGATGTGCATTCGGATTTAAGCAGTTCTAGTAAAGAGGAATTGTTAGCATCTTTAAATGCAATGCTGATAGCTACAAAACTGCAATTGCAGCATGTTTCCCATATTATTATTACTTACGGAACTTCGTGGGTATATCGAAATATAGAAAGCAATTGTGTTGTGGCTAATTGTCATAAAGTACCGCAAAAGCTGTTTCAGAAAGAATTACTTTCTGTTGAAGAAATAGAAGAAAGTATAGTAAAGACACTGAAATTAATTCATGTTGTAAATCCTAGTTGCACCATTATTTTTACCGTTTCTCCAGTGCGTCACATCAAAGATGGTTTTGTCGAAAATCAATGGAGCAAAGCCAATATAATTAGTGCGCTTCATGGGACTTTTGATTTTCGACTTTCGACTATAAATTACTTTCCCAGCTACGAAATCATGATGGATGAACTTCGAGATTACCGTTTTTATACTGAAGATATGTTGCATCCCAATCCAGTGGCAATCGATTATATTTGGAAACGTTTCAAGGAAACTACAATTTCTGAAACTGCTTTTGCTACAATGGATGAAGTTTCAACTATTCAAAAAAGTCTTTCGCACAAGCCTTTTAATCCGAAATCTGAAAGTCATTTAAAATTTGAGTCTAAAGTCAGAGAAAAAATCACTAAATTGGAATCAGAATATTCATTTATGAAATTTTAATTATGTTAAGAAGAATAGGTATTGCAATAGTAGTTATCGGGGGAATATTTTTATTATTCAAATACTGCGATTTTAAGAAAAACGACGATGAAGATATCCAGTACAACACAAATCTCATTCAGCAACAAATTCTAAATGTTGGAAAATTAGTAGTTACTGAAGGTCATTTCTCCGAAGTGATTACCTATAAAAATCAGCAAAAATATTTGTTGGATATGCTTTCTTTTGAGAAAAAAGCATTGGTAATAGTCAATGCTGATGTTACAGTTGCTTATGATTTGCGCCAAATGAAATATGAAATAGATGAAAAAAATAAAACCATCACTATTGTCAGTATTCCAAAAGAAGAAATAAAAATAAGTCCAGATATTCAGTTTTATAACGTAGAACAAAGCAAGCTGAATCCGTTTACGGGAGATGATTATAATAAGATCAATAAATCGGTCAAAGCAAATCTCGCCAAGAAAATAGAAAAGTCTTCACTGAAAACCAATGCTCAAAACCGATTAATCAGCGAATTGTCCAAAATATTAATTTTGAGTAATTCAATGGGCTGGAAATTACAATACGAAGGAAAAGTAATCGAAAGCGAAAAAGATTTTGGACAAAAAATAAAATTATAATAGTTTTTTTGTCAGGTTGAGCGCAGTCGAAACCATTTTTATAGCTGTTTAAGCCTATTGAAAAATCTCGACTGCGCTCGATTTGACAAACCTAAATTGGAAAACTAAGCTTTCTCTTTGTCAAAGATTAAATCCAAACCACCAGTAATCAAATGCGCTACTTCAGGTCTTTTTTGTTTTAATTGATCGAGATAAACCAATATTTCCTGTAATAATTTAATTTCATTTCTTTCTTTTAGCAGCTCTGTGATTTCAACAGCTAGTAACCAATCCTTTGGGTGATTGGTTCGTAAATTTTCGAATATAGGCTTCAAGGGAGTTTCTGTATCCCTGGTTTCTCTACTATTTCTAACAGTTTGGTACAAAACCTCTAAATCATCACGTTCTGCGGTATGTTTCGCTTTAATGGTTTTGCTCGCGGGAAGATGCGAAATCAAATCAAAACTATTCACATCTGCAGGGCCTGAAAAAGCCGAAATCACTTTTTTACCCACAGCCATATCATAAATGCCCCATTCTGGTTGAAACAAAATCGTTTCTCCGTGTGACACAGTACAGTTTTTAAAGCGAATCAAAATAATTTCGCCTTGTAAGTTTCTGGAGCCGGTTATGATTTCACCTTCAACAGTGATGCCACCTTCAAACTCCAGTTTGACCGTTTTCGATTCCAATATATCGTAGGCATTCAAATCTTTTGGACTCATGTCTTCAATTGCCAGATTGATTCCTTCCAGCTTCCCAATAGGACTTCCAAAACCCTCAGGATGTGTCAAAGTTCCATGACCAACCAGTTCTTTTTGGCGAGAAGCTAAAGCCGTTTTTCCGATGGTTTGTATATAAATAGGCTTGCCTTCGTGTGCAATTACGGAACTGAAAATTCCAGAAATTTGCAAGCCTGTACTCAATTCAATTGTTCCCAGAGCATTTGAGTCTATCAGTTTTTCTATTCCGGATAAACCGCCCGTTCTAAGTGCCATTTTATTGGCAAATTCCTCTAAAATTAGGTTTAAATAAGCAAATGTTGGTGTGACATAAAGTTGCGGTTGCAATTTTGTGATGTCAAAACTCTGGTTTGCTGCTGATAGGTCGTACGGGATTTTCTTTACCTCGTTTGTCATGCAGTGCGCACTTTCGCCTATTGAAGATAACAAACCGGCACCATAAATTTTAGGATTTTCTACGGTTCCAATGAGACCGTATTCAACAGTCCACCAATGCAGGTTTCTAATTTGCGCCATTTCTGATAATTCACCCATATTGTTTTGCAAATCTTCTACCGCTTTTTCGGCAGCATCAATAACAGCTTGGGGAGTTCCCTCAGCTTCTTTTACGATGGAAAGCAGTCGGATGGCTTCATACATTTCATAATCCTTATGTGAAGAGAGCGCTTTACAGCCTATTTCGCCAAAACGGCGTAAATATTCCGCATATTCCGGATTAGCAATTATGGGAGCATGACCTGCACCTTCGTGAATAATATCTGGTGCGGGCGTGTATTCTATATGTTCAAGTTGGCGAATGTCAGAAGCAATTACAAGCACATTATAGGCCTGAAATTCCATGAAAGCATTGGGCGGAATAAATCCATCTACCGCAACCGCCGCCCAGCCTATTTCAGTCAGAATGCGGTTCATACCGTACATACTCGGAATATTATCAATCTCAATTCCTGTTTTTTTTAATCCTTCTAGGTAGGAACTATGCGCCACTTTTGATAAATAAGCTACATTTTTGCGCATCACATAACGCCAAACCGCTTGATTTATGGGCGTATAATCGCTATAATCCTGAGGCTTAATGAATTGTTTTAAGTGCTTTGGCAATCGGTCTAATAACGGATTGCTTTCTATAGTTGAGTTCATATCGAAAACGTTGTAGTTCTACTGCAAAAGTACGAATTTCAGGAGCGATTTCCCGCTTTTCATTGCAAGTTTTTGCAAACCCGTTTGTTTTTCTAATGTTCCGGCAGGAGAAATAAAAAGGGGTATTCCTCTTTTCTCCCTTTCCTTTGGAGAGGGTTGGGGAGAGGAGTCGCTTTTTATAAACAAGAAAAATCAAAACGGCTTTCACAAAAAGCTTTTCATTGCAATCGGGGTTAGAGGAGTTGGGGATTAATTAGAGATTTTGACATTTATGATGATTTTTGTCCATTTAGTCATTGCGAGGAACGAAGCAATCTCATCAATACATTCCGCGCACAAAGTCTGCTCAGTTCGTCACACTCTCGCTTAAGCTTATAAAGATTTTAAAGCTGTCAGTACAACAATAGAAATTGCTATGAAAATCCAGTTTTTTATGGTTGGGCTGTATTTCCGTTTGAATTCTATATTATTTAATGCGAATACAATAGCTATAAAAACAAATGTAATTATTCCTATAATAAATATAGAAATTAAATCTAACTCATTAGGATTGCTTTGGTTTAATCGATAGGAGTTAATTATCAATGTTATTATAAGCATAATCCAAGTTATAACACTCATCACCCAGCCTTGAGATAAGTTTTTGATTAAAAGTATTGCTGATGAAATAGCAATAAGTGATAGAATTACTAAAGTTATATTTTTTCTGACAGCCATTTGAACAATGCTATGATGGTCCATTAATGGATTTTTCCACAAAAAAGTATAATATTGATTGCAAGTTAAATAGACAAAAAACCATATTAAAATACCGAGGCAAATCTGAATTCCAGATAGTATAATTTCAAACATTCTCCAATTATGTTTCATTGACTTCCGCTAAATTAAACATTGTGCATTCTCATTTTTGTTGGTACTGAATATGTTCTTTGGCGAACTGGATAGAGGATTGATAGCTATTTTTTGGATTTACTTCTTCGCCAACTTAAACACCAAAACCTGCGTTTTTTGTTTATCTGAAAAATTATTATCTGAAATGAAAATAATAGATTGATTACCATTTGCCAATTTTGGACCAAAAGTAAGTCCTTCGATATTATCAATAAAAATTCCCAAATCATCCATGTTAAGGACCAGTTTTTTAGAAGCCAATTCGAATTTTTGATTTTGCAAAGAGCTGTAATTTTTTATATTAGTTGCTTTTTTCAGGTCACACAAAAATACTTTTATCGTGCAGGCTTGCGTTCCGGTAGAATAGGAGCGTTCCACTACCAGTAATTGATTTTTATCATAATACTGAATTGCCGAAACGCCATTTACACCAAATGTCCCTTTCGGATTAGGCTCACGAGCAATAGGTTCCAGTTTATAGCCGTATTGAGCGGTGTTCTTTTTTGTTTTGACATCAAATTGATACAACCGAATCAAACCGCCTTCGCTGGTATTGGCTTGGTCGCCATCTTCAAATAATGGTTCTTCAATATTGGTATAGACATTTTTATAGTTTTTGTCAAAAGTAATTCCCTCTAAAGCGCCGTTGTTTCGCGGACCTTTTTCCAGTTTCTGCATTTTTAAATTTTCCGGTAAGGTGACATTGCCTAGAAAATCACCTTTTAAATTCATGAAATTTAGAGAAGGATCTTGTAAAACTTCCTTATCTGCTGTTAGCACTCGAGCGCCTTCGCTACTCCAAACCAAAGTGTTCGTTATTGGATTGAATCGGATGTCTTCCGGGTCTGCGGAAGTAGTTGGCATGGTATTCCAATTGCCAAACGCTTTCCCAGTTGCATTTTTTAAAGTGGTGACACTTTGGAAATCAATACGTTCAACTTTATTTTCGAGCAAATGAATTTTTGCCGTATAAAATCTTGAATTGTTAAACATGGATCTATCGTCACTGATCAAATAATACAAATCATTCTTGGCATCATAATCGATTCCGGACAATCCGCCCACTTTTGTGTTTTGAAACGTTTCCTCAAAAGGAATTTCAATGGAACTGATTAGTTTTAAACTTGGGGTTGACTTGTTGTCAGCTGTTTGCTTTAAATTGGAACAAGAAATGAGGAAAGCTTGTAAAACGACAAGTAATAATAAATTGCGCATAAAATAATTTGTTGCTGTTTGCAAAAAGGAACATATTTTGGATTGAACCCACTTTAAAAACTATGAATTGTTCGTTTGACTTTTCTCAAGATTGCGGAAGTAGTCAATTTTGTAATTAAACATTTCAGCCATATTTTTTGCCCGAAGTTTAGCTTCGTCGGCTAATGGACCAGAAAATAAGTTGTCAGTTGTTTCAGTGAAAATTTGCATCCAGCGGTCAAAATGTTCTTTGGCGACCGGTAATTGTTTGTGTGGTGGAAATGGACTTCCGGAATAAGAATGCACTTCAAGTAAAATAGTTTGCCAAAAGCGATACATTTTTTCTAAATGTTCCGGCCAGCGATTGCCTATTTTCTCGTTGAATATGGGTCCGATAAATTCGTCTTTTTGAACTTTAGAATAAAAAGTATTCACTAGTAATTTAATATCTTCGAATGTGGAAATGTCGTTAAATTGTGCCATAATTTGGTATAAAAAAAGCCTACGCAAAGGTAGGCTTTTATGTTGAAATGTGATGGTAAACTATTTTACTTTGGGCGGAAATTGTTCAAGAATTTTTGCCACAAATTCGTTGATTTGTTTTTCTTTTTCACTTCGGGTTTCGGTCAAATAACCAACTCCTTCGCCTTGCCAAACCAATTCTTTTTTCTTGGCATCAATTAAATCAATATACAATGTCCCTTCCGTTGATGAGGAAACAAAACTGCTGCGGCCTCCCCAAAAGTAAGGATTCCATCCCCAACCCCATCCGTAACCCCAGCCTGCGTTGAACTGATTTACGTCAATGCGTTCTCTTTCTTTAGTTAATATATTAATCAGCAAATCTGGATTTTCACTTTTGGTCATTCCTTTTTTACTTAATTCTCGATCTATGGCATTGAGTATTCTTTTTTTGTCCAATTCTGATATTTCAACTCGATCGATGCCTTTTTTATGAAAAGCGTACGTTTTGTACGGAGTAAAATCGACATTATTATCATAATCAGAATATACTTTTACGGAAGCGCAAGAGGCAAATACTAAAAGTAGAAATGCGAGAAGGAGTTTAATTGCTTTCATGACCTGTTTTTTTTGATTACTAAATGTTTATTAAAGATACGTTCAAATTTTTAAAAATCCAATAAATTGTCAGCGACTGTATTAGGGATGGTTACTTTCAATAAAGGTTGTGTTTGCATCGCTCTTTTTATAGCAAATACTGCTCCTTCATTTCTAGCCCAGCTTCTTCTGGAAATTCCGTTGTTGACATCCCAGAAAAGCATTGATGCTAAACGTCTTGACGCTTCCTTTGAACCATCAAGAACCATACCAAATCCGCCGTTTATTACCTCTCCCCAGCCCACGCCACCGCCATTGTGAATGGATACCCAAGTGGCGCCACGAAAGCTGTCTCCAATGACGTTTTGTATCGCCATATCAGCGGTAAATCTTGAGCCATCATAAACGTTAGAAGTCTCTCTGTATGGAGAATCGGTGCCGGAAACATCATGGTGATCGCGACCTAAAATTACGGTTTCTATTTCGCCTTTGGCAATAGCCTGATTAAAAGCTTCGGCAATATTTACGCGTCCTTCAGCATCTGCATAAAGGATTCGTGCTTGTGAGCCTACAACCAATTTGTTTTCTTGTGCGCCTTTTATCCAATGAATATTGTCTTGTATTTGTTGCTGAATTTCTTCGGGAGCTGTTTTGGACATTTCTTCCAAAACCTGGCAAGCAATTACATCTGTTTTGGCTAAATCTTCTGGTTTTCCCGAAGCACAAACCCATCGGAAAGGGCCAAAACCGTAATCAAAACACATGGGTCCCATGATATCCTGTACATAACTTGGATATCTGAAATCGATGTGATTCTCTGCCATGACATCTGCACCGGCACGGGAAGCTTCCAGTAAGAAAGCATTTCCATAATCAAAGAAATACGTTCCTTTGGCAGTGTGTTTATTGATTGCTGTCGTATGACGTCGTAATGTTTCTTGTACTTTTGTTTTAAATAAATCAGGAGTTGATGCCATCATTTCATTGGCTTCTTCAAAGGAAATATCAGCAGGATAATAGCCACCTGCCCAAGGATTGTGTAGCGAAGTTTGATCTGATCCTAAATCAATATGGATGTTTTCCTGGTCAAATTTTTCCCAAACCTCAACCACATTTCCAAGATATCCGATGGACACAATTTCATTATTGGCTTGCGCCAAAGCGACTCTTTTTACCAGCGCATCAATATTATCAATCACTTCATTAATCCATCCTTGACTGTGGCGAATATGTGTAATTTTAGGGTTTACTTCGGCACAAACGGTGATACAACCGGCAATATTTCCGGCTTTAGGTTGTGCGCCAGACATGCCGCCCAAACCAGAAGTAACAAATAATCCGCCCTTTGGACTGCGTTTTATTTTACGAAAACCATTCAAAACCGTGATAGTTGTTCCGTGTACAATTCCTTGCGGGCCAATATACATGTAACTTCCGGCGGTCATTTGGCCGTATTGAGAAACGCCTAAAGCATTCATTTTTTCCCAATCATCCGGTTTAGAATAATTAGGGATTACCATGCCGTTTGTTACTACAACTCGTGGCGCTTCTTTGTGCGAGGGAAATAATCCCATTGGATGCCCGGAATACATCGTCAATGTTTGCTCATCGGTCATTTCTGATAAGTATTGCATCGTCAATAAATACTGTGCCCAGTTTTGGAATACAGCTCCATTGCCGCCATAGGTTATCAGTTCGTGCGGATGTTGTGCCACGGCGTAATCCAGATTGTTTTGAATCATCAGCATAATTGCTTTGGCCTGTTCGCTTTTTCCAGGATATTCATTTATTGGACGCGCACGCATTTCATAATCGGGACGAAAGCGATACATATAAATACGGCCGTATATTTCTAATTCTTGTCGAAATTCTTTTATTAGCTCATTATGATGTTTTGGTTCAAAATAACGCAAAGCATTACGAAGGGCTAATTTTTTTTCTTCATTCGAAAGGATTTCTTTACGCTTTGGTGCGTGATTGATATCCATATCGTATGGTTTTGGTTTTGGTAAAACCGATGGGATTCCTTGTTGTATTTGTTCTTGAAAAGAGGTCCTAGTTTCTGAAATCGGAATCGTGGTAGGAGTTATGTGAGGTGAGTTAGTCATGGTAATGTAAGCTTTTATTATTCATAATCTCTTCTTTTTTCCCCTTTGGGTGTTAGCGGGCTTTTATACGGACAATGGCGACAGCCACTTTTACAGCAATAACCCCGTTTTAAATGGTATTTTTCAGTAAAACATTTATAGCCTTCGGGTGTGTAATAGAAATCTTCCCCTTCTATTAATTTATTTTCAGTATTTTGGTCCATCATATTTGGTATTGTGCGATTGCAGGCGTCATTCGATTTCGTTCAATTGCTAAATTGGGATTCAAACGATTGCGCTTTTTCATTAAAAAGGACCACTTTAGTAGTACAAATTTATAATTTTATAGCGAATGTTTCTGATTGTTTCTAAATATTTAATTCCAAAAGGATACAGTGGATTAGCGGTATTCCCATTTGCTGGGGTACAATATCAAGAAGATAGAACAAATATCAGTTTAATTAATCATGAAAAAATTCATTTGCGCCAGCAATTAGAATTATTAATTATTCCTCTTTTTCTTGGTATCTGTTAGAATATTGTTTTCGATTGGTTCGGTATAAAAATGCAAATTTGGCTTACGGAAATAGTAGTTTTGAAAGAGAGGCGTATGCTCATGAGAGGAATTTTCATTACCTTAAAAGACGACTTTTTTACGGTTTTTTAAATATTTATGATCTATCGGCCAGTTTTTTTTGTTTTAATGTTTTTTTTTATTTTAAACGGCCGGGCTTTTTTTTATTAAATAAAAGGGATTGAACTACTGAAAATGATTTTTTTTATAACAAGTAGCAAGAAAGATATATTGTCGCAATTATTAAAAAGAGTTTTTGCCACAGATTGTAAGGATTAAAAAGATTTTAAAATTACATAACGAATTAATCTGTGGTAATCTGTGAAATCTGTGGCAAAGAAATTTAGTATTTTATTAAAATACGACATTAAATTTTAGTCATTACTTACTTTGGAGAGTTTTGTATTGTTTTAATTTTGTTTATTTTTAATTTTATTTTTTTGAAAGGAATAACTTATTTAAACAATAGGTATAATTAGTTAAACGAATTTTAAATACTTTTTATTGGTACTTAGTCAAATAAAGATCCTGTTTTTTTGTAATTTTACTCGTTTTTAGAGAAAATTTCATGTTTTGGTATTGAAAAAACTGATTTGTAGTTTTATTATGCAAGCAAGATTTTTTAAGAGGATATATTTTGACCATAGTTTTAGAAAAAATAATATAGAAAAACAACTTAACATATATGCTTATGAACGCAGCAAGACTTAAACAGATAGTGGCAATTTTTGCGATAATTTTTTTGCAAAACAACATGAGTGCTCAAATGTATGTGAGTCCTAATAGTTATGTTTTTGTCAATAATGAGGTTGTTTTCATTAACCAACAATTAGAACTAAATGCGGTCAACAGTAATTTTTATTTAAGGGAAAATGGGCAGTTGATACAAGGGACAATTGCAGCAGGAACAAATCAAGGATTAGGAAGTTTGTCCGTATTTCAGGAAGGAACAACTAATAATTTTCAATATGACTATTGGTGTTCGCCTGTGGGACAAACAAGTGTCACCGCCGGAAATTCTCCTTTTGGGGTGACTCAACTTAAGGATGTTGATGGTTTGATTGCTTTCAAAGAGCCGGCAATATTGTCAATGAGTAATTATAATGGAACGGCGAATCCGTTAGCAATTGCACCCTTTTGGGTCTATAAATTAATAGCTTCATCAGGCTATTCGAATTGGGTACGAGTGGGAGCCAGTTTCGGTCTGAACGCAGGAGAAGGATTTACAATGAAAGGAACATCAGGTACAAATGGCTTTACTGTAAATGGCGTTCAAAATAATCCCGGAAGTCAACAGCGATATGATTTTAGAGGAAAACCAAATGACGGAACAATAGCAATACCCGTTGCAGTGGAACAATTTACATTGACAGGAAATCCGTATCCATCCGCAATTGATTTATCAGCCTTTTTGCTGGCAGAAACAAATTGTACCGGAATAGCCTATTTTTGGGAACAAGACGCCACAGTGAATTCACATTATATAGCGGATTACAAAGGGGGTTATGGTGCTTTTTCCCCGGGTGCATTAGGAAGTGCCGGAATTTATGTTCCAGCTACTTTTAATTCGTATGACGGTTCTGGTAATGAAGGCGCAGCAGGCGTAACCGGAGGGAATTATCAGAGACGTTTTTCTCCAATAGGACAAGGTTTTTTGATTGGGGGATTAGCAAACGGTTTTGTTGAGATGAAAAATAGTTATAGGAGATTTGTTAAAGAAACGGTAAGTAATCAAGCCCCTACGAGAATAACGGGTGTTTCTAAAACAAAAAAAAATATTGGTTTGATGACTCAAAAGCAATCCGGATTTGATTACACATCGCTAGATTTAGTTACAACGCCACAAATCAGATTCAATACCTTGATGAACGACCATGGTGTGCGTCAATTAGCATTGGCATTGATTCCCGAAGCTACTGATGGAATTGATCGGGCTATGGATGCCATTTCTTCTAGTGATAGTACTCCGGCAGATGTTTATTTTGTACTAGAGGATTCTGAGTTCATTATCAATGCAATCCGTTTTGATAGTGATAAAAAAATCCCCTTAGGTTTTAGAAATGATAAATCAGCCAATTATAAAATCACAGTTAATGAAATTTTAAATCTTCCAGAGGTAGCAAACATTTATCTGCATGATAAGAAATCGGACAGATATTTTGATATCAAGAACGATTTCCATGAATTGTCACTTCCGGCTGGTGTCAATAATACACAGTTTGAAATTACCTTTAAAAACAATTCCAGTTTAGGTGTCGAAGAGGCAGTGCGTAAAGATTTTGTAATTTATCAAAACAATTCTGCAAAAGATCTAAAAATCAGTAATCCCATGTTATTGGATCTCGCTGCCTGCAGTTTATATGATGTCGCCGGAAAATTGATTTTTAAAAAAGAAAATTTGGGAGTTAATGCAAGCTATGCGTTTTCTACTGCGGGTCTTCGCGATGGAATTTACATCGTAAAATTAGCCACAAAAGACAAAATAGAGGTGGGTCAGAAAATTATAATTAAAAATTAAATCCTTTTGAAAAGAATTAATACAAAATGCGATCTATAAAGGTTGCATTTTTTTATATATAAATTTACCTTTGTGTTAAAAAATATTCGTTTGAATCAAAAGGTAATTACAGCATTTCCGCACTCTATTTCAGTAACCATCAAACGAGAAGATTTGATCCATCCTTTTGTTTCCGGAAATAAGTTTAGAAAACTGAAATACAATTTGCTTGAAGCCAAAAAAAACGAGCAGACCACATTGCTTACTTTTGGAGGTGCTTTTTCCAATCATATTGCCGCTGTGGCTTATGCAGGAAAAGAAAAAGGATTTAAAACCATCGGGATTATCCGTGGTGAGGAATTAGAAAGTAAAATCTCAGAGAATCCAACATTAATTTTCGCTCAAAATTGTGGAATGCAACTGGAATTTATTTCAAGAGACGCGTATAGGTTAAAAAGTGATGACTCATTTTTGGAGAAATTAAAACAACAATTTGGTCGTTTTTATCTCCTGCCAGAGGGCGGGACTAATGAACTTGCCATCAAGGGATGTGAAGAAATTCTAACTCAGGAAGATGCTCAATTTGATTATATTTGTTGTGCGATAGGAACTGGCGGTACCATTTCCGGTATCATAAACAGTGCTTTGCCGCATCAAAAAATTTTAGGGTTTCCGGCCTTAAAAGGCGATTTTTTGAAAGAAGAAATTCGTAATTTTGTACAAAATGAAAACTGGGAGTTCATTACAGACTATCATTTTGGGGGCTACGGTAAAGTTAATGAAGCATTAATAGGGTTTATCAATTCATTTTATAAGCAAAATAAGATCCCTTTAGATCCAATTTATACGGGAAAGATGGTTTTTGGTGTTATAGAACTAATTCAAAAAAACTATTTTCCTGCCCAATCAAAAATTTTACTAATTCATACTGGTGGAATTCAGGGAATTCAGGGAATGAATATAAAACTTCGGAACAGACAATTACCAATAATTGAGATCAATGATTAAGAAAATCCTACTGCTATTTATACTAATAACTTTGGTGAGTTGTAATGCCACTAGACCACTTATTGTTACTACAAAAAAAGCGCCTTCAAAATCAAAAATTGCGACGACGGCTAAAAAGGGATATGAAAAGAAAACCAAAACAGTACGTGCCACCGCAGGAAAAGCATCAAGTAAAGAGCTGAATAATAGTGAAGCGGAAGAGATTGCTTCAACTTCAAGAACAATAGTTACAAATGATGTGATTGTAACCTACGTTTCCATATTCAAAGATATTGCAATGGGCAATATGAGGAATTATGGTATTCCTGCAAGTATTATTTTAGCACAGGCCATTTTAGAGTCTGGTGCCGGGAGGGGTAATTTGGCTTTAAATGCGAACAATCATTTTGGTATAAAATGTCATGTAGGCTGGACAGGTGAAAGTATCAGGCATGATGACGATGCTGCACAGGAATGTTTTAGAAAATATGACAATCCATCAGAATCATTTAAAGATCACGCTTTATTTTTAACAGGAAGAAGCCGCTATGCTGGATTATTTGAATTCTCAAAAGGCGATTATAAAGCTTGGGCCAAAGGCTTAAAAGCCGCCGGATATGCCACAGATCCTAAGTATCCAGATAAATTGATTTCGTATATTGAACGCTACAATTTGCATGAATATGACAATCAGGTTCTAGATATTAATTATGTGTCCAATGAAAAACAAATGATTGCAGAATTAACGGTTGAATCCAGAAATACAATCCCTAAGGGGCTGGATTCCTATGTGGTTCAAAAAGGCGATACGCTATATTCTATTTCGAAAAAATTCGAATTAAAGATTGAGGATTTAAAACAAAAAAATAACCTCTCGGACAATGCCCTTTCTATTGGACAAAAACTGGTAGTAAAATAATTTTAAAATAACGATAATTCATAATTTCATACATGTTATATAAAAGAAGTAGTCAGCTTTTTGCTGAAGCAGAAAAAGTAATTCCAGGTGGCGTAAATTCACCCGTAAGAGCGTTTAAGGCAGTGGGCGGAACTCCTATTTTTGTCAAAAGTGCCAAAGGTGCTTATTTGTACGATGAAGATGGCAACCGTTTGATTGATTATATCAATTCTTGGGGGCCAATGATTTTAGGACACGCTTACGAACCGGTTGTACACGCCGTGATAGAGAAAGCAAAGTTGGGAACCTCGTTTGGGATGCCCACAGAATTAGAAACACAAATTGCCGCTTTAGCCGTTGCTATGGTTCCAAATATTGATAAAATTAGATTTGTAAACTCTGGTACCGAAGCCTGTATGAGCGCTGTACGGCTGGCTCGTGGTTTTACAAAAAAAGATAAAATAATCAAATTTGCAGGTTGTTACCACGGACATTCGGATTCGTTTTTGATACAAGCCGGAAGCGGAGCCATTACTTTTGGTTCGCCAAACAGTCCTGGTGTAACAGCAGGGACGGCCAAAGATACTTTGCTGGCACGATACAATGATTTAGAAAACGTAGCCACTTTAATTGAAGCAAATAAAAATGAAATTGCAGCAATAATCGTTGAGCCTGTTGCTGGGAATATGGGTTGTATTCCGCCTAATAAAGGCTTTTTAGAAGGCTTACGTCAATTGTGTACTGACAACGGAATTCTCTTGATTTTTGATGAGGTAATGACCGGATTTAGACTCGCCGCTGGTGGTGTTCAGGAATTATTGCATGTAACGGCTGATATCGTTTGTTTTGGGAAAGTAATCGGTGGAGGATTGCCTGTCGGTGCTTTTGCTGCCCGAGCAGAAATCATGAACTATCTTGCTCCGTTAGGTCCTGTATATCAGGCGGGAACATTGTCTGGAAACCCATTGGCAATGGCCGCAGGATTAGCCATGTTACAAGCTTTAGACAGTGATCGTACTATTTTTAAAAGACTAGAAGAAAAAACAGCGTATTTGGCTACAGGAATCGATAAAGTTCTGAAAGCAAATGATGTTACATTTACAATCAACACTATTGGCTCAATGATTTCGATTCACTTTGACGCGGCTCCGGTTGTAGACTTTCAAACGGCTGCAAACGGCGACAACGAAACGTTCAAGAAATTTTTTCACGGATTATTGCAGGAAGGAATTTATATTGCGCCATCCGCCTATGAGACATGGTTTATTACGGATGCATTAACGTATGCTGATTTAGATTTTACCATTCAAGCGATAGATAAAGTTTCGAAAACATTTTAAACCAAAAAAAGCCCCGAAAATAGACTGCCTCTAAAAAATTAGACACTATTTCAGGGCTTTTTTATGAAATAAAATGAAATAAGTAACAGCCACTGTATAATGTCGTGTTTTAAAATTAGACAAAATGACGCAACAGATTAATTTTAAACTACTGTTTGCAACAGTGTTTCTTTTGACTTTATGAAGTTTAAACTTTTGACTTACTTCAAGTAAATGGATTATTTTTTATCGCCTATTTTTGTTGGTTTTCTATTCTGATGGTATGCCATTCTTTTTTTTATTCGGTTGTGTCTTTTCCCTTTTATGTCATCCCATTTTTTATATTGGTCTAAGGAAAGAATTTTTTTCATTCTCTCTTTCATCACAATTTGTTCATCTAACATTTGGCTTTTTTTAGCAAAAAGTTCATCAGAGGTAAGCCGTTTTTTAGCCGAATCTTTGTTAGCTTTTCGTTCGGCCATTTTAGCTTCTCTTTTAGTGCTTTGTTCCGCGAGGATTGTTCTCATTTCTTTTTGCTGTGAAGCATTCAAATCTAATTCCAAAGTCATCTTTTTTAACTGCAGTTGATTTCTTTGATCAGGAGTTAATTGCCCCATTTGAGCTCTTGCCGGTCTTACTTCTTTTTCTTGTGCAAAGCTTGTCATTCCGACAACTAATAATGCAACGATAAATAATTTTTTCATTTGTTTTGTTTTAAGTATATAAGACCGGGTTCTTATTTAAAAGTTTAATCATTAACAAAATTTTGGGTTTAATATTTAAATTCGAAGAATACTTTAATCCGATTTTTCGGTACTCCAGCATTCTAAAAAAAGAAATTTCAGCGATACAAAAGCATGATATTTATCCGTTTTAATCCGGTTATGTTTCTCGAACTTTGTGGCTTATTTATTAAATCATTTTAGCATGACAACATGTAAACTACTTCATACTTTTTATATCCATATTGTAAGGACATACTTACATTATGGATAGTCTGCTACGAGTGTGGAATATGGAATTTCATCCATTATTTCTATTATGGATGACGTACTTATCGAAAAAATGAATGCTTTTTATAGCAGGAAATTCGATTTGTCGTAGCAGGGAATTACTCAAAAAACAGAGGATTACCGCGCAGAACGCATCACTTCTTATCTGAATTTGGCAAACAAAATCGAGAAGGAACAATTTGAAAATTTCAAAACGGAAGTAACAGCGCACGCGGATTTCCAATTCGTGCCCGTAAAGTTTTTTATATTTTAAAAATATAAAGAAATAATAACTTTAATTATTTGCTGTTGTGGCTTATGTTTGTGGGCACGGATTGCAAATCCGCTATCAAATCCGCGATATCGGGTTAGATTGATGATTACTGATTTAGAAACAACTTGGGATTAGTTACGGACAGTCATAAAAAATAATAGTATTTATAAAAAAGGAGCTTCAATTTGAAGCTCCATTTTTATAAATATAGCTCTATAATACACTTAGGATTTCAATCGACACGCTTTGCTGTCGCCATTTACCACAACTTCGGTCAATCCTAAAGAAGATAAATTTTTCATTGCTTTATCCCATTTTTTACCGCTCAGTTCCGATTTGATTTTTAGTAAACCAAAATCCATTTGGTTTTCATTGACTTTCAAAAGGTCAATAATCAATTTCTCATCGTCTTCCAATTCAATTTTAACTTGAGTTTTTTCTGGGCGCATTTGCGGGAACAACAACACTTCCTGGATAGAAGCATTATTTGTCAAATACATAATCAATCGATCCATTCCAATTCCCATTCCGGATGTTGGAGGCATTCCGTATTCTAATGCTCTCAAGAAATCTTCATCAATTATTCCGGTTGCTTCATCATCTCCTTTTTCAGCCAATCTCATTTGGTCTTCAAAACGGGCTCTTTGGTCAATTGGGTCATTCAACTCAGAATAAGCGTTTGCCACTTCTTTTCCGCAAACCATCAATTCAAAACGTTCTGTCAATTCTGGATTGTCACGGTGTTGCTTGCAAAGCGGAGACATTTCCTTTGGGTAATCCGTGATGTAAGTAGGCTGAATGTAATTTCCTTCGCATTTCGCGCCAAAAATCTCATCAATCAGTTTCCCTTTCCCCATGGTTGCATCTACATCAATTCCCATTCCTCTGGCAGCATCAAATAACGCTGTTTCACTTTTTCCTGAAATATCAAATCCAGTAAAATGTTTGATAGAGTCCGTCATTGTCACTCTGGCGTAAGGCGCTTTAAAATTAATGGTATGTTCTCCAAAAGTAACTTCCGAGCTTCCATTTACAGCAATCGCGCAATGTTCTAAAAGGTCTTCGGCAAATTTCATCATCCAGTTGTAGTCTTTGTAGGCTACATATATTTCCATGGCAGTAAATTCTGGGTTGTGGGTACGGTCCATTCCTTCGTTACGAAAATTTTTCGAAAACTCATAAACCCCTTCAAAACCACCAACAATCAATCTTTTTAAGTATAATTCATTCGCAATACGCATGTATAAAGGCATATCAAGCGAGTTGTGATGCGTGATAAAAGGACGCGCTGCAGCACCACCGGGAATTGGTTGCAAAACAGGCGTTTCTACTTCAAGATATCCCTTGTCATTAAAAAAAGAACGCATTGCATTGAACAATTTTGTTCTTTTGATAAACGTTTCTTTTACATGATCATTCACGGTCAAATCCACGTACCGACGACGGTATCTTTGTTCCGGATCAGCAAAAGCATCGTGTGTTTTACCATCAGCATCCGTTTTTACAACAGGAAGTGGTTTCAAGGCTTTGGCCAAAACTGTTAATCCATAAACATGAACCGATATTTCTCCCACTTGCGTTTTGAAAACCGTTCCGCGAATCCCAATAAAATCGCCAATATCCAACAGTTTTTTGAAAACGACATTATACATGGTTTTCTCCTCATCTGTCGAAATATCATCTCTCGAAACATAGATTTGAATACGCCCTTCAGCATCTTTCAATTCGGCAAATGACGCCTTTCCCATGATACGCTTCCCCATCAAACGACCTGCTAAAACCACTTCCTTACCTTCGTATTTTGCAAAATCAGCTAGGATTTCGCTAGAATATGCGGTTGTAATAAATTCGGCTGCAGGATAAGGCTCAATACCTAAATTGCGTAATTCTGTAAGTGCTTCTCTACGTAATATTTCTTGTTCGGATAATGCCATTTTATGCTGATTTTAAGAGCGCAAAGATACTATATAAGTTTTAAAATTTAAAGTTTAAAATGTACCGTTTTTTGGAGCAGAATATTTTGTTTCTTCAAGACGATCCGTCCCGCTATTCGTTCTATCTTTTTTCCTTGTTCAAAAAAAAACAAGAAAAAAAGGATGCCACTGCTATCGGGGCTATGCTACGACTTTTATTTTTTTAAATCAACATGAAAAATAGTACAAATAACATATATAGAAACCAATAAGTATTTTAAATTACCAAATGGAAAAACACGATTTACTGCTTTTAGTATTATTTTTGATCAGTTGCCAAGTATAAGAAACCATTTGTCTAAACCAAGACGGAACCGGAAAAATTGAAACAGAATTACTCCGCGATGAACATCGTTGTATGTAATTTATAGCTGAAAATCACTCCAAAGAAGACGTTTTTCTTGATACAACTTATGTTTTTAAAGATCTGATAACCAAAAATTCCGAGAAGTTTTTCCAAATTACCAGCATCCGAAAAAGCCATTTTTAAAAAAATTATTACGGTAAAAGTCCATAGTAAGAAAAGTTCCTTCGAGAAAGAATTTTGCATAATAATCAGTCAAAAACTCAATACAATAACCGAAGTTGCGGATTTATACAAAACCGAAGAATAGGCGGATGATATAGAAAATAATTACGCACTGGTTGCCGAAGAACATTATTACAGTGTGAACTATGCTTTTGATGCAAGTGTTTTCAGGAGAATAGTAAAAATAACAAATGCAGTTGAACTAAAAAGACAACAGGATAAGATTAAAGGACCCAAACGCAAGTTTCTAAATTCAAAATTACGCAGTCTTATGTTTTGAAATATCATTTTCCTCGAAAAATAAAATCGGGTTCAAATATAAATTCAAAAATAAGCGATGACAAAAAAGCACTGGAAATGCAATTTCTAATCACAGATTGTTTAAAAACCCGGAGAGTATAAATCTTGAAGTTGTTTTGGAATAATAATATTGAACTTAAATAATCGCCTTATGGTCAAGTCGAGCGCAGTCGAGACTCATTTGGTTAGTCTCGACTGCGCTCAACTTGACAGAAATATGAGTTAATCCTTCAATGGTTTTTTCAAATCTTGTAGGTGACTTTTTTGGCGCAATGATAAAACATCGAAATTAGTTCAAGTCCGAGACTAATTATTTTTGATTCATAATTTTATATCTTACCTGCAAGGTTTGAAAAAAAACCTTATAGGAAAAAACAGTAAACTCAAAACGTTGTACCTTTGTCATTCAAAAATAAGTGAACGAAATAGGATTGCTTCGTTCCTCGCAATGACACATGAATAAAAACATCCAACTTCAAGATTTAGGAACTAAAGATTACAAAGAAACTTGGGAATACCAAGAAGAATTGTTCAAAGAGATAGTTGACTTAAAAATTAAAAATAGGAGAGAAGAAACGAGTTTACAAACACCCAATTATTTCCTTTTTGTAGCACATCCGCATGTATATACATTAGGCAAAAGTGGTGATTTAAGTAATTTACTTTTGTCTGAAAAACAATTGGAAGCTAAAGGAGCTACTTTTTATAAAATCAATCGTGGTGGCGATATTACCTATCACGGACCTGGACAAATCGTAGGGTATCCTATTATAGACTTAGAAAATTTTTTTACGGATATTCATAAATACCTACGGTTTCTGGAGGAAGCTATTATTCTTACCCTTGAAGAATATGGAATTGTTTGTGGCAGAAGCGAAGGCGAAACCGGTGTTTGGTTAGGCGCAGGAACACCATTTGCCAGAAAAATTTGTGCAATGGGCGTTCGCGCTTCCCGTTGGGTCACTATGCACGGATTTGCTTTAAACGTAAATGCTGATTTGGGTTATTTTGACAATATTATTCCCTGTGGGATTCGCGGTAAAGCCGTAACTTCTTTGAACGTAGAACTAGGCGTAGCCAAAGTGAATGAACAAGAAGTCAAAGAAAAAATCCTGAAATATTTTGCCATTCTTTTTGATGCCACTTTTGAGAAACCTGCACTCAAAAATCGTTACACGAGCCTGTAAGGCAAACTGGCGAAGCAATCTAAATTCAAAAATCAAAACAATACTGTTCCGGCAACAAACGAAATGTCATTCGGTGGTGTTTTGTAACCCCATATTTCCGAATGGCTTCCCGGTGTTCTTTGGTAGGATATCCTTTATTTTGTTTCCAATTGTACATTGGGAATTCCTCATGAATCCGATTCATATATTCATCCCGATACGTTTTTGCTAATACGGAAGCGGCGGCAATACTCATAAATTTTGAATCTCCTTTAATAACACTGACATTCGGAATCGAATGTAGGATTTCAATTTCAGCATCCGTAAAAACCTTTCCACCACGATTTTTAATTCCGCCTTTAGGAATGAATGGACTATTTCCGTCTATTATAATATGTAGTGGTCTTGGATCTAATTTTAAAACACTTTCCTGCATTGCTTTTATGGAGGCATTAAGAATGTTTATTTCGTCAATTATCAAAGGCTCTAGATGCGTTACTGCAAATGAAATACATTCTTGTTCTATGATAGGTCTTAATCTTTCTCTCACTTTTTCAGACAATTGTTTGCTGTCATTTAATAACTCATTTTGGAAATTTACAGGCAGTATTACGGCTGCTGCAGTGACAGGTCCTGCCAGACAACCCCGACCAGCTTCATCCGTTCCGGTTTCTAAATATGGCGTTAAAAAAAAAGGGCTTAACATTAAATTAATTTTGACGAAAATAGGTCTAAAAGTTGTGTTTTACGGCATTTTAAGACTCTTTGTACTTTAATAATATTTTTAAAGAAATTTTTTTTATGAAAAGACGATTTTTTAAAAATGAATTAAGTGCAGTAACGGCATGTTGTCCTGTTTTAAAAAATTAAAGCATAGAAGATTTTAGGTTTGTTTTAAAAGCAATTAAGTTAAAACTTCAATTACATTATTTAGGACGGATTTATTTTAGTGTTAAAGGTATAAGTAAGTCGAAAGTTTAAAAGTCATAAAGTCAAAAGAAGCACTATTATAAAAAGTAGTTTAATATCAATCTGTTGAGTCGTTATATCTAATTTTAAAACACGACATTATACAAGAGTTGTTACTTAGTTTCATAATTGTAAATATTTTGGCTTATGCCATAATATAAACCAATTTTCAAAAGTAGTCTACATTATATTTTTGTTTGGTATTTAATTCTAAACCTTCGTTGGATACTTATAAACAACAAAAATGCCTGTTCATGGTATGAACAGGCATCTAAGATTTGTATTTTTTTTTTTTAAATAGTCCTAAACTGTATTATTCCCAACCTGGATTTTGTTGTGCTTTTAGAGTAGGGTTGTTGTTTGTTTCTAAAAGTGGTATAGGCCACAAGAATCTAAAATCTGAACCTGGAATAGCGGCTTCTGATTTTGGTCCGGAATATGGTGTCCCGTCTAGTACAAAGCCCGATGCAACTAATGATCCATTTCCTACTTTTGCAGGGATACCATCTATAGGAACTAAATTATCTCCTTGTAAACGGTGAATATCAGACCAACGGCGCCCTTCCATTAAAAATTCAATTCGTCTTTCTTTAATAATTGCTGCCACTAAAGCGGTTTGCGAAAGGAATTGTGAAAGCACATATTGCTGAGTAGTAGGATTAGCTAAAGCTCTGTTTCTTACTTTGTTTAATTCAGCTACAGATAGACTTGCATCAGCTGAAGACCTGCGGGCATATGCTTCAGCCATATTTAATACTACTTCTGCATAGCGAATTACAGGGGCAGCATCAGTGTAATTAACTCCGTCTTTATATTTGTTGGTGTACTTTACACCATTAACAGTTTCAATTAGTACGCCTTCCTCTCTTCGTTTATCATCCGATAACCAGCTAGGATCTTTCCATATTATTGGGCTAACACTTACTAATTTTCTAGTCTTATATTGTGAGGCCAAAGCTGCATTTACTCCAGGATTTAGTGTAGCGGCCATCAAAATAGAAAATATAGATTCAGTATTTACATAACTATTTGCAAATGGTCCATTTGGAGTGCCTGTCAAAGCGTACGCTCCATTTAATTTTTGACCTTCTGTAATTACATTGTTCCAATCTCTTTTATGCAAATACACTCGAGTTTTAAAAGCAATAGCAGCTTTTTTAGATGCTTTTGTCAAAGTCACATTAGTGGTCAGAGATTCAGCAGCAGTTAAATCAGCAATTACTTTGTCATAGCATTCGGCTACTGTGTTACGAGGTTTTAAAAGTTCAGATGCAATTTCTGCTTGTGTGTCTACACCCACTTCTCTGTAAGGAATTCCTAAATGAGAGGCTCCAGCACTAAAATTGTAAGGTCTGGCGAAATAAGTAAGCAATTCAAAATGTGTTATTGCTCTTAGGAATTTGGCTTGGCCAATATAGTTATCCGCAACAGCTTGTGTAATTATGCCGTTAGATACTGCTGCTGTAACCCCTTCTATAGCCAAATTACATCTGTTGATTAGGCGGTAAGCGTCTACCCAATAGTACGTGTTGTTGGCAGATCCTGCATCATAAGTTGAAGTATACGTAATTTGATAAAAAGCCTGAATATTTACTACGTCTTCTCCTCTGTTGTCTCCTTGTTGTACAAATGCAGCGCCCCATACAAAACCTCTACCACCGTTTGGGTTTGTGGTATTGTATTGTCCAATTGCTGCCGCATTGTACATTCCGTTTATTGAACTTTCAATTAAAGATGGTGTTGAAAAAGCATCTTCTATTGAAATGTTATTTATCGGTGTTAAGTCGAGAAGTTTCTCTTCGCTACAGGCACTCGTTCCTAGTGCCAAAACGGACATTGCTATGAATTTTAAATATATTTTCATGTTTTTTATAAGTTTACGTTAATACCTAATGAAACTACTTTTGATCGTGGTGTACCATTTAAATCTACTCCAAGGGTTTCCATTTCAGGATTTAGTCCTTTATATTTGGTAATAATTAGTAGGTTTTGTGCTTGGACGAAAAAGCGAATTACATCTACATTGATTTTGTCGGTAAGCACTTTTGGTAACTTGTACCCCAACGATACATTATCTAAACTAATAAAAGATCCATCTTCAACAAATCGTGTAGTTGCATTACTAGCTTGATTTAAAAAAGTATTTTGGCTAGCATAAAGTCTAGGAGTCCATCCGTCTCCTGGATTTTCAGCACTTTGCCATCTTCCCAATATCTCTGTACTGTTGTTGTTTAAATTTTGATTCATCAAATCTCTTCGTGTAGCATTAAACATTTTATTTCCACCACTGAATCGGAAAAGAAAGCTAAAATCAAAATCTTTATAACTTATTTTAGAGTTTAATCCACCAAAATAGGTTGGAAGTGTATTTCCTAGAATCTTTTTGTCAGATTGACCTAAGGCTGCTGCCCGAGTACTAATATCAGAAGGGTTGTTTACGTCGAATGTAGAATAAGTTCCCGCTTCAACATTTCCTTGAACAAGAGATCCATCTGCTTTGTAGTATACTGGATTTCCGTTAGCAGGATTTGATCCCCAATATTGAAATCCGAAAAGTGAATTTACAGATTCTCCTTCTCTTATAATAACGTTTGCTGCAATAAGCGGATCTGTTGATGAGCCACCAACGATATCCAAGCCACCAGGAAGTGAGGTTACTTTGTTGGTTTGAAAAGTGATATTGGCACCTACATCCCATCTTAAATCTTCGCTGTTAATCAGGTTTATATCAGTAGAGAACTCATATCCTCTGTTGTATAATTGTCCAATATTTTGAGAAATTCTATTATTAGGAACACCTAGGGAAGGAGCAGTTGGGACCTGTAAAACAATTCCGTCAATGTCATTATTAAAATAATCAAAAGTCAATTTCACTTTGTTTTGAAATAATGCTAGGTCGACACCAAAATCTGTTTTCTTGCTGGTTTCCCATTGTAATAAATCATTACCGAATTGGGTGAAAGCAATTCCATTTAAGGCACCATATTGAGAGGCAGATGTTAACCCTAAATATGGGTAAGTTCCAATTTCTGTATTTCCTACTTCAGAATAAGAAGCTCTTAGTTTGAATTCATTTACAATATTTGATAATGGTTTCATGAATTCTTCATTGGCAATATTCCAACCTGCTGAGTAACCTGAAAAGTTATTCCAACGTGAGTCTGCGCTTAATTTAGAGATACCATCTCTTCTGATAGAGGCTTGTACAAAATACCGTTGTTTATAGTTGTAGCTCAATCTTCCAATATAGGACATGATTCCTATTTCGGTTACAGAACCTCCTGATTGTTGAACTCCATAGGCACCAGTAACTAAATTTTGATTATAAAATTCATTTAATAAATCTGTTCCTATACCAACAAAATATTGATTTTTTTCTTTCTGATACTCTGCTACTGCTGTCGCAGATACGTTATGATTTTCAGCAAATGTTTTGTTATAGGAAAGTGAATTTTGTATGTTCCATCTTAATAAGTCGGTATTGTCATTTTGAAGTCTACCATTCGAACCGCGACCATCACCGTGAGTTGGATTATAGTATAAAAACCCACCTGTTATTGGGTTGTCGACACTGGCTTGAAACCTGTAATTAATATCCTTAGTAATTTTAGCAGATGCAAACGTATTGATAAGGGTTCTATTAATTTTAGACTGAAATCTATTTTTAGCTAGAACGTAAGCAATATTACTAATGTTGTCACCAATAGGACTTAAGTTAGTTCCTTGTCCAACAGTTCCAGTGGTTAAATTTAAGTTATAACCTGTTGGATTGGTAGCATCAAAGATTGGCGTATTTGGTGCTTGACGGATGGCATTAAAAATATTACCGGAAAGTGAATTACCCCCTGTATTCAAACCATTGTATTCTGTTCTTGTCAGCGCAACATTTCCACCAATAGTTAACCAATTGTTTACATCGTGTTCAATATTTGTTCTAAAAGTGTAACGGGTCATTTCATTTGATTGTGCTACTCCTTCTTGTTCAGTATAACCCATTGACATATAATATCTGGTTTTGTCAGATCCTCCGCTTACAGAAAGATTATGGTCCATTTGAAAAGCTCCTTTTCTTAATACCGCACCTTGCCAATCGGTATTGAATTCGTTGCCCACAGCCCAAGCAGGTTGAACAGGGGTTCTGTTACTTCTTTTTTCATTTGAAATTGTCAAAAAATCTTCTGTCTCTAATAAATCAAAAGTTTTGACTGCAGAGGCAAAACCAGTTACTACATTGTAGCTAACTTTCATAGATCCTTTTTTTCCTTTTTTAGTTGTAATAATAATTACTCCATTGGCAGCACGGGAGCCATAAATTGCTGTTGCAGCACCATCTTTTAATACTTCGAATGATTCGATATCAGCTGGATTGATATCTCCAAGGGCATTCGAACTAGCGAATCCACCATTACTTCCCGAGTAAACAGGCATTCCGTCCACGATGTATAAAGGATTTGTTCCAGAAGAAATAGAAGCTGTACCTCTAATTCTTACTTTTGGAGCTTCACCAATAATTCCTGTTGCAGAGGTAATTTGTACACCTGATGCTCTTCCCGCTAATTGACTCTCAAAACTGGGTGTTACTAAACCTTGAATGTCATCTCCTTTGATAGAAGCAATTGAACTGGTAAGGTCTCTCTTTTTTTGAACTCCATAACCAATAACAACAACTTCATCCATCATTTGAGCATCTGGTTGAAGCGCAACATTGTAGGTGTTACTTTGAGTAATTTTAATTGTTTGTGATTTGTAGCCAATAAAAGAAATTACAATGTTATCTCCTACTGAGATTGAACTTATTGAAAAGTTACCTTCAAAATCAGTTTGAATTCCTGTCGTAGTGCCACTTATTAACACATTTGCACCTGGTATTGATAGTCCGGTTTCATCGGAAACTTTACCATTTACAGTTTTTTTCTGTGCAAAGGAACTTTGCGTTATCAGTACTGACAATAGTACTAAAAAAAAAATAAATTTCAATTTCATATTAATTTGTATTTGTTAGTATTTCAAAAATCTTAATTTTATCTTAAGGCCCCAATTATTAACAGCCAATTAACTAAAGTTTAACATATTATTTTTAATAATAAATTTGTTAATTTTTAGTATTTATTTTCTTATAATATGTTAAAATAATCAATAAGTAGTTTACCTATAGTACTAAATAAAATTATTGCACGGTATATTAACAAAAAAAGGTGTGTATTTTATTTAATATTTCAGTGTCGAGTATTTGTAATGGGGGCTTAGTAATCTCACTTTAATGGAGCGGGAGTAGGTAATTGTGATCTTGAATCTTAATAGTCCTAAACAGCTATTAACTCATATTATTGGGTTATTTTACAAAATTTGATTTAATGTAAGTAACACCTATTGTATAATGTCGTGTTTTAAAATTAGACAAAATGACGCAACAGATTGATTTTAAACTACTATTTGTAATATTGCTCCTTTTGACTTTATGACGTTTAATCTTTCTACTTAGTTATTTGTTTTATTGTTAATTTAAAAATGTTCAAAATACTAGAAAAACGGTATTTTTTTAAAATATTTTCTAATATTAATTGCTTCAGAGTTTTATTTTTGGGAATTAAATAAATCTTGAGTATTATAATTATGGATGGTTCTGCTTGATCAGTTGTCTAAAGATGGTGTTAAAAAGAAAGGACTTTACATTAAATTAATTTTGACAAAAAATAGATTTTTGAAGTGATTTTTTGCAGTTTGTACTGTCGTAATAACTAAATTTCATTTGTATGTTTATTTTTTGAAACGGAATGGTGTTAAAAATAGAATGTGTTAAATTTTATAAAAGCTTGTTTCTTTAAGAAATTATTAAGAAGTTTGTGGAATAACTAATTCAAAAACAAATTTAATATGAGATCAAAATTCAAATGGATTTTTTCGTTGCTGTTGGCGCTGTCCATGCAATTTGTGTTCGCACAAGAAAAAACTGTTACAGGTGTAGTGTCTGATGCCACTGGATCCTTGCCTGGAGCGAATGTCGTAGTCAAAGGAACTACTAGAGGAATACAAACTGATTTAGAGGGAAAATATTCGATCAGAGTGACCGCTGGAGATGTATTAGTTTTTTCTTTCATTGGTTTGGTAGACCAATCTAAAGTAGTTGGTGTTTCTAATGTAGTTAATGTAATATTAGCACCATCATCTGAAAGTCTTGAAGAAGTAGTTGTTGTTGGTTATGGTACACAAAAAAGATCAAAGGTTGTTCAGTCTAGTAAAGTAGTAGGCAACTCAGCGATGGAAAACCTAACGGTTTTGTCTCCACAACAGATGCTACAAGGTCAAGCAGCCGGTGTTCAGGTTGTTCAGTCTTCAGGGGTTCTTGGGGCTGCAACGGTTGTTAAAATTAGAGGAAATGCTTCAATAACTGCAGGTGGTAGACCATTGTATGTAATTGATGGTGTTCCTTTGAATGATAATTCTTTTACGGGTGCCCAAGGAGGTCAGGCTCTGAACCCATTATTAGAAATTAATCCTAATGATATTGAGAGTCAAACAGTTTTGAAAGATGCTTCTGCAACTGCTATTTATGGTTCGAGAGGTTCAAATGGTGTGATTTTAATTACAACAAAAAAAGGTAAGAAAAATCAACCAGCAAGGGTAACTTTCGAACAAAATATTTCTGTTAGTAGAGCTACTGATTTATTATCTATGATGAATGGTGAAGATTTTCGTAGATTTAAGACTTTGAGAGGGGATAATCCTGCTAATTTCTTGAATGATGATTTTGATTGGCAAAAGGGAGTTACTAGAGACGGTGTCTCTAGAGCAACTAATCTATCTATTTCAGGCGGAAATGACAAAACTACTTATTATGTTGGTTTTGGTAGATCTGATCAAGAAGGGTTTATTATTGGGAACAAGTTAAGTTCGACGAATGGGAAAATCTCAGTGAATAGCGACGTAAATGATAGAATTAAAATTGGAGGTAACCTTTCTTACAGCGAAGTGCTTAATGATAGAGTAGGTTCAGAGAATAGTACTTTTGCGCCTTTAACCGCTGCGTATCTGCAAAGTCCTTGGATTTCACCTTATAATTCATCGGGAGATCTGACTAGACTTGCAGGTTTCATTCCTAACGTTATTGCTATTGAAACATTCGATACTAACTTAGCGAAAACAACACGAGCTTTTGGTAATATTTTTGGTGAACTTCAATTGTTTGAAGGTCTTACATATAGAGTAGATTTCGGTATGGATAGATTATTGCTGGAGCAGAAACAGAGATCATTGAACATAAATACGCCAGGAGGATCTGGATCCTATCAAACAAATATTCAAAATAAATACGTTGTTACTAATAGCTTGAGTTATGAGAAGTCTATTGCTAAGCATTCCTTTTCAGGTATCTTAGGTACTGCTTATGAGCAAAATGACATCATATCGGCCACTGTTGCAGCTATTAACTTTGCTTCGGATTTACAGTTGAATGTTATTTCAGGTGCTGAAAAAACAGTAACTTCTTCTTCGACCCAAAATTCTAGATTAAATGGATATTTTGCAAGAGTTGCTTATGATTTCGATTCTAAGTATCTCCTTGAAGCATCAGGTAGGAGAGATGGTTCTTCAAGATTTTCAGAAAACAGAAAATATGGTAATTTTTGGGCGCTTTCTGCAGGTTGGAATGTAATCAATGAGGAATTCATGAGTAATGTTAATTTTTTATCTGATTTGAAATTAAGAGGTTCGATTGGAACAAATGGAAATGATAGAGTAGGTGATTTCGCATTTTTACCCCTTTATGCCGGTGGTGTAACTGGAGCTTACAATAATAGTCCTGGTTTTACATATTCGCAACCAGAAAATAGAGATTATAGATGGGAGCAATCTAAGACATCCAACATAGGTTTAGATGTAGCTTTTCTTAATAGTAGAATTAGATTGTCTGTTGATGCATATTACAAGAAAACAACAGATATGATTTTGAATATTCCAATAGCTGCAAGTAATGGGTTTACATTTATTGCAGCTAATGCAGGTTCTATGGAAAACAAAGGTTTAGAGTTTGACTTGTCTACGCTAAATATTGATGGCGAAGATTTCAAATGGAGAACTTCTTTTAATATCGCAACTAATGTAAATAAAGTTCTTGAGTTGCCAGGTGCATCAATTGGACCAGATGGAAATAGATTTATTAGTGGTGGTGCTGCTCAGAGAGCTATTGAAGGGTATTCTGTTAATACTTTCTTCTTAGTAAGATATTCAGGAGTCAATCCTCAAACCGGAAATGCTGAATGGCTTGATATTAATGGAGTCCCAACCACTAGTCCAAGAGATAGTGATAGAGTTATAGTTGGTGATGCTAATCCTGATTTTGTAGGTGGTATCACTAATACGTTCAATTATAAGAATTTTGATTTAAATATCTTGGCAAATTTCAGTTATGGGAATCAAGTTTTTGTACAAGGACAACAATTTACTGATAATTTAAATAATGATTTTAACAAAACAACTAAAGTTTTAGACTATTGGACCACTCCTGGTCAAAATGCTTACACACCAGCATTGACTAGTTCAACAAGAGCGATATTTGCTCGTAGCTCAACTAATCAGTTATTGGACGGTTCTTACTTAAGGATCAATAATGTGACTTTAGGATATAATTTAAGTTCAAAGATTTTTGAGAATTCGCGTTTCTTTACTTCTGCTAGAGTGTATGCGACTACAACAAACCTATACACTTTAAAAAATAAGGAGATGGCTGGAGTAGATCCTGAAACGACAAGCACTGTGGGTAATTTAGGACAAGGTGAAACGTTCTTTACGCCACCACAATCTAAAAATTATTTATTAGGTGTAAAATTAACTTTCTAAAATAAAATTATTATGAAAAATATAAAAAGTATCTTTTTTGTTTTATCTGTACTTGTATTTTCAAGTTGTGATAATTCATTAGATTTAATTCCTGAGGATTCATTACAACCAGATCAAATTTTCACTACTGAAGCAGTATCTGTTAATGCTGTAAATGGTATGTATAGTTCTTTACAAAGCTCAAATGTATTATCAGGTATACCTGATACGATGACGGAATGGCAAGCTGATAATGTTGAATTTGTGGGATCGTTTCCAACCTTTGATGAAATATATACCTACAACACATTATCAGACAATACTTCAATTTTGAATGTTTGGAATGCAACATATTTCTCTATAAATCAATCTAATATGATTATATTGAATGTTCCAACAGTGGCTGATCCAACATTTTCTGATGCAAGTAAAAATAACTTGGTAGGACAAGCTAGATTTGTGAGAGCTTTATTGTATTTTAAACTTTCTCAAATGTTTGGAAAGCAGTTAAAACAAGATCCTACTGGAAATAGTTTATCTGTTCCCTTAGTTACTGAACCATTTCAGGCTGTCGTTAATATGCCTGCTAGAGCTACACTGAAAGAAGTTTATACTTTGATTGAAAAAGATTTATTATTTGCTCAAGGCGCAATTACAAATACAACAGTTAAAAGCAGAGCTACTTCGGCATCTGCAACTGCCTTGTTAGCAAGATTGTATTTGTACCAAGAGCGTTGGAGAGAGGCTGCTAATAGTGCTACAACAGTCATTAATACGTCCGGTATTTCATTAGCAGCAAATTATACTTTCTACAACGCTGCAAGTACGGAGCATATTTTCCAGCTTCAAAATATACCTGGGGATCAAGGATTTGCTGAATCTTTTTCTAAATTGTACAGCCCTACCGCTAACGGAGGTAGAGGTGATGCGCCATTTTCTGTTAATTTAAAAAGTGCATTTGCGGCTGAGCCAGGTGATTTAAGATATGGACTGACTAGAACAGGTGTTGATGCCAAAAACAGAACATCTGTATTTACCACTAAATACCCTAATGGTCTTGCAAATACGGATGATCCTAATGTATTACGTGTTTCAGAAATGTATCTGATCAGAGCTGAAGCTAACTTTAGAGATAATAGTGCTATTGGTGCTACACCCGTTAGTGATCTTAACCGAACAAGAGTTAGGGCAAACTTATCACCTTTAGCAACTATAACATCAATAAATGATATATTGGTTGAAAGAAGAAAAGAATTCTGTTTTGAAGGTTTGAGAAGAATGGATTTACTGAGAAACAATCTTCCTCTTAGATCAAGTAATATGGTTAATTTTGATAAATCTCAGCCAAATGCTGACAAAGTTGTATTTCCTATCCCACAAAGAGAAAGAGATAATAATACTAACTTAACGCAAAATCCGGGTTATTAATAATTGATACTGTAATTTGTTTAAAAGGCTGTCCCAAGAGGACAGCCTTTTTTGTATGTGATGTTTTTACAGCATATCTTTTGAAAAGCGATAATTGGTAGTAATTGCCTAATTTGATTTCTATCAAATGTGAATGTATTTAGTAGTATCAGCTATAACTATGGATGCAAATAGTAAAACAGACCATTGAAAAGTAGGTGCTTGGATATGCAACTAAAACCCATACAATTATCCAAGACAAAAGCATTCCTTGGGGAACTTCAAAGAAATACAAACGATCAGGCATTCGGTACAAATGACAATAAAGGATTCGTTTTTTGTTAAAAAGGAATATTTATAAAAATATTTGAACAAATATTGCATCAACTGAACAGCTGAGTTCACTAACTCTATTTTCTGTTAGTAGCCAAAATAGTAACGTCAAAGGCGCATTGAGCCTAAACTATTCTTTTAAGGTACTTTTGTTTTCATATTTATTTCAGTGACGAATAGTATGATTTTTTAATTTTAGTAAACTAGAGGTTTGGCAGTTAAAAAAAATTAATATTTGTTTAGAGTAATTCAAGTGTGCGTAAATGAGAGTATTACAGAAGTGTAGAGATTCTTTTTTTATTTTGAATGGCCAGTCGTACTAAAATAATTCCGCTAGTTACCACTAAGGGTAAAACTACTATCAAATGTGCTTTGTTGATTATCAAAAAGAAATAGAGTACAACGGAGAATAGATTAAATAAAACCAAATTATAGATCCCTCTTTGGCTCTTTTTCCAATAAAAATACAATAACCAGATTAAGGTTGGGTTAAACAACAAAATATTGTAGTTGTAACCCAGCTCAAGATGATCTGAATAAAACCCAACAAACGTAAAGAATAGCCCTATTGTTGCCATCAGGATAAGGTACAACAAATTGATACCCATTTTGTTTATAAAAACGATCAGAGCAAGCAGTAAAAAATAGGTATACGGATTGTTCCACCAAGAAAAGGGAACTTCATTTTTGAATTCGATTATGGTTTTGTTTTCCGGTGCCAGCGGACGGTTTTGGAAAAAAACTTTTTTCAGGCTTTTTTGCAATTCGAAGGGAAGAAATAATTGCGTGCCTAATTGATCTACTTTTTTTCCAAAAATGATACTTGTCCCTAGTTTCTCATAAAAGTGACCGTCAAAATACGGATATAAAATAGTTCTGTAGGTGAGGTCAGTATCAGCATTTTTTACAATAGCGGTTGTGTCTAGTGTTTTGTTGATAATGGCAACAACCATCGAGGTGCAGTTTTTATCGATAAACTTATAGGTGTAATAACTTTCTCCTGATGCTAAGGATGTATTGAGGTTGTCAAACAGTTTTTGTTTTAAATGTTCAGGAATATTCAGCTCCTGCTCATAAACAGATCTTCTTTCGTACTGATATTGATTGATGAAATCTGGATAGGAATTTGCTACAGCAAAATACTGTAGGTCTCCTTTTATAAATTTCATCACGAAATTCGGGGTGTTAAAATCAAAAGCTCCGTAATTATATACCACATCAATTGCATTTATTGTATCCTGAACGCGAATTGCCGTGTGGCCAAAAAGAGAATACGATTCATTGCCTGTTCCACAGGTTAGTACACTGACCTTCGTGTTTTTTGATAATTGGATGTTTTGTCCAAAACTACGCGGTGCCATTAAAAATAAAAACAGGAAGAAAATTATTTTCTTGAAAGAAGAGGTTTGCATTCGTTAGCTTTTAGAGGGTAATAGGGCGCTTATGTATTTAAAAAATAAATTTGCGTCCGCACTGATTGTATTTGGTTTCCAAAGATACTCAAAGAAACAAAAATGAAGCAGAAAGTTTGGTGGTTAAAATCAGAATTCATGTTTTGTAACGTATCGTGAACTTTTTAAAAAACGTAATCATGATCCACAGCATTATTTGATTATAAAGGTTCTGTTAAATTAATTTCGGAACATTCCCAAATCTACTTTCACCGAAAAAATATTTGAGTATAAAGCGGCACTTTGATTGCCTAAATCGGTCAATGCATAGTCAATCTGAATACCTTTGTATTTAAATCCCAAGCCAATATTAGGTTGGAAACCTACTCTTTCCGTCTGGTCTAATTGCTGTACATTCTGAAAATTACCCACTCCGGCACGAACGAAGACCAAATCAGTGTAGCCAAATTCCAGTCCTAAAGCGGGATCAATACTTATAAAATTAGTTGCAATTAAATCATTGGTTCTGGCAAAGCGCATATTCACATTGGCCGCAGCCTGAATGCTGTAATCATACCGAATGATGAACCTTTTAGCAATACCCAATTGTGCTTTTGGGGCAGTAATTTCAGTGCTTTCCGGTAATTCTTGATTTTCTTCAGGAATGGCACCAGCAATTTTTTTATACTCGTCTTCGTCAATATTCCACACGTTATACGTCGTGGTAATGTCGCGGAGCATTAGCCCAAATTGCCAGTTGTTTTTTTCGAATTGGATTCCGGCATCAAAACCAAATCCCCAAGAATTAGCAAATTTCCCGATGATTCGGCGAATCACTTTAGCGCTTATACCATATTGAAATCCGGGAACGGGTAGTTTTCTGGCATAGGAAAAGGTAAATCCATAATCAGCCGTAGAGAAAAGACTGATTCGGTTGTAGTCAATATTACCCTGACTATCGATTAATTCAGTGGTATTTAATATATCATCAACTCCAAAACGTATTAATGAAATGCCCCAAGCACTGCGATCATCAATCGGACTGGCGTAGGCCAAGTAATCGTATTGGGCAATATTTGCAAAATAATTCGCATGCATTACTGAAACCTGATGGTCTTCCAGATGAATCAGGCCAGCGGGATTCCAATATCCTGAATTGACATCTCTGGTTGAAGCCACGACAGTATTTGACATGCCCAATGCAGCCGCATCAACCCCGATATTCATGAATTCATTGGAGTATTTTCTAACCGTTTGGCCATACGTGAAGGTACTTGCCAAGAGGACTGCTACTAAAAAGCTTTTTTTTAAGGGCATCATTTTTACGAACTAAAAGTCTGTTTAATTTTCATCAAAAATATAATTTTTTACTGAGGTTATTTCATTTTGCTGTTGAATTTAGTATTGCGGATCAATTTAGTGTGGATTAGTCCTGAATTTGTTGGTTCTTCTAGTTACTTGAGCTAGAAAAATTATAGCTAATAATGGCCGTAAAGAATTAAAATAACAGGCGGATAGTACTTAAAAAGTTTGTTTTTATTCATTTTTTTAGAATCATAGTAAATTACAAGAGGAAGAATACCTTTTTTACAGCTGTTGTTTGAATTATTTGCACATAATTTAGAAATGGCCCTTTCAGCGTTTTGAGTCCTTAAAAAGCTACTTGGCTGTAGCGGTTTAAATCTCTATCACAAAACGTACTTTTCATTCACTTATTATGTTAAATTTGCCATCTTTGTTTATTTAAACTTTATTATGATGACTATTAAAAAGCATACACCGAATTTAATTACGTTACTGAATCTTTTTTGTGGGTGCATTGCGCTGGTATTTGCTTTTAATCAAGATTTTGAAATGGTCTTTTATTTTGTTTGTCTGGGTATATTTCTGGACTTTTTTGATGGTTTTTTTGCTCGATTATTCAGGGTGTCAAGTCCGCTCGGCTTGCAGTTGGATTCTTTGGCAGATATGGTAACCAGCGGAGTTGTCCCTGGTTTAGTGATGTATCAAATGATGATTAGTCATGCAACAACAGCACCAGCAGGTCATTTGCAGTTTTTCCCTTATTTGGGTTTTGTAATTGCGTTGGGATCTTGTTATCGTTTGGCTAATTTTAATATTGATACCCGTCAAACAGATTCTTTTATTGGTTTGCCAACGCCTGCCAATGCACTGTTTATTCTGAGTCTGCCGTTGGTTTTGAAATATACCGATTCTATATTTATTGTTGAACTATTGACCAACCCATGGTTTTTATTAGTGCTAACCGTATTGAGCGCCTTTATGCTAAATGCGGAAATTCCGTTATTTTCTCTGAAAATCAAGAAATTCAGTTTCAAAGAAAACACCCTTCAAATTGTCTTTTTGATCTGTGCTGTTCTGTTGTTGGTTTTCTTTTGCTATTTAGGAATTCCATTACTGATACTATTTTATGTTTTACTGTCGGTTTTGAATAATAAAGTAGTCAAAAAGTAATTTTTGAATGAGAAAACAAACCGTACGAAGAAAAACTACCCTTGTCCGTAAACATAAGAAGAAAGCAACTGTTTTCTCCGGAAAGGTTATACGCTATTCTATTGGTACTCTTTTAGTAGCACTGATGACTGCTGTTGGATATCATTATAGAGATGGTTTAGCGTACTATTTTAGTTTTAAATCGGATAAAATTCTACAAGAAGAAACTGAAGCCAAGCGCATTTCTGATGTTCGAAATTTTCAGGTTTTAGAAAAGCACGAAGGAAAAAGTGTCGGTTTAGATGTTTCAGAATACCAAGGTAAAATCAGATGGACTTACGTGGATACTTTAGAAAATAAATATCCACTACATTTTGTGTTTATTCGCGCTACGGTTGGGAAAGACCGGAAAGACCGAAATTTTGCGCGGAACTGGCTGGGTGCCAAAGAAAATAAAATGATTAGAGGTGCCTATCATTATTATCGTCCTAACGAAAATTCAATTGAACAAGCCCAACTTTTTATCAAAACCGTCACCCTTCAAAAGGGAGATTTACCGCCTGTTTTGGATATTGAAAAATTACCTAAAAACCAGTCGATTGAAAATCTTAAACTAGGCTTGAAAAGGTGGTTAAATGCTGTAGAATCCCATTACGGGGTGAGGCCTATTATCTATACCGGCGAGCGCTATTACGATGATTTTTTGAAAGAGGAATTCGGCGATTATCTTTTTTGGATAGCCAATTATAATTTTTACAGGGAGGAAATAGCCAAAGACTGGTTGTTTTGGCAATTTACGGAGAAAGCTTCTGTTCCAGGAATAAATGGCAATGTAGATGTCAATATTTACAATGGAGATTTGGAGCAGTTACGGTTTATTACTTTAGAGTAGATTTTTAGTTGCGGTTTTGTCTCAGTTTTCAGATTAAGAAATGGTAGTATCTTAATGCTTTAGGTGACTTCTAGTAATGTATTGATTTCAATTTTTAACTTTGGAAGATGATTGGTAAGTATTGCCCAAATAGTCTCGTCCGATATGTTATCGTAGGTATGAATTACTTGGTTTCTTAATCCAACAATTGCAGTAGCATCGGTAATTTTTAATGTATTAGAATGATCACTTTTTAATATTCTATTTATGGCTTCTCCAATGATTTCAAGATTCCGTTCAACGGCTCTTTTTCTCATTAAATTTTTTCTGTATTCAAAAAAATCCATCTTTTCATCAATAAAATAACTGTTTATCTCATCAATGGATACTTTAACATCATAAAGCCACTTAAGGATTTTTTTATCCATAAATTAATTGTTTGTTTTCTTCAATAGAACTAATTAAGTAGGGGTTTTTTAAAGTTTGTTCTTCTACTAAATCAATTTCTCTTTGCAGTAAATGTTTAAGTTTAGTTTTAAGATCAATGTAGTTTAAGAAGTATAATTTAAGGTCAAAAGATTTAAATTTCACTAAGAAATCAATGTCACTTTCTTCATTAAATTTGGTTGTAGTAGCAGAACCAAAAAGATATAATTTTTCAACATTATGTGTTTTACATAATCTTTTTATCATTTCTTTATTTTGGTTTATTAAAATCATATAACAAAGATATAAGTTTTTTGCATTGTAAGTATATGAAAAATTATGATTTTATCTTAGTTTCCATTTTCCATTTTTTAACTGAATATTAAAAAAAGGCGATTTTTCTAAAACTCCAACTTTCTTTTTCGCAGTTCGAAATTTTGCCCCAGATACACACGACGTACCATTTCATCCTCAACTAATTCTTCTGGAATTCCGGCTTTAAGGATGCCACCTTCAAACATCAGGTAGGTTTTATCAGTGATGGCTAAGGTTTCCTGAACGTTGTGATCTGTAATAAGAATTCCGATATTTTTATTTTTTAATTGCGCCACAATTCGCTGAATGTCTTCAACGGCTACAGGATCGACACCGGCAAATGGTTCATCTAATAAAATGAATTTTGGATCTGTAGCCAGACAACGGGCTATTTCAGTTCTGCGGCGTTCACCGCCGGAAAGTAAATCCCCACGATTGGTTCTAATGTGTTCTAAACTAAACTCATCAATTAAACTTTCCATTTTTGCTTCTTGTTCCGCTTTGGATAATTTTGTCAATTGCAAAACACTTAATATATTGTCTTCGATGCTTAATTTTCTAAAAACGGAAGCTTCTTGAGCTAAATAACCAATTCCCTGCTGTGCTCTTTTATACATCGGGTAATCTGTGATGTTCAAATCATCTAGGAATATATTTCCGGAATTGGGTTTTACTAATCCCACAATCATGTAAAATGAAGTTGTCTTTCCGGCACCGTTAGGCCCCAAGAGTCCAACGATTTCGCCTTGATTTACCTCTACCGAAATGCCTTTGACAACACTGCGTCCTTTGTAGGTTTTGATTAGATTTTCGGCTCGTAATTTCATTTTTTTGGTTTAATCGTTTAACGCATCAATAGTTTAATTGTTTAATCGTCAAATAAACGAATAAACAATTAAACGATAGAACTTCTTAACAAATTATTTTGTTGCGGTTTCCTCCAGTGCTTCCCAGAACTCATAGGCTCTGCGCAAATGAGGCACAACAATAGTTCCGCCAACAAGTGTAGCAATTCCCATCGCCTCCATCATTTCTTCTTTGGTGACACCTTCTTTGAAGCTCGTCTCCAAATGGTATTTTACGCAATCATCGCAGCGTAAAACAGCCGAAGCAACAAGGCCTAAAAGCTCTTTTGTTTTTACATCCAAAGCGCCTGGAGCATACGCATTGGTATCCAAATTAAAAATTCGCTTTACAATTTTATTATTGTCTGCCAATAATTTTTCGTTCATTTTCGAACGGTATTCGTTGAATTCATTTATGATATCAGCCATTTACTTTTTTTTGATTTTTTACAACTATTTTCGATATTAAGATACTTGCTTCATAGATTAACAACATCGGGATGGTTACAATTATTTGACTCACCACATCCGGAGGTGTTACAATTGCCGCTACTATAAGGATGATGACTACGGCATATTTCCAATATTTCCTTAAAAATTCAGGGGTTACCAAGCCTAATTTAGTCAGGAAATAGATAATTATTGGTAATTCAAAAAATAATCCGCAAGCGATAACACTGGTTTTTACCATCCCAATGTAGGAATCAACGCTAAACTGATTTTTTACTACATCACTTATGGTAAATGTAGCAAAAAAGTTCATCGACATGGGGACAATTACGAAATAACCAAAAAGGACACCCATGAAAAAGAGCAAGGAGGAGGTGATCACAAAAAGCTTTGCGTGTTTTTTTTCGGTTTCATACAATGCTGGGCTTATAAATTTCCAGATTTCCCATAATACAAAAGGAAATCCCAATATAAAACCGGCAGTGATACAGGTCCAGATCAATACATTGATCTGCCCTTCCATATTGGTGTTTTGAATGATAAAAGCCATTTCGGTTACGCAAATACTATCAGCAAAACCCAAATAATGTGATAAATCACAAAAAGCACGGTAGGTAATAAAATTTGGATTGGTTGGTCCAAAGATGATAACGTCAAAAATATAGTCACTGATAAAAAACGTAACAGTGGCCAGGATTAATATAGCTACAGTGCTTCGAACTAATAACCATCTTAATTCTTCAAGATGATCTAAAAAGGACATTTCGTTTAAATTTTTCTTTGCCATTATAGTATTCCTTCTTTTAAAATGTCGTGTATATGTAAGACTCCTTTGTATTCGCCATGATCAACCACCACTAATTGGGTGATAGAAAAATCTTCCATTATGTTGAATGCCTCAACTACCATCGCTTCCGAAGAAGTCATTTTTGGGTTTTTTGTCATAATATCTTTTGCGGTTAAATCAGTGAAATTATCTCGTTCATTGAGCATTCTTCTTATATCTCCGTCCGTAATGATTCCGATTACCTTATGCTGATCTACAACTGCAGTGACACCAAGGCGCTTTTCTGAAATTTCGAAAATAACTTTTTTGATTGAAGCGTCCGGAGTAACCATTGGTTTGAGACTGTGCTCTAACATATCTTTCACTTTGAGCAATAATTTTTTTCCTAATGCGCCCCCAGGATGGTAGACCGCAAAATCTTCCGGTTTGAAATCGCGCATTTCCATCAGGCAAACCGCAAGTGCATCTCCCATGACAAGTTGTGCGGTAGTGCTGTTTGTAGGGGCAAGATTGTTTGGACAAGCTTCGGAGGTGACGGTAGTATTCAATACAAAATCAGATCCTTTGGCAAGAAAAGAGAACGTATTTCCAGTAATGGCAATCAGCGTATTGCCAAAACGTTTCAATAGCGGAACCAGTACTTTTATCTCCGGACTGTTGCCGCTTTTAGAAATGCAAATGATTACATCATCGTTTTTAATCATTCCTAAGTCACCATGAATGGCTTCGGAGGCATGAAGAAACAACGACGGAGTTCCGGTAGAGTTAAAAGTAGCCACCATTTTTTGGGCAATAATAGCGCTTTTTCCTATCCCTGTTACTACTAGTCTTCCGGCAGTATTATAGATGCTTTGTGTGGCACTAATAAAGTTTTCATCCAGAAAATCAGCGAGTTTTGCAATGGATTGGCTTTCCGATAAAATAGTTTTTCTGGCACTTGCCAATATATTTTCTGTAGTTATCAAAACTGAATAATTAAAATTTGTGTGTGTAAAAGAAATTTGTACCTTTAGATGATGCAAATTTATACAAAATACCACATAATAAAGAATGAATTCAAACGAAATTGAAATACACAAAGAATTAAAGAAATATTTTGGCTTCAGCCAATTTAAGGGATTGCAAGAACAAGTCATAAAAAGTCTGTTGAATAAGCAGAACACTTTTGTGATAATGCCAACTGGTGGGGGTAAATCACTATGCTACCAGCTGCCCGCTTTAATTCAGGAAGGAACTGCAATAGTAGTATCGCCTTTAATCGCTTTGATGAAAAATCAAGTTGATGCCATTCGAAGTTTATCCTCAGAAAACGGGATTGCTCATGTTTTAAATTCCTCCCTGACCAAAACTGAAATTGCGCAAGTAAAAAAGGATATTACCTCTGGATTGACTAAGCTTTTGTACGTTGCGCCGGAATCGTTGACAAAGGAAGAATATGTCAATTTTCTAAAAACCGTTCGCATTTCTTTCGTAGCCATAGATGAGGCTCATTGTATCTCAGAGTGGGGACATGATTTTAGACCGGAATATCGGAACCTGAAACACATCATAAAACAACTGGGTGATTTATCTATTATAGGACTAACTGCTACTGCTACTCCTAAAGTACAGGAAGACATCCTCAAAAACTTGGATATGTGTGATGCTACCACTTTTAAGGCATCCTTCAATAGACCCAATTTGTATTATGAAGTACGTACTAAAACAAAAAATATTGAATCGGATATTATTCGGTTCATCAAACAACATAAAGGCAAATCGGGTATTATTTATTGCCTGAGCCGTAAAAAAGTAGAGGCTATTGCCGAGGTGTTGCAAGTCAACGGGATAAGTGCCGTGCCATATCATGCGGGATTAGATGCTAAAACCCGTGCCAAACATCAGGACATGTTCCTTATGGAGGATGTAGATGTCGTAGTGGCCACCATCGCTTTTGGGATGGGAATAGACAAGCCAGATGTGCGTTTTGTAATTCACCATGATATTCCTAAATCATTAGAAAGCTACTATCAGGAAACAGGACGTGCCGGTCGAGATGGCGGTGAAGGGCACTGCTTGGCGTATTACTCTTATAAAGACGTCGAGAAATTAGAAAAATTCATGTCTGGTAAACCCGTTGCAGAACAGGAAATTGGATCTGCTTTATTACAGGAGGTTGTGGCTTACGCCGAAACTTCGATGTCCAGAAGAAAGTTTCTGTTGCATTACTTTGGAGAAGAATTTGACGATGTCACAGGCGAAGGAGCGGATATGGATGACAATGTCAGAAACCCAAAAACAAAAACAGAGGCCAAAGCTGAAGTAGTGCAGCTGCTGGAAGTGGTACGAGATACCAAACATTTATACAAATCAAAAGAAGTTGTTTTTACCTTGATCGGTCGCGTCAACGCAGTGATCAAGGCACATAGAACGGATGCGCAGTCTTTTTTTGGATGTGGTTCAAAACAGGATGAAAAATATTGGATGGCCTTGTTGCGACAAGTTTTGGTAGCGGGCTATTTATCAAAAGATATAGAAACCTATGGCATTGTCAAAATTACCGATAAAGGACTGGATTTTATAAAAAAACCAAAATCCTTTATGATGTCGGAAGATCATCAATACAACGAATCATTCGATGAGGCTATTGTAACCGCATCAAAATCTACCGGAGTTGCAGATGAAATTTTGATGGGAATGTTGCGAGATTTGCGTAAAAAAGTAGCTAAAAAAGTTGGCGTTCCCCCATTTGTAGTTTTTCAGGATCCATCACTAGAAGATATGGCTTTGAAATATCCAGTTTCTCAAGAGGAACTGATTAATATTCATGGGGTTGGGGAAGGAAAAGCCAAAAAATATGGAAAAGAATTTCTAGAATTAATCAGCCGCTATGTTGCAGAAAATGACATTACGCGTCCGGAAGATCTTGTCGTAAAATCAACAGGAGTCAATTCAGTAAACAAACTCTATATCATTCAGAATATTGACAGAAAATTATCGCTCGATGATATTGCTTCCGCTAAAGGAATTAAAATGGATGTTTTAATAAAAGAAATGGAACAAATTGTGTATTCTGGTACCAAGCTGAATATAAAATACTGGATTGACGACATGCTTGACGATGAACAACAAGAAGAAATTCACGAGTATTTCATGGAATCCGAATCGGATAATATTGAAGCAGCACTCAAGGAATTTGACGGCGAATATGATCTTTGTGAATTGCGTCTGATGCGTATAAAATTCATCAGCGAAGTGGCGAATTAAATATTCCAAAGTTATTAAATTCTAAAACGAACACTATGTTTTTAAGCATTATTATGCCCACTTATAATGAAGAAGCAAATATTGGGATTACTATTTCTCATTTACTAAAATATTTAAAATCAGATTCCTTCGAAATTATTGTCAGCGATGCAGTAAGTTCTGATAATACTTGTCAAATTGCAATAGAGTTAGGCGTTAAGGTTTTGGTTTCTCCAGTAAAAGGTAGAGCAGGACAAATGAATCATGCAGTAAAACAAGCAAAAGGCGGTGTGTTTTATTTTGTACACGCCGATAGTTTACCGACACCGACTTTTCAAAATGACATCCAAAAGGCCATTGAAAACGGTTTTGATTGCGGGAGTTTCCTGACTCGTTTTGACAGCAATAGATTTATTCTAAAAATCAATGCTTTTTTTACACGTTTCAATTATCTTTTTTTTCGTGGTGGCGACCAAACTATTTTCATTACTAAGTCATTGTGGAAAAAAGTCGGTAATTACAAAGAAGAAATGCTAATTATGGAAGATTATGATTTCCTAGAACGCATCTGGAACGCAGGGAAATTCAAACTAATTTCAAAAACAACACTTATTTCTGCCCGAAAGTATGATGAGAATTCTTGGTTAACTGTTCAGCTAGCCAATTTGAAAGTGGTAAATATGTACAAAAAAGGAGCTTCGCAAAGCGACATGATTACTACTTATAAGCAAATGCTTAATTACAGAAAGAATGCATTTTAAAAACAAAGTTGTTTGGATAACAGGCGCATCTTCTGGCATTGGCAGAGAATTGGCTGTACAATTATCTAAACAAGAAGCGATCTTAATTCTTACTTCATCTAATGAAAATCTATTAAAAGAATTGGCTTTAGTCTTAAAAAAACACAATTCAGTTTGTCATATATTGTCTTGTGATTTAATGAATGTTGATGCAATTCCGGAACTCGTTAATCAGGCGATAGCATTAGAAGGTAAGATTGATGTTATTATTCAATGTGCAGGAATCAGTCAAAGAGCATTATCTGATGAAACATCGATTGAAGTGAACAGAAAGTTGATGGAACTCAATTTTTTTGCACCTATATTATTGACTCAGGCAATTTTACCTCATTTTAAAAAAGTAAATTCAGGGAATATAACAGTAATCAGTAGTCTTGCCGGACTAATGGGTTTTCCGTTGCGATCAGGTTACGCAGCTTCAAAACATGCATTGAAAGGGTATTTTGAAACTATGCAATGCGAATTATATAAAACCAATATTAGTATTTCTATCGTATATCCAGGAAGAATTGATACTGATATTTCGAAAAATGCTTTGCTAGGAAACGGAAATCAATATGGCAAAACGGATGATATTAATGAAGTAGGAATTGATGTAAGAATTTGTGCAAAAAAAATTATTTCGGGAATCCAATCGAACAAAAAAAACATTATTATTGCAAAAGTAGAACGCTTATTATTTTGGTTTTGGTGGTTCTTGCCTTCGATATATTATAAAATAGCTTACCTAAAAGGTATTAAAAACAAGACATCTTAAATGCATAATTATTTATCTGGAATTCAACAAATTGGGATTGGAGTAAAAAATGCTCAAGAAGCTATGAATGTTTATAAAAGCATATTTGGTCTTGATGTGTTAATTTTTGATGACGTAGCGCAGGCCAAATTAATGTCGCAATACACAGGTAATAAAATTCACGAACGAAGAGCTATTCTGACCATGAATCTGCAAGGAGGAGGCGGTTTTGAGATTTGGCAATTTCTTGACAGAACTCCTATTGCTACTAATGAAGTTAATCTTGGTGATCTTGGGATTTATAGTCCTAAAATCAAATCATTAGATATAAAAAAATCATACAACAGGCTTTCTAATGTTTCTGGAATTCAAGTGTCAGCGATAACTAAAAACAGTAATTCATCTCAATTTTGGGTAAAAGATCAATACGGAAATAACTTTAATATTGTTTTTTCCTCTGAGTGGTTTCAAAACGGTAAACATGATACTGGTGGTGTTTGTGGTGCCGTTATTGGTGTGAGTGACATGGAAAAATCATTGCATTTTTATAAAGAAATTTTAGGTGTCAATGAAATTTTATATGATAATGAAAGTACTGAAGCTGACGGAAATTTATATAGAAAAGTAGGATTGTTTAAAAAAGCCACTGGTAAAGGTGCTTTTAATAAGCTGTTGGGTTCGGTTGAAATTGAATTAATTCAAATTTTAAACAAAACTCCAAAGAAAATATACGAGAATAAATATTGGGGTGATTGTGGTTTTATACACTTGTGCCTAGATGTTTTAGATATGAAATCTTTAAAATTACATTCCGATAAAAACAACTATAATTTCACTGTTGACAGCAATAATACATTCGAAATGGATAGTGCTTCAGGGCGATTTTGCTATATTGAAGATCCAGACGGAACATTAATTGAATTAGTAGAAACCCATAAAGTGCCTATTTTTAAGAAAATTGGCTGGTTTTTGGATTTAAGAAAGCGTGATTTTGAAAAACCATTACCCAATTGGATGATAAAAATGTTGGCTTTAAGCAAAGTGAAATAGTTGTCTATTTTATTTCTTTGCAACACCAAGCGGTAAATGGAAGTAAAATCAACATTGAAAGTCCGAGTTTGAAATTAAAAAAGATTCCTACGAATGTTGCCATTACAATAATTATTACGGGATAAGAGAACATTAATAAACCAAAAAGCACCGAATCATAAAACACGGAATTTTTGGTTTTTTTTATGACCCATTTTTTCAAAAAGAAATAAATCCAATATTGACTTATAAATCCTAAAATAGCAGGAATAAATAACAGTATTTTTCTTAAATAATTTTCTTTTTTTGGGAATAAATCGAAGTATTGTAAATCAGATTTAATCAGCATTTTTCGTGTAATTCCTTCTTTTAATTCTTGATTAAAAATTCTATAAAATACATTTTCTGCATGATTTGATAAATTTGATACTGTTATTGGTTCGTTAAAATTAATAATGATTTCTTTCGGAACTTTATAAAAAGAGGAATAATTCAAATTTATGGGCTGAACAATAAGATTATTTATTTTTTGATGCAAAGCCATAAATGCCAGGCGTGCAGTTCCTTTTTTTAAACTCCGCAAATTCCATTCGTTTACACAAACGCCTTCAGGGAAAATCAAAATATGTTCGTTACTTTTTAGTAATTTCAAACAACGCTCAAAAGTACTGTCGTTTTTAGAAAGATTTTCTTTTCCTTCACTTAGTCTGTAAATTGGAATCAGATGTAAAGCATTCAGAAATTTTTTAATTAACGGCTTATTAAAAGCATCACCACGCGCTAGAAAATAAATGGGTTTTGGATAATGAACCGCTATTACAATTGCATCAAAAAAAGAATTTGGATGATTGGAAGCGAGAATTTTGGGTTGATTTAAATTTAAAATTAATGCAAAATTTGCAACAGTTTTTCTAGAATAAAAAAACAGTGCCAATCGCGCCCATATTTTAAAAAAATTATACAAATTCTTTTATTTCCAATGTTGAGGTAAATTTTTTTCTTCGTCTATATCTGTTAATTTGGTTAGGATATGACTGGAAAGATTCAAATTTTCAACCTCTTTCATCGTATCATCAAAAACAGTTTCTGTACTCCATTCTATATTTTTAAAAATACTTGAATGTAGTTTATTCATTCCCAACAGATAATAACCCCCATCGAATGTTGGTCCGATAACCATGTTTTTGCGTTTTATGCTTTCAAAAGCCTCAGCAATGATAGTTGTGTTTAGTTCATAACAATCGCTTCCAATAATGCAGGCACTTTCATAACCCAGATTGAAAACCATTTGAAAAGCATGATTCATTCTCTCGCCTAAATCATTTCCTACCTGAACTTTTTTCATAAAAATAGCAGTAGACCAATTATCGTTTTGAATAATGGTGTCCGAATAAAATAAAATTTTATCCACTTCCATCGGAGTAACAATTTCTCTGGTGTGCTGTAGCAATTTTTTATAAATAGCTAATGCTTTTTCATCGCCTATAGTCGTGGCAAGTCTGGTTTTGACTTTGCCAAGTTCGGGATTTTTTGTAAACAAAATTATTGCTTGTTTTGAAGACATTTTATAGTTATTTAGCAACAACCGCCACCGTTATAATGAAAAGTGGATTCACTAATAAAAATATCATCTCTATTTAATGCTGCAATTGCCGCCGCAGTTTTATCACAAACTGCTAAAGGTTGGTTTTTCGTTAGAATGTGACCTTTTTTATCATCAAAATGATTTTCAGTACCATAATATATTGCTGCTTTTCCAGTAAAAACACAAGGGCCATCTGCTGGCATTGGATCTTTTATAGCACAAACTTCGATACTTTCAATATAGATTAATTCATCGGTAGGATAATTTTTTGTATCTAAGATTCGGTAAGGTCTTCTGCCTCTGATTTCGATAGTTCCAAAACCTACATCGGTCAACATTTTAATATACTCTGCAATTGGAATACTTCCGCTTAAACACAATGCTCTAAGGTGTGCATCGTTTCTTAAAGTGTCATTCATTTGTTGCTCACAAGTAGGATCACTCATTACTAAACGTCCGTAAGGTTTTAAAACACGGTACATTTCTTGTAATGCTTTTCTTAAATCATCGGTTTTAAAAATGTTGAATAAGCAATTTTGAGCAGCAATATCAATAGTTTCATCTTCGATAGGAAGATTTAGTGCATCTCCTTTTTTCAGTTCTACGAATTCGCTTTTGAACCAGTCATTTTCTTTTTCGGCTACTATAAAATTTTGTCTTGAAGCTTCGAGCATCTCGTCTACGACATCGACACCAACGACACCACCTTTTTGACGTGAAAAATAAGAAAATTGGAGTAATTCCATTCCTCCACCCACACCAACATAAAGTATTTTTGGGTTATTTATTAAATCTTGTGCGCTAATTGTGCTTCCGCAGCCATAATTCATTTCCTGCATGATTTTTGGAATTTCCAAACCAGGAAATTTCCAAATTGGGGTAGTTGTACAACACAATCCTACATCAGGAGTTAAGGCTGCTTCTCTGTATAAATCTGTTGTTGCGTCTAAATAATTTTCCATTTTTATATTCTTATTTTTTGTTGTTTATAATATTTTAAAATTATGCTACGGCACCGCCACAGCTACTTCCTGCACCAGCGGTACAGCCATAACAATGGTTGTTGACTATAATTGTACGTTTTAATAATGCTTCACTTTTAAAAGTTGATAGATGTTGAGAGCCTGGTGCTGCCACTTTTAATTCTAACATTTGATTAAAATCACAATCATATAAAAATCCATCCCAACCTACAGAAATTGTATTTCTACACATCACATTAAGTGCTGCTGATGGATTAAATGCGTTAATTAATTTGGTCATGTAATCTTCATAATTGTCCGAAACAACTAAATAATCCAGATAACGACTTATTGGTAAATTAGTAATTGCAAATAAACTATTGAATTCTATATCAAAATCCTTTTTCAGATTAGTTTTAAACTCATTTTCTAATGCTTTTTGATCTGGCGGAAGAAAAGCTCCAGCAGGATTGTAGACTAAATTGAGTGTTAAGCCACTATTTTCTTTACCATAACCTACTTCATTCAGCATTTGTAAAGCGGTAATAGAGCTTTTGAAAACACCATCGCCACGTTGTTTATCGGTTCTTGACTGAGAATAGAATGGAAGGGAAGAAATCACTTCGATTTTATGTAATTTGAAAAATTCTGGCAAATCATAATACTTTTTGTTTGCACGAATAATGGTTAAATTACAACGAACATACATTTGAATATTTAATTTACTAATTTCTTCAACAAACCATCGGAAATTAGGATTCATTTCGGGAGCACCACCAGTCATATCTACAATTTTGAAAGACGGATTTGCTTTCAATACATCCAAACACAATTGCATGGTTTCCTTAGTCATAATTTCTTTACGATCCGGACCAGCATCAACGTGACAATGTGTACAAACCTGGTTGCACATTTTTCCGAGATTAACCTGAAAAATTTCAAGCTGTGTAGGTTTTAAACTATTGACACCTATTGCTCTTAAACTAGCACTAAAAGGTTTGAATTTTTCTGGATTCTGTTGTAAGGTTAATATTTGATTTTGTGCATTAGATAAGGAACTATCTTTTGACTTTAATGATTTTAGAATTACTTTTTTAAACTCGCTCATAGAGCAATTTTCTTAACTTTATTCATCATTTGTACGCCGTGAACGAGGCTTGCTCCGCCACGAATAGCGGCAGCAACGTGAACTGCTTCCATCATCTGACCTTCGCTATATCCTTTTTCATAAGCGTCGGTACTATAGGCATCAATGCAATAAGGACATTGAACCGCATGAGCAACCGCAAGAGCAATCAATGATTTTTCTTTTGCTGTTAATTCACCTTCTTTAAAAACTTCACCATAATAACCAAAGAATTTTTCACCCATTTCTTTTTGGAATTCTACGATATTTCCAAATTTTGCTAAATCGTTTGCATTGTAATAATTAGTATCCATTTTTTTTAATATTTGAAGTTTTCTAAATATAAAGTCCAGTCGTATTTATTGTATTTTAATTTTGGGTTTGTATTTTCTGGTATAATTTTTAGATTTTCACAGATTTTCAATATCCCTTTTTTATTTCCAAAATCTCCTCTAAACCAACTCATTAAAACTGGCAACGAAAGTATATTTTTTGTAGCATCATAACTAGCGTCTCCTGTTAAATAACTTTTTGTTGCAGTATCCAGTTGAGCATCAATTTTTGCTGGATCATAAAAAGCGATCATTGGGCAACTTTTTGCACCGCAATTTAAACTAAAATGAATTCGGTAATCTACTTTTTCAACTCGGAAATCTTTTTCTAGTTTAGAAGGGAAAATCTTATTCATTTTTCCCAAACTCCATTTAATACTTGATCTTCTCAAAAAACCGTGTTCTATGATATCCAAGCTTATTTTGTGACCAGCAAGAACAAATTGCTTGCTTTTAAAAAATTTGTTTCTATTTTTATATTTCTCTGGATTTTTTTTTAATGCATTATTTGTAAAACCATTGTAAAGATTAATAAAAAAGGCTTTCTTTGAATTATCATTAATTAATTGTTTTTTTAGAATATTTTCATCAGCTGTCGCGAATTTTTCAATAAAATATGCGGTGCTATCATCTTGAAACTTTGCCGATTCAATGAATTTTTGTGACATTTTGATATAATCTATTTCTTGTGCCGAAACCAATTGCATAGAAAATAGTAATATTAGCAAGAAATATTTTCTCATTTTTAAGTATATTTATAGTATGTACGTAATTACAAAATAAAAGTTTTTAAAATATGGACTATTTAGAACAAATCAATCAAACTGCTTTTTTTTTAAGAGAAAAAGGAATTGTTGATCCACAGGTTGGAGTCGTTTTAGGAACTGGTTTAGGTAAGTTTTTAGATCATTTGGAAATTAAATTTACTATTAATTATACTGACATTCCTAATTTTGTACAATCCACAATTGAATTTCATAAAGGTAAACTAATATTTGGAACTATTGGTTCAGTTTCAGTAATTGCTATGCAAGGGCGTTTTCATTTGTATGAAGGATATAGTTTACAGGAAATTACTTTTCCTATTCGTGTATTGCAACAACTGGGAATTCAACAATTATTTTTGAGCAATGCAGCTGGAGGAATTAATAGAAATTTAAAAAAAGGAGATTTGGTTTTACTTGATGACCATATTAATTTACAAGGCGGAAGTCCGTTGTCTGGATTGAATTCATTTGAATATGGCGGTATTTTCCCCGATATGAGTGCGCCTTATGATAGAATTTTAAATAAAAAATTATTAGAAGCCACTAAGGAATTAAATATTAATCTGAAAAAAGGGGTTTATGCTTCTGTTGTTGGACCTCAGTTAGAAACACGAGCTGAATACAGATATTTAGGAATTATTGGAGCAGATATGGTAGGAATGAGTACTACTCCAGAGGTTATTGTTGCTAATCAATTAAAATTACCTTGTGCTGCGATTAGCGTGATTACGGATGAATGTGATCCAGACAATCTAAAACCTGTTGATATTCCAGAGATTATTGCAGTAGCAGGAATGGCGGATGAAAAATTAAGTAAATTATTGGTGAAGACAATTCTTAGTTTGTAGTCAATCAACCTAAATTTTGTGTTCATAAACTTCTCCACGATGCGGTTTCAAAACATCTCGTACTTGAATCATGTTTTCATCGGTGACCACCATAAAAGCAATGGCCAGCATTTCGCTTTGGATTTCGAACCCAGTGATATTCAACGATAATTTTTCAATAGCAATGTATTCTTTTAAGTGGATTTCATGATGTTCGGCGGTTTTTGCGGAAGCTGGCCCACGGAAATCCCATATCAACTTTATTTTTCTGGACATTTTTCCCTAAGATTAATCGGTTAATGGTTTAGTTGGATAATTACTTTAACATACAAAGTTACAAACTCTAATTTTAAAATTGGTTAATTTTAAAAATTGAAAACGGATTCTGTTTTCTACAAGAAGAAGTCAGTACAAAATACTACTTTTGTACGTGGATTATTTTTGAGATTTTAAAAGTCAAATAATCTGAAAATCGAATAATCTAAAAAAATGCCTCAAGAACTCTTATTACAAGTATCCCCGGAAATTGCAGCAAATGATGTGCTGCTAAAAAATCATTTGTCAAAACAAATTACCGTTTCTGTAACTGAAATTCAACATATTTCTATTTTAAAAAGATCGATTGATGCCCGCCAAAAAGCGATAAAAATAAATCTTAAAGTTATGATTTATTTAAAAGGAGAGCTTTTTCAAGAGCAAAAAATACAACTTCCGGAGTATAAAAATGTTTCCTCAGCTCAAGAAGTAATTGTTGTTGGCGCTGGACCCGCCGGTCTTTTTGCTGCTTTGCAATTGATCGAATTAGGGCTGAAACCTATAGTTGTCGAGCGTGGAAAAGACGTTAGGGGCAGACGAAGAGATTTAAAAGCCATCAATCTCGATCATGTCGTCAATGAAGATTCCAATTATTGTTTTGGCGAAGGCGGTGCCGGAACCTATTCGGACGGGAAGTTGTATACGCGTTCTAAAAAAAGAGGTGATGTAACGCGTGTCTTGGAGTTGTTTGTCGCTTTTGGAGCCTCCGAAGATATTCTCATTGAGGCGCATCCGCATATTGGAACAAATAAATTACCTCAGATTATTCAGGACATTCGAGAGAAAATCATCGAATGTGGTGGGCAGGTATTATTTGAAACCCGATTGATCGATATTTTATTAAAAAATAATGAAGTTCAGGGTGTAGTTACTCAAAAAGGGGATACAATTCTTGCTAATAAAGTTATTTTGGCTACGGGACATTCTGCTCGTGATATTTTTGAATTGTTAGACCGAAAAAAGATTTTTATCGAGGCTAAACCTTTTGCCTTGGGCGTGCGTGCAGAACATCCGCAATCTTTGATTGACAGCATTCAGTACAATTGTGATTATCGTGGAGCGTTTTTACCTCCCGCTCCGTATTCTATTGTGAAGCAAGTAGGAGGCCGGGGAATATATTCCTTTTGTATGTGTCCTGGCGGGGTGATTGCTCCTTGCGCTACGAGTCCCGGCGAAGTGGTTACTAACGGTTGGTCTCCATCCAAAAGGGATCAGGCTACTGCCAATTCCGGAATTGTAATTGAATTGCAACTGGAGGATTTTAAACCTTGGGCTAAATTTGGTGCTTTGGCTGGAATGGAATTCCAAAAAAGTATCGAGCAACGCGCTTGGCATTTAGCTGGCGAAAGCCAAAAAGTCCCGGCACAACGCATGATTGATTTTACACAAAACCGAGTTTCATCAGATATCCCAAAAACATCGTATGTGCCTGGAACAACTTCGGTAGAAATGGGGCAGGTTTTTCCCGATTTTTTAACGCAGATATTACGGGAAGGATTTACTGAATTTGGACAATCAATGCGAGGTTATATGACTAATGAAGCAGTACTACATGCGCCAGAATCCAGAACGTCATCTCCGGTGCGTATTCCCAGAGATCCTTTGACCTATGAACATGTTCAAATAAAAGGGCTGTATCCTTGTGGAGAAGGCGCCGGTTATGCGGGCGGAATTATTTCGGCTGCAATAGATGGAGAAAAATGTGCCTTGATGATTGGAGCAATTTTAAACCAAAAATAATCGGATAAAAAATTTAACAGGGTTGTATTGACTATTATTACTTAATTAAAAAATAATTTTTTTATTTTTTAGTCGTGCTTTTGATTTCTAATTTTGTCGAGGAATACTTGTTTTCCGGAAACAATGGACATAGATTCGCTCTGTTTCTATTTAGTTATAGTAGTTTATATTTTTAAAAAAAGGTTAGAGGGTTAAGTTGTGGACCAGTATTTTTTTATACTTTTTACGTTGGTCTAAATTGGCACTTAGTCCTTTATTTTTTAGTTTTTTTAATCGACAGACTATAAAGAATTTTATAAGTTAATATACTTTGTAAACAGCTTGTTATACCTCTAAAATAGAATCAAATATTATTTTAGAAGGAGAATGATTCCTACTAAATAGTCTCGTTGTATAGGCAAACTATTATTTTATATTGTTATCCTAATTTTTATTTCAAACTTTCTTTATTTATAGCTGTTACAATTTAGTATTTTTTTGTTAAAAAAAATATTGTTTTAATAGCAAATGTCTTAATTTTACAAATTAATTATTTTTTTATAGCGTTAGATGTATTAAAAAAGATAAAAATTATAAATATGTTTGAAAAATTTAAAAAATCTGAAATTTTAATTTTAGTATTGGTTTTGGCCTTGATATTTACTTCGGAATATTTTTATATTGTTTTGAAAGATCCTCAACGGGCAATTTTTATTGGATTATGGCCTCCTACAATTCTTGGTTTTTTAATATTCCTAAATTTAAAACTCAAAAAATAATATGGAAAATATAGAATTAATTGTATTAACAATAGTAGTTATTTTGTGTTTTGTAGCGTTCTTTATTTCTACTTTTAATGAATTTGAAAAAGTAAAAAAAAAAAAGGTTATCACACAAAATAAAAGAGGTATTTTATCTAGGTTTTTAGCTTATTTAGAAAGTTTGGTCGTTGATTAATCTTCTTTTTCAGGTTAGGTGTTATTTGTTTTTTACTGCTACTGCAATTTTTGAATCTGCTGTTCCATAATACAAGAACCATTTGTTTTGAAAATAGACCAGTCCTTCAACAAAACAAACTTCATTTACTTCACCTGTCTTTTCATAGGGCTTGTCCGGATGCAGAAAATGATTCTCCATACGGTCTATTAATTTATAGGGCTTTTCTTTGTCAAATAGCGCCTGGCTTGCTGCATAAGTGAATTTAGGTAAACTTGAATCATTATAATTTTCGGCATTACTTCCGTTGTAAATCAGCACGATACCTTGCTTTTGAAGTAATGCAAAAGGACCGGGTTCTACTAAACGACTATCAAAATATCCCATTCTGGGATGTAAAACAGTAATCATTTTTTTGTTTTCATTATTTTCGGCTACTTCCCAATGGATGAGATCTTCAGAGGTTGCTATATACAAATCAGTATCCCCAAAATACATCCAGTATTTGCCTTTAATTTTTGTAGCTATGATTTTATCTTTGTATAATTTGCAAACTATAGCTCCGGATTTTGACCACAAGTCTTTGTATTTTTCTTCCCTTAATACTAAACCGTGTTTTGTCCATGTTTTTAAATCTTTTGAACTGGCTAAACAAAGACGCGCAGTTTTACCATCATAGGATGTGTAAGTCATAATGTAAGTCCCATTCTCGCTTTCTATAATTCTAGGATCTTCAACACCTCCTTTCCATTCGTATTGTTTCATCGTGTCGTTGTCCGGATAGAATATTGGTGTGGGTTGTTTTTTAAAGTGCAGTCCATCATCGCTGATAGCTAGGCCTAATCTTGATGTCATGTCTTTGTCTTGCGCTCTGTAGATGAGGTATACTTTTCCGTCTTTGACAATAGCGGATGGATTAAGAACATTTCGTTCTTCCCAGTGGACTTTTTTGTTGCTTATTGGAGATTGAAAAACAGGATGTAACTGTGGTTCTAAAATAGGGTTTAGGCTATCTACTTTTACAAAGTCGAGCATCGCCCAATCCTTACTTTTACTTTGTGATTTATAGATAGAATTACCGCCGCAACTCAGTAGGATAAATGCGAATATGAGCATGATGGTTAGTTTCATAATGGTTATATAAATATGGTTTTAAGTATTTTTGAAGCAAATTATGATTCCTAGCGTTATTTAGTATTTTTTGTTTCCAATAGGTATGAAAGAGTCCTGTACGGTAAAGTTGCATTTATTTTATGGAACACTAATTCTCTTTTTCGAAGATACTATGATTTTTATGCTTTTAAGATGGTTTTTTTATATGTATTCGGCTCATAGGATGAAATTGTTTGGCTTAATTTTTTTTTACAAAAGGCACCCAATTCAAATAAAGATCTCCGTTTCTTGATTTCAACTCGCAACTCGTGGAAAGTTTTAACAGTGTAGGAGTCAGGCGTTTTTTCAAGATGAGTTTCTAGGCCTTTTTTGATTTCTAAAATAGGTTTCAAGTGCTTTCATTCAGCAGCTTTGAGTTGGCAATTTTCCTAGAGATTTCTTTTGAATATGTTTAGTGTCCTTGATAAAATCAACTTTTAAGATATAGACGTAAATTTACTAAAAATCGTTAAAAACATGGATTAAATTGCTTTAATTCAATATTTTGAATATTATTTTTTTGAATCATACAAAGGTGTAAAAAAACCGAAAATCTCTTTTCGGTTGTAGTTTTAAAAACTTTTTAAATGTCTATTCAAGTACTGATTTATTTTTCAGCATTCATTTCCATATAATCTATAGTTAGGTCGGACATCGCTTTCATTCCTAATACAAAACTACCCTCGTCGATATAAAAATCGGGAGTATGATGTGAGGCTGTTTCGGCAGGATTTTTGCCTTTTGGCATTCCACCCAGGAAAAAGAAAAGTCCGGGAACTTTATCTTGATAGTACGAAAAATCTTCGGCTCCAGTTGCTGCAGGAGTCAATACTACATTGTTTTTTCCCGCTACAGTTTCTAATGTAGGGAGCATTTTTTCAGTCAATATAGGATCGTTATAGGTAATCAGGGTTTGTTTAGTGATGCTTACCTCGGCAGTAGCTCCAGCACTTTCTGCAATATTGGTGGTAATTTGTTTCAATCTGTTGTGGATCATTTCCTGAACTTGTTTGTCTAGGGTCCGAATCGTTCCTGCCATTTCAAGTTCTTCCGGAATAATATTACTTCTTACGCCAGATGTAATTTTTCCAACACTAACCACAGCCGCGGACTCCGTTAAATCTACATTGCGACTCACAATAGTTTGTAATCCCAATATTATTTGGGACGCCGTAACAATAGGATCTACGGATTGCCATGGGCTGGCTCCGTGTGATTGTTTTCCTTTTATTTTTATCTTGAACCAGTCTGAGGAAGCCATCGCTCCTTTTGGACGGTAATTGATTTTGCCGACTTCGGTGTCTGCGCTGATATGTAACCCAAAAATCACATCTACTTTTGGATTTTCCAGAACACCTTCTTTTACCATTAGTGCAGCTCCACCTTCTTCACCATCGGGAGCGCCTTCCTCAGCAGGTTGGAAAATGAATTTAACCGTTCCTTTTAATTCACTTTTGATAGCGGCCAGAATTTCAGCAGTTCCCATCAGCATGGCTATATGCGAATCATGTCCGCAAGCATGCATGACACCTACTTCCTGACCGTTGTATTCTCCCATTGCTTTTGATGCAAAAGGAATGGCAACTCTTTCTGTTACAGGCAAGGCATCCATATCTGCCCTAAGTGCTACAACCGGACCGGGTTTTCCGCCTTTTAAAATTCCCACCACGCCAGTTTTTGCCACACCAGTTTGTACTTCCATGCCCAAAGAACGCAAATGTATTGCTATTTTTTCGGCAGTTTTAAATTCTCGATTGCCTAATTCAGGGTTTTGGTGAAAGTCTCTCCGCCAGGCACTGACTTTAGATTCTAAGGAGGCTGCTTTTTTGGCAACCGTGGCTTTAAGAACGGAATTTTGTGCAGTAGCAAAAAAGGAGAAGGAGCATAAGCCAGCAAAAAGAATAATTTTTTTCATTAGTTGGTAGTGTAAAATTTGGTTGCTAAACAGCCTTTATTTTAGTTAAAAACACAGCTGTTTCGATTCTAAAGAAGGTCAGTTAGAAACAAATATAGCAAAATTATTTCGTCTGGCATTAATTTTAAATAGGGGTGTAAAGTGTCTTTTTTTTGAGTAGGATATAAAAAAACCGTCTTGTTATTTCAAACAAGACGGTATTCTTACGCTTTTATTTTTGTTTTTTCAATCGGTTTTTAAAAAGCTTTTCGAATTTCTCCATTTTAGGTTGAATTACCATTTGACAATAGGGTTGGTTCTTATTGTTGGCGTAGTAATTTTGATGGTAATCTTCTGCTTTGTAAAATTTAGTCAACGGTTCTAGTGTTGTTACTATCGGACTATCATAAATCTTGGCCTTTTTCATTGCGTTGATTATCGTTTGCGCTGATTTTTTTTGTGCTTCATTTTTATAAAAAATGGCGGAACGGTATTGTGTTCCTACATCGGCACCTTGCCGGTTAAGTGTCGTTGGGTCATGTACCGTAAAAAAGACTTTGAAAATCTCATCTAGATTCGTGACGTTTTTATCATAGGTAATTTTCACCACTTCTGCATAACCCGATCTTCCAGTTGACACATCTTCATAGGTAGGATTGCTATTTTTGCCGCCTGCATATCCTGAGATTACCGATTGTACTCCAATGAGATTCTCATAAACGGCCTCAACACACCAGTAACATCCACCAGCTACAGTAATGGATTCAAGATTGGATTGCTTTGGTGTTTGACCTTTCGCAAACAGGCTACTGATCGTTAAAACACACACTAAAAATAATTTTTTCATGTTATTTGGTGTCAGGTATAAAGTCAAGTGCGATTGAATTCATGCAGTATCTTTTTTTGGTTGGTTCCGGCCCGTCATCAAAAAGATGACCTAAATGACCATCACATCTTCCGCAGAGCGCTTCAGTTCTTTCCATTCCTAGTGAATTATCGGTTTTATAAACCACACTTTTTTTATTGTCTTGTTCGAAAAAGCTTGGCCAGCCGCAAGTGCTGGAAAATTTGGCGCCGGAACGAAATAATTTGTTGCCACAGGCGGCACAATAATAGGTGCCCTTGTCATCTGTATTCCAGAATTTTCCTGTGAAAGGTCTTTCCGTATCCGCATTACGAGTTACTTCATAGACATCTTTGGGTAAAACTTTTTTCCATTCGGCATCACTTATTTCGAGTTTTGCAGTATTCGTGTTAGAGTAATATGGGTTTCCAGGTTTTTCAATTGTGTTTTTCATTGTGACAGTTTTTTTTATAGGATCTTGTTTCTTTGTTGTTTGCGCAGAAGCAGTGAAGGTGAATAAAGAGATTAAAAATAATACACTTAAGAATTTGTTTTTTGTTTTCATCTTTTTTTTATTTACATTACAAATGTAAAGCGGTTTTTGTTTTAAAATGTCGGTTACTTTGTAATTGAATTTTTTTTATTTATATTTTTGATTCCTCTGTATTTACGAAAAAAATAGCCTTTTAGTTTTGCGGATATTACCCAGACTAAAGTGTAAATTAGAAGATTAATACTTAAAATATAAAATTAGAATATTAGGGTATTCAACACTCGTTAAACTTTTCACAAATTCAAAAACGGCACAGATACCCGTTCTTTTTTTGTATTTTTGACCTAATTATAAAGCCACATGTTAGAAGAAAATGTAATCTTAGTTAATGAAAATGATGAGCAGTTAGGGCTGATGCCTAAGCTTGAAGCGCATGAAAAAGCAGTTCTGCATCGTGCCTTTTCAGTTTTTGTTCTAAACAGTACGAATGAAATCATGCTGCAGCAGCGGGCAGGTCAAAAATACCATTCCCCGTTATTGTGGACTAATACATGTTGCAGTCATCAACGCGATGGAGAAACAAATATTCAGGCGGGAAACCGACGGTTATTTGAGGAGATGGGTTTTAAAACGGAACTTAAAGAACTTTTTCATTTTATTTACAAAGCACCGTTTGATAATGGCTTGACGGAGCATGAACTCGATCATGTGATGATTGGCTATTATAACGACGCACCGGTCATCAATCCGGAGGAAGTGGAAGACTGGAAATGGATGAAAATTGAGGATGTAAAAATGGATATGGAATTGCAGCCGGCCTTGTATACCGTTTGGTTCAAAATAATTTTTGACGAGTTTTATTATTTTCTGGAAGAACATAAAAGCCCTTTGTCTCTGAACTCGAGCACAGATAACCCTTAATTTATACGTTTTATGAAAGTGACTATTTCACGAAAAGCCCATTTCAATGCGGCTCACAGATTGCACAGGAAAGATTGGACTTTTGAACAAAATGATGCCGTTTTTGGCAAGTGCAACAATCCAAATTTCCACGGGCATAACTATGAACTGATAGTAAGTGTGACTGGGGAAATTGATCCGGAAACAGGTTATGTAATGGATGTAAAATTTCTAAGTGATATCATTAAAGAGGATGTTGAGCATCAGTTTGATCATAAAAATTTGAACTTGGATGTACCGGAGTTTCAGGATTTGAATCCAACAGCTGAAAATATTGTAGTAGTCATTTGGAATAAAATTAGAAAAAGAATCAAGGCAGAGTTTGAATTAGAAGTGGTTTTATACGAAACACCTCGGAATTTTGTAACTTATAAAGGAGAATAATGGAGCTAAAAGTAGGAGATACTATTCCCCATTTCATGGCGAAAGACACCAATGGAACTGATTTTGACAGTGCAAACGTAGTAGGCAGAAAACCACTTGTAATTTATTTTTATCCTAAAGATAATTCGCCTGGATGTACTGCGCAAGCCTGTAGTTTTAGGGATCAATACGAAGATTTTAAGGATTTGGGTGCAGAAGTGATAGGGATTAGCAGCGATAGCGTTGCCTCACATCAAAAATTCAGCAAACAATTCAAACTGCCTTTTATTCTCTTGTCCGATACTGATAAAAAAATAAGAAAACTTTTTGGGGTTCCCTCTGGTATGTTCGGGTTGCTTCCGGGACGAGTAACTTACGTAACGGATAAAAACGGAGTAATACAAATGATTTTTGACAGTGTTCTAGCAACGAAACATATTCCTAAAGCACTTGCTGCCATTAAAAAATTAGTATAATCAATTACAAAATGTGATTTGTTACTTTTCTGATTGGAATTAATTTATACTTTTTTCGGTAGTTTAACGGACTCCTGTAAATGGAAATCTATTTTTGTGTAAAACAATATTGATTTGTTTACATTTGGGATTCAAAAAAAATAGTTACATGACATTTTATCCCTTACAGTTTAAACCCATTTTGAAAGAAAGAATCTGGGGTGGTGAAAAATTAAAAACAATACTTAACAAACCCATTGCCTCAACGCATATTGGCGAAAGTTGGGAGTTATCAACTGTAGCAGGAGACGTTAGTGTTGTGGCTCACGGAGATTGGAGAGGCAGTGCATTGACAGATATTATTAATGAGTTTCCTGAGGAAATCCTAGGAACAGCAGTTTATAATCGCTTTGGAAAGCAATTTCCGTTGCTTTTTAAATATTTAGATGCCCGTCAAGATTTGTCTATTCAAGTACATCCTAATGATGCCTTAGCAAAAAAACGCCACAATTCTTTTGGTAAAACAGAGATGTGGTATGTCATGCAAGCAGATGATGACGCCCGAATTATTGTAGGTTTCAAAGAAAAGTCGAATCCCGAAGCCTATTTAGAAAACCTAAAAAATAAAACCCTGCTCTCTGTTCTGGACGATATAAAAGTACAAGCAGGAGATGTTTTCTTCCTAGAAACCGGTACTGTTCACGCTATTGGCGCTGGGTTAATGGTGGCCGAGATTCAACAAACTTCGGATATTACGTATCGATTGTATGATTTTGACCGAGTAGACACGAATGGGGATACCAGAGAATTGCATGTGGATTTGGCATTGGAAGCGATCAATTACAATACAGTTGAAACCAAAAAAGAATACTCTAAGAATAGCAATGAGTCTAATCCAGTGGTTGATTGCCCTTACTTTACCACTAACATTATCCTCCTAGATGGAGCTATTGCAGTTTCTAAATCTGGAGAAAGCTTTACCGTATATATGTGTGTCGAAGGAGCATTTGAAATAGAATTTGACAATTCAAAACTAGAATATAAAAAGGGAGACACTGTTTTGATTCCTGCTGCCATGCATGCATTCATTATCAATGGAAAAGCTTCAATTTTAGAAATTTACATTTCATAGTCGGTAATAGAAAGATTATGTGTACTTTTGCAGACGCAAATTAAAATTCAAATTTTAAAAAAATAAAAATGGCAAACATTAAGAATTTAAAAAAAGACATCAACTACGTTTTAGGAGATATTATTGAAGCAGTTTACTTGTTCGAAATTTCTACAACAGGAAAACCAACGACAGAAACAAATGCTTTAATTGACGAAGCGATTGCTGCTTTTGACACTTTAATCACAAAAGTAAATGTTAAAAAAGTAGAAAATAAAAAAGCACACTTCAAACAAATTAATGTTGAATTGGAACAAACTGCTAATCAATTGATTGCTAAAATCAACGAATTGTAGTCAAAAAAAAAGCAAAAAAAGTTTGAATTTGTTTTGGAAAACAGAAATTCAGACCTATATTTGCATCCGTAATGAGTCGCCAGCGTAGCTCAGTTGGCTAGAGCAGCTGATTTGTAATCAGCAGGTCGTGGGTTCGAGTCCCTCCGCCGGCTCTTTGACAAAACCATCCCGTCTTAAGCGGGATGGTTTTTTGTTTTATAGAACATGACAATTGATTCCTGTTTTAAGTACTTCTCTTAATTTGTATGATTATTGCTGTTTTTTGATTGTTGCTACATACTCTGTTAATTGCTTTCCATAAAGAGATTTTGCCACTTTGGGAGACATTGATTTTTGAATCGTATCTAAGTATTTTATGTTGATGTCGTAAATCTGGGATAAGGCTATATAAGGCGCCACTTCGTAGTCTCTGTTGTTTAGAGCGAAATTTGTGGCAAATAAGTATTTTCTTTTCAAGTTAGAATCTTGTTTTGCTCCTATGCTATCAATGGTTTTTATGTTTTGACTTTTTACTGCATTGAATTTTTTTTCTATTAAAGTAAGACTTTCATCGGTGAAGCGGCTATTTATTTTTTTAAATTCTTCAAATATTTCATTGTTTTTAGAACCTGTAATTGTAACATCAGATAAGTAGCGATCTAAACTGGTTTCAATAGTTATTTTTCCCGGCTCAGCAAAGAAAGGCAGGTTGTTGTCCATGGAATTACTGACGCCTCTGTCTAGAAACAAGTACAGCATTTCAGGTGATTTTAGATCTAAGTGACTTTCAAAAACGGCGCTTCCATCAATATGAATCGTGTCAATTGCAACCAGCATCGTATCAACGACTCTTTGGATGTATAAAGTTCCTTTTTTTAATCCTTTAATATTTCCGGTAATGTGTACATTCCCCCCAGGTTCCTCCTTATTACAGGACGATAAAAGGATTAAAGTGATAAATGCTAGAATAGTTTTTTTCATGTGAAGTTAAAATTTGTTTTTTAGGACATGGCATCGTCATTTTTTATGATTTATCCTGATATCTCGGGATAGAATCTTGGCGATTTGATTAGTGTTTAGATTTTGGCGCAAAATAAAGAAAATTGTTGGAATGATTTTGCTAACACATTCAAATTTATCAAAAAAAATCTCAATTTATTTCTAAATTGAGATGTTCCTCATTAAATTATGAATTTAAGCTTTTAACCAGGCTTCTTTTAAAGTGGTTTTGGATGCATCAGTGGCTTTAAGACCTTCTTTTTCTTCGTAAGGAAGTGTAACTTTTCCTTTGATTATTTGTTCTTTTCCGTCTCGTTTTATCTTAAAAGTGATTGTATCGTTCTCTTTCCAGTTTTGACTTTCGGAAATCATTTCATAAATATTGTCTAACGAATAAGGTTTTTCATTTATAGAGATGATGATGTCGCCTCCTTTTAGCTCTAAATTGGTATAAAAATCGTTTAGTTCTATAGTTGGAATTACGATAATTTCCTTTGTTTGTTGGTTCACGGTTATGTACGGGGATTGTCCTTTTAAGAACACATTACCAGGTACTTTTGCCATAGCTTTTGTGATGCCTACTTTAGCTAAGTACGTTTCATACGGTATTGGTGTTGGTCCGGAAACATAAGTTGTTAAAAAAGTCCCTACTTCAGGGTAGGTAAATGAAGTTATTTTTGCAAAAAGGTCCTTGTCATTAAACGGTTTTGAAGCGCCATATTCATTTGATAACTTTTGCATCAAATCAAGAATTCCTCTTTCTCCGTTGCTTTTTTCTCTGATAATGATATCCAGACACATTCCAATAAGAGCTCCTTTTTCATATACGTTCAAGTATTGGGCTTTGTAAGGTTCAGTCAACACATTTGCGCTCATCGTTGTGAAAGGCATCGTGTCATTCATTGCATTTGCGTGTGCAATTTTTTCAGACATACGCGTATAAAATTCCTCTTCTGTAATTAATCCTTGATTAATCTGAAAAAGATTGGCAAAATATTCCGTCACCCCTTCGTACAGCCATAAATGTTCTGACATTTTAGGCGTGTTGTAATCAAAATAGTGAATTTCTTTAGAATGAATGGTTAAAGGAGTTACGATATGAAAAAATTCATGCGAAACTACATCTTTCATTGATTGTACCAATTCTTCTTTTGGCATCATTTCCGGTAAAACCACTGTAGTGGCTGTAGGGTGTTCTAAGGCTCCAAATCCCTTTGCATCAGTATCTTTCATGCTTGATAAATACAACAAGACGGTATATTTTTTGGTAGCGTTTATTTTTCCTAAAAATGTTTTTTGAGCAGTCATCATGGTTTTCATCTGTGGAGTAATACTTTCAGCAGTTACTTTTCCGGTAGGCGAAAAAACACTGATCAATATTTCCATACCGTCTACAGTAAAAGTAGTGTAGTCCGGTTTAGCATACATAATTGGATTTTCAACTAATTGAGCATAACGAGCTGTTGTAAATACATCATTTGTAGTACTTGCGTCTTGATCTGTCATGGAAGTTGCTCCCCAAAGTGTTTCCGGATGGGCTATATTTACCGTATAAGCAAGGTCTTTTTTGTCTTGAAAATAGCCCACAAAGCCATGCATGTTTAGCATGAAATTGACTCCTGCGTCTATATTTGTTCCGGCAGGAGAGAAAATATCATTCTTGCCAAAGCCGCTTCCCTTTTCAGTATCAAATGTGTCGTTAACCCAATAGGTTATTTTAGTGACAGTTTTGGCATTCTTGATATTCCAGGTGTTGTCATCCGTTTTGTTAACCGGAAGTATATTGCCCTTACTGTCAAAAGCTTTTAGATCTTCAATGTATTTTCCATAATCATCAATAGAGTAGGTGCCAGGGACAATTTTAGGAATACTGTAAGTGACTTCATCAGTGCTAATTTTTGGTGCGGTAATCGTAACCATTACTTTGTCCTCTTTAACGTCATTTAAGTTGATTGCTACGTGTACTACTTCGGTTATTGATTTTGAAACATTTGCTGAAGTGCCAACAGTTTTACAGCTCCAAAGAAGAGTAGCAAATGCTATTGCAAAAAATATTTTTTTCATTTGTATTGTTTTTGTTTATTGTATAGGTCTTTTACAAGTGGGAATTGTTACCCCTTATAACGATTTTATAAAGCCAGTTATTGCTGTCACCACTTTTGGAGCAATGGGTAAGTCCGGATTAGAATAGGATTTCATATTTACAGAATCATCTCCATTTATCTCTTTGAAAATATGATTCATTTTCTCGATCAGAACTAGCTCTGCTTCCGGTTTGGCTTTTTTTAACAGTTCTGCTTCAGCAACTGACACCTGTAAATCAGCAGTTCCGTTGAGCAGTAGTACAGGTATTTTTAACTTTACAATTTCACTTTGCGGATTGTATTTTATCCATGAAATCATGTACGGCTGAATGCTTGCTCTAAAAAGGGCGGCTAACATGGGGTTTCTTAACTCGAAAGTTTCCCCATTTTTAAGAATGTTCAGGTTTTTCTGAACTTCCTCTTTGAGGTAAGGGGCTTGCTTTGCTATTTGTTCCACCAGAACGGCATCAATCGTTCTTCCGGCTCCAGCCAATGAAATAAAAGCATCCGCTTTGCCATTGGCAGCAATCATTCCTATTAAGGAACCTTCGCTGTGTCCTGCAATTATTATTTTGTTGTACTTTTTTTGATTTTTAAAAAATAGCAAAACGGTGGTTGCGTCAGTGATGAAATCATCAAAAGTAAGGGTAGCTTCATTTACCGTTCCATTCTTCATTTGAGCAAGGATTCTTTTATCATAGCTAAAGACGGCAATATCATTTTTAGTTAATTCTTCGGATAAATATTTCAGGGAATTATTGGGGAGTCCTTTTTGATTGCCGTCCCTGTCTGTAGGGCCTGAACCTGCAATAAGGATGACAAGATTCGTCTTTTTGTTTTGTTTTAAAGGAGAGTACAACGACCCATTTAACAATGGATTTATAGTAACTTCATCCTTATTAAAAGATTGAATTGCTGTTTCTGTTTGTGAATGGCAGAGTATTGAACACAAGGACAGGAGTACAAGTAGTGATTTTTTCATTTTATTTCGCATTTAATTCGTTTATTGTTTCTTCCGGATTTTCGACTTCAATAATTAGTTTATTGTAATAGGAATCTTTGAGTTCAACAATAATTGCATTTTTTTTATTGCAAACGTCCCAAAAGTTGCGTTTTCCTTTTTTGATATAAGTGCCAGCAGTTATGACCCATGGTAATTGGGTGCCTGGCATTTTCCAGCCGATCCAAAATGTAAATTCATCGTTGCTTTGATACGCTCGGATTATTTTATCTTTCGGTACACGAATCTTATTTTCGAAAGCCCAAAATGTATGACTTCCTAGAATATCAAAAATAAATTCGTTTTCGTTTGATGTTACTGAAACCATAAATGTATGAGTTGAGACTGCTATTTTAAAAACAAAAACTCCCGAATATCAGGAGTTTTATTTTAATCTAGTTTGTTTTTTATGTAATATTTACCGTCTAAGTCTTCGTCAAAATCATCCACTTTAATGGGTTTTGGTTTTGGTTTATTTGCGGTAGCTTTCTTTTTCCACATTTCAAATTTTTCTGCCGGCAACTTCTTCTTCATTATCTCCAGGATCTCTTTTTCGGCCAGACCAAATTCTTTTTTAATGATTTCAAAAGGATTTTTTTCTTCTAAAGCCATTGTAACAAGTTTTTCTGTTTGCTCCCAGTTCAATTCTTTGCGGTTACTCTTTTTCATCACGTGAAAATTAATTCAAATAGGTGTTAATGATTATTAAATTAAATTTTTTAATTTCATTCAATATTAAGGAAAATTATAATTACTTTTTCTCAAAAGATGATTTTTTTTAATTTTTTTTCTTTAATGGCTGTTTTTGAAACGGTATTTTCAATAAATTCTTTAATGCATTGTGTTCCTCAGGATTGGGATGGGTATCAATTCCGTAAATAATTTCTTCTTTTGGAAGTGTCATAAATGTGCCAAATAACCGATCCCAGATTGAAAATATATTGCCATAATTACTATCCGTATAAGGCAAAACATGATGGTGGTGTACTTTGTGCATGTCTGGCGATACGATAAAATAGCTCATAATAGTATCTATTTTTTTAGGAAGTGAAATGTTAGCATGATTGAATTGCGTGGCTACAACAGATAATGTTTGGTAAAGGAAAACCATCCACATTGGGCTTCCAATGATTAAAACACCCAAAGCGGTAAATGTAAATCGGATCACACTTTCTCCCGGATGGTGTCTATTGGCGGTTGTGGTGTCAATCCAGGTGTCTGTATGATGAACCAAATGAAAACGCCACAGGAACTTGGTTTTATGTTCCACTAGATGCACCAGATAAGCGCCTATTAAATCCAATAAAAGCAATCCAATAAGGGCGTAAAGCCATAGCGGCATTTCAGGAAGCCATTGTAAAATTCCAAAATTTGTAGCAATTGTCCAGTCAGCCGCTTTTAATAAAATAAAAGCCAGGCAAAAATTGACAGCAATAGTCGTGAAGGTCATAAAAATATTGATGCCGGCGTGATACCATTTTTTATAGGTGAAGTTAAAAAGCGGAAAAGCATTTTCGATCAGCCAGAAAAAAGTGATTCCGCCCACAAGAATTAAACTTCGGTGAGAAGATGGAATGGTAGAAAAATAAGTAATGATATCATTCATAATTTAGATATTTATTCCAAATTTAATAATTTTTTATGAAAGTAATTATTTGATTACCCGGAAAGTGCCATTTATTCTGGGGCCAATAGGTTTTGTGGTTTTTGGAATCTGGTGTTTCCAGAAATGTTGTGTGGTTCCTTTCATCAGCAGTAAACTTCCATGTTCCAATAGGATGCTTTTTTTTAGGTCTTTGTCTAAATTATGTTTGAGTTGAAAGGTTCGTTGGGCTCCAAAACTCAATGATGCAATTATGGGATTGATTCCTAATTCTTTTTCGTTGTCAGCATGCCAGCCGTTGCTGTCTTTTCCGTCGCGATATTGGTTGAGTAAGACGGTTGTAAAAGTAGTATCATCACTTTTTTCGACTTGAGATTTTAGCTTTTGCAAAAGCAAATTCCAAGGATGTGGCTGCATCGTTATATTCGAATACGAGTAAGGTTTTCCTTCGTTTCCAAATAAAGCCGTCAAACGAGGCTGCGGATGAATTTTCCCGAATACGCGAATATCGTCTTGTTGCCAAGGAATATCTTGCATTAATTCGGCAAAAATAATATCGGCTTGTTCTTGGTCAAAAAATTGAGGATAGTAGATGATCTCCGCATCTGGCAAGTCAATAAATACGGGTTCTGATGTGGATTCGAAAAGTGATTTCACGAGATTAAGTATATTGGTACGCCCAGTAAATTAAAAATAATTGTAGTGGCATTCGCAATAGTAAGGCCCATTTTGGCAGACCCATTCTTGCTTTTTCATCAAAATACATATACAAATGTGTTGGGAAAATAGCAATCAACAAAGCGATCACCCCCCAAGCGGCGTAGTTGGAGAGTAACGGAATACAAAGCGAAATTCCCAGAAATATTTCTGCTAAACCACTGATGTAATTTAATAATTTTGGATTTGGAAAGTACGAAGGAATGATTTTTAAGTACAGTCTGGGATTCCTGAAATGGTTTAATCCTGCGATAAAGTAGACGAAAGCCATTACATATAAATGCCAAGGTAAATTCATAGTAAAGTTATTTAGTACGAATTTATAAAATTTTTATTAAAATCAATACAAATGGATTGAAACTGCAATTAGGAGGTTCGCTTCAGGTTTACATTCATTATGATAATTGCTAAAATAATTAAAATAATGCCAAGCCATTGGATCAGGTTTACCTGCTCATTCAATAATAGATATGCCATGAGTACCGATACGGGAAGTTCCAGTGCCGAAACAATACTTCCCAGTCCGATTCCAGTCAGCGGGAAACCGGCATTCAATAATAAAGGTGGAATTATGGTTCCGAAAAGGGCTAAAATGATTCCCCATTTTATAAAAATTTCAAAGTTAAAAGGAGTGTTTTGTGTCGAAATTGCAAAAAAGGTCACGATGACAGCACCTCCCAACAACATGAATAAACTGCGTTGTGCCGAGGAAATATGAGTTGCCACACGATTAGCGGTAAACATTGTTGTAGTAAAAGAAGCTGCTGCTAAAAGCCCTAAAGCAATACCGCGCCAGTCTAAAACGATACTATTCTCGAAGACATTGGTAGCAAGGATAGTTCCGGTTAAGACAATAAATACGGAACCTATTTTTTGAGTAGAAGGAATTTTTTTTTCTAAAATCATTTCGAATAATACACCCATCCAGACGGTTTGCATCAATAAAACAATCGCAATAGAAACAGGAATGTATTTTACTGCCAAATAATAAAAGATACTCGTAAATCCTAAAGAAGTTCCGGCAAGCATCAGCTGAGTGATGTTTTTTTGGGATGCTTTTATAACGGTTTTTCCTTTCTTAGCTTTTTGAAACATATTGATCAGCAGCATTCCCATGATTCCATATACAAATTGGGCAACGGTAACTTCGGGTGTAGTGTAGCCTTGACCGTAGGCTATCTTTACAAAAGTAGCCAGCATTCCGTAACTCGTTGCGCCGAGACCAACTAAGAAAACTCCTTTTAAGACACTATTTTTTATCATTTTTTTAATTTTAAAAAGCGGACAAAGATAGGGTTTTGTTCCTAGTTATAAGGTGTAAATTGGTAGATAATATCAGAGTCAACCATAAATTCAGGTTTTTGATTTCCAATTAAATTACATCATTTTGCTTTTCGTGGAAGGTTTTTTTTAATCCTCTTATGATTGTAGCATTAGCCAAAAACCTGTTGGGATACGCCAATAAAATCAACGAAGTTGCGCTAAAAAGTAATGCTGGAGTTTCTATTTGTAAAATCATAATTTAATAGAATCATTGTAAAGGCAAATATTGCTAATCTTTTGATGCATTTTAGTATTGCAATGAATAAGAGGAGTTTTCCTTTACTGACTTAAATTTTTAAAGTGTAATCCAGTTAAAGGTTTGTTCGATGATTCTAGTTTTTTCTTTTTGAATAAATTTTAAATAGGCATCGGCTACAGGTGAAAACTTTTTGCCTTTTAACCAAATTAAATTCCAGTTGGATTGAATAGGCAAGCCTTTTACCGGAATAATTTGTAGGTCTCCATTATTAAGCTCGTTTTTTATACCAATTAAAGGCATGATCGAGCATCCAAGTCCAGCCAGTACGGCTTGTTTTACCGCTTCATTTCCGGTCAGCACCATTTTTTTTGAAACTGTTAATTGATTCTGTTCTATAAATTTTTCCATCACATATCTTGTTCCTGATCCTTGCTCGCGATAGATGATGGGTAAGGTTTCTATGATTTTTTTTTCTTGAATTCCTTTTCCCATTTTTTGATCACTATTAGCAACTAGGAAAAGGGAATTAGGCATAAGCTCCACTTTCTCGATTTGCAGGGTTTCTGGTAACACGGAAACCAGAGAAAAATCTACTTCATTTCTTTCTAAGTTTTTCAACACTTTAGTTTTATTGGTCACATCCAGAATCAATTCGACACCTTGATTTTGTTTCAAAAAATCAGATAAAAAATAGGGAATTACATATTTCCCGGTTGATACGACAGAAATTTTTAATCGTCCTGTCAGTTGTCCCTTGAATGCCATTGTTTTATAATTGATTGCATGCACTTCATTTAGAATTTTTTCTGCAGCCATGGCGATTTCTTTGCCAAAATCAGTAACAAACAGCTTTCTTCCGATTACTTCTGTTAACGGTACATCAAATTGATCTTGAAAATTTTTTAATTGAATGGATACTGCGGGTTGTGTAAGGTGCAGTTCCATTGCGGCTTTAGTGATGCTTTTATTTTGGGTAATTTTTAAAAAGACATGCAGCTGGTGTAGTGTATAATTCATAAATAATTTTTATGTTTTGTATTACAAATATAAATAAAAATATATGGATAGCCGGTTTTACTTTTGTAAAAAAAAAACAAACAAAAAGATATGCAAAGAATAACAATAGCAAAAGGAGACGGAATAGGACCTGAAATAATGGATGCTACTTTGAAAATTATTAAGGCAGCGGGCGCACAAATCGAATTCGATGAAATTGAAGTAGGTGAAAAAGTGTATTTAAAAGGCAATACCTCCGGAATTGAAAAGTCATCTTGGGATTCTATAATAAACAATAGAATATTTCTCAAAGCTCCAATTACTACTCCGCAAGGTGGTGGTTATAAAAGCTTGAATGTTACCACTAGAAAATTCTTAGGATTATATTCTAATGTTAGACCATGTATGAGTTTGCACCCTTTTGTGGAAACAAAACATCCAAAAATGGATATTGTCATTGTTCGTGAAAATGAAGAAGATTTATATGCGGGAATAGAACATCAGCAAACGGATGAAGTTGTGCAGTGTTTGAAAATCATTAGTCGTCCAGGCTGTGAAAAAATTGTCCGCTATGCTTTTGAATATGCCAAACAGTATGGAAGAAAGAAGGTAACTTGTTTCACAAAAGACAACATCATGAAGCAGACGGACGGATTATTCCATGAAGTGTTTGATGAGTTAGCGAAAGAGTATCCTGAAATTGAAAACGAGCACTGGATTATAGATATTGGTGCTGCAAAAATGAGCGATACACCAGAGAATTTTGATGTTATTGTAACCTTAAATTTATACGGTGACGTGATTTCTGATATCGCTGCACAAATTGCCGGTTCTGTGGGGCTGGCAGGCTCAGCAAATATTGGAGAAGAATGTGCAATGTTTGAAGCAATTCACGGATCTGCACCCAGAAGAGCCGGACAAAATGTTGCGAATCCGTCGGGATTATTACAAGGAGCAGTAATGATGCTGAATCATATTGGGCAAAACGAAGTGGCTAGTAAAGTACAAAATGCATGGCTGAAAACGCTTGAAGACGGAATACATACCTATGATATCTTCAAAGAAGGCGTAAGCACTGCAAAAGTAGGGACTTCAGAATTTGCCGACGCAGTAATCCTAAATTTAGGGCAAAAACCAAAACAGCTTCCTGCTGTAGATTATAAAAATGTTCAAGCCTTAGATCTCCCGAAATATAAGAGAAGACCAGCTGCAAAAAAAGAATTGGTAGGTCACGATGTATTTGTGCATTGGAATGGAACCGATCCTAATTCGCTAGCCGAAATTCTAAAAAATATAGGGACTGAAAATCTAAAACTGAATATGATTTCCAATAGAGGAATCAAAGTTTGGCCCGAAGGATTTAAACAAACCTTTTGTACAGATCACTGGAGATGCCGTTTCAAAGTTGAGGATGGAGTACTAGTTAACAAAGAGGAGATCATTGGATTATTGCAGCAATGCATCGACCATAATATCGATAGCATCAAAACTGAAAATTTATATAAATTTGACGGGAAAATGGCTTTTTCATTGGGTCAAGGACAGTAAGAAATGCGTTAACTTCTCCTTTATTTAATTGGTACTCTTTCACTAAATGTGCTGTTTCCTTTAAAGAATTTAATAAGGTGAGTCATTCCTAACACGCTCCAGTAAGTAGTAAAAAAATTAGTCCCTATGAAAAATAAAAATAAAAAAATTAGTTTGGTCTTTGGAATAGTTTGGTTGATTGGTGGAATACTATTGACAATCGTAGCACCTAATAACTTATTTTTCACACTGTTTCTAGGTTTGGGAATATTTTTCACGATCTACACATTACAAAAAAATAAAATTTCATTATAAAGTATTATGGAAAAAGAATATCAGTTTAAGTTAGTTGAAGGTCAGTTTGCACCATCAGAAGCAGGAAAAGTACTGTTTTCTTTGATAAACAGTAAGATAAATTACCATAATTTGGAAATATTTAGTAATCAGATCCGTTTTGATGAAGAGAATCCGCATTCAAAAATAAGGGTTAAGACTCTTTTAGACGCCTCTGAATACATCAAGGAACTCATCAAAGAAGCGTCGTCAAAGGATTTGGAACTGAAAATTGACAGTGTAATTCAAATTGTACTGTGTCCTAAAGTAAAAACTGAATTGAATGTTTGAGGGTAGACAATTACTCATTGCCACCAAGCATCACAAAGAAAAAGTGATTGCTCCAATTTTTGAAAAAGGATTAGGTGTTCACTGTTTTGTTCCTGAAAGTTATGATTCGGATATTTTCGGCACTTTTTCAGGTGAAGTGGAGCGGAAAAACACGGCAGTTGAAACCGTCAGAGCTAAATGTTTGGCGGCAATGGAAGAATTTGACTGCGATTTGGCTATTGCCAGCGAAGGCTCTTTTGGTTCACATCCTTCCATCTTTTTTGCTCAGTCCGATGATGAGTTTTTAATTTTTATCGATAAAAAAAACGACTTAGAAATCATTGCCAGAGAACTCAGTTTGAAAACTAATTTTCATGGAGAAAATATTTCTAGTAAAGAAATGCTCTTGGATTTTGCAAATAAGATTCAATTTCCTGCCCATGCCATAATTTTGCGAAGCAAGCCTGATGATCTAACAACACTAGTTAAAGGGATTACCACAAAAAGTGAATTGGAAGATACTTTTCAGCACCTTGTGAACAAATATGGAAGTGTTTATGCTGAAACTGATATGCGTGCGCTGTACAACCCCACTCGTATGGGTGTGATAAAAGTAGCGGCGCAAAAATTATTGGAAACTATAAAAACGGAATGCCCAAGCTGTAAAGCACCGGGTTATTGTGTGATAGATGCGAAACAGGGCTTGCCTTGTTCATGGTGTTCAGCGCCCACACGATCTACCTTGAGTTTTATTTATAGTTGTAAAAAGTGTTGTTTTAGTTCCGAAAAAATGTATCCCCATCAAAAAATAACCGAAGAACCAGGATTCTGCGATTCCTGTAATCCATAAGATATGAGTGTAATCAGTAGTTCGATTCCAAAAGCTGTTGCGCTTTTAAATCAGGAGCAAACCATAGGAATTCCTACCGAAACGGTTTATGGTTTAGCCGCCAATATTTACAGCTCAAAGGCGGTAGAGCGTATATTTTCGATTAAAAAACGTCCGTTTTTTAATCCGTTAATTGTTCATATAAAATCGGCAACTGTCCTTTCTGAAATAGCGAGAGACATTCCTGAAAAAGCGAACTTGTTAGCAAAAGCTTTCTGGCCGGGACCTTTAACTTTGGTTTTAAAAAAGCAAATTTCCATTCCGGATTTGGTTACCGGTGGTAAAGATACCGTAGCGATCAGAGTTCCAAATCACCCAGTAGCCTTAGCCCTGCTGAATCAGTTAGCCTATCCTCTAGCGGCTCCGAGTGCTAATCCGTTTGGCTCTCTTAGTCCCACTACAGCAATACATGTTGCTGACTATTTTGAAGAGGTGTTACCAATGGTTTTGGATGGTGGAGCTTGTCAAAGGGGAATAGAGTCAACAATCATCGGATTTGAAAATGGGGAGCCTATTTTATATCGCTTGGGTTCTTTGGCTGTAGAGGATATTGAAGCAATTGTTGGGGTGGTAAAAATGATTACCCATGATGATATTGCTCCAGCGGCACCAGGCATGTTTTCTAAGCACTATGCTCCTTCGACGACGACTTTTTTGACAGCTGATGTGACGGAGAAGCTAAAAATGTTTCCGAATCAAAAAATTGGAGTTTTAGTCTTTCAAAAAGGGATTGATGATCCCAAAATTGCAGTACAGGAAATTTTATCACCCACAGGCAATTTAGCAGAAGCTGCTTCAAAATTGTATGCTGCTTTGCATCGATTAGATGAGCTTGAACTTGACTTCATTATAGCCGAACGATTTCCAGATGTGGGTTTAGGCAAAACGATAAACGATCGATTAGAAAGAGCTACTAAAAAATAAGATATGGATACTATTATCAGAAATGCAAAAGTGGTCAATGAAGGACAAATACTCGAATTAGATCTTTTGATTTCAGGGGTAAGAATTGAAAAGATAGCACCATCAATTGTACTAAATCCCGAAAAAAAATATATTGAAATTGATGCGACAGGACTTTATTTGCTTCCGGGAGTCATTGATGATCAAGTTCATTTTAGAGATCCAGGACTAACTCATAAAGGCACCCTTTTTACGGAATCTATAGCTGCTGTTGCCGGTGGCATCACTTCTTTTATGGACATGCCAAACACGATTCCTAATACGCTGACTCAGGAATTATTAGAAGAAAAGTACCGGATGGCCGCTGAAAAATCAATAGCTAATTATTCTTTTTTTATGGGGATTTCTAAAAATAATTTGGAAGAAGCATTAAAAACAGATACTGAAAATGTATGTGGGATTACGGATGATGGTCTTTATTTTAATAATGACGAAGGTATTTTGGCAAATTATCCAGACTTTTTAGAGCAATTGTTTTCAAGAACGGATACGCTTGTAGCTTTGCACAGCGAAGATGACGCAATTATAAAAGCAAATACCCAGAAGTTTCAACTGCAGTACGGGGATGATATTCCTTTTTTTTATCATTCCCTGATTCGGGATGAGCAGGCTTGCTTAAGTGCTACGCAACGAGTACTAAAAATTGCTGAAAAATACCATACTCGCTTGCATCTCTTTCATATTTCAACTTTGGCGGAAGCCAAATTATTTGATAATCATACACCGATCAGAGAAAAACGAATCACAGCCGAGGCATGTGTACATCATCTTTGGTTTTCGGATGCCGATTATGAAAGACTGGGCTCCAAGATCAAATGGAATCCCTCTATAAAAACAGAGCAAGATAGAAAAGGTTTACTGCAGTATTTGCTCAATAATTCAATAGATATTATTGCAACGGATCATGCTCCTCATACTGTTGCCGAAAAAGCAGGGAATTATTTTCAGGCGCATTCCGGCGGACCATTAGTACAACATGCTCTTTTAGCAATGTTAGAATTATTTTATCGTGGTGAAATTCCGTTGGAGAAAGTAGTGGAGAAAATGAGCCATAATGTAGCCGAAATTTACAGAATAAAAGAACGAGGCTATATACGGGAGGGCTATTTTGCCGATTTAGTTTTAGTCGATTTAAATAAAAAACAGGAAGTAACTCCAGACTCTCTTTTATATAAATGCAAATGGTCTCCTTTTGTAGGACAGGTTTTTAAAAGCAGCATCAGTTCAACTTTTGTTAATGGAAATTTGGTGTATGAAAAAGGACTTGTGAAGACAGATATAAAAGGAAAAAGATTGCGATTTGAAAAGATAAGATAATCAAAATGTATAAAATAATTTAAAATAATTAAAATATGAATCTTAGTTTATTACTGGATAATTTAACTAATCCTGCCTTGTTGTTTTTTGTGTTGGGAATTATCGCCGTCTATGTCAAAAGTGATTTAGAAATTCCGGAGAATACCTCTAAATTTATATCGTTGTACCTTCTTTTTTCCATTGGTTTTAAAGGTGGACAGGAATTAGCTCACAGTCACTTTACTATAGAGATACTTTGGTCGATCGTTTTTGGAGTTTTGATTGCGGTATTAATTCCATTATATACTTTTTTTATTTTAAAGAAAAAGTTTAGTATTGAGAATTCGGGCGCCATAGCCGCCGCTTATGGATCTGTGAGTGCAGTTACTTTTGTAACGGCTATTTCTTTTTTAGAAATTCAAAGTTACAATTTTAGCGGCCACATGGTTGCTGTTATGGCGCTGATGGAAGCTCCGGCAATCATTATCGGAGTGATTTTGATCCGATTATTTAGTAAGGAAAAAGTTCAAAAAACGAAGATGACCACAATTATCAAACATTCATTTACTAATGGAAGCGTGCTCTTGATTCTAGGTAGTTTGGTTATTGGGTTTTTGGCCAGTGAGCAACAGGCTTTAGGAATTAAGCCGTTTACTACTGATATTTTCAAAGGGTTTTTGGCTTTATTTTTACTAGACATGGGAATTGTTAGTGGACGAAAATTAAATGATTTTTTCAAAAGTGGCTGGTTTAGCGTCTTTTTTGCTATTGTTTTCCCATTGATCAACGGGTGTATTGTTGCTTTCTTAAGTCAATTCGTTACCGATGATGTTGGGAATCGTTTTATTTTTGCTGTCTTAGCGGCCAGTGCTTCTTATATTGCGGTTCCGGCAGCAATGAAAATAGCCGTTCCAAAGGCGAATCCAGGAATATTTTTACCCATGGCTTTGGCAGTAACGTTTCCTTTTAACATTACTTTTGGGATGCCCATTTATTTTTCAATTGTATTGTGTCACCTTTAGACAGTTGCTTTGACCAATGTAGTAGCACTTATTAATTGTTTCAAAAACTATTGGTAATAACATGAATGTTCTTTACAGAGAATCGTTAGCGCAGTTTTGTAAACTGTGGCCATTTCAATTGGCAACTAAAATAAATCTAATAAAATTACCTCTAATTCATTTTCTAATGCAGCATAATTTCTTGCAGAACTGAAATAATAATCTTCCGGCATCGTTACAATTTTTTCATTTACAGGATTGTTGTGTATGCAATCCATTTTTTGTCTAATAAATTTATTGCTGTAAATATGTTCTGCATGATAACCGTTTTGCCAAACTTTGTATTGTTGTTCTTGTTTTAAATGCTGACAAGCTTTTTTAAAATAATCCAAGATCCATTCTCTCCTGCTTTCCGGTTCTTCAATAATAGCCTGAATAATTTTTTTAGATGTATATTTTTTAAAATCACGCATCACATCGGATAATATAAAACCGTTTGTTGCTTTGCAAAGCAGATGAATATGGCTGTGCATAATACAATATCCATAAATTTCTAAGCCCTTTTGATCTTGACAATAGTGTAACGCTTGTATAATAATTTGTTTTTGATTTAATCGTGTAAAAATATCTACCCAACCCATTGTAGTTATAGTAATAAAATAAGCGTCTTCAGTTGTTGTGGCTTTATACTTTGTCGACATTTTTTGTGTTATTTGTATTGTTTGCTCACTATTGTGGGCACACTTTGCAAAACTGCGCTAACGATTGTGGTATGTCGGCGCGATCGGGCAGACACCATCAAATTCGCGCACAGCTTTCGGCTATTGGCTCACCCATAAAAGGCGATTTAAAATATGGTTTTGATCGAAGTAATTCAGATGGAGGCATTCATTTACATGCTCGAAAACTAGTCTTTACCCATCCTGTTACCAAAGAAAATATGGAAATCTTGGCGCCAACTCCTGATGATGTAATTTGGAATGCAATTTAGAAAACTCATTTCATATAAATATTTCGTCACAACCTTTCACTAAAAAAAACTAACTAGAATGGTCAACTACGATTTTCCAACCTTCTTTAAATTTTTCTACTATTAAAGTAAAAAATCCTTTTTGTTCTCCTTTTTCCATTTGCAAATTCCAAGCACCTAAAACAAAGGCATGTTCGCTATCAATCATTTTTATTTGTTTGATATCAAAAGTTAGAGTACCCATTGCAGCTTTGTCGGGATAAACTTGTTGATAGATCTCTAAGTTTTTTTGCCAGCCGTAAAATGGTCCTGTTTTTCCAACAAATAGTAAAGAATCGGATTTTAAATAACATTGCATATACCCAATCATATCCCCATTATTCCAATCTAAACGTTGTTTTTCTAAAACTGCTTTAATTTCTTTCTCTTGAGCAATTGATAAATGACTACAAAATAAGAACACTATTGATAATATGATTTTTCTCATTTTTTTTGCGATTTGATTGATTTTAACTTTATTGTGGACAACCTTTATCCCTTTTCATAAATCAAATGTATTCAAAAAATCGTGTTCATTCCCATTTAATTTTATGAAATATTGTACTATAAAATACTTGGACTACTTTTTAATTTTTGTACAATTTTACCCCAATATAAAATGCAGCGTTAATTATTTATTCCTGTACATCTCATGAATTCATTTTCAGGATAAAAAATTAGTTTTTATTTATACTTCTCTTAAACAAAATATGAAAATCCGTTAGCGCGGATTTGCAATCCGTGCCTATTCCAATTAATCAATTAAATATGTTACAGGATACTTTTTTTGAAATTTTGAAATTGCAAATTCCCTTTGTAGATATTCTATGTGCGCACGGATTGCAAATCCGCGCTGTCGCTGTCAAAAAAAAAGTAAATCCGCGATCTAGCTTCTGAGGGTGCATAACCAATTGTACACGATTTTTAAAAATATTCAACAATAAAAAAATAAAACACTGCCCATATTATTATAAAAAATAGTCCAAGGTATACATTATTTAAATTTTTATTTAAGTCTTTTTTAATTATTAGTCGGTATAAAATCCAACCTATAAAAACGATTACTAAACCTACTACCATTACAATTCTTGACATAATTTATTTTTAGTATTAGACGTTTTATTTTAGTATTTGTTACTTCTCTAATTTACGTTCTACGTGTTGCTTACTACCAACTTGTATATACTTGCTACTCTATAGCCAGTATTTACCCAAAATTGGGTAGATTGTCACTATTAAATTGATGGTTATACACAAATATATAAATAATTCTTTACAAAATAGTATTTCTTTACTCCTGCTGCTAAACGAAGTTTTAACCTTAAAATGCTCTAAATAGCCCCGATAGAAGTGAAAATCCTTTGCTTTGGCGACAGCCAAAGGCAAAGATTGCAGCGTATAGCGGGACGAAAGTGATTCTGGAAAACAATCGTTTTGCTCCAAAAAAAAAGCTGCCCAAGGTTGGACAGTTTTAGTATTTTGGATATTCCGAAGCAAGTTCGGAATAAGCGATTCACATAATTTTAGTTGATAAAATGGGTTCGCTGCTTATTTGATCAGCTCAAAACTTCTTTTCACGAAAGCGGTTAATGCTTCTCCTTTCAATAGGTTTTGTGATAATTTAGCTAGGTCAAGCGCTTGTTTGACCAAACTTTCCTGAGCGTCTTTGTCTTTGTTGTTTAGGATGCTTGTTGCCAATTCAGAATTAGTATTCACCACTAAATTATACATTTCCGGCATATTTCCCATTCCGAACATTCCACCGCCACCAGACTGACTCATTTCCTTCATTCTACGCATGAATTCCGGTTGCGTGATGATAAATGGCGAAGCATTGCTATCTAAAGCTTCCAGTTGAACCGAATACGTTTGTTTAGGAACAATAGCTTCTAAAACGGTTTTTAGGTTGGTTTGCTCTTCCTCCGATAATTTAGAAATAGTAGTTTCCTCTTTCTTAATTATATTGTCAATATGATCCGAATCCACACGTACAAAAGTCATGTTGCTGTTGTCGCCTTCAATTTTTTGAATTAAATGCGAGATAATTGGGGAATCCAACAATAAAACTTCATATCCTTTGTCTTTTGCAATTTCGATATAAGAGTGTTGTGCTTCTTTATTTCCAGCATATAAAACCACTAATTTCCCGTCTTTATCCGTTTGATTTGCCGCAAGGTTTTCTTTTAATTCTTCTAATGTGTAATATTTTCCATCCACTGTTGGATACAAAACAAACGCACCTGCTTTTTCGTAGAATTTATCTTCAGAAAGCATTCCGTACTCCAAAACGATTTTGATATCGTTCCATTTTTGTTCAAAATCCTCACGGTTTTCAGTAAACAACGATTTTAATTTATCGGCAACTTTACGCGTAATGTAATTAGAGATTTTCTTCACCGCAGCATCTGCTTGCAATCCAGAACGAGAAACGTTCAACGGAATGTCCGGTGAGTCGATAACCCCTTTTAACATAGTCAAAAATTCAGGTACAATTCCTTCAACATTATCCGTTACGTACACTTGATTTTGGTACAACTGGATTTTGTCTTTCTGAATTTGTAAATCCGAACCTAATTTTGGGAAATACAAAATACCGGTTAAGTTGAACGGATAATCAACATTTAAATGAATGTGGAATAACGGTTCTTCAAATTGCATTGGATATACTTCTCTGTAGAAATCCTTGTAATCAGCATCTGATAACTCCGTTGGTTGTTTCGTCCAAGCCGGGTTTGGGTTGTTGATGATGTTGTCAACTTCTACTTCAGTAAAAATTTTGTCTTTATCTTCTGCAGCAACTTCTTCACCCTTTTTTTGCTCTATTTTCTCTGTTTTGGTTCCAAATTTAATTGGAATAGGCATGAACTTATTGTATTTGTTCAGTAACTGATTGATTTTTGAATCTTCTAAAAATTCCAAAGAATCTTCGGCTATATGCAAGATAATTTCTGTTCCGCGAGTAGTTTTGTCAGCAGGTTCTAAAGTAAATTCCGGGCTACCATCACAAATCCAGTGCGCAGCTGGCTCGTCTTTGAAAGATTTAGTGATGATTTCCACTTTTTCAGCAACCATAAAAGCAGAATAGAAACCAAGACCAAAATGGCCAATAATTCCAGAATCTTTAGCAGAATCTTTGTATTTATCCAAAAATTCTTCAGCTCCAGAAAAAGCAACTTGATTGATGTATTTTTCCACTTCATCAGCTGTCATTCCCAGACCTTGATCGATGATGTGCAGTTTTTTGCCTTCCTTGTCGATTTTTACCTCGATAATTGGGTTTCCGTATTCTACTTTGGCTTCGCCAATGCTGGTTAAATGCTTCAGTTTTAAAGTTGCATCTGTCCCGTTCGAAATCAATTCACGCAAGAAAATTTCGTGATCGCTGTATAAGAATTTCTTGATTAAGGGAAAGATGTTTTCTACCGAAACATTAATTTTACCTGTTGTCATATTTTGAATTTTTAAGTTTATTTTTATGAATAAAATCCTTTCAAATAGAATACCAATTATTGTTGAAGTGACAAATTGGCGCAGGTGTTAATTATGATATAAAATAATTTAATTTTGAAACTATTTTGTTTTTATTGCTTTGTATCTTTGTTAAAACATTAATTACATAAATTTCAAACGATGAAAAAAATCATTTTATTATGCACATTAGCGGTTTTAATGTTTGCATGTAAGTCAACATCAGTAACGAGTACGAACACCGATAGAAAAGCTCAGGTCATGATGAAAGGAGACTGGGTGATTAGCGCAGTAACCTATCCAGGTTCACAATATATTAATGTGAATACGTTTCAACTTGCCGATTCCGAATGCTTTATTGGAAGTACGTGGAAGTTTATTTCGAATAATAACAAAGGGAATATGGCTTTGACCAAAGTAAATTGTGTTGCATTTAGCTCCCCAATTACATGGTTTGTTAACAATGAAGAGCAATTTGTATTGAAAGTACTTGATGCAGGTGAAAAAGCGCGAAAAGTGAGAGACGGTTATATTTTACGCCTTGCAAACCAAACGGAAACTTCTTTTCAATTGATCGATAAAATCGATGTAGGAGGAAAAATGACGGATGTCGTGTATCAGTTCCAGAAAGTTAATTAATTAATAAAAATAGCGATATGAAAAAGATTTCAATAGTTGCAATGGCAACAATAATGATTATAGGTTCAATGTTTACCAGTTGCGAAGCAATCAAAAACACCAATAAAACCCAAAGAGGAGCTGGAATAGGTGCTGTTGCCGGAGCCGTTCTGGGAGGTGTTCTTGGAAACAATCTTGGAAAAGGTGGTAATGGAGCAATGGGAGCTGTACTTGGTGGAGTTGTTGGTGGAGTTGCCGGTGGAGTTATTGGCAACAAAATGGACAAGCAAGCAAGAGAAATTGATGCAGTACTTCCTGGCGCTGAAGTCGTTCGTGTAGGAGAAGGTATTAAACTGGTTTTGAATGAAAATGCAGTGCGTTTTGATACTAATAAATCTTCATTGACGGCCAGTGCTAAAGCAAATTTAGATAAACTAGTTCCTGTTTTTTCAGAATATCCGGATACTGATATTACGATTTACGGATATACTGACAGCACAGGTCCAGCGGATTACAATTTGAAACTTTCAGGAGAAAGAGCGGCATCAGTTAGAAATTATTTAACTAGCAAAGGGGTTTCTTCCAGTAGATTTCAAGTGACTGGTTTAGGAATTGCAGATCCAATTGCCTCCAACGAAACAGTTGATGGCAGAAGTCAAAACCGTCGTGTTGAATTTGCGATTACTGCAAACGATAAAATGATTAAAGATGCTGAATCCGAAGGAAAAAATTAAGTATAAAATACCAAAAAACAAAGGCTGTTTCGTCAAGAAGCAGCCTTTTTTTATGTCCAAATTGCATTAAAACATTGTAAATTTGCAGTCTTAATTACAGATGATGCTCGAGATAAAAAACATATCCTTTACTTACATTGAAAAGCCCGTAATAGAAGAGGTTAGTTTTGCCATTGCAAAAGGGGAAAACGCCGCTATTATTGGCGAAAGCGGTTGCGGTAAAAGTACGTTGCTAAAACTCATATACGGATTATATGATTTGGATAACGGAACAATTACTTATAATGACAAACCTATTTTGGGTCCCAAATACAATCTGATACCGGGAGAAGATTATATTAAATATTTAGCACAAGATTTCGATTTGATGCCGTACATAACCGTTGAAGAAAATGTGGGCAAGTTCTTGTCAAATATGCATCCGGAACAAAAGCAAGCTCGAGTCCAAGAGCTGTTAGAAATGGTCGAAATGACTGCTTTCGCAAAAGTAAAAGCGAAGTTCCTAAGCGGTGGACAGCAGCAGCGAGTAGCCTTGGCAAGAGTTTTAGCATTAGAACCCGAAATTATTTTGCTCGATGAACCGTTTAGTCAAATTGATTCTTTTCGGAAAAATTCGTTGCGTCGAAATTTATTTAGGTATTTAAAAGACAAAGAGATTACCTGTATTATTGCCACACATGACAGTACTGATGCGTTGTCTTTCTCTGATGAAACAATTGTGGTTCAAAACGGAAAAGTAGTGGCAAAAGGAGATTCTAAATCCTTGTATGAAAACCCCGCTAACAAATATATTGCTTCTCTTTTTGGAGAAGTCAATGAGTTAAAATTGTCTCAATTAATTGAACTTGTGGATGAAGCGGATCAGCCGCTTTTATTGTATCCGCATCAATTAAAAGTGGTGGACAACGCCATTATGAAAGTAGTCGTAAAACAATGTTATTTTAAAGGAAGTCATTATTTAGTCAAAGCAGCTTTTGAAAGAAGAGCGATTTTTTTTGAACATGATTCGGAATTAGCATTAAATCAGGAAGTATATTTGATGTTATCCTGATGATTAGTATTCAGTAAACAGTGCTCAGTATTCAGTGATTTTCAGTTCTGATAACTATCGAAAGTAGAAGTCGTTTTCAACTTTTATAAAAGTAGTAATAAACAAAAACCCCAAAGTCAAAGTGAATTTGGGGTTTTGTGCTATGTTAATTTTTTTTGTACAACTTACTGATCACTCAATAACTGATCACTGAACCCTTTTTAGAATTAATTCTTTAAATACTTTTCTAAAAACTGGTCTTGTTCCCAAAGCAAATGCAAAATATTTTCTTTGGCTACATAACCGTGTGCTTCTTTTGGCAGAATTACCATTCTTGCCGGAGCACCTAACCCTTTCAAAGCTTGAAAATAACGTTCGGTTTGCAAAGTGAAAGTACCCGGATTATTATCTGCTTCACCGTGTACCAAAAGCATGGGCGTTTTCATTTTATCAGCATTCATAAATGGTGACATCGTGTTATACACTTCAGGAGTTTCCCAGTAGTTGCGTTGTTCGGTCTGGAAACCAAAAGGTGTTAGCGTTCTGTTGTAAGCACCACTTCGAGCGATTCCACACGCAAAAAGATTAGAATGCGTTAGTAAATTAGCGGTCATAAAAGCACCATAGGAATGACCGCCCACAGCTACTTTTTTTCTGTTGATGTATCCTAAAGCATCCACGGCATTGATGGCCGCTTCAGCATTGTCAACTAATTGCGTCATGAAATTATCATTGGGCTCCGTTGTTCCTTCGCCAATTATGGGGAAAGCTGCGTCATCAAGAACTACATAGCCTTTGGTTACCCAATATACGAACGATCCATAACTAGGAAATGTAAATTCGTTCGGGTTTTGTGTGCTTTGTCCTGCTGAATTTTTGTCTTTATATTCAGCTGGATAAGCCCAAATCAACAATGGCATTTTCTCTTTTTTGATTTTGTCATAACCAACAGGTAAATATAACGTTCCGGATAATTCAACACCATCTTTACGCTTGTATTTAATCACTTCTTTACTCACGTTTTTGATACTTTCAAAAGGATTTTTGAATGCGGTAATTGGTGTTAGTTTGTTTTTTTGTTTAATATTTCTAAGGTAATAATTAGGGTATTCATTTTTAGACTGGATTTGGACTAAAACCGTTCCTTTTTTGAAGTCTTCAATCTCCAAAACGTCTTCTTTTTTATCGGTGTAAGTCGAAGTATACAACCGTTTTGCTTGCAACGTTTTCAGATTAAATTCACTTATAAACGGGAATTGCCCGTTTTTAGTAAATCCATTACCAATAAGATATGCATTGTCATTTTCGATAGCCAAAACATACCTGTTGTATTGGTTTTTTCTGGTTTCAAAATTTCCAGGATCAGAATATACATCCTGTGAATTTCTGTCGAAAATTACTTTTGGAGCCTGACTTGGATTCGAGGGATTTATTGCATACGTTTTGGTATTACGGGTATCGTACCATTCATCTGTAATTATAGCCACGGTATCATTTCCCCAAATTATTCGGTCGTAGCGTTGTGGTGTTTTTACCAATGAAGTAGCGGAAAGATTAAAAGGTGCGTTCCAAAGAAAAACTTCATCTCTGAATTCCACTTTGTTTGCAGGATCGCCACCGTCTAAAGCTTCAGCATAAGCTAATGTTGCGGGTTTGTCGGTTCTCCAGCTCATGTTTCTTTTTCCTTTTCGAACGGCCATAAATCCTTTAGGAATAATCTCCGTCAGCGGCACTTCATTGACTACTTTTACTTCGTTTCCAGCTTTGTCATAGATTACTGATTTTGAAGGAAAACGACTCAACGGGACAATGTATGAAAATGGTTTTTGAATCGTAGTCAGCATTAGATAATTGCCGTCAGGGGAAAAACTTTCTCCCGCATACATAGCTGCATTTTTGAATAAAGTTGCTATTCCGTTCAGGTTTACTTTGTACAATTCAGAAGTCATGATATTCTCAAAATTGATTTCATCATTCTTGTTTTTCAACATATCCGGATAAGTTCTGTTCTGCGATTTTACACCATCGGCGTTTGAAATTATCGGACCGGTTGGCAAATCTTTTTTGGCATCCAAAAGAGCTGCTCTGTTTTTTGGTAACATTTTTACCAAAATAGTTTCGTTGTCATTCATCCAGCTGAACGGACTTCCAATATTAGCATTCACTGTTGCTTCCGTTAATTTGGTGGCTTTCGCCGAAGTAACATCGATAACCCAAAGTTCTACTCCGGAAGCTGTGGTGTGCGAAAATGAGATTTTTGTATCATTTGGAGACCAACCGATAGTACTGATACGAGGATTCGTAGGCAAACCTGTAACCTGTACTTCATTTTTGTCTTTTATTTTGCGTAATTTCAGGTTGTTCACGTATGTAACAGTACTGGAAATATTTGTAATTGGATTAATCCGCAATCCACCCAAGCGCAGTTCTTCTTGGTTTAAATCGTCCAGTGATTTATACGTATTTCTGTACGTAAGCAACATGTATTCTTTTTTAGTATCCATCGATACTGAAGGTGCTCTTTCATAATCCGCTAAATCCAATATGGACTGAGATGGTTTTTGATAGGTTAAGTTTTCTTGTGCAAAAGTGGTTAAGCTCAATCCAAGAAATAAAAAAAATGGAATTTTTAACTTCATAATTTGAATGATTTTAAATTAGCATTGGCAGTGTCAATAATTGGTCTAAAATAAATGAATCTTGTTACATTTGGAAACAAAAACTTTTTTTTAACGTTTGAGTCAGATCCGGATGAGGTCACAATAGTATTATTTTTAAGCACTTCAACAGATTGTATTTGTAAGTATAACAAGAAATTGCGCAAAAAAGCATAAAAGTTGTAAATTGATAAAAAAGTAGTAATTTGTGTGCTCATATTTTCAAGTATGTTTTAAATTTGTACTCGTATTTTAATAAAATAACAACAATATATGTATCATTCAAAAATAGCAGGATTGGGTTATTATGTTCCCGAAAACGTAGTGACTAATGACGATTTGTCCAAAATTATAGACACTAATGATGAATGGATTCAGGAAAGAACTGGAATTCAGGAGCGAAGACATATTATAAAAGGAGAAGACACGACGACTTCTATGGGAGTGAAAGCTGCCAAAATTGCTATTGAGCGTTCTGGTGTTGCTAAGGAAGACATCGATTTTGTGGTTTTTGCCACATTAAGCCCTGATTATTATTTCCCTGGTCCAGGCGTTTTAGTGCAACGGGATTTAGGGTTAAGAACCGTAGGCGCATTAGATGTAAGAAATCAATGTTCTGGATTTGTTTATGCTTTATCCGTGGCAGATCAATATATCAAGACGGGCATGTATAAAAATGTATTGGTAATTGGATCAGAAGTTCATTCTACCGGATTGGATATGACCTCGCGCGGAAGAGGGGTTTCAGTAATTTTTGGAGATGGTGCAGGAGCGGCTGTTTTGAGCAGAGAAGAGGATTTGACCAAAGGAATTTTATCCACACACTTGCATTCTGAAGGGCAGCACGCCGAAGAATTAATTGTAAAAGCGCCCGGAATGGGAGGCCGTTGGATAACAGATATCTTGGCAGATAATGATCCGGATGATGAGAGTTATTTCCCGTACATGAACGGACAATTTGTATTTAAAAATGCAGTGGTTCGTTTTAGCGAAGTAATTAATGAAGGATTACAAGCGAATAATTTGCAGGTTTCGGATATTAATATGTTGATTCCGCATCAGGCAAATTTGAGAATTTCACAGTTTATCCAAAAGAAATTCAACTTGACCGATGATCAGGTCTATAATAATATTCAGAAATACGGTAATACTACCGCCGCTTCTATTCCAATCGCTTTGACTGAAGCATGGGAAAAAGGCAAAATAAAATCAGGAGATACGGTTGTATTAGCCGCTTTTGGAAGTGGATTTACTTGGGGAAGCGCCATTATTAAATGGTAAATAGTAGTACAATAAATCGTATGTCGATTCCAATTGTTCTTTGATAAATAGTCTAAGCCTGCGCAAATTATTGTGCAGGTTTTTTTTATTTAAAGAGGAACCGTTATATTTATAGTTCAAAATTGATGCAACCAATAGTAATACAATCAAAATGACTAATCGTAGAAATTTTTTGAAAACAGCTGCTTTCGCTTCCGCAGCTATGGCTTTACATTCATTCAAAGGGAAACCAGAGGAATAAAATGATTTTTCATCTAAAAAAGGAAGTAAACCTATTGTGCTTTCGACATGGAATTTTGGAATCCAAGCGAATGCAGCCGCTTGGGAAATTTTAAAAAATAACGGACGAGCTTTAGATGCTGTCGAAGCCGGAGTAAAAATTCCAGAAGCCGATCCTAAGGAACGGAGCGTAGGATATGGCGGAAGACCAGATCGAGACGGTCGCGTCACACTTGATGCATGTATCATGGATGAAAACGCCAATATAGGCTCAGTAGGATGTTTGGAGTTTATAAAACATCCCATTGCGGTGGCTCGCGCTGTGATGGAAAAAACACCGCATGTCATGTTGGTAGGTGATGGTGCTTTGCAGTTTGCGTTGTCGCAAGGTTTTGTAAAAGAAAATTTATTGTTGGAAGAATCTGAAAAAGAATGGAAAGAGTGGTTGAAAACCAGCCAATACAAACCCATTGCCAATATTGAAAATCATGATACCATTGGGATGATTGCTTTGGATGCTGACGGTAATCTTTCTGGCGCATGCACCACTAGCGGAATGGCTTTTAAAATGCACGGACGCTTGGGTGATTCCCCGATTATTGGCGCTGGATTGTATGTAGACAATGAAATTGGTGCGGCCACAGCCACAGGACATGGAGAAGAAGTGATTCGGATTTCTGGTTGTCACTTAGTGGTTGAGCTGATGCGCCAAGGAAAATCACCACAAAAAGCGTGTGAGGAAGCGGTGGCCCGAATCGTAAATTTGACCCGTAAAAGAAATAAAAATGTAAAAGATATCCAAGTTGGTTTCATTGCCTTAAATAAAAAAGGAGAATATGGCTCGTATTGCATTCAGGGCGGTTTCAACTATGCTGTCCATGATACATCTGGAAACCGATTAATTGATGCCGATTATTTTTTGAAATAAATGAAAAAAGCACAACTGGAAATTGCCTGTTTTAATTTAGAATCGGCTATAATTGCTGAAAATAGTGGTGCTGACAGGGTTGAATTGTGTGCCAATAGAACAGCGGGCGGAACAACGCCAGATTTAGAACTTACTAAAATTGTTCGCGATAAAATCACCATCGACTTGAATGTTATGATTCGGCCTCGTGGTGGGGATTTCGTTTATTCTGATTCTGAATTGGCACAAATGAAGTCAGAAATCTTGGCATTCAAAAAACTTCAGGTTGATGGTTTTGTTTTTGGAATTTTAAACGAAGACGGTAGTATCAGTGAACAACAAAATAAGGATTTAGTTGCTTTGGCAAACCCATTGCCTTGTACGTTTCATCGTGCTTTTGATGGAGTAGAAAATAAATTTCAAGCACTTGAATCGCTAATCGGATGTGGTTTTAAAACCATTTTGACCTCTGGACAAGAAACGAATGTAATTGACGGTATCGATGTTTTGGCAGCCTTAGTTAGAAAAGCAACTGACCGAATTGTAATTATGCCGGGCGGCGGTTTGCGTTCTGTTAATATTTCCGCATTAAAACAAAAAACAAAAGCTATTTTCTATCATTCTTCTGCAATTATTGATGCAGGGGAACTAGCAAATCAGTTGGAGATCCAAGCCCTAAAAGCAAATTTAGAATCCCTGTAAAACTTTATAAATCAAAAAACCCGGAGTTGGCATACTCCGGGTTTTTCTTTTTGTAACAAACTATTAAAATGAGGTTTCTTTTGATTTAGAGTAGACTAAGGAAAGGCTAGTTTGTTACAAGCATTTTGCTTTTTTTATTTAAATGACAAAAAAAAGGTTTTGTCTTGTCCTGAATAACCGATACAGATTATTAGATAAAAATATTTAATTAAACACTTGCAAAAACGTTTTTGCAA
>NZ_RYDL01000007.1 GCF_003968755.1 Flavobacterium sp. RSP15 | reverse complement strand
AATTTTGCAAAACTAAAATACGATTTTTACTAAGAAGCCATTAATTTGGCTTCTTTTTTTATCGGACAACAATGATTCCAAAATTAAAACACAAAATAGTGTTAATTCTTAGTCTGACATCTTGTCATATTTATTGAAATTGACTTATCTTTGCACTTTGAAAATATAGGATGGAAAAGATTATTGAAGAAAGCAAACAAGGTGAAAATCTTGTTCTAGAACATAAACCCGAGAACACGAAGAAACTTTTTATTGAGAGTTATGGTTGCGCAATGAATTTTTCGGATAGTGAAATTGTAGCTTCTATATTATCTGGAAACGGATATAATACGACGCAAATTCTGGAAGAAGCCGATTTAGTTTTGGTGAATACCTGTTCTATTCGGGATAAAGCAGAGCAAACAATTCGCAAACGTCTGGAGAAATACAATGCCGTAAAACGCATTAATCCAAAGATGAAAGTGGGTGTTTTGGGCTGTATGGCCGAGCGTTTGAAAAGTCAGTTTCTGGAAGAAGAAAAAATTGTGGACCTCGTTGTAGGTCCTGATGCCTATAAAGATTTGCCGAACCTTTTGCAAGAAGTAGAAGAAGGACGTGATGCGATTAACGTGATTTTATCGAAGGATGAAACTTATGGTGATATTTCGCCTGTCCGTTTGATGAGCAACGGAATCACAGCTTTGGTTTCTATCACCCGTGGTTGCGATAATATGTGTACGTTTTGCGTGGTACCTTTTACCCGAGGACGCGAACGCAGCCGTGAACCACAAAGTATCATGAAGGAAATTCAGGATTTGTGGGACAAAGGTTTTAAGGAAATTACGCTTTTGGGACAAAATGTGGATAGTTTTCTTTGGTACGGCGGCGGATTAAAAAAAGATTTTGAAAACGCTACCGAAATGCAAAAAGCAACTGCTGTAGACTTTGACCAACTCCTTGAAATGGTAGCCGTAGGTTTTCCTAAAATGCGCATTCGATTTTCAACCTCTAATCCGCAGGATATGCATGAAAGTGTGCTGCACGTGATTGCAAAACATCCTAATATTTGCAAACACATTCACTTGCCTGTCCAATCTGGAAGCAATAGAATTCTTAAAGAAATGAACCGTTTGCACACACGTGAAGAGTACATTACTTTGATTGACAAAATCAGGACTATTATTCCAAATGGTTCCATTTCACAGGATATGATTGCTGGTTTCCCTACAGAAACCGAACAAGACCATAAAGACACCTTGAGTTTAATGGAATATGTGAAATATAATTTTGGTTATATGTATTCGTATTCCGAACGTCCGGGAACTTTGGCTGGAAGAAAAATGGAAGATGATGTTACCGATGAAACAAAAGCAAGAAGACTGCAGGAAATTGTCGATTTACAACAAAAACATGCTTGGTTCCGCAGTGAAGAATTCATTGGACAAACCGTAGAAGTTTTAGTAGAAAAAGTTTCGAAAAAATCGACTGAGGAGTTTTCCGGCAGAAATTCACAAAGTACTACCGTAGTTTTCCCAAAGGAGAATTATAAAATTGGGGATTTTGTTTTGGTTAAAGTTGAAAGTTGTACAAGCGGCACTTTGAAAGGGAAAGCGGTTGGTTTGAGTGAAATGAATTAATAAAATTAGTGGCTAATTTTTAATTCATTAGAAATAAAAGAGTTTAAGTAATTATAAATGAGATTGCTTCGTGCCTCGCAATGACAATATGGAATCAGTTCAAAACATAAAACAACGATTTGAGATTATCGGGAATGACCCGAAGCTTAATCGTGCGATAGAAAAAGCCATTCAAGTTGCTCCTACTGACATTACCGTATTGGTAGCCGGAGAAAGCGGGGTTGGAAAAGAGAATATTCCCAAAATTATTCATTCGCTTTCGCACAGAAAGCACGGAAAATACATAGCTGTAAACTGTGGCGCCATTCCAGAAGGAACCATTGACAGTGAGCTTTTTGGGCATGAAAAAGGCGCTTTTACCGGAGCAACAGGAACTCGGGAAGGTTATTTTGAAGTGGCTGATGGAGGAACTATTTTTCTGGATGAAGTGGGCGAATTACCCTTGACCACCCAAGTGCGTTTGTTGCGTGTTCTTGAAAATGGTGAATTTATAAAAGTAGGTTCTTCACAAGTACAAAAAACAAATGTGCGAATTGTGGCGGCCACAAATGTCAATTTATTTGATGCTATCGAAAAAGGGAAATTCCGTGAAGACCTCTATTATCGTTTAAGTACGGTGGATATTACTTTACCCCCTTTGCGCGATCGAAAAGAGGATATTCACTTATTGTTTAGGAAATTCGTCGCTGATTTTGCCCATAAATATAAAATGCCGCCTTTGAAACTGGATGAAAGTGCTGTGCAATTATTGCAAAAATTTCGTTGGAGCGGAAACATCCGTCAATTGCGAAATGTAGCGGAACAAATATCCGTTTTAGAAACCAACAGGGAGATATCTGCAGTGACATTACAATCCTATTTACCCGTACAAGGAAACAATTTACCTTCCGTTATTAAAGACCAAAAAAACGAAAGTGATTTTAGTACCGAAAGAGAAATTTTGTACAAAGTACTTTTTGATATGAAAAGCGATCTAAATGATTTAAAAAAACTGACCTTAGAACTCATCCAGAATGGCGTTTCTAAAGTCCAGGAAACAAATCAAAACTTGATCAAGAAAATATATGGATCTAAGGAAAATGATAGTGAAATTGATTTTGAAGAAGAACCAAGAGCAACTTTAATAGCTGCAAAAAACAATGACAACGATTATCAGGAAAGAGATGATAATTATCTTTTTGCCGAAACTGTCGAAGAAGAGGAAACCTTGCGTCTGGAACAAAAAGAGATAGAAATGATTAAGAAATCATTAGAAAAAAATAAAGGAAAACGAAAAGCCGCCGCAGATGAATTGGGAATTTCCGAAAGAACTTTATACCGGAAAATCAAACAATTTGATTTATAATGTAGTCCGAAAAATACAACGTGTTTAATTGAAAATGAATATATTTGACCCGAACATTGGTGAGCCGGCGAAGCAATTTTTAAAAAATAAAATGAAATATCTAAAACGTATACTTCTCTCCGTACTTATAATAAGTATCAACAGCTGCTCGATTTACAACTTTACAGGGACGGGGAAAATTGATGCTGAAACATTTCAAGTGGGCTTTTTTCAGAATAATGCTGAATTAATTGAACCCGGAATTGACCGGACATTTACACTAGAGCTTCAAGATTTGATTCAGAATCAAACCAATTTAAACTTGGTACAAAATGGTGCAGATTTAACCTATGAAGGAGAAATTGTTGATTACAGAATTAGCCCTATGACAGCAACGGCAGACCAGCAAGCTTCTCAAAACCGTTTGACAATTCGTGTGAATGTTCGTTTTACCAATAAGAAAAAAGAAACAGATGATTTTGAAAAACCATTTACTTTTTTCTTTGATTATCCTGCACAACAACAATTGACAGGCGCAACCTTGAATGCTGCTTTAAAAGATATTTTTGAAAGAATAACACAAGATATATTTAATGAATCTCTGGCTAAATGGTAAATAAAGAAATATCCAGTTGGCAGTTTTTAGTATTCAGTGCAATATACTAAAACTTGAAGCCTGATTGTTGAACATTGATTACTGAACATCGAACACTTGAAAAATGAATGTAACTGATTATACTTATTTGATTAACAAACCTGATGTTGTACATCAAAAGCAAACAGAAGCTTTGGAAAAAGTATTAAACGAATTTCCTTATTTTCAGAGCGCCAGAGCACTTCACCTAAAAAGCCTGTACAATGAGAACAGTTATAAATACAATGGTGCTTTAAAAATAACGGCTGCTTATACAACGGACAGATCTATTTTATTTGACTTTATTACCTCCGATGTTTTTACTTCAATTCATAAAAGTCTCTTTACTAAAAAAGCACTTGAAATCCTTGACATTCCAGTAGTTGAAAGTGAAATTATTTCGTTTCAAGAAAAAAAAGAACCTAAATTAAATCCTTTAGAACAATCCATTCATACCTCAATAAAGGAAGCTTCACCAACCGCCCCAATCCAAACGAATTCTATACCAATAGCAGAAAAAATGGATCTTGGAAAACCGTTGAATTTTTCGGCAAAAGAACAACATTCCTTCCAAGAATGGCTACAGCTCTCTCGTACAGAACCTATAGAAAGAGAGAATGAGGATTCTAAAAAACCGGCTGCTCCAATGGACGAGGAAAAAAGAAAAAAATTAGACTTAATCAATAAATTTATAGAAACAAGTCCAAAGATTTCTCCTGTAAAACACGGCGCTGCTTCCTCAGTATCCTTAGACCTAAATGCACCAGATAACTCGTACTTGATGACCGAGACTTTAGCCCGAGTTTACTTGGAACAAAAAAAATATCAAAAAGCGATACAAGCTTATGAAATATTAATTTTGAAATATCCAGAAAAAAGTAGTTTCTTTGCAGACCGCATAACGGATATTAAGATTTTACAACATAATAATAATTAAACAATGAGCACATTTTCAATTTTTTTAGTTTTAATAACTATAGTTTGTTTTCTATTAATCGTAGTAATCATGGTTCAAAACCCTAAAGGTGGTGGATTATCCTCTACAATAGGTGGTTCTCAAATGTTAGGCGGGGTACAAAAAACAACTGACTTTTTAGACAAAAGCACTTGGACATTAGCAACTATATTAATCGCACTTATATTACTTTCAAGCTTGAGCTTTACAGGAACATTAAGTGATACTGATTCTAAAATCATTGACAATATGGGAACCTCTGCACCAAACACAACTACTCCTGTAGCAGTACCTGCTCAAAACACACCAGCAGCTACAAATCCAGTAAAATAAATCACTTCTACATATTCTAAATGCCAGCCTGTCAAAGCTGGCATTTTTTATAAGAAAATGTGTCAGTTTGATTAAGATGGCACAATTTCTGAAATCTTCATCTTTATTAATTAATATTGAATACTAAAAAATATAAAATCATGGATTTAAACATTAAACCTCTTTCAGACAGAGTCCTTATCGAGCCCGTTGCTGCTGAAACAAAAACGGCGTCAGGAATCTTCATCCCTGATACTGCCAAAGAAAAACCACAAAAAGGAACTGTTGTTGCTGTAGGAAACGGAACAAAAGACCACACTATGACAGTGAAAATTGGTGATTCTGTTTTGTACGGAAAATATGCTGGTACTGAATTGAAACTAGAAGGAAAAGATTATTTGATCATGCGTGAAGACGATATTCTTGCAATTATCTAAATTAAAGTACGGACAAGTCGTGACTTGTCCCTTCAAATAAACATTAAACAAAATTTAAAATGGCAAAAGATATAAAATTTGATATAGAAGCACGTGACGGATTAAAACGTGGTGTTGATGCATTGGCAAATGCAGTAAAAGTAACGCTAGGGCCAAAAGGTCGTAATGTTATTATTGGAAAAGCTTTTGGCGGACCAACCGTTACTAAAGATGGTGTAACTGTAGCAAAAGAGATTGAATTGAAAGACCCACTAGAAAATATGGGCGCACAAATGGTAAAAGAAGTAGCCTCTAAAACGAATGATTTAGCCGGAGACGGAACTACAACTGCAACCGTTTTGGCACAAGCGATCGTAAAAGAAGGATTGAAAAACGTTGCTGCCGGAGCCAATCCTATGGATTTGAAACGCGGGATAGACAAAGCAGTTGATGCTATTGTTGCTGATTTGGCTAAACAAGCCAAAGTAGTAGGTACGGATTCTGAAAAAATCAAACAAATCGCTTCAATTTCTGCTAATAATGACGAAGTAATTGGGGAGTTAATCGCTGCTGCTTTCGCAAAAGTGGGAAAAGAAGGGGTTATTACTGTTGAAGAAGCTAAAGGAACAGATACGTATGTTGATGTTGTTGAGGGCATGCAGTTTGACAGAGGATATCTTTCTCCTTATTTTGTTACCAATTCAGAAAAAATGGAGGTAGAACTAGAAAATCCATACATCCTTTTATATGACAAAAAAGTTTCTTCTTTAAAAGAATTATTACCGGTTCTTGAGCCTGTAGCACAATCTGGGAAACCATTATTGATTATTGCTGAAGACGTAGATGGGGAAGCATTGTCTACACTAGTGGTAAATAAATTACGTGGAGCCTTGAAAATCGCTGCTGTAAAAGCGCCTGGTTTTGGAGACCGAAGAAAAGCTATGTTAGAAGACATCGCTATTTTAACTGGTGGAACTGTAATTTCAGAAGAAAGAGGATACACTTTAGAGAACACAACTATCGAAATGTTAGGTACTGCTAAGAAAGTGACTATCGATAAAGATAATACTACAATTGTAAGTGGCGCGGGTGATGCAGATATGATCAAAAATCGTGTCAACCAAATCAAAGGTCAAATGGAAGCTACCACTTCTGATTATGACAAAGAAAAGTTGCAAGAACGTTTGGCTAAATTAGCTGGTGGAGTTGCTGTACTTTATGTAGGTGCTGCATCTGAAGTAGAAATGAAAGAGAAAAAAGACAGAGTAGATGACGCACTTCACGCTACTCGTGCTGCAGTTGAAGAAGGAATTGTTGCTGGTGGTGGAGTTGCTTTACTGAGAGCTAAAAATGCACTTAGTGCTATTAAAGCAGATAATGCTGACGAAGCAACCGGAATTCAAATTGTATCTCGTGCAGTGGAGTCTCCATTGAGAACTATTGTTGAAAACGCAGGTCTTGAAGGGTCTGTAGTTGTTGCAAAAGTCGCTGAAGGTAGTGGTGATTTTGGTTATAACGCAAAAACAGACGAATATGTTGACATGCTTAAAGCAGGAATTATTGATCCTAAAAAAGTAACTCGTGTAGCTTTAGAGAATGCAGCTTCCGTTGCCGGAATGATATTGACTACTGAATGTGCTTTGATTGATATTAAAGAAGATAATGGTGGTGGAAACCCAATGGGTGGCGGCATGCCAGGGATGATGTAATCTCAATTCTTTTCAAATAAAAAACCGTCCCGATAAAAAATTGGGACGGTTTTTTTATGAGTTATAATTTGTTTATTCTTGCACTTTTGATTTCTTACTAAACTTATAAATTACCGGTAAAACAGTAATCCCTACTAAAATCAATACAATTAATTCGATATGCTCCTTTAGATCAATCTGATAATTCTCAAGTAAAAAACCATATAAATAATGTCCGGCAAAAATTAGGGTGAACGACCAAATAAAAGAACTTAAAATATTATAAAACATAAACTTCTTCTTATCCATTGAAACGATTCCGGCAACTATTGGTGCAAAAGTCCTCAATATTGGAAGAAATCGAGCAAAAATAATTGCCTTACCACCGTATTTTTCAAAAAAATCTTTTGATTGAACCAAGTACTTTTTCTTAAACCAAAAACTATCTTCCTTGTTGTATAGATAATACCCGCTTTTAGAACCAAACCAGTAGCCTACTACGTTTCCTAAAATTCCTGACAATGCGACAAGTGTGGATAGGAGGACTACATTTAGAAAATCATTATTGATAACTAAAATATTCTCTATCAATTCGCGACTGTAAATTCCTGCCAAAAACAATAAACTATCTCCTGGCAGAAAAAAACCTGCAAAAAGACCCGTCTCCGCAAAAACAATAAATAAAACTATATAAATACCCAATTTAATTCCATTAACATCAAAATGAATATAAAAAAGTGGGTCAATTAAATTCTTCCAATCAAAATCGTTCATTCTACGGTGTTTTATGCTAAAATTATTCGTGCGTGAAAGTACGGATAATATATCTCAACCACAATTTATGATACTATTTTAAAGTTTTATTAACTATTTAAAGTAGCAGAATTATCGTTACATTATTTACAGCCAAAAGTTGTTTATAAAAATACTGATTTTAGTTATGTGCATAACCGTTTTTCATAGTTAACAACTACAATTTTTACTGAAAAAAAATTAAAGTATGGCATTAAAAAAACCAAAGTTTTCACTTTGGCGTTTCTTTAAAATTATTTTCGTTCATATTGACAACAAGCATGAAGACTGTCATAATCTTCCTTTAAAGCCCTGGCTCCCTCTGTGTCGTGACCTACTTTCGCAATCGCTTTTTGAATTGTTGGAACATTCGTTTTTTGTTCGTTTATAATCAGATATAAAGTACCACAATCCATATGCCATTCGGCAGATTTCACACCAGAAACACTAAATGCCACTTTTTCAATTCTCTTTTTGCACATGTCACAATTCCCGCTCACATGAAATTCAACCTTAGCATTTTTGCTTTTCCCTTCTTGAGCCTGAACCGTAAACCCAACAAAAATCAGTAACATTACTAGTGTTATATTTTTCATCATTTAATTTTTTTTAACCTATTTAATTTTAAAACGTAAACCCGCATAATACATTTGTCCAAAAACTGGACCATAAACTATTGACGCGTCAAAAGAAGGTCCAAATGGATTTTCATTACCCAAGATAACATTGTCCTGCTTGTAATTCCCAATGTTTTCTCCGCCAATATAGATTTCGAAAGTTGGAGAAAAAGATCGTGTAACCTGTATATTCATCACAGAAAATGAAGGTGAAAATTCAGGCAACCTGTCAACTTCAGGATTGATTGACGTATTGGGTAATTGTTGTTTTCCGAGCCAGTTAAGCGTATAATCAAACTTCCATTGTTTTCCTTCTTCTAATATTTGCGTTTCAAATCCTAAATTTCCAAAGAAACGATGTTTTGCCTGTAGTGGTCTTTGATAGGTTCCTGATAAATAATCCGTTTGAACATCATAGTATTTGTAGGCTGTTCTCAAATTAAAACGCTTTATTGGTTCATAATTAAATTCTACTTGCAAACTATTCGCATACGATTTTCCGTTCAAGTTATAAAACAAAACCTGTTGCGGACTTTGCATTATATCAACAATTGCTTGGTTCTGAAAATCAGTTCTGTAGAAATCAAAACTAACATCAGCACTTTTGCCAAAAAACAAAAAACCCTGCATAAAACTCAATCCATAATTCCATGCAATTTCAGGATTTAAACCGTATATTTTTCCTTTGGTATCTAAAAATTCAAAAGTTCTTGAACTAGCTAAAAGCTGTTGGTTTTCAGCAAAAACATTAGCACTTCGTTTCCCTCTACCTGCTGAAAATCGCAAAACACCTTTCTCCCAAGGATTGTATCGCACATGTAATCTTGGCGTAGCAAAAGTCCCTAAACGATTGTGATTATCTATTCTGCCGCCTAGAATTACGCTAAAATTCTCCGTATTATCATACGTATATTCAAAAAAAGCACCTACTGAGTTATCAATTCTGCTATAATCATTCACATTGACAAACTCACCGTATTTATCATAGGTAAAGTTTAGACCTGTAGAAAATTTGTGCATTGTATTATTAATAATCGAATTGAAAATCAGGTTCGAATAATAACTTTTTTGTTCAATATTATATTGATTTAGTCCAAAATAAGAGTTTTGATCGTGACTGTTAAAGGCATTCTGAAAACCAATACTTTGATATGGCATGTCAGGAAAAACAAAGCCTAATTTAGCGGAAACATCAAAACGTTCCGTATTGATTTCGGAACCCCAATAATTTGTCGTTCCCCTGTCTCTATCCGGATCAAAATTTAATTCTCCTGTTTGTTTTTGATCATTCATATATCGGAAATTGATGAAACTAACCCACCCTTTTTTTGCATTGGTATATTGCCAACGGTTTAAAACATTGATTTGTTTTGCTAATGGATTATCAAGAAAGCCATCGTCATTCATATCGTTTTTTGCAACTCTGGTATTTCCGTGTACAAATAAACTACTGCTCCATTTATCAGAAATTTTAGTATTGAAATGTGTATTTAATTCAAATCGAGAATCTGTCGAACCATAGACATTTAGAAAAAATGGAATATCGCTGATTGGTTTTATTAATTCGGTATTAATTTGTCCCGAAATACTTTCGAAGCCATTGACAACACTTCCGGCACCTTTGGTAATTTGGATACTTTCTACCCAAGTTCCTGGTGTAAATGACAACCCGTAGGCTTGAGAAGCACCACGTACCGAAGGAATATTTTCCTCGGTAATCATCAAGTAAGGACTCGTCAATCCTAGCATTTTTATTTGTTTCGTTCCCGTCAAAGCATCCGAAAAATTAACATCAATTGAAGGATTTGTTTCGAAACTTTCGGCCAGATTGCAACAAGCGGCTTTCAGTAATTCTTTGCTTGTCAGTGTTGTAGTATTAGTTGTTAGTTTGTACGATTTTTTTAAACTTTTGCTGCTGCCTTGTATTTTTATCTCTTGCAAAGTATCTTGCGAATAAGAATTAAAAGCACATAAAAGAAACAATAAAAATATTGAAATTTGTTTTTGCATGATTGATTTTTAATGTTAGAATAATGTAAAACCACTAAAGTGTGATTCAAGTTCTACTAAAACATTAAAAGCTACGCGTAGAAAATATATTGGTGGTATAATTTAAAAAAAAGCGGTGCATTTGTATCGAAACAATACGACGTAAATTGGCTGTTTTTAAAATTTGAAATAAATGAAAAAACATAAGGATTCCATTCTTTTATTGAAAATGTAAAATCTGTATCGACAGAAACTGTTTTTTGGACTAATTTATCAGTCTTCTTTTGAAAATTAACCTCTTTGTCTTCGCAACAATTTGATTTTTTTTCAACAACATTACAACATTTTTTTTCTAATTTTTGATCTTCAACAGGAGTTTTAAGAGTAACAGACGAAATTTCATTTCCGCAATAACGCAGATTAAATGCTAATCCTACATTGGAAACCAATAGGAAAAAAGCAAGAAGAACACTAACAAGTCCTTTGAATTTCATCACGCAAAAGTAGTGATTTAATCAAACTCCAAAAGCTAAATTCAAGTTAAAATCTACAATTCAAGTTCTTGTCCTATCAAAGGAACTTTACATTCAAAACTATATTTTTCCTGGACTTTAATACGGAGTTCATCCAGTGGCTGATTTTCTCCATGCGCTGACAACCCTTTTATTTCCTGAATTTTTGCTTTTACCGGATAATATTACCCGCGAATATTAATTCCTTTTGCCCCTTGTATCAATTTTCTTTCTCGTGTTCCTTCGGCGTGATACCCCACTGTAATTATTATAAATCCCCTCCATGGCTTCCTCATAATCCGAAACTCATGAAAACATTTTACTCATTTCAGCACATTCTCCCGGCGGTAACTTGTGCCATTTTTTATTAGTAGAAAAAATATTCAGTGCATTGATTCCCATTGAAGTATCAATAATATATGGGATCTTGGAGATTCTGTCTTCTTTCTGAATTTTAGCGCTATCCAAAAGGATTTAAAACGAGACCGAATATACATCGGAACTTTCACATCCGTAGCAACCTCTCGACCCGCATGATACTTACATTCGACCATAGCGATAGTTTCGTTTTTTTGACCAGCACATCTATTTCATGCGAGACACATTTACCTTGTAAGGTCAAATTATTTATTTGATTTATAATGCTACGCGAAATAATTCGTCCTATATATTTTTCAAAAAAAACTGCAGTACCTGAGAGTCCAATTGTTTCTCTTAAATTATAACGTGTGGCATGAAAATCAGCTTTTTCTTCAATAATGAAAAAGCCATTTTGTAGATTTATTTTGTAGAAATACCCTCATACATCTGCTTTTTTATAGCCTGTAAAATTGCGTCAACCGCCATAATGCTAGCACCAGATTTGATCAGTGATTTTTTAAGTTTATCCAAATTAAATTAGGCTATATAGTCAGAATGTTTCACTATTTTAATAGCAATAGTAATTTGATTTACAGACACTTAAATCGGCATTGAAGACAAACAAAAAAGACTACTTATTTTGTTTCTGATAATAAAATCCAGGAACAAACAATAATAAAAAAATAGGCTGAATTATAAACCGACGGATATAAAACAATATCCAATTGTGGTTTCCCCAAGTAAAATAGATGATATAGAAAAAAGCAACCATTAAAATCATAAAAAGAAAATAATACAGCACAAAGGCGAATTTCACCATCATTATTTCTTTAAAAAGCACATAAATAATCCCCAATGAAATAGCGGTATTTAATGTATAACGAAACAATAGCCCATAAAATAATTGGACTACATTGAAACTTGGCAACGGTAACTTCGCAAAATCTTTCTTGAAGAAATCCAGAAAAGGATCATAAAACAACTGATTTTCAAAAGCACGAACAAGCACCAGCAATACAACAAAAAATAGAAATTGTAGTACACGAACTTTGTTATTAAGAATCTTTTGAAGCATATCTTGAAAATTTACGAACCCAAATTAACCACAATACAAAAACTAAACTATAAATGTACAAAGGAAAAAGAACTCCGTGCAAGAAGGGTTCCTGTTTTGGAAAATAAAAAATAAGTGCGCTTAAAACAGCTATTCTCAAAACATTCAATACATAAATAAACAGACTTCCTCCAAAGATAAAAAGCAGCGTCGTTAGTAGTTTTCCAGAAAAAGCCACGACAAATGAAATAAACAAAATAATTACGCTAATTGCATTACATCCTTCTACAATTCGGGCTACATATTTCTGGTTATAAAACAACTTCATATAAGGAGATGCAGTGCTCTCTTCAATTGAAGATTCATCATTAAATAACTGCAGCACTTGCTCTGTATTTTCACTTACCATTCTGGTAACAGAATCTATTTGATTTTCTTCAAAACCATTAAGAAAACGCTGATACAAAAAAGTCAGCACTATATAAGTTAAAAAAAAAGTACCTAGAAAAATCAAAAAAGGCTTGTAGAGAATAAAATATTTTTTCAAAATCTATTTTTTTAACAAATTTATGTAATTTTTAAAACTGGCTTTAAATACTTTTGTACAAATAAAAATAAAAAAACATGACATTTCAAGAACTACAACCAAAAGTAACCGAAATCACATTAAATACAACGTTGTCAAGAGACGAAAAACTATTGTCTATTTGTGAGCTGCTTAGTAACTCTGTTGCCTATTATAATTGGGTAGGATTTTATTTTGCAAATCACGAGTCTAAAACATTACACTTAGGACCCTATGTGGGAGCAGCAACAGACCATACGGTAATCCCTTTTGGAAAAGGAATTTGCGGACAAGTGGCTGTTTCAAACGAAAACTTTGTAGTTCCTGACGTTGCAGCGCAAGATAATTATATTGCTTGTAGTTTTACCGTGAAATCAGAAATCGTTGTACCCCTTTTTGTAAACGGAGAAAACATAGGACAAATTGATATTGACAGCCATGTCATAGATCCATTTACAAAAGAAGACGAAAAGTTCTTAGCCTTTGTGAATGAGGAAATTGCAAAATTGTATTAAGATTTAAAATAATTCATAATTCATAATTCATAATTCATAATTATTTTTTACTTTTGCACCCGTCTTACAATAGCTGTAAGGCATACATAAAAATCATTAAACAAATATTGGAATGTATTTAACTAAAGAGATTAAAGAAGAAATCTTCGCTAAACACGGAGAAAAAACAAACACTGGAAAATCAGAAGCTCAAATTGCTTTGTTCACTTTCAGAATTAGCCACTTAACGGAGCACTTGAAAAAAAATCGTCACGATTATAATACAGAGCGTTCATTAGTCTTGCTAGTAGGTAAAAGACGATCTTTGTTGGATTATTTGAAGAAAACAGAAATCAACAGATACCGTGAAATTATCAAAGTATTGAATATCAGAAAATAATCAATATGTAAAGAGGCGCGAGAGTGCCTCTTTTTGTTTTTATATTTCCGCGTCCAAAGTTCATTTTATAATCCTGACACAAAAGGGATTAGAATTAAGACCGCATTATAAGGTAAATACCAATTTGTATTTACAATAAAAAAGTTTCGTTTTTCATTGGGTTTTAAGCATTAACTACGCAAAATAACTACAACACAACTAAAATCCATTGTTTAATCAAGAAAATACAATTATGATTCCAAAAGTTTCAAGAGAAATTATCGATTTAGGAGATGGGAGAAGCATCTCAATCGAGACCGGAAAATTAGCCAAACAAGCTGACGGTGCCGTAGAAGTACGAATGGGAAATGCAGTGTTGCTGGCAACAGTTGTATCTGCCAGAAAAGCAAGCCCAGGAATTGACTTCTTGCCCTTAACATTAGATTATCGTGAAAAATTTGCTGCCGCCGGGCGTTTTCCAGGTGGTTTCTTTAAAAGAGAAGCAAGACCAAGTGATAATGAAATATTAACTATGCGTTTAGTGGATCGTGTATTGCGTCCTCTTTTCCCAAAAGATTATCATGCAGAAACGCAAGTGATGATTCAATTGATGTCGCATGATGAAAACGTAATGCCAGATGCATTAGCCGGTTTAGCCGCTTCGGCAGCTTTATCTTTATCTGATATTCCTTTTTCAACTTTAATTTCTGAAGTTCGTGTAGCCAGAGTTGACGGTCATTTCATCATCAACCCAAGTCGTACTCAATTAGAATTGTCTGATATTGACATGATGATTGGCGCTTCAAAAGAATCTATCGCAATGGTAGAAGGTGAAATGAAAGAAATTTCAGAAGCCGAAATGGTTGAAGCGATTAAATTTGCGCACGAAGCAATCAAAATTCAAATTGCTGCTCAAGAACGATTAGTTGCTGCTTTTGGTAAAAAAGAAGTACGAACTTACGATCAAGAAAGAGAAGATGTGGCTATTTATGAAAAAGTAAATGCTGCAGCTTATGACAAATGTTATGCAATTGCAAAACAAGGAACAGCAAAACACGAAAGAACAGCTCAATTTGCGGAAGCAAAAGAAGCAGTTAAAGCATTGTTTACTGAGGAAGAATTAGCTGAAAACGGTGATTTAGTTTCAAAATATTTTGCTAAATCCAGTAAAGAAGCCGTTCGTAATGTAACCCTTGATTTAGGCACACGTCTGGACGGTAGAAAAACAAATCAAATTCGTCCAATTTGGGCTGAAGTTGATTATTTACCTTCAGTTCACGGATCTGCTTTATTTACACGTGGAGAAACTCAAGCATTGGCAACAGCTACTTTAGGAACTTCCAGAGAAGCAAACCAAATTGACTCTCCATCACAACAAGGCGAAGAAAAATTCTACTTGCATTATAACTTCCCTCCTTTTTCTACTGGTGAAGCAAAACCATTAAGAGGAACTTCAAGAAGAGAAGTGGGTCACGGAAACTTAGCACAACGTGCTTTGAAAAATATGATTCCTGCTGATTGTCCTTATACCATTCGTATTGTATCTGAAGTATTAGAATCAAATGGTTCATCTTCAATGGCAACCGTTTGTGCAGGAACATTAGCTCTTATGGATGCCGGGATTCAAATGACCAAACCCGTTTCCGGGATTGCAATGGGATTAATTTCTGATGAAAAAACAGGCCGATTCGCTGTATTGTCTGATATTCTTGGTGATGAAGATCACTTAGGAGACATGGATTTTAAAGTAACCGGAACCGCAGATGGAATTACCGCTTGTCAAATGGACATAAAAATTGAAGGATTGGCGTACAACATCATGGAAGAAGCTTTAGCTCAAGCTCGTGAAGGTCGTTTGCATATTCTTGGAAAAATTATAGAAGTTTTAGCTGCTCCAAAAGCAGATGTAAAAGCGTATGCTCCAAAAATCATCACAAGAACAATTCCTGGCAACTTTATTGGTGCATTGATTGGACCTGGTGGAAAAGTGATTCAAGAATTACAAAAATCTACAGGAACTACTATCGTTATCAATGAAGTAAATGAGCAAGGAGTTATTGAAATTCTAGGAACAGATCCTGCCGGAATTGAAGCTGTATTGGCTAAAATTGAGTCCATCACTTTCAAACCACAAATGAACGAAGCTTACGAAGTGAAAGTAATCAAAATGCTAGATTTTGGTGCCGTTGTAGAATACACAGCTGTTCCAGGAAACGAAGTTTTATTACACGTATCCGAGTTAGCTTGGGAACGCACTGAAAACGTTTCGGATGTGGTCAATATGGGCGATGTCTTTATGGTGAAATACCTTGGACTGGATCCAAAAACCAGAAAAGAAAAAGTGTCCAGAAAAGCACTTTTACCAAGACCTCCTCGTGAGGAAAGAAAAGAGTAATCAGATCTTAGTTTACTAAAGGTTTATTTATAGGGAATCCCGTTTCATGAATTTGAAACGGGATTTTTGTTTAATTCATGAAAGTATTACATTTGAATACTAAATCACTAAAAATATGTTCTCTAAAGAATTCAAAAAAGCAATAGAAGAATTACCAAGTGCTGAAAAAGACAAGTTGATATTCCGACTTTTAAAAAAAGACCTAGATCTGGCTAATCGCCTTCATTTTGAACTAGTCGCTACCGAAACCGTGGATGAAAAGAGAAATGATTTTGAAAAAGCAATGTTAAAAAAAATCAATCACCTAAGTAATAGTTTTTATTCAGTTGGGTATTTATTACAAGATATTCGCTATGTAAGCGGTGACATTAATGAACATGTAAAAATAACTAAAGACAAGTTTGGTGAAATAAGCCTAAATCTTAAAATGTTAATTCAACTCTTAACAAGTAACGGGGAAAGAATAGAAACTGTGCCTTATTCAAAAGCGTACACGTTGTGCATCTATGTAATTGCACGAGCTTTTAAAATTTTACTTTTAATAAAAGCTATTAACGAGGACTATTTTTTAGATTTCAAAGAAGACCTTTCCACATTAGGAAAACTAATTTATGACATCCCTTTTTTAATGCACACCGCTATTAATAATGAATTAGATGTTAATTGGCTAATTTCTGGAGAAATCCCTGAAGATATTGCGCGAATTCACAAAGAGATTAGAGCTAATGGATTTTTAAAATAAAAAAATGCTACTGATTATTATCACCATTGTATTTAACCAATAAAAAACCCAGAGCAAGTCTGGGTTTATCTTATTTTTTTATAGTGCAGCACTAAAGCAAATGAATAGTAGGGCACTTAATAGGATGCAAAGATACAAAGAAAACTTTGTTTTGTTACAATAATTAAAATTAATATTGGTATCCTATCTTAGTAATGATAATCTCTTTGATTACTTCTTTTTCAGAATGCTTTAAAAACAAAGTATTCAAATCATTTTCTAAATCATTTTTTCTTTCGTTAGAAATTGATTTCAAAACAAAAGAAATTATTTTAATGGCGGAATCCAATGAATGTCTATTATTACCATTGAAAGTGATACTTGGTAATAATGCAATTCCTTTTGGCGTCATAAAATCAAACAATACTCCACCGTGTGCACATGTATTTCTCACATAAACTATAGTGTCAAACAAATTTATAAATTTTGACAAATTCAAAACACCATACAAATTAGCAATTTTTATTTTTAGTTCAGCATCATGTAATGATTTGAAAGTTTTTAGTACTGCGCCAAATGTAAAAAATTCTAATGTTTTCCATGCAGGTGCATACAAATCATTAATATTGTTTGAATGGTGTAATTTAATAGTTTTATTTGTTCTCTTAAAATCTTCATTATAGTATTTTCCTATAGTACTAATATACCGATTGTCTATAACTCTTGGATTGATAAACCAAGTGGGAGAAGATTTGTATTTATTAGAAACATAATAAACAAGTTTTGTCCTAAAATTAATTTCTATCCTATTCAAGTATTTCAAAAGTAAATTTCTCAAATCGACATCTAAATAATATAAGGTCACTGCGCTCGAGAACAAAGTACCTTCTTGAAATTGATGACTTGCATTTATTTCAAAAGGATTCCAATAAAACCCCAATCTATAATAACCAATATCTAGCAAAATTTCTTTTACTTTTTCAGGCTCTAAATCCAAAATCATTCCTCTTTCTTGAAGCTTTAGAATTTGATTATCAACATCTGTAGCAATACCCGCCATCGTTTTTTTCTCACAAAGATGATCTTTATTTTAATAGTAAATAATCAAACTTATGCACAAACAAACTTAGTTTTTAACAATGCTTTCTTTTTATTACACTTTTAAAAAAACTATATTTGCTTTTATAACAAAAGATAAAACTATAGATAATAATATATAAAGACATATAAAATTAGCGTTTAGCGAAAATTCCTGTTTACTGAAAGGTCGAAAATTTCATAAATCCACAGGAGAGTTTAAGTTAACGTTCATGCCAAAGGCGTGGGCGTTGCTTTGCTTTGTGGATTAGGTATTCGACCACCTCAGTAAACAAGCAATAGCAATTAGCCTGCGCTTCTTTTTTGTTACCCCAACAAAAACATGAAACTATACACTACGGTCGAAGCAGTCTTAAAAAATGAACCCAATTATGTAACCGATGATGGTGATTTAAAAAAATGGGTCATCATTAGCAAAGCACAAAATTGCGATACAGAATTAATCTCCTTATTACTGGAAAACCAAGAAATTAAAACTCATTTTTTTATTCCTATCAAAGACATTTTGGTTTTTAACCAAGCCTTATTTATCCAATTTATGGAGCAAAAAAACTACTTGAACGATAGTTTTACGGCTTATAAAAACAAAATAGGATTAACGATTGACGGCAAATTCTTAAACCAACGAAACGAAGTAGCCCTAGTTTGGCCTTATAAAGACTGTATTCTTGAAGGCGGACAAAGCCGGGAGGAAGACAAACGGGAAGAAATTTTCTTTAATGAAGTGTTGGCACAAGATGAAATTAATCAATTACTAGACCCAAAAGTATTGACCGATGCAAAAGTTTTTACTACGGATGGAGAAAAAGTATTTGAAGGTTTTACTAGAAATGAACAAGGAACAATAACTGATAATTTAGTTATAAAAGGTAATAATCTATTGGCTTTACATTCTTTAAAAGAAGAATTTGCTGGAAAAGTAAAGCTTATTTATATTGACCCACCATACAATACTGGAAGTGATAGTTTTGGGTATAATGACAATTTCAATCATTCTACTTGGTTAACTTTTATGAAGAATAGATTGGAAGTTGCAAAGTCGTTATTAAGTTCGTCGGGTATCTTTCTTGTACAATGTAGTTTTCATCAATTTGCTTATTTAAAAGTATTGATGAATGATATTTTTGAAAAGCATTTATGTGATTTTAATATTCAAGTTAGACATCCAGATAGAGCATTGACAGGAGATAAAGAATATAATGATGTAGTTGAATATTTACTTATATATTCTAATACTGTTCAGAGTAAAATGCCTTTCCAAGAAGTCCTAAAAACTATTGATGATTATACTTTAGAAGTTATTATTAATGACGATGTTGTTCCTGAAATAATTAAATGTGATAACAAATTAGTTGAAGTTTATTATCCCAGTCAATACAAAGTAAATAATATTAATGCGGATAAAAATGGATTAAAAAAAATTAGTATTAGGGGTTCAATAAGAGAAAAAAATAGTAGTGGTAGATTTTTTGTTAAACATCTAGAGCATTTAAAAGACTATCCATCAGAAACATTATTTAAAGTTCCTGATATGGGAGATGATGCTGTTAGCTTTAGGTATTTTTATTCTGCACCTGATAAAAAGAAAAATGGAGGTTATTTTCAAGGAATGCCAACGAGTTCAAATGTTACAAGGAAACAATATTCGAATTTTTATAATTTTGAAAAGGAATATAACAACGTTTCTAAACAAGGAGGTGTAGAATTTAGAAATGGTAAAAAGCCAGAAGAATTATTGAAATTTATAATTGAACTTTTTACTAAAACGGATGATTTGGTTGTAGATTATCACTTAGGAAGTGGCACTACTGCTTCCGTTTGTCATAAATTAGGAAGGCGATACATAGGAATAGAACAAATGCAAAGTCAAATTGATTTATCTCTTACACGATTAAATAATGTAATTTCTGGAGACTCAACTGGAATCTCAAAATCCGTCAATTGGCAAGGCGGTGGTTCTTTCACTTATTTAGAACTCAAAAAATATAATCAAACTTTTATTGATACAATACTAGAAGCTAAAGACAGCAAAACTTTGTTAGTCATTTGGGAGGAAATGAAAAACAAATCATTTTTGAATTACAATATTGCTATTCAAAAACAAGAAGAGCACATAGAAGACTTCAAACGATTAGAATTTTCGGCACAACAAGAACTTTTGATTGCTTTGTTAGATAAAAATCAATTGTATGTGAATCTTTCTTCTTTAGAGGATAATGATTTTGAATGTACTGCCGATGAATTAAAAATAACGCAGGACTTTTATCAACTCAAAAAATAGTCTCGTCAGAAACTCTGCCAGGGTTCAAAACCCTGACAGAGTTGAACGTAAAAACAAATATTTATGGCTTATTTATACGATACATTAATCAAAGAGTTTGGCAAAAGAGCCATTACTAAAATTGAAGTACCCAATTATATTTCCGATAATCTTAAACCAGGTTATGGAGAAAGACACTATCAAAAAGAAGCTTTTCAGCGTTTTATACTTTTCTATAATGAAGATTTTGAAGGCAAGCCAAGAAAACCATTTCATTTAATGTACAATATGGCGACAGGAAGTGGTAAAACACTTATAATGGCTGGATTAATGCTCTACTTGTACGAAAAAGGATATCGTAACTTTTTATTTTTTGTGCATTCAAATACCATTTTAGATAAAACCAGAGAAAATTTCTTGAATGCTTCAGCGAGTAAATATTTATTTAATCAAAATATTGTTGTCAATGGTCAAAAAGTATGTGTAAAAGAAGTGCGAAATTTTGATGAAGCCGATGATAGAAATATCAACATTCATTTTACTTCTATTCAAAAATTGCATTCAGATTTAGTGCAAAGCGAGAAAGAAAACGCATTGAGTTTAGAAGATTTTAGAAACAGAAAGATAGTTTTATTAGGAGATGAAGCACATCATTATAATGCCAATACACAAAGTCAAACGCAATTGTTTCAAAGTTGGGAAAAGTTAATCGAAGATATTCATCAAGCTGACTTAAATAATATTCTGTTAGAATTTACAGCAACTTTGGACTATGAAAAAGCGGATATTGTAAAAAAATACGAAGATAAAGTACTCTTTAAATATGATTTAAAACAGTTTCGATTAGACAAATTTTCAAAAGAAATCAATTTAATCCGGTCTAATTATGATGAAAAGGAACGTGTCATTCAAGCTATTATCCTCAATCAATACCGACAGGAATTAGCAACCAAACAAAACATTAATTTAAAACCTGTAATACTTTTCAAGGCAAAACAAACTATAAAGGAGTCTGAACAAAACAAGCAAAATTTTCATCAATTGATAGAAAGTTTAGACGGAAGTAGTATTGATGTCATTCGGAAAACCTCAACGGTAACTATTGTTCAAAAAGCTTTTTCTTTTTTTGACAGTATTCATTTGTCGTCAAATGAATTGGCTAAAAGATTAAAATCTAATTTTCGTCCAGAAAATTGTTTGAGTGCCAATGATGAAAAAGAAAACGAAGCCAATCAAATAAAACTAAATACACTAGAAGATGCAAACAATCCTATTCGAGCTATTTTTGCCGTTCAAAAACTCAATGAAGGTTGGGATGTTTTGAATTTGTTTGACATTGTACGATTATACGAAGGGCAAAATTCAGGAGGTTCTAATAAAACTTTTGGAAAAACTACCGTCGCCGAAGCTCAATTAATTGGTAGAGGCGCGCGTTATTTTCCATTTATTTTAGATATAGATCAGGATAAATACAGAAGAAAATATGATGATGCGATAGATAATGATTTCAAGGTTCTGGAAGAATTGTATTATCATACCAAAGACGAAAGCAAGTATATTTCAGAGCTCAAAAAAGCGTTAGAACATTTTGGAAGTACAGAGAAAGAAGAAGATTTTGTTCAATTTTCTCTTGAACTTAAGGAAGATTTCAAAACAACTGATTTTTACAAAACAGGAACAGTCATTTTTAATAGGCGAAAAGAGAAGAGTTATGCTTATGTGAAATCATTTGCCGATTTAGGTGTTGTCAAAAAAAATTATGAGTACATTTTGTCTTCGGGAAGTGGAAGAATGTCAGGAATGTTTAGTTCTGATTTTGAAATTTTTGACGATAAGAATACTGCAAAAGATGTCAAGCTGAATGAGGTAATAAACCAACATATTATTAGATATGCATTAGCACAAAATCCATTTTTCCATTTCGATAAATTATCAAAATACTTCCCAAATATTCCGTCAACAAGTTTTTTTATCAACGACAACGACTATTTAGGCAATCTTGAAATTGCTTTTATAGGAAATAAAAAAAGACTAGAAAATATTTCAAATGAGGACTATTTACTAGCAATTAAAGGATTATTATCGGCAATTGAAATCGAGATAAAGGCAAATTTAACGCAATATGAGGGATCCGATTATATTCAGAAGAAAGTACACGAAGTTTTTAGAGATAAGCCATTAAAAATTTATAAAAATGATGAGCGAGCAGATGGACAAGAAAGTCTAGTGGCCAACGAACCGTGGTATGTTTACAATGCAAATTATGGAACAAGTGAAGAAAAAGATTTTGTGACAATGTTTGCTAAGAGATTTGAAATTTTAAACAAGAAATTTGATAATATATTTTTAATCAGAAATGAAAGAGAAATAAAAATCATTGATAAATTAGGTCGTGCTTTCGAACCTGACTTTCTTTTATTTTGCAAGCAAAAAGAAGGCGAAGAATTGACATTTCAAGTGTTTATTGAACCCAAAGGAGGGCATTTAATTTCTCACGATAAATGGAAAGAAGATTTTCTTAAAGAAATAGAAGGAGAAAAAAGAACCATAAAAATTAATACCGATAGATATAGAATTACTGGAGTTCCTTTTTATAATAATAAAGTGGAGAATGATTTTAAAAAATCATTAGAAAGCGTTCTAGAGGTTTGAAACGATAGTCTTCAATTCTAGCGTCAGTTGCATTAGGGATAGCAGTGGAAATCCTTTTTATTTTTTCTTTAAAAATAAAAAGATTGCAACATATAGCCCGACCGCAGGGAATGCCCTTAAAAATCTTTCCTAAATAAAATTAAAAAACAATTGTAACTTTTTTACAACCCCATACGTATAACCATTTGTACACTTAAAATTTAGGAGACAAAAAAACATGAGACAACTAAAAATCACCAAGCAGGTAACCAATCGTGAAACTGCTTCATTAGACAAGTATTTACAAGAAATTGGTAAAGTTGACCTTATTACCGCAGACGAAGAGGTAGAATTAGCACAAAAAATTAAAGCCGGCGACCAGAAAGCATTAGAAAAATTGACGAAAGCCAATTTACGTTTCGTAGTATCTGTAGCCAAACAATATCAAAATCAAGGATTAACCCTTCCCGATTTGATCAACGAAGGAAACCTTGGACTTATAAAAGCAGCACAACGTTTTGATGAAACACGTGGTTTTAAATTCATCTCGTATGCCGTTTGGTGGATTCGTCAGTCTATCTTACAAGCATTGGCAGAACAATCTCGTATCGTTCGTTTGCCTTTGAACAAAATTGGTTCTATCAATAAAATCAACAAAATGTATGCTTTATTAGAGCAATCTAACGAGCGTCCACCTTCTGCTGAGGAAATTGCAAAAGAACTTGATATGACCGTAAATGACGTAAAAGAGAGTATGAAAAACTCTGGCCGTCACTTATCCATGGATGCGCCTCTTGTAGAAGGAGAAGATTCTAACCTTTATGACGTTTTACGTTCCGGCGAATCACCAAATCCAGACAGAGAATTAATCCACGAATCATTGCGTACCGAAATCGAGCGTTCCCTAGAAACATTGACTCCGAGAGAGGCTGATGTAGTTCGTTTGTACTTTGGTCTTGGTGATCAACACCCAATGACCTTAGAGGAAATTGGCGAAACTTTCGACCTGACTCGAGAACGTGTTCGTCAAATCAAGGAAAAAGCAATCCGAAGATTAAAACACACTTCAAGAAGCAAAATACTAAAAACCTATTTAGGATAAAAATGGTCTAAGGTCATAAAGTCTAAAGTTTTAAAGTCAGCGTACTTTATGACTTTAGACTTTTAAACTTTGTGACTAATAAAAGTAACGACGGTCTGATTAACTGTTCGTTTTTTGATTGATGATTGAAACTCCGGCTGATTACCGGAGTTTTATTTTTTCAATAAAACTTAGATCAGTTCTCCTCCGCCGCGGATCGGGCTTAGCTCTGTTCGACTTTCATTCTCGAGTCCGGAGTTTTATTTTTTTAAATCGGAATTGCTTTAACTTTTCACTATTAACTTTTCACTTTTCACTATTCACTTTTCACTTTTCACTATTCACTTTTCACTATTCACTATTCACTATTATGGCGTAACCCTCCGTAAAAACTTCGGGTCGGGCTATCGGCTGTATCTCTCCGCTACGCTACGAGGATGCCACCTCTATCCCTTACGCGCAATGTACGGACAACTCGCGAGTTGTCCCTTCTAAAAAAACTTTCACCAATTGCTGCAAAAAAACTACTTTTGCACAAACAACACAAACTGTAAAGATGCACTACAGTGCATCTCTATAAAACAACTACACAATGAAAAATACTCTTATTGCACCATCAGTACTTGCGGCCGATTTTGGAAACCTGCAACGCGATATCGAAATGATCAATGACAGTGAAGCCGATTGGTTTCATATTGACATCATGGATGGTGTTTTTGTACCTAACATTTCGTACGGAATGCCAGTTCTAGAAGCCATAAACCGCCATGCAAAAAAAACAATCGACGTTCACTTAATGATTGTAGATCCAGATCGCTACATCAAAACTTTTGCTGAATTGGGCGCCAATATTCTAAGCGTACACTACGAAGCTTGTACCCATCTTCACAGAACCCTGCAAGCCATCAAAGCGGAAGGAATGAAAGCTGGAGTCGCCATTAATCCACACACAAATATTGACTTGCTAGAAAATGTAATCAACGACATTGATTTGGTTTGCATCATGAGTGTAAATCCAGGTTTTGGCGGACAATCATTTATCGAAAATACGTACGTAAAAGTTAAAAAATTAAAAGATTTAATCCATAAAAAAGGGGCGACTACACTTATAGAAGTTGATGGTGGTGTTACCAACAAAAACGCAAAACAACTTGTAGAAGCCGGAGCTGATGTACTGGTAGCCGGAAGTTATGTTTTTAAAGCAGAAAATCCCGTTCAAACCATAAAAGAGTTAAAGGAACTAACTCGTTTCTAAAAAATAAAACACCCGTTCTATTACACACCTATTAGAACAGGTATTTATTATGTGCAATAAATAGTGTTTATCTTCCTGTTTTTAAGCCCGCTACTATCACTTATCGGCACTATTATTTTTGAATTTTATCGGTCTATACAATTCTTTTTCATTACTTATTCTCCTCTTTTTATTCTCAAGGATCTCTTACGATTTTAAATCAGGTATTTAGAGAATTTCTTTCAAAAAATGCTGATGAGTAATTGTGTTTACAAAATCACTAACAGATACTCCGATAAATTTTTTGAAGTTTTTAGAAAATGTAAATCTTGAATTAAATAAACATTTTTCGCCCAAGGAAGCTACGGTATAACTTTCCAGATAGCCTTCGTTTATTAGTGTTACTGCATAATTGATCTTGACCAGATTACTGAAATCATTGATGGAATAATGACAATAATATTTAAAAATAAGCTCTAGGTGTCGTCTAGGTATTTTTATTTCTTTTGCCAAAGCATCTGCTGTTAAGGTGATTTTTGCTATTAATGGGACTGATTTTTGCAGGACTTGAATGTCCATAAGAATGGTATCAATTCTTGCTTTAATGGCATTATAAACTATTAAGTCTTTTTCTTCTATAACTTTCAAAGGTTTAACATTCCAAATTAATAAGTCTTGAGGTGCGTTTTTCTGTAGGCTTTTCAATAAATTGTTTTCTCCAAATATAATAATTGGATTTCTAAACATATAGATCAATACTGCCAGCCATAGTAAAGAAGAAATCCGATAAAAAACATTTAAACTTATTCTTGGTTTCGCTTCGCTAAATAAAAAATAATTAGAATAAACAACTAATAAAAAAGTGACAATAGTCATTAATAGCGCCCAGGTTCTTATGGTTTTATAATTACCCTTTTCGAACATCGAAAGCTTCTTCATTTGTATCAATTCCTTTACCAGCAACATTATGGATACAAAATAGAAAAGAGTGAAAGCCAGATACAAAAGATAGCTAAGCTTGTAATCAACCATTAGTATATCAATCAATATCAGCACGGTTGGTAAAACAAAATGCAACAACTCTTTTTTGAGTTTGCTGTTTCTACGAATAAGTCTTCTGAAAAATAAGTAGTAAATCGGAACAATAAAAAAGGCAACCGTCAGTCTTATTTTTAATGGGCTGTACGTAATTGTCGTGAACCCCAAGACTTCAATAGCATTTACAAATCGTTGCAATCCTGCCACAAATAAAATCATTATTAGGTAGACATTTGTTTTGCGATTTGGTTTTGGATTAAAAAGCATTAAGACCACCACAAATAGGCACAAGAAACCAACTAGTAAAGATACAACATTTAAAAACATGTGTCAAATATTCGAAATATGTCACGAATATAGGTGTTTTAAAACAAGTATGTGTATTGTATCTTTCTATTCTTGTTATTTGCTAGATATTAAATGTAACCTACTCTTTATTATGAAAAAAATCTACCTAATTCTTACCGTTTTTATTGTACTTCTTATCACCGTAAATGCAAATGCCCAAACGAATGTAACTTCATCTGGAATGTCTATTCAAGGAATTGCCCGTGATGAAACCAATGCGGCTATAGCTAACATTGACCAATTGGCCCTTGTTTTTACCGTATATTATTTAGGTGCTGGCAATAGTGAACAACTTATTTTAACCAAAACGGCAAATGTAAGAACCGATAATTTTGGTGTATTCTCTTATGTATTGGATATAGACCAATTACAATATAATCAAATCAGTACGCAATCTGCTTATTTAAAGGTTGTGCAGGGAAGTGTAGTTTTCTCTAATGAAAAATTGCAAGCGGTTCCGTATGCTATATATGCGCAAAACGGAGTACCCACCGGTTCAATTATGCCTTTTATAGGAACCGTAGCGCCAAACGGCTGGCTGCTTTGTGATGGTAGTGCCATTACTATTACTACAAATACTTTAAACCTAAGAACATTATTAGGTACCACAAATACACCAGACTTAAGATCGATGTTTTTGCGTGGTGCCGGCAATGGTAACGGACGTACTGGGTCACTATTAAAAATTGTTCAACAAGATGATATCAATTCGCATCTCCATGGCGTAAATTTAAACACCAATCAAACTGGATCACATAACCATAATGATAATAATGATGGCTTTAATAGAGTTTTAAAAATAGAAAACGCATATACAGTTACTAGTACAGATAATAAAAATGGTTGGGGGGTAGAAGAACCAAATTTAGTTTATTCGCTGCCCATTAAAACTGATGGAGCCCACACTCACAATGTTTCCGGTAGTACCGCTGCAACAGGAGGAACTGAAACCCGCCCTATCAACTATGGTGTAAACTATATTATCAAAATATAATCTAACCTGATTTCTTGCCCTGTTCCTTATTCTCCTAACAAAATTTTACTACAATGAAATATATTCTTGTACTGTGTTTAGTGCTTTTTGGGTTTAGCAACTTAGTTGCTCAAGAAAAAAAGGGCGTAACTTCTGTAATTAGCGCTGCCGCTTCTCAAAAAGAGAATCTCAATCTCACATTAACCCAAAAGGTAAATGGCGTAAATAAAACATTTACCATACAAAAGGTAGGCCTGCAGGTTGGCTTGCCTTATATGGGGGTAACTGATAAGCCATATACTAACAATCCTACACAATACTACAAACAAGATTTAGGTTTTCCCTGGGGAATTCGCTACCGTTATAGCACTTTTTCAGAAGATGCTTTCACGGTATCCAAAGGCTATTTCAGTGATCGTATTGAGATCAACTGGGATATAAAAATGAACCGGGAGAAAATTGTGAGCATATCTGTGTATCGTACAGAAGATATTAATAGTGTGAATCCAGATTGGGGAAAATCACTAAAAACACTACCGGCAGATGCGGGAACTTTTGTAGATGCTAATACTGACGGCGGCAAATTATATCGCTATAAAATAGTGGCAAAAGGCGTAGAAATTGATGGTTTAGAAATTCTATATTCAACTTATATTACAGGCGTAGGTTACAGAAACCCCACAGGTGTAGTTACGGGTAATATTACTTTTACAGGCGGAAATCCGGTGAAAGATGTATTGGTAGTTGCTAATCCAACAGGTAATTCTTTAAAATTCGGTAGTTCTTTAAAAGTACTGGCTGGTGGTTATGTTTCGGTGCCAAGATTGCATAAAAATTTAAAAGATTCTATCACATTACAAGCATGGGCAAAACCAGTAAATGATTGGAAGTCGGTCTTGACGTTATACAATTTGGAAAGTGATGCTAACGAATCTTTGAATTTTAGAGCTTATTATGATGCTAGTAGAGGATATATTCAATTATTGATAGGGAATGAATATGTTGCAGTTTTTGGACATTACCCAAGTGGTGAGATCGATAATAGTGGTGATGATATTCTTTTGCCGATAAACACTATAACAAACTCTTTCACACATTTTAGTGCGGTCATTAGAGATAATAAAGCTGTTGATTTTTATATTAACGGACGCTTAATTAATGAGGCGTATAGGGCTAAAATGACTACTATTTTAGCAAAGACTGGATTACCGCCAGTTAGAATAGATATTACAAATTCACCTGTTAAATTAAACATCTCAACTAAAGGACAGCCACAAACCTGGACGCAATTTAAAATGGGAGGAGGAGAAACAGCTTATTTAGACGAATTTAGAGTATGGGAAACAGCATTGAGTCCTTCTCAAATCAGACGCGATTATCGCCGTTATTTGAAGGGGAATGAAGCTTTTTTAAACACCTATATTAGTGCCAATGAAAAAATTGGTGATTACGCTTATGATATTGCCCATACCGGTTTTAATTTCCATGGTAATAATGCAAAACTGAGTAATTCCCTATTAACCATTGCTCAAACACCAACATTTGATAATACAGGCACCAACATCCCAACAAATAGTCAGCTAGGTGTTTTAGGTGTAACAGACGAGTTTGGGAATTATGTGATATCAGCTATTCCCTACAGCGGAAATGGAGATTCTTTTACCATTATCCCTTCGTTTGGAAAACATGCATTTAATCCTAATCAACAGTTAGCCTTTTTAGGCGTAGGTTCTACAGTGGTTAATAAAATAGACTTTATTGATAAATCTTCGTTTGTATTTAAAGGAATTGCGGTTTATGATAGCAGAGGCGTTTTCCCTGCTACCTCAGATGCTCCAATTACAGGAGACATCAAAGAAAATGAATCCTACAATGCTTATATTAAAGGTGACCGTAAATATCAAAAAGGAGAATATTGGGCCGTGAAAATTGCCAATGGGGAAACACAATTGAATAGATATGCGCAAATTCCGGTTCCAGGGGCAAACGTATTTATTGATAATGTGCAAGCCATTGATGCCTTCAATATTCCTATCCAAACAGATATTAATGGTCGATTTACTATTGAAGTACCGATAGGTAAACATGCTATTAGTATAACTAAAAGTGGGCATACTTTTGCTTTACAGGGGCGTTACCCAGCAAAAGACAGTACTACTGTAAACGGAGTGACCACTTATGCCAATACTTACCAAGATTTTTATGAAGACCGTGACGAGCCTATTACCTTTATAGATAATACCAAAGTGTTTGTAGTAGGAAGAGTTGTAGGCGGAACTATACAAGCCGATAAAAAGATTGGTTTTGGATATGATGGAAAAAAAACCTACTCCTATAAAGACGCAGGCGGAATAGATAGAACGGTAATTTATACCTCTGAAAATAATATTGGAAGTGCAAAATTAACACTTGGTTACCTCCCATCTGGCGCAACCAGTATAACACCAGAGTATAAAACAAATTTTGTAACCAATAATGAAACAGGAGAATACCGTGTTTCTCTATTGCCTTTAAGTTACATGCTATCTAAAAATGATTTGATATTTACCAGTGGTAAAAATCCAGACAATACCCCCATTTTAGACGCGGATAAAACAATAAATTTTACGGGTATAAAAGGATTACAATATCCAACCTTTATTCAGGGAAAAGACACCATAACAGGAAAGCCCTATCAGGAAGTTCTGAAATTTACTCATGTTGCCAAGCCTGTGCACAAGGTATTAAGCCAAACTTCTGATGGAACTATAATTTCTGGTGGTACAACCTACACCGTTTCGCCAAATCAGACCCCAATTTACAGTCAATTTGGCGACTATACGATTGAGGTTCAAGGACAGGAATTGTATTATAACTATGACAAAAGTGCTACTACACCTGTTATCAGCACTGTTCCGGTAGAAGGAGGTACTTTAATTGCAACCAATAATTTAGCCTTGGAAAATAGTGAAAAATCTGTTATTTCTTCCAAGGATCCAAGCATATTGATATACACTTTTAAAGGAGGAACGCCTAACACAGATGCGGCTACCAACTTTAAAAGAACCATTGATTTAAAATTCAGATCAAATGATGGGGTTGATTATCCATTAACGGGTTATAAAACAGATGGTATTGTTTTGGGAGGCGTGGCTGATGGCACACAAACCTTTGTAACTGCGGGTCCGGAATTACCTGACTTTGTATTGCGGGATCCGCCGGGATCAAGCAGTTCGGCCACTATAGAAAAAGGAAGTTCTTTTAGTTTTTCAAAAGAAAATACTTTAAGTAAAAATGCAGGCAGCGAATCAAGCGCAACTATTTCTCTTGGATTCGAACTAAGCTTAGGGGGCGGAATGTTAGGGCCGGTAATAAAAACAGAAACCACTAACGATATTTCTACCGGGGTTACTATGGCGCAATCCTCAACAAACGGAAAAAGTGTAACCAATACCTATAGCTTTAATCAAACTATTTCTACGAGTGACGATCCAAGCTGGATTGGTAGCGATGCCGATTTGTATATTGGAACATCGGCCAACCAATTTTATGGAACCTATAATGAATTAGTTGCCTCAACTACAGTTAATTCAACACCAATTTCGGTTGCCTACACATCTGGAACAGCATCAAATACTACAAAATTGTACCCTAAGATTAATAAAGCAATGTATTTCAAAGAATCCCCGGAAAAAACATTGTTTGTTTATTCTCAACATAACATATTAAATGAAGTTATACCAAAGTATTTAGACATTATTAGTAAAATTGATTCTAAAGCTCTTGTTGAAAACACGAATGGTATTCTTACAAAAAGCGCTTATAATTCCTCAATTAAGCTTTGGAGAAAAATAATTTTAAACAATGAATTGACAAAATATCAAGCGCTTACAGACAAGGATAAACTGAAAACATCCTTAAATTCGATCATAGAAAGCTTGAAAGACCCGGTAACTAAAACTTTATCGGCCTCAGATAAGCAGCTTAAGGATTTATTGAATACTACCTTTTATGAAAATATTTCTTTTGATGCCGGTATCGGTGAATTTACAAAAGGGTTTCAAATAGAACGTTTAACTTCTAATTCGCTCTCTTACGATTTACAAATTGATGCTTCAGTCGCTTTAGCTCTTGGGGCTACAGTCAACGAGGCTGGTTTTGGAATGGAAACAAGCACAATCAGCGGATCCGGATCTGGAAGTTCCAGTGAGGACAGTAGCAATGAAACCACAAACATAAGCTATACGCTTAAAGATAATGATTCAGGCAATTCACTTAGTGTTGATGTAATTAACGCTTTTGATGGAAACGGCCCTATTTTTATTACCAAAGGGGGAGAAACCTCTTGTCCTTATGAGGGCGCAGAACTTTCTCATTTTTACAACCCGACTCATGCCAATGTAACGAACACCTCAGGGGCTATCGTTGATCTTGCCGAATCTGATCGTGTAGCGCTATCAATAGCAACCATCGCTTTAGAGAAACCTGAAATAACAGTAAAAGTAGCAGATGTAACAGGGGTATTTGATGGTCGGAATGCTGAGTTTGTTTTACAACTACGCAATACCAGCACCATTAATAAAGACGCTTCTTTTAAACTTGTGGTAGATCAAACTACAAACCCAGGTAATGCGCTGATCAACATTGAGCCTAATGGAACAATTGTAAATGTTCCGGCAGGAAAAACGGTATTGTACACCATGACCCTTAAAAAAGTAAAACAAGATCAGTTTGATTATAAAAATATCAGCGTGTCTCTTGAATCTGCTTGCGACGGAAATGCTGTAGCTTCTGTGCTGGTATCGGCAACTTTTGTGCCTGCTTGTTCTCCGGTAACGATTATGGCGCCGTCAAACAACTGGCTGATGAACCTGAATACTGCCTATAATGGCATAGTAACTAAACCCATAAATATTAAATTAGGGGGTTACAATACCAGCTTTGCCAGTTTCCAAAAGATTAATTTAGAATATCGTCTAAAAGGTACACCCAATTGGATTGGATTAAGAACGTATTTTAAAACCCAGGAAGATTATAATAGTGCTAAAACTGGCGGAGACTCCAATATAGAACTTATAATAGGTACTGAATTAAATTATGCCTGGGATATTGCCGCACTAGGTTTAGCCAATGGAAGCTATGAACTTCATGCCCGTACAAGTTGCAATAACCAAACTGCCTACGAATCGGAAATTATAGAAGGGAAAGTGGATCTCACTGCTCCTGTTCTCTTTGGCACACCTACACCAAAAAATGGTATATTAAATCTTGGTGATGATATTACCTTACGATTTAATGAGCCAATTAAAACCAATGGTACAGTAACTAAATTTGAATTTTTAGTTCAAAAAAACCAAAGCCCGGTAAAACATGAGGTGTCACTCGCTTTTAATGGTTCAAGCAATACGGCTACCATCAATAAACCTGCTATTACAACCGGAGATTTTAGCATCGAGTTTTGGCTGAAAAATTCAAGTCCGGCTGGAACTTCTACCCTATTAAGTCAAAATACCGGAATTAAAATAGAATTGACAAATAGTGATTTAAAATACACAATTGGTGGTCAAAGCATTAGTGCCACTATCACAAAAGACAATACATTTAATCACTATGCACTTTCTTATGATGCTGCTGCCAATAAATTGAGTATCATAGAAAATGACAAGGAAAAAAAGACAAGCACGCCCAGCACAAAGTTAAACTTCACCAATGAGAATCCTGTGGTATTAGGAGGGAACACCTTTAAAGGGAACCTACACGATCTACGATTCTGGAAGCGCAGTATAACAAAAGAAGCTGCTGTAGCTAATATGAACGTCGTATTGAATGGTAACGAGACAGACCTTTTAGGATACTGGCCAATAAATGAAGGAAATGGCATTATTGCCAATGATTTGGCCCGATTTAAACATCTTGTTATTGCCAATACCAATTGGGACATTACTCCTAAAGGATCGGCTTATGCTTTTAATGGTACAAATTATTTAAATTTTACAGAAGCTTCAAAAGTAATTATTTCTAAAGAAATGGATGCCACACTTTCTTTTTGGATGAAAACCAATCAAGCTGGCACAGCAACCCTATTATCTAATGGTAAAGGTGATGCTACGGATGCAATCGAAAGCAATGGATTTCGAAATAAATGGGCAATAAACCTGAATGCTGCCGGTAACATTGAACTGCAAGCGGAAGCAAAAACATTCCCTTTTGGCAGTATTAAATTAAACGACAACAGCTGGCATCATATTGCATTGAGTTTAACCAGAAATGGAACCATGCGAATGTATGTTGATGGTAATCAGCTAAGTTCTTATGCAAGTGCTGATTTAGGAGGATTTTCTGCCAGTAAGATTTTCGTTGGCGCCCGGGGTCAAATCGGCAGCCCACTCGATAGAATAGATAATAAGTATAATGGTTTAATGGACGAATTGTGCCTTTGGAATATGGCTCGTAGCGCCGAGCAAATAAAGGCGGATCAGTACCATGAGCTCGATTTTAAAAGTACCGGACTGCTATTATATTCTACATTCAATAAACCGGAAACAGCAAACGCGAATGGCCCCACATATTATTATCCGCAAAACGCTTTTGAAAAAGGAAGCAGTTACGCTTTATTAGACAGTAAACCACTTGCTTTTTCTGATGAAACCCCTGCTATTAAACCGATTCGTCCTACAGAATCAATTGTTGTAAACGCTGTAATAAATGGAGATGCAATAGTGTTGAACCCACAAATTACAGACTGGGCAAGCGTAGAAGGAAAAGTAGCTAACATTACGGTTTCTAATCTTAATGATATGGCGGATAACAGGCAACAATCACCAGTAACCTGGAGCGCCTTCATTAATCAAAACCCAGTAAAATGGTTTGTAGAAGGACACAATGACATTGTAAATTTAATGAAAAGAGCCAATGAAAATTTGACTTTTGACATTACCATAATTAACCGGGGAGGAATGTCACAACCTTACACTATTGACTTGCCTAATTGGTTAACGCTATCAGCAAAATCTGGAACTATTGCGTCAAACACAACGGTTACGCTGAAAGCAACAGTTGATAATAATCTGGCAATTGGAAATTACAATACTGTTTTATCCCTATCTACAGATTATGGTTACAACGAAAAAATACAGTTAGACTTAAGGGTATTGGAAAAAGAACCTATATTAGAACTTGATCCCAGCAAGTTTAGCCAATCAATGAGCATCATAGGAAAAGTAAAATTAGATGCTTTTTTTTCGGATGACCTTTATGATAAGGTGGTTGCGGCAGTTAACGGTGAAGTTCGCGGAAAAGCAAGTGTTATCTATGACCCAAGTCTTAAGGAATATTTAGTATATCTAACGGTGTATAGTAACGAAGTTAGCGGAGAAAATATTTCATTTTATATTTGGGATGCTTCCGATGGAAAATTAAAAGAAGCCACTTTAAACAACGTATTCACTATCCCATATATGGCAGATGAAGTTATTGGAACATATACCAGCCCCGCTATCTTTAATAATACAAACGTAACTGGTCAGCAAATCTCTTTTAACCAAGGCTGGACATGGACCTCTTTTAACGTAACTGATGCTCGATTCGGAAATTTAAATGCCCTTACAAAAACTCTCGTTCTCAACACTTCGGATTTGATAAAATCAAATGCTCCGGCACTATTTGATGCTTATCAGGTTAATGCAGTTAATCCAACTGAAAGTGGCTGGTCGGGGACTGTATCAAGTAATGGTGGTATTTCAACAAACAAAATGTATAAAATTAAACTGACAACGGCGCAAAAATTAAACATCAAAGGTGTTCCTGTAGATTTAAATACTTGGTTTTTTGATTTGAAACAAAATTGGAATTGGCTTCCCTTTGTAGTTTCAAAAAATGTACCCGTTTCGGATGCTTTAGCTAATCTTGATGCTAGTGATGGTGATTTCATAAAGTCCCAATCCTCATTTGCTATATACAGTCCCAATATTGGATGGAAAGGATCTCTGTCATATTTAAAAGCGGGTGAAGGGTATATGCTAAAAACAAGTAAAGCACAAAAGTTTACGTATCCCGAATATTTAAACCGAACAAGTGCCAAAATGATTTCTAAAAATAAAGGACTTGAAAGCGGCAAAGAATCTGAGGTATTGTCAAATCAATATGCTCAATTCCTTAATACGATGAGTGCAGTAGTAAAATTACCCTCTGGTTTTGAAAAACTTACCTTTTACAATGAAACCGGACAATTAAGAGGAAACACTACGACTCAAAATATTGAAGGTACAAATCTGGCTTTTATAACTATTTATGGCAATCAACCAGAAACACTTACAGCCTATATTGGTAAAGGGAATAGCGCCCAAGCGACGACCAAATCGATTCGTTTTTCTACAGATGCTATCTTGGGTAGTATTGCTGATCCAATTCTAATTGATTTATCGGAAGAAAAAATAAGTATCTTCCCAAATCCATTTTATCATGACCTAGAGATAGCAGTTGAAACCAAAGAAAGAGGTGAAGCTACAATTTTGATTTATAACATACTCGGTCAAATCGTATTTGAAGACGCTTTTAAAATCAATTCGGATGCTGCAGTATTGAAAATCAGTCCTGCGGTGCCTAGTGGTGTTTATCTCCTTCAAGTACAAATTAAGGGTAAAGTAATAACAGAAAAAATAATAAAAAACTAAAATAATAATTCCGGAAAAGCTCTATTTTAAGAAATTCTTTTCCGGAATAAATATCTTTTTCATGAAAAAAACAACATTTTTATTTATACTATTTTTCCTTTCTGTCCAAGCATTATTCGCGCAGGTTCCCACTTGGTCAGTGAATGAGAGTGGCTATCAATACACCATGACTTTTATGGCAAAACTTAATGTGGATGGGAAGCAGTTAATTGGCAAAAATGACAAAGTTGCCGCATTTGTCGGCAGTAGTTGCAGAGGAATCAGTAGTTTAACCTATGTTGCTAGTGAAGCCAATTATTATGCTTACCTCACCGTGTTTTCAAATACACAAGATGAAGCTGTATCCTTCCAGTTATACGACAGTACCACTAATAAAATAACGGCTGTAAGCAAGCAAGTAAAATTTGGAGTAAATGAGCACAAAGGGAATTTATTTCAATCCTATAGCATTGCCGAACCTGCTTTAAACGACAAGTCTGAAATTCTGTCTTTCAATTTTATGGACATAAAAAGTTTGTCATCGGTAATTAATGGTGGGAAGGTAATCATTAGCCTGTATGACAGTTCCAATATAGCTACCCTAAAGCCTGTATTTACTTTGAGTAAAGGGGGAAAGCTGTTAAAAAACAGAATTGTACAAAAATCGCAGGAAATTATGGATAATTTTTCTTCTGCAATAACATACGAAGTCCTTTCTGAAGATGAATCAAGTCTTAGCAGTTATACAGTTAATGTAAATCAAATAAGCACTCCTACTTTGTTCTATAAAAAAGATGCTGTTTGCAATGTAAATGGTGTAATAAAAGTTGTCTCTAAACAAGAAGGAGCCCCGGTAGTAATGACAAGTAATGGCAAGACCGTTTCAACCAAACAAATTACAAATGGTGAGGTAGTATTCAATAATCTCAATCCAAACTCTTATGTTATTACGCTAGGAAATGAATGGAAACTTATTAATATAATATTAAAAGAAAAATGATTATGAAAAGAATACACAAAAGTTTAAAAATTATTGGAATTCTAATGGCAATATCTCTATTCCTGGGATGCAAAGCAGATGAATTACCTTGTAAAAGTGTTGCTCAAGGAGAATTTATAGTAGTGGAGTAATTTTTTTCTACTAAAAATGGTTCTTAAAGACATCGTCCTGTTGAAACTTTCCAAAATAAGAAAACTGGATCTGTAAGTGATCGCCTTTTACTGCCAATGAAACTGTAAAAGAAGTGTTCCTGACACGGCTGTAAGGTTACGTTAAGTCCTGATGGTTTGTTCTAGAGATCATAAAAACTATTCCTATGGTATGGATATCCAAAAGAAAAAGGAGTTCGATATTGGCCGTGCTGTCTGTCCAATAAACCAAAATACTGCAAGCCATCAAAGCCGAAGGAATGAAAGCTGGAGTCGCCATTAATCCACACACAAATATTGACTTGCTAGAAGATGTAATCAACGACATTGATTTGGTTTGCATCATGAGTGTAAATCCAGGTTTTGGCCGACAATCATTTATCGAAAATACGTACGTAAAAGTTAAAAAATTAAAAGATTTAATCCATAAAAAAGGGGCGACTACACTTATAGAAGTTGATGGTGGTGTTACCAACAAAAACGCAAAACAACTTGTAGAAGCCGGAGCTGATGTTCTGGTAGCTGGAAGTTATGTTTTTAAAGCAGAAAACCCAACAGCTACAATTGCTGATTTAAAGAAATTGACAAGCCTATAATACTAAAAGTCCCGATCCAATTATTATTAGATCGGGACTAGTTGAAAATAAAATAGCAGTTACAAAAACCAACATGCAGCTGTCACGGTCAATGCAACTTTTATAAAGGAACGCTCTGAAAAACTCATTGAGCGCTTTAAAGACAAAATCGAAAAGCTTAAACAAAAAATTACAGATTTAAAAGGCAACTGATCCAGATTTCACCCCTGTTTTTTGAGGCTGCGACTAAAAACGCATTACTACTTACTTTTTTTTCAAACTACCATACCATTCCTGTAGTGAAGGATACATGAATCGCGCTGCTTTTTGGATTGGATTATAAAAAAGAGAATTATCCAGTGTCTCTTTTTTGGCCAACAGATGGTTGTAGTTAATCTTCTCGAAAACCGCGAAAACAATACCCAGAATCAAAACAGTTTTCAGCACCCTGAAAAAACCACCTCCCAAAGCATTCAACCAGCCCAAAAAAGCAAAATCAGCTACTCCTGTCAGTAATTTACCTAAACCTGAAACCACAACAACTACAATAATGAACGTAAGAACAAAAGCTACTACTTGAATGGTATTAGGATTCCATTTGACAAATCCCACTAATATGTCCCGCATATAGGAAGAAAATTGTACTGCAATATAAATACCGGCCAGTAGTGAAATTAGTGATGCTAACTCCATAAAAAGACCGTTTTGAAGGCCTTTGTAAAAAGCAAAAGCAAGCAATACACCCAAAATGATATCAAAAAATCCCATACTTAATTAATTTGCAACGATCAAACAGCAAATATAAAAGAATTATTCTTTACCATAGTCAATTTTCAAGTTCTTATCTTTGCGCGAAATAATTTTATGATAAATGAATTAATAACTCATGACACATAATTCATAATTAAACAAAAATGTCAAGAGACACACAACTTAAAGAACGCTGGGAACAGCTCGTAAATATACTTTCCAATCAATTTTCTCAAGGAGAAGATTTAGATTTAGACGCTATTATTTATCTAATTGGCGTACAAGAACTCGGGAAAGTACACAACGAATACAAGAAAGACGAAAAACTAAACCTAATGCATATCGCGATTTGCAGGTTATTAGAGCCTTATGGATTCTATGAATTTGAATTTTTTGACGAGGAAGGTTGGCCACATTACAAAGTAAAAGAGGAATTACCACCGCTAAAAGCTGGAGAACAATCCGTTTTAATGAAAGAAGCCATTGTGAATTATTTCCTGGAGAAGAAACTTATTGATTGATATTATTTATTGTACGGACCAGTCGTGACTTGTCCCTATCAACAAAAATCACTAAATTTGCATAATTAATTATTGGAATGAAAATGATAGATAAGATAAAAGAATATATTGGCGAAGCAAATGCTTTTTCAACGCAAAACCCAGCAGAACTAGAAACGTTCCGAATTAAATTCTTAGGAAGCAAAGGGCTTTTAAAAGACCTTTTTGCGGAATTCAAAAATGTGCCTAACGATCAAAAAAAGGAATTCGGACAAGTAATCAACCTGCTCAAAACATCTGCCGAAGACAAAGTAAAAACCCTTCAGGAAGCTTTAGAAAACAAAGAAGAAACGAACGGCTTTTACGGGGATCTCACGCGTTCGGCTGAACCAATAACTATTGGTTCCCGCCATCCTATTTCATTGGTGAAGAACCAAATTATTGATATCTTTTCAAATATTGGTTTCAATGTTTCCGAAGGTCCTGAAATCGAAGACGACTGGCATAATTTTACCGCATTGAACCTCCCGGAATACCATCCGGCACGCGACATGCAAGATACATTTTTTATACAAACCAACCCTGATATTTTGTTGCGCACACACACGTCTTCCGTACAGGTACGTTACATGGAAGAAAATAAACCGCCAATTCGGACCATTTCTCCGGGAAGAGTTTTTCGTAATGAAGCCGTGTCCTCTCGTTCTCACTGCATTTTTCACCAAGTGGAAGGGCTTTATATAGACAAAGATGTTTCTTTTGCCGACTTAAAACAAACCCTTTTGTATTTTACCAAAGAGATGTTCGGAAAATCAAAAATCCGTCTGCGTCCCTCCTACTTTCCTTTTACGGAGCCAAGCGCTGAAGTTGATATTTATTGGGGACTTAAAACAGAAACTGATTATAGAATAACCAAAGGAACCGGATGGTTAGAGATCATGGGCTGTGGAATGGTGGATCCAAACGTTTTAAAAAATTGCGGCATCAATCCTGAGGAATACAACGGCTTTGCCTTTGGAATGGGAATCGAAAGAATTGCCATGTTGTTGTATCAAATAGGCGATATCCGTATGTTCTACGAAAATGACGTGCGTTTCTTAGAACAATTCAAATCAAGTATATAAAAATTTAAGAGCACTGATTTTTGATTTTAGAAGTTTAAATCTGAAATCAAAAATCGGTAATCATCACTCAACAATCAAATGAAATCCGACATCATCACCCCCGAAGTAGAAAACGTATTCCTAGCTGCAGTCCAAGAATGGAGCGACGATTTCATGGAAAAAGTATGGTACGCCTATTTAATAAATGACAGTGACTTTTTAATCGAAAGCGTCATGGTTGTTTCTAAGGCATTTGGAACCATCAACGGTGAAATGAAAAAAACATCCCTCTTGCGCCACGCTTTTGTAGCAGTTCCGCCAGTTTCAGTAATGAAAATCGAAATGATTGAAAAAAGCGTTTTAGCACTCAACAATGAATTCATGCTGACTTTCTTTATCGGAGACAAACTATACGATAAAAAATACATTTTCAAAGCACAATCCATCTGCGAATCAGCAGTCGAAGAAGTGCCTATTTTATTTATTGATGGTGTTATCGTGAGATAAATCAGCACTATTGTCGCGTTTATTTTTTTTCTTCCAATTTAAATATCCTATTACAAATATTCCGAATAAGATGAAATAAAGCGTTCGGAACAGGTTTCTTTTGGAGAAAAAAGCATCCTCAAAAGAGCGTTCGAATAAGTCAAAAACGAGCAAGCTTAAAGAAAGAATAACTCCCCAAACCATCCCGTTTTTAATCTGAAATCGCCACCTTTTACCCATAAAAATGATTTAGCGATTTTGTTGTTTAACTTTGGACTTCCATGTAAAATAACCTAGAACAAAAATTCCTACACCAACATAAGCAGCTGCTCGAATATAAAAATTAGGGGTAGCAACCTGCACTGAAAAAGGGATTTCTTTAATGTCGAATAACACATTGAAAACTGTCATAAATACACCCCAAATTCCGCCAGTTTTAATTTGATATTTCCATCTTTCGCTCATGAAGTGATTGTGTTTTGATTATTAAATATATAGCAGAATTAATCCAGTTTGTCTGTCAGTTTCTTAAATATGGTTTTCGCATCTTTTCCTTCGTATAAAACCTCATAAACGGCATCAATAATAGGTGTTTTGGCACCATAAGCCTGATTTAGCTTATAAGCACTTTTAGTAGCGTAATATCCTTCAGCAACCATGCTCATTTCCATCATTGCTGATTTCACCGTGTAGCCTTTACCTATCATATTACCAAACATTCTGTTTCTCGAAAAAACGGAATAGCCTGTAACCAGTAAATCGCCTAAATAAGCAGAATCATTGATGTTGCGCTTCATTTTATGGACTTTCTTGATGAATTTTTTCATTTCCCTAATCCCATTACTCATCAATACGGATTGGAAATTATCTCCATAACCCAGTCCATGGGCCATTCCTGCGGCAATGGCATAAATGTTCTTTAACATCGCAGCATATTCAGTTCCTATAATATCATCCGTAATTTTAGTCTTAATATAATTTCCAGCGAGAGTATCGGCAATAATTTTTGCCTTATCAGAGTCGCCACAAGCAATTGTCAGATATGATAACCGTTCCATAGCCACTTCTTCTGCGTGACAAGGACCAGAGATTACACCAATATTATAATAAGGAATATCATATTTCACATGAAAATGTTCCCCTACAATCAAACTGGTCTCAGGAACAATCCCTTTTATAGCCGAAAAAATAATTTTATCTTTCAACGAAACAGTCAATTTTTCTAATTCACCCTCTAAAAAAGCGGAAGGAATAGCAAAGATAATGTAGTCCGCATAGGCTACTGCTTCATTAATATCATTGGTTAGCTTCAATTTTTGGGTATCAAATTCAACAGAGCTTAGGTAATTTGGATTGTGTTTGTAGGTCTTGATGTGTTCTATAGCAGCATCATTGCGCATGTACCATGAAATTTCGGTAAGATTTACGCATAACATTTTAGCTATGGCTGTTGCCCAACTACCGCCACCAATTACTGCAAATTTTATGTTTTCAGTCATTTTTTATTGAATTTACTCAAAAGTACTTAAAAACTATGAATCAAGCCACAAAAGCATCGCCTTAAATCTCGGGTTTACTAGGGTTTTCAACAGCAATGTCACAATATATTAAATTAAATTTAAAACATTTAATCTTTAAACACAATATAAATACATTAATCCCGTTAGTGCTTTATTATAGTTACTATTTTAACAAAAAAAATAGAATTGAATTAGTTAGTTATATATTTGAATTTTAAAAGGCGTTCCCATACAAAATGAGAACGCCTTTTTATTTAAACTGCCTTAAGTAGGAATAAGTTGTTGCACTAATAACTCATTTCAACAATTGACTTTACTTTTTCTAAAGTAATATTTTCTTTTTCGCCCAATCCTAACCAGCCTCTTTCTTTGAAACGTTCTACTATAAAATCAGCCGTTTTATCATAGTCTTTGGTGTAATCCGATAATTTAGTCTCCATTCCCATTGTATGGAAAAATTCGACTGTTTTATTGATCGCTTCGTTTGCTATTTCATCTTCGGTTCCCGTCAAATTGAAAATACGCTTTCCGTATTGTGCCAATTTTCCTTTTTTGGTTTCAAACATTACTCGGTATAAATTTGGACCTACAACCGCCAATGTTCTGGCATGATCAATTCCGTACAAAGCGGTTAATTCATGACCAATCATGTGCGTAGCCCAATCTGAAGGGACACCTTTTTGGATTAATCCATTTAGAGCCATCGTACAACTCCACATAAAGTTAGAAGCCAAAGCATAATCTTTAGGATTCTCAACAACATCAGGACCAACTTGAATCAAGGTCTGTAAAATACTTTCGGCAATTCTATCTTGAAGATATCCTTCATGTGGATAAGTTAAATATTGTTCCAAAACATGGGTATAGGCATCAACAACTCCGTTTTGCAATTGTCTTTTAGGTAAAGATTCAATGACGGTTGGATCGCAAATAGAAAATTTTGGAAACAAGGCGCTACCTCCAAATGATAATTTTTCTTGTGTAGATTCAATGGTAATTACACCGCCAGAATTCATTTCACTTCCTGTTGCTGGTAACGTTAAAACTGTTCCAAAAGCAATTGTTTTAGATACATCTTTAGTTAATACTTGTTTTTGAAGAATATCAATAGGGTTTCCTTCAAAGTTAACGGCAGCCGAAATGAATTTTACCCCGTCAATTACAGATCCCCCACCTACGGCAAGGATAAAATCGATGTTTTGTTCCTTAATAATGGTTACGGCTTTCATCAATGTTTCAAAATGTGGATTTGGCTCGATTCCAGAAAATTCTGCGATTTCAAAATCTTTTAAAGCATTAACTACCTGTTCATGGATTCCATTTTTAAAAATACTTCCGCCTCCATAAGCCAAAAGAATTTTTGCGCCCTGTGGCACTAAAGTCGAAAGTTTTTCAATTTGTCCTTTTCCAAAAATTAAATTAGTAGGATTGTATAATTCGAAGTTTAACATGTTTTTATTTTTTTAAATTCAATTGATTTAATAATTTTTCTGCAACCAATTTAGACGAAGCTGGGTTTTGTCCTGTAATCAGTAATCCATCTTCAACGGCATAAGGTTGCCAGTCGGACACTTTTGAATACGTTGCGCCATTTGCCTGCAATGCATCTTCTAGTAAAAATGGAACTACGTCAGTCAAACCAACAGCTTCCTCTTCCGTATTAGAAAATCCGGTTACTTTTTTTCCTTTTACCAAAAAATCCCCATTTACTTTTACGTTTTTCAACACCGCTGGTGAATGACATACAAAAGCGACAGGTTTATTATTCGTGTAAAAAGCTTCAATCAAAGCGCTTGAGTTTTCATCCGTAGCCAGATCCCATAACGGTCCGTGACCTCCTGGATAAAAAACGGCATCATAATCCGACTCTTTTACATCGGCTAATTTATGTGTGTTTTTTAGTTTTGCCAATAACTCGGTATCAGCATCAAATCGTTTAGTATCTTCAGTTGCTGCAGATGGATCTTCACTTTTTGGATCTATAGGTGGTTGTCCTCCTAACGGGGTAGCAATATCAATAACAACTCCTTTATCTGCTAATTCATAATATGGTGCAGCAAGCTCTTCCGTCCAAAATCCTGTTTTTTCTCCCGTGTTACCCAGTTTATCGTGACTCGTAACAACAAATAATACTTTTTTCATACTTTTTTTATTTTGTGCAGTTGCTGTAATGCAACTTACTGTTAATGCTATAACGGCAAAAAATGCAACTTTCTTCATTTCTTATTTTGTTTTTACAAATTTAGGGCGAATATGTTATTTGTAAAAATAATTTAAATTATGTTTGTGATAAATATATTTATATCATGGTTAATCTCGAATGGTACCGAACGTTTAAATCGGTTTATAAAAACGGTAATTTTTCGTTGGCGGCCAAGGAATTATTTATCAGTCAACCTGCCGTAAGTCAACAAATATCAATGTTGGAAGCGCATGTAGGATACAAACTTTTCAATCGAAAGTCGAAAGGTGTGGAACCAACGGAATATGCTAAGTTACTCAATAATTTAATTATCGAAGCATTAGACCGACTGGAAAATGTGGAGAATGGTTTTCGCGCCAAAGCATTCAATGCCAACAGATTAATTTCAATTGGCATTTCGAAACACTTGATGCGCAGCGTGGGAAGTTGTTTGATAGCGAAATTTGAATATATCGATTTCAGCTTTCATGAAAACGACACGCTTTTTGAATTGGTGGATTCTAAAAAACTGGATTTTGCAATTGTGACCAAACAATATGACACGTTTGATACGATTCAGAAAAAAGTTGGAAAAATTAAACAAATCCTTATTGGGTCTAATACGATCGATGCTTCCAAATTAAAGTCCAATATCAAAATAAAAGATTTCACGGCAACCGAATTTTGGCTGAATGACCAAAAGTGGTTCAGCCACAATGCACAGATTCCGCATATAAAGTTGTTTTGGCTATATGTTTTTAATAAAAAAAGGCCCTCAATGATTTCCAATTATATCATTCCCTCGGAGTATGAAATGCTGGAAATAATTTCGAAAAATACCGGAATAGCAGTTGTTTGGGATATAAACGCAAAAAATTTAATAGCAGAGAAGAAAATCCAATTGTTGTGGAACAGCAAGCAAATGCCAAGTACGGATGTGTTTGTATTATCCGGTAAAAACGATAATTTGAGTCCTGTTTTTGAGAATATTCAATTGGAATTAAAAATAATTCTGGCGTAATTACTTCTTATAAAAGTTGTTATGATCAATACATTCCCAAACTTTTGCAGGCAATAAAGGTTGCACATTTTTCCCTTTTTTAATATTATCCCGAATAAATGATGACGATATTTCGACAACCGGAGCATCAATCAGGTGGGTTTTTGGGTGATTATTGAAAGTTGTATTTTCTGCTTCCGAAGAAATGGCTTCGCCTGTTTGGTCTTTGTTTTCGAGTCTAGGATACACATAAATCTCGTGATGCGCCAGAATAGCTTCGTAGTTTTTCCATTTGTACAACGACCTTAAATTGTCTTCGCCCATGATTAACGAAAACTCGTAATTGGGATATTTTTCCTGCAAGTGAACTAAGGTATTTATTGTATAATTGGGCTGTGACAATTTAAACTCAATATCAGAAGGTTTGATTTTTAGATAATCCTCGGTGGCAAGATGCACCATTTGCAACCGATGATAATCTTCGAGCAAAGTATTTTTTTTCTTCAAAGGATTGTGTGGCGTAACCACCATCCATACTTGGTCTATATCTGCGTGCTCGGCCATGTGATTGGCAATGATAAGATGTCCAATATGAATGGGATTAAACGTTCCGAAATAAAGTCCTATTTTCATTTTATTTTAGTGAGTCGTGAATAATGAATTGTGAGAAGAAGCCTTTCACTTCTCACTATTCACTATTTCACTTGTTTACATAATTCTTTACCAATTGATATGCTTCTTCCAAAGCAATATTTAAATCGTAGTTTTTTATAATCACATCAAATTGTGGCGCTGTAGCCAATTCAACAGAAGCTTTAGCGATGCGCATATTGATTTTGTCATCACTTTCGGTAGAACGTTCCTTTAATCTTCTTTTTAGTTCATCTACGCTTGGTGGTTTCACGAAAACAGCTAAAGTTTCTTCCGGAAATTTATGCTTGATGCGCAATCCACCAGAGACATCAATATCAAAAATTACATTTTTACCTATGGACCAGATGCGTTCCACTTCACTTTTTAGGGTTCCGTAGAAATTATCACGATACACTTCTTCCCATTCCAAAAAATCTTCGTTCTTGATGTGTTTTTTAAAGTCTTCGGTAGACATGAAATAATAATCTTTTCCATTTACCTCTTCGCCTCTTGGCTCGCGGGAGGCTGCCGAAATAGAAAACTCCAGATTCAAATCTTCTTTGCTTAATAAATGCCTAACTATGGTGGTCTTCCCTGATCCTGACGGTGCTGAGAATACGATTAATTTTCCTTTTTTCATTTTAAAGTCATTGCGAGGAACGAAGCAATTTCACCCTCTTTTTATTTTCCCTCAGTGTGTGTTTATCTAAATATAATTAGATATTATTTATCCCAAGAGAATTTGTCAATTAATCTTAATTGAGGTATTCCCCTCCGTGATATTCTGAATTTGGATATTCCTCAATCCATTTTTCTAAATTTTCATCTAAATAATATACTAACCAACCAGAACTATCTATTTTAATTTTTGTTAGTCCCTTCTTTTTCTCAAAAAACTTGTCGTCAGTTAGAATTATATTTTTTAGCATTAAATCTAAATTTGTTAATCAACTCTTTTCTACAATACGTTCAATACCTGCTCCTTTATTTTTTCTAATTCGTCTTTCATCTGAACGACTAATTTCTGCATTTGTGCGTGATTGGATTTAGAACCCATCGTGTTGATTTCACGTCCCATTTCCTGGGTAATGAAACCTAATTTCCGACCATTGGCCTCCGTTCCGTTGATGGTTTCCAAGAAATAATCCAGGTGATTCGTCAAACGTACTTTTTCTTCCGTGATGTCTAATTTCTCCAAATAATAAATCAATTCCTGCTCAAAACGGTTTTCGTCTACATTCACTTTAAGTTCAGCAATTGCAGTTTGCAAACGGTCTTTTATTGCCTGAACACGTTCTGGATCAAGTGCCAAAGCTTCCGTCATATACTGCCTAATGTTGCCAATGCGCAATTGAAATTCTTTTTCAAGAGACATTCCTTCATCTCTTCTAAAGGTCAAGATGTTTTGCAAGGCTTCTTCGATAACGGTTTGGATTTGTACCCAATCGTTTTCATCGATTTCATCGCGTTCTATTTTCATGGTGTCCGGCATACGGATTGCCATTTTCATCAGTTCCGTTTCATCTGCATCAGCATACACTTCTCTTAACTGATTGATGTACCCTTTTACAATGGGCACATTTACTTTCGTAGAAGTTTGTTCGGCAGTAGTTTCGATAAAAACAGAAAAATCTACTTTGCCTCTTTCCAGCTTCAGTGCGATTTGGTTGCGTAAACCCAATTCCATTTCGCGATACAGCGAAGGCATTCTCACATTCAAATCCAAACCTTTACTGTTTAAAGATTTCACTTCTACCGTGATTTTTTTGGTTGGTAATTGCAAAGTAGCTTTACCAAAACCCGTCATTGATTGTATCATATAATTTTCTAAAAGAGGTCAAAGATACTAAAAAAGTGGTCAGTGGTCCGTTTTTAGTAAACAGTGACTCGGCATAAGTACATATTTAGTAATCAAATTTTAATTTTTGAGTTGATATAAATAGCCCAACGAACGTTATAAAAGACAATAACCTGCAATTTAGGCGCTGAACACTAACAGCTGATTACTGCACACTCTTTTTCTGTGTCACTAAATAAACGCCGATAAATATCAAAACTGCCGAACCAATTTTTACCAAACTCAATTCGTCTTTGCCCAAGCTTATCGCAAAAATAGTGGCAAATAGCGGTTGCAAATAAATAAAAACGGCAACCGTCGTTGGTTTTAATTCTTTCATCGAAAGCAAATTAAGCAAATAGGTCAGAAATGTAGAAATGACGACAACAAATCCAATTTTCCAGCAAATATCCATGGGAACCAAAGCCCAGTCCACCGTTTGAAATTGGCTCCAGCCAAAAGGCAAAACCATAATAAATCCAAATAAATAAATCCATTTTACAAACGTAAACGCATTGTATTTATCCATTAATTTCTTGACGATAATTAGGTAAAATCCATAGGAAATAGCATTGACCAATACCAGAAAATTCCCCAATCCAGCGTTTGTGGCGCTGCCAATGGATTTTCCGTACAGAATAAGAAAAGCAGTCCCTATCAGACCAAGTATAATTCCAAAAACCATTCGTTTTTGCATGCGTTCCTTCATGATGATGGCCGAAAGCGTCAACACAATCATTGGTGTGGAAACCATGATAACTGCAGCACTAATAGGCGAAGTAAGGCTTAATCCTTTGAAAAATGTAAGCATATTAAATGCTACGCCAAAGAAAGCTGCGGCAATAATTCGGGGAAAGTCATTGAAGGCAATTTTCTCCTTCGGCATAAAAAGCCAAAAGATCCAAAACAAAATCATTGAACCACCTACGCGCAACAGTATAAAACCATAGGCATCAATATACAACGGCATGACATCTTTGGCAATAGTAAACGTGACTCCGTAAATAATAGAGACAAAAGTAGCACCAATTAGTGCAAGATTTCTTTTGGACATTATGCCAAGGCTTTCATTACCTGCAACATATTTTGTTGGGTATTCCCGATATAAATCTTGTCTTTGATGATAAATACAGGGCGACTCAAAAACGTGTAATGTTCCAGAATGTATTTTTTATAATCGTCTTCGGTCAAGGATTTATTTTTTAAATCCATCGATTTGTACAGTTGTGCTTTTTTGCTAAAAAGCGCTTCATAACTTCCGGAAAGTTCGCGCATTCGTTCTAATTCGGCAACAGTAATTGGATCTTGTTTGATGTCGTGAAACTTAAAATCATGCTCTTTAGGAAGTGATTTTATGATTTTTCTACAGGTGTCGCAAGAAGCGAGATAATATATTATGTCCATATAAATAGCAATTTCTTTGTGCAAAGAAAATTCATTTGACACGGAAAATGATTATTTTTATCAAAAAATAAAAAAATGAATCAAATATTAGACATTACTTTAACCAGCCGAAAAATAGTTTCACAGTTTTTAAAAGGATATACTTTAGCGCAACTCAACACGATTCCGGAAGGATTCAACAATAACCTGATTTGGAACATCGGTCATATAATAGTGACACAGCAAGTATTAGTTTATAAATTATCGGGTTTACCGATGATGGTTTCTGAGGAAATGGTAGAAAAATATAAAAAAGGAACTAAGCCAGAACATATTGCAACACAAGAAGAATTAGCCGAAATGAAGGATTTGTTATTTGAAACTATCAATCAAACTAAACTTGATTTTGAAAATAAAAACTTCAAAAACTTCACTGAATATCCTACATCAACAGGGTATACGCTAGAAAGTGCTCAGGATGCAATGGCTTTCAATGATTTTCATGAAGGGCTTCACATTGGGATTATGATGAGCATTAGAAAATTTATTTAATCACTTTTTGCAAAAGAAAAATTCCCTGTTACTTGCTTTGTTTTTCATTAAGACACAACCCTGAAAAGGAAGCACAAGCAGTTTGGTTTTTTGTACTTGAATACTATAAAAAGGGTTCTTTTTTATAAAAAAAGTAGTAATTTATATAACTCACAGCGTATAATAATAGCAACATGCAAAGACCTTCATTTTCCATATACGATGCATCAGCTGGATCCGGAAAAACCTATGCGCTTGTCAAAGAGTACCTCAAGATTATTCTTGTTGCAAAAAAAAATGATGCCTATCGCACTATACTGGCCATTACGTTTACCAACAAAGCGGTGCACGAAATGAAAAGCCGAATTGTGGGTAGTCTTTCTGAATTTGCAAAAGACGAGCCCAGCCACAAAGCCCAGGACTTGATGCAAGATTTAGCAATAGATACAGAACTTTCGATCCTCGAAATCAAAACTAAATCACAGCAAATCATCAAGCATATTATTCATAACTACGCTGCATTTGATATTTCTACGATTGATAAATTTACGCATAAAGTAATTCGGGCCTTTGCGCATGATTTGAATTTGCCCATGACTTTTGAAGTCACCCTGGACACTGAAAATTTATTAATTGAGGCTGTAGATGCTATAATTGCTCAGGCCGGTGAAGGTGAAACGTTGACAAAACTGCTCATCGATTTCACGATGGAAAAAACTGACGATGATAAATCTTGGGATATTTCCCGTGAAATTCTAGAGACAGGCCGTTTGATCCTCAATGAAAATAACAGAAACGAAATCACGCAGTTTCAGGATAAATCCATCGCTGAGTTCGTTGCAATAAAAAAGAAATTAGTAGAAGCCAGTAAAGATTTAGAAAAACAGACTGTTGTTTTTGCAGCAGCGGCTTTGTTACTGATTGATACCAATGGAATTGATGTAAAATCGTTCTCGGCAGGACATTTTCCCAAACATATATTGAGCATTCAAGAAGGAAAATTCAATCCAAAAAACAAAACCTTTCATGAATTTGAGGATGTCAAAATCAATAAAACAGCAAAAGATCGTGCGATTATTGAAAACATAATTCCAGATTTATTGCAATTCTTAGACAAAGTTTACAAAGCTTTCGAAAAGATCCATTTCTATAAAGCCTTCCTGAAAAACATTACACCACTTTCCTTATTAAATACGGTAAGTAATGAATTAGCCAAAATACAAAGTGAACAAAATGTACTTTCCATTTCAGAATTTAATGCCATAATCCATAGGGAAATTCAAAACCAGCCGGCGCCTTTTATATACGAACGATTGGGGGAACGCTACCGCCATTTTTTTATCGATGAATTTCAGGATACTTCGGAGATGCAATGGCAAAACCTGATTCCGCTTATTGATAATGCCCTTTCCGGACAGGATGATTATGGAGAAAAAGGAACCTTGATGATTGTGGGCGATCCCAAACAGTCTATTTACAGGTGGCGCGGCGGAAAAGCCGAACAGTTTATTGAATTGAGCAAAGATCAAAACCCGTTCAATAATCCTGATAAAAAACTTGAACATCTTGATAAAAATTACCGAAGTTATTCGCAGGTAATCGAATTTAATAATGAATTTTTTAAATTGTTGTCCGGTGAATTTGCTCATTTAGATTACAAAGAGTTGTATGAAAATCACAGCCACCAAAAAACCAATGACAAAACAGGAGGTTATGTGAATATTTCTTTTATCCCAAAGGTAGAGAAAACAAATGATAATCCGGAAGCTTCTGGAGACGAAGAAGCTTTAGATAAAACTGATTTATATGTTTTGGCCACGCTGAATACGATTCAAAAAGTAATTCAAAAAGGATTTGAATACAAAGATATTGTCATTCTTACCCGGAAACGAAATCAGGGAATTGCGATTGCGAACTATTTGACAGAGCAAAGAATACCGCTTTTATCCTCGGAAACGTTAATGATTCAAAATGCTACTGAAGTACGATTGATTATTCATTTATTAAAATACCTGAAAAACAACGCTGATTTAGAAGCTAAGGCGAATTTCCTGTACTATATAGGAACGCATATTCAGGACAGATTACCTGTTGCTGATTTCATTGCCAAAGGAATGGCATTGTTTCAGGAAACGGATTTCGAAAATTGGCTGGTGAGTTTTAATATTTCATTGTCGTTTCAAGACATTAGAAAAAAATCATTGTATGAAGCGGTGGAGGTTATTATTGCAAAGTTCCTCTCCCCGGCCCTCTCCAAAGAAAAGGATGACGAAGTGGTTAATCGTAAGGATAAATTCCATCTTATTGAATCAATACATGCTGAGAAAATTCTTTGGATGGAGTTTAAATCTAGATCATTTGAAGATTATAAATTCAGGCAACACCATTTGATAGCTGATTTTATTGTTCATTTTGTTTGTTTATCGAAAAAACTGGTTGTTGAAGTGGATGAGGATTATCATTTTACCGAAGAGCAGGTTCAGTTAGATAATAATAGAACAATTACCCTAAATAAATTAGGGTATAAAGTCATTCGATTTACCAATGAACAGGTTATAAAGAATATTTCGGAAGTTTTAAAACGAATAAAAGAAGAATTAATTCAACGAGAAGAAATTCAAGACTCCAACTTATCGGTGTCGGCTCCTGCAGCTTCGGGGAAGGTTGGGGAGGGGAATGCCTACGTCCAATATTTTTTAGACATAGTTCTGGAACGTGACATTCGCAACCAAGCAGGAATTTCTGATTTTTTAAATTTCTGGGATAAAAATGCACAAAAATTTAGTATTCCTTCACCAGAAGGAAATAATGCCGTTCGGATTATGACAATTCATAAATCAAAAGGATTGGAGTTCCCGGTAGTCATTATGCCATTTGCAGAGGAAGATTACAACAGGAAACCAAAAGATAAATTGTGGCTCAATGCTGAAGGAGGAATTTTTGGCCTGTCAAAAGTATTAATTGATAACAATAGCGCCGTAGAAGGATTTGGAGAGGAAGCGGCTGAGATTTACAATCAAAAGAAACAGGAAGAATTATTAGACAATATCAATGTTCTTTATGTGGCTTTGACCAGAGCGGAGGAACAGTTGTATGTGATTTCAAATATGAATTTATCCAGTAAAGGGGAAGTTCCAAAAAATAATATGTGTGCTTTTTTTATTAATTATTTAGAGAGTAAAGGGGAATTCGATACCGATAAATTGGAATATGATTTTGGGGATATCGCTAAATTATCAAAAGAAAAAAAACACATTGATACCTCCAAAACAATTCCGTTAGTTTTGGAAATTTTGAATCCAAAAAACATTAAAATTGCACAAAGAGAAGCATTGATGTGGGGAACACAACAACAGGAAGCCATTGCCTATGGAAACGTCATTCATGAGATTTTATCTTTTGTGAAAACGAAAAACGATATAGATTTAGCTATAACAAAAGCGATTGAAAACGGACTCATCGTTTTTAAACAAAAGGAAGCCGTTTACAGTACCATACAGGAAATTGTCACTCATACAGAACTAACCGATTATTTTTCGGAAGGGAATGAGGTACTGAATGAACAAACAATTATTCAAAAGGAAGGAAAGACTATAAAACCGGACCGAATGGTTTTGACAAAAAATAAAGAAGTGTTGCTGTTGGATTATAAAACAGGAACACATAATCCTAAATACCACTTACAATTAGAAAAATATCAAAATGCAATTGAATTAATGGGGTATAAAGTGGTAAAAAAAGTACTAATTTATATAGGAAAAGAAATCGATGTAGTAAATTTGTAGTCTAAAAAATGAATTATTCGCAAAATTGAATTTTAAAAACATAAAAAATGTACGGAAAAATTAAAGACTATTTACAGTCAGAATTACAAACAATAGAAGACAATGGAATCTTCAAATCAGAGCGCATTATCACCTCACCACAAGATGCAGAAATAACGATTTCGACAGGAGAAACGGTTTTAAATTTTTGTGCCAATAATTATCTTGGCTTGTCATCCCATCCAGAAGTTGTTCAGGCTGCAAAAGACGCTCTTGATACGCATGGTTTTGGAATGTCATCGGTGCGTTTTATTTGTGGAACACAAGACATTCATAAAACTTTAGAAAAAAAGATTTCTGAGTTTTATGGCACAGAAGATACCATTCTTTATGCAGCCGCTTTTGATGCAAACGGAGGTGTTTTTGAACCCTTATTAGGAGATCAGGATTGTATTATTTCGGATAGTTTAAATCATGCCTCTATTATAGATGGTGTTCGTTTGTGTAAAGCGACGCGATATCGCTATGAAAATAGCAATATGGGAGACCTGGAAAAGCAGCTGATTAAGGCTACAGAAGCCGGTACCCGTTTCAAATTAATTGTTACGGATGGTGTTTTCTCCATGGATGGCGTTGTAGCTCCGTTGGATAAAATTTGTGATTTGGCCGATAAATATGACGCAATGGTTATGGTTGATGAATGCCATGCTGCCGGATTTATTGGTGCTACCGGAAAAGGGACACTTGAGTTAAAAGGAGTCATGGGAAGAGTAGATATTATTACGGGAACCTTAGGAAAAGCACTTGGTGGCGCCATGGGAGGGTATACGACCGCTAAAAAAGAAATTATAGAAATATTACGCCAACGTTCCAGACCGTATTTATTTTCAAATTCTTTAGCACCAGCAATCGTTGGAGCTTCCATTAAGGTTTTTGAACTCTTAGAAAAAGATACAACACTTAGAGACAAACTAGAATGGAATACTAATTATTTTAGAGATGGGATTAAAAAAGCAGGTTTTGATATCATTGATGGGGATTCTGCAATAGTACCGGTGATGTTATATGATGCAAAATTGTCTCAAACAATGGCAAATGAATTATTAAAAAGAGGAATTTATGTCATAGGCTTCTTTTTTCCAGTAGTTCCTAAAGATAAAGCAAGAATTAGAGTACAACTTTCTGCGGCACATACAAAAGCGCATTTAGATCAGGCAATAAATGCATTTGTAGCGGTAGGAAAAGAGCTAAATGTTGTATAATTCGCACTTTTAGCCTTGCTTGTAAGTTTTTTTTAACATAACATTTTGTAGTTTAAAATTTACGTCCTATTTTTGCAAGTAATTAACTAATTTGTCATTAAAAAAATTAAGTATGAAACATCTTAACAAAATTTTAGTTGCTGCGATGATGGTGATGGGTTTAAGTTCTCACGCACAAGACAGTAACAACCCATGGGCAATCTCTTTTGGAGTAAATGCCGTCGACACTAAAGCTGGTGCTGAAGGTGGTAATAATTGGCTAGACCGTCATTTTTCTCAACCATTTGACGCAAAAACAAACTGGAACGTTCTTCCTTCTGTATCCTATTTAAGTGTATCCAAATACGTAGGAGATAATTTCTCTTTTGGTCTTACTGGATCTGTAAACAAAATTGATAAGTTTGTAACTTTTTCTCCAGGTACTGTAGGTGCTGATTCTAGAGGATATCATGTCACTAATCCGGGCGATTTGATGTATTATGGTGTTGATGCTACAATCAGATATAGCTTCATGAATTTGATTAAATCTAAAGTTATTGACCCATCTCTTTCTATTGGTGGTGGATATACATTCTTTGGAGACAGTAGTTTTGGAACTTTAAATCCAGGTGCTGGTTTAACTTTATGGTTTTCTGAAAATGTTGGTTTAGAACTTTCTACAAGATATAAAAAAGCTTTTGGAGATAGAACTGAAGGAGATATTGATTTTGCAACTCCTGATGCTCCATCCCATTTTCAACACTCTGCCGGTATTATCTTCAAATTTGGTGGAAAAGATACAGATGGTGATGGAATATATGACAAAGATGATGCTTGTCCAGAAGTTGCTGGTTTAAAAGAATTCAACGGATGTCCTGATACAGATGGAGACGGAATTCAAGACAGTGAAGATGAGTGTCCAAATGAAGCTGGTCCTAAAGAATTAAAAGGATGTCCTGATACAGATGGAGACGGTGTTGCTGATAAAGATGATGCTTGTCCAAATGAAGCTGGTCCTAAAGAATTAAAAGGATGTCCTGATACAGATGGAGACGGTGTTGCTGATAAAGATGACAAATGTCCTACAGTTGCAGGTCCTAAAGAAAACGGTGGATGCCCATGGCCAGATACTGATGGAGATGGTGTTCTAGACAAAGATGATGAGTGTCCTACTATTGCTGGCCCAGCTAGCAACAAAGGATGTCCTGAAGTAACTACTGAAGCTTTAGACAATCTTAAAATTCAAGCTAGAGCAGTTTACTTTAATTCTGGTAAAGCAACTTTCAAAACTGGAGATGTTCCAGCTAGATTAGATGCAATGGCAGAAATCCTGAAAAATTATCCAAATGCGAAATTTAGCATTGAAGGACATACAGATAGCGATGGTTCAGATGAATACAACCAAAAACTTTCTGAAGATAGAGCTAGTATCGTTAAAGAAGCTATGATCGAAAGAGGAATAAAAGCTGAAAACTTAAATACTGTTGGTTTTGGCGAAAGCACTCCAGTTGAAACAAATAAAACTGCTGCAGGTAAAGCTAAAAACAGAAGAACTGAATTGTTATTGCAAAAATAATATTGTTCAAAAATTTTTAGAAAACGCCTCGATTTATCGAGGCGTTTTTTTTATTTTTATAAAATGACAAATACTTCTTTTCTAGATAAAATAGCTTCGGTTTTAATCGCAAAATACGCTGACACTCTTTCCAATACGATTGTTGTTTTACCAAACAAACGAGCTAAAATATTCCTGATTGAAGCCTTAAAGAAACAAGTCGCCACCAACATAATTTCACCCGAAATTATAAGTATTGAGGATTTTGTTCAAAACATAGCTGGTATCCGCACTATAGATCCTATCGAATTATTATTCGAATTCTATGAAGTGTATTTATCTATTACCGCTACAGCAAATCAACAATCCTTTGAATTATTTGCCAATTGGGCCAAAACACTCCTGCAGGACTTCAATGAAATTGACCGCTATTTACTAGATCCATCCCATGTTCTTTCCTATCTGAAAGACATTGAAGATATTAAAAAATGGGGAATTGAAGTAGAAAACAAAACGGCATTATTAGAAAAATATATTGATTTTTGGAAACTACTGCCCAACTATTATCAATCATTGTACGCTCATTTACTGAACAAGGGAATCGGCTATCAAGGATTAATCTATCGTGAAGCAGTGCATAACATAAATCATTTTTCGAATTCCCTACATGACAAAAAATTCGTCTTTGCGGGTTTTAATGCATTGAATGCAGCCGAAGAAAAAATAATCCAACACCTCATCGCTTCTGATCAAGCCATAATATATTGGGACGCAGACCAAACCTTTCTCAATGATCCCTATCATGATGCTGGTTTGTTTGTACGACGTTTTAAAGAAAATTGGAAACATTATAAATTACATCCATTTGAATGGATTGTAAATGATTTTTCTCAAACTAAAAACATTCAGGTCATTGGCACACCCAAAACAATTGGTCAAGCCAAAATAGCCGGGAGTATTATCGAGAATATCATCAATGAATCCAAAAGCCTAGAAACTGATGGAACGCTAGATAAAGTTGCTGTGGTTCTGGGCGAAGAAAATCTTTTGGTACCGCTTTTATATTCATTACCCTCAAGTGTTGGCGCTTTGAATATTACGATGGGATATTCCAGCAAGAACAATCCAGCGCAGATTTTGACTGCTAAATTATTCAAAATGCACACAAATGCATTGTCCAGAAATGCTAAAAGCTATGTCTTATACTACAAAGATATCTTAGATATTTTAACCCATCCCTTGGTGGAACCATACGCAAAAACCAGCGTGCTAGTCCAAACCATTAACCAAAATAATTATACTTTTATTACGCATCATAAATTGATGGAATTGAATGGAATTCCAAGTGAAATATTTCTTTTCTTATTCCAAAAATGGGAAAAGGGTTCGATTCCAGTTTTAGAGACCATTTCAAAATTATTGCAAACCATCAAAGGAAATTTAAGTAACGACAACGAAGAAGAAAAAATCACCAAAGCTTTTGTTTTTGCTATTTTTAAAGTCATTAACAAACTAATTAATTATTATTCAAAGCACGAACATATCGATAAAATCGAAACTCTTTATGCCATTTACAAACAAGTTATTGATTTGGCCGAGGTTTCATTTGAAGGAGAACCGCTCAATGGTTTGCAAATTATGGGCGTTTTAGAAAGCCGTGTATTAGATTTTGACACCGTTATTGTCACTTCGATGAATGAAGGGAAATTCCCGGCCGGAAAATCGCAAAATTCGTTTATCCCCTATGATGTAAAACGCGAATTGGGCTTGCCCACATTCAAAGAAAAAGATGCAATTTACACCTATCATTTCTATCATCTATTACAAAGAGCAAAGAACATTTATTTAATTTATAATACCGAAAGTGAAGGATTGGATGCAGGAGAAAAAAGCAGATTCATCACGCAACTGGAAGTCGAAAAACAAAAAAATCATACGCTGACTCACGAAATTTATAATGCCGTGCTACCCGAAACAGCGTATCAGCCTATGGTGATTCCAAAATCAGAACGTGTTATGCTGCGATTGAAAGAAATAGCCGAAAAAGGGTTTTCTCCATCGGCGATGACGAGTTATATCCGGAATCCAATTCAGTTTTATTTCCAGAAGATTTTACGCATCAGCGAAGTCGAAGAAGTAGAGGAAAATATTGCCTTGAATACCTTGGGAACTATTATCCACGAAACTTTGAAAGTTTTATACGAGCCTTTCATTGATAAATTTATATCAGAAAGTGATATTCTAAATTGTTTCAAACAAATAGATACAGAGGTTTTGAAACAATTCAAATTGGTGTACAAAGAAGGTGAAATCAAAAAGGGTAAAAATTTGCTGGCATTTGAAGTCGCCAAGCGCAATGTTTCCAATTTCCTGAAAGTGGAACTGGAAAGTATCAAGAATGGTGATGCAATAAAAATTATAGCTTTGGAACAAACATTCGAGCGAATTATAAATCATCCTAATTTGCCTTTTCCGGTATTGATAAAAGGAAATGTAGACCGGATTGAAGAGCGCAACGGAATCATTCGAATTATCGATTATAAAACCGGAAAAGTAGAAAAAGCAAGCGTTACACTGAAATCATGGAAAGGACTTACTGAAGATATTAAAAGCGACAAAATCATTCAGGTGCTGGCGTATGCTTATATGTATGACGCTAAAGGAAAACCAATTGAAGCAGGAATAATTTCTTTTAAGAATTTAAAAGCAGGTTTTCTTGCGTTTAATTTTAAAGAAATCAACGAAATAAATGCAATTATAAATGAAGAAATATTAGGTAATTATTTAGAGCAAATGGTTCTTTTATTAAGCGAAATTTTAGATGAAAACATTCCTTTTGAAGAAAAACTAATTTAAACAAAATTCCCAATCAGAAAACTAGCCAATATCTTCGAGTTTTACAAAAGCACTTTGACAATTAACGTGAAATCAAAAACTAGTGATTTGCTAAACGAAATCAGTTATTTGTCTCAAGATAATTTTATTCCAAATTCATTTTCGATAAAAAAGACTATTCAATTGGCTATTGCCAAAGATAAATTACAGGATTTTTATGCTGACGATATGATTCAATCGATGTTAGAGAAAAAAATAAAACATTTATCTGGCGGAGAATTACGGTATTTAGAAATTAAATTAATCCTGAATAATGCATCTAAATTTGCTTTACTAGACGAACCATACAATGGCTTATCACCCATAATGATTGAAAAAATTAATGAATTAATCACTGCAATGTCCAGCACAAAAGGCATTATTATCACAGATCATAATTATGAAAATGTGATAAAAGTCTCCACAAAACTGGCGTTTATGAAAGAAGGAAAAATGCATCATTTAAAAGACAAAAGCGAATTGGTGGAAAAAGGGTATTTGAAACCTGGAATGATTTAGATGCTTTTGAAAAAAGCTAATAATACGTTCAACAATTCGTCTTGGTTTTCAATGTGACTCATGTGTCCGTCCGGAAAAGTCACCAGTTTCATGGCCGTGCCTTCTATCTGTTCTTTGGTTTCTTCGTAATTTAGAACCGGGTCTTTTTCGCCCAGAATCAAAAGTTTAGGAAAAGGTGCTAAATGCAACAACACTTCTCTGTCTTGTCGTATTTTCATACCTTCCAGTGAGGCAACGATTCCCTGAAGGGGTGTTTTTAAAGCTTCCTTCTTTACGCTTTCAATTACTGATAAAAGGCGCTCTCTGTTGTTTTCACTGAATAAATTTGCAATGGAAAGTGAGATGAAATTGACAAAAGATTGTTTTACTGCTTTTATAGCCCGATCTCTATTTGTTTTTCGTTCCTCGCTGTCGGCTCTTGCGGTCGAGTTTAATAAAACCAATCCTTTTATCGTGTCCGGATACAATTCGGCGAAAGCCAAAGCTACATAACCGCCCATAGAATGCCCTACAAAAATGGCTTTACGGATGCGTAGTTCCGATAAAACAGCGTGCACAGCATCAGCATTATCCTCCATCGTTTGCACGTAACTCAAACATTCCGTTTCGCCATGTCCCAATAAATCAATGGTGATGATGCGGTTTTTTTTAGCAAACTCCGGAATATAAAAATCCCACATGCCTTTATTTTCCAAGAAACCGTGAAGTAAGACAATAGCGGTTCCCTTCCCGGTATCGGAATAGGAGATGTTGGTATTTTTAAAGAGAATTTGTTTCAAGGTTTTTTGTTTAAAGTACTAGATTCAGCTAATTAATGTAACTTTATAAAAAAGACATTTCCGCCCTTTCGTTCAAATGCAACAAATGTTGTTTATTTACGCCTGACAAAAGTTAAAAATAAGGAGCCCCGTAATCCACGAACAAAGATACATAATCAGTGTACTATTTAGAACTAACGATAAAAAAGCAAAATAGCAATTTTAGATTGAGACAAATCTGTCATAACCCAATAAGTAAAGTGCAATTGTAATTTACTTATTGAAAATCAATTTTTTACCGTGTTTTTAACAAAAAAATCCGTCTGTTGATCGAACCAGACGGATTTTTAATACATAATGAGAATGTTTTATTATTCTATTTCAGAAACTCTCAGGGTGTTTACCATCCCCTTTTCCTTAATAGGCATTGCTGCTAAATTGATAAGGAAATCTCCTTTTTGTACAAACCCTTTTTGTTTTACAATTTCATTTATGTCCGTTACGGTATCATCTGTGCTTACATCTTTAGTGTACATGAAAGATTTTACACCCCATAATAAATTAAGCTGAGTAAGGATTCTCTTATTTGAGGTAAACACTAAAATATGTGCATTTGGTCTCCATGCAGAAATTTGAAATGCGGTATACCCACTATTTGTCAAAGTACAAATTGCTTTTGCTTTGATTACATTAGCCATGGAGGCAGCGTGGTGACAAATTGTTTTAGTGATAAATCGTTTTGTTTTTATCTGTGGCGTATTTTGTGGCACTTGGATTAGCGGTGAATCTTCTACAGCTTCAATGATTTGTGTCATTTTTTGAATTACCTGAACCGGATAATTTCCAGTTGCTGTTTCTCCCGAAAGCATTACGGCATCAGCACCATCCATAACGGAGTTAGCAACATCATTTACTTCGGCACGAGTTGGTGTAAGAGACGTAATCATTGTTTCCATCATTTGCGTGGCAACAATAACTGGAATTCTAGCCGTTTTGGCTCTGCGAATAAGTTCTTTTTGAACTAACGGTACTTCATGAGCAGGAAGTTCAACTCCTAAATCTCCGCGGGCAACCATCAGACCATCACAATAAGCAACAATTTTGTCAATGTTTTCTAGTGCTTCCGGCATTTCGATTTTGGCAATAATTGGAATTTTATGTTCTGAATGTTTGGCGATTAATTCTTGTAATTCTTGTAAATCTTGTGGTGTTTTCACGAAAGATAAGGCAATCCAATCTACATTTTGGCCAATGGCAAAAATGGCATCTGCAATATCTTTTTCGGTCATTGCCGGTAGGGATATTTTTGTATTAGGTAAATTTACTCCTTTTTTTGATTTCAATTCGCCACCTTGAATTACTCTTGCTATAACTTCTGATTTTTTATCCGTCTCCACGATTTCGAAAATGAGTTTACCATCATCAAGCAAAATTCTTTCTCCAGGATTTACATCATTTGGAAAGTTTTGATATTTCATGAATACTTTCTTAGCAGTTCCAAGAATATCTTCGGCAGTTGTAAATGTAATTAGATCCCCATCGTGTACGACGACACCTTCCTCCATAACTCCTACTCGAAGTTTTGGCCCTTGTAAATCGCCAAGAATAGCAGTTGTATAACCAAACTCTTCATTTAAACCTCGTATAAGGCTTATTTTTTCTTTTACATCATTGTAGTCCGCATGCGAGAAGTTTACTCGGAACACATTTACACCAGCTTCGATCATGTCTTTTATGATCTCTCTTGTACTGCATGCAGGCCCAAGTGTGGCTACAATTTTAGTTTTTTTGTTTGTAAGCATTTGTATTAAAAAATTAAATTGTTTTTAGATTTTATTTTATTTGTATCTACTATATAAACAGTAGATATGCTGTTTATGGTATTTAATAGGAGCTGCGTTTGGGACACGTTTATGGCATCTTCGTGATGTTCTATTTTTAAAAAATAATCTACTTTTTTAAATTCAGGAAGTAAAAAGACTTTTGTTGAAACTTCCATGGACACGTTAGAAAATAGATTTTGGTTATTTCCTTTTTTATACTGGATGACTTCATTTTTATTTTGAATCAAATTCCAGGAAATGCCGCTTTCAATGTCTTCATAATAAAATCGGGAAAAACCTGTTTCTCCTTCTTTAATATTAATTTGAATTTCACTTTTACTTTTACTAAGATTGACAGGCAGCATTTGATTAATAAAAAATGCCAAACGATAGTCCTCTAATGAAGTATGAATCGCAATAAGATAGTAATCTATTTCGTCAAATTCGCCCAGATTAAGTTTAAGAATAGCCATTTCATGAAAAAATAAGATGTAAATATAGTATTTCTATCGAAGTATTGACCGCTCAAAAGGTGATGTTTTTGTTAATTTATAAACGAAAACGATATAGTTTTGTGTATATTAAATTATTTTCTTTCCATTTTTTCTTGAAATGCAAAATAAGCGCGTTGCGATGCTTTTTCTTCTGCTTTCTTTTTGGATGTGGCTCTTGCTTTTGCAATCACTTTATTGTCAATGCTAAGTTTCACGCCAAATAAGCGTTGCCCATCAATAGCATTGTCCTCAAAAATATCATAATGAAATATTTTTTTTTCTTTTTGACACCATTCTATCACCAGACTTTTGTAACTGATTACTTTTCCTTCGAGTCTTGCAATATCTACATAAGGTAGTACTACTCTTTTTTGAATAAATTTTTCGCAATATACATAGCCTCGGTCTAAGTAAATCGCTCCCACCAATGACTCAAAAATATTACCATGGATGTTCTCGCCAAAATGCTGAAGTGGCACTTTGCTTTCTATGTATTGTACAAGATTTAAGTCTTTCCCTAATTCGTTCAAATGCTCCCTACTCACAATTTTAGAACGCATTTTAGTCAAATATCCCTCGTCACCAGCAGGTGCTTTATTGAATAGATGAGCCGCAATAACGGAGCTTAACATTGCGTCTCCCAAGAATTCTAACCGTTCATAATTGATTGGATTTCCTAAAATATCAAGGCGATTAGAGGAACGATGGGTGAATGCTTTTTTATAAAAATCAAGGTTTAATGGGGCAAATCCTAGAATTTTCTGAATAGAATCAAAAAAAATCCCGTCTTCTGGAGAACGGGATTTTGAAAATATTTTTCTAATTATACGCATTTATAATTAGATTTCTAATTTTTTTACTAGTACACAAGCATTGTGACCTCCAAAACCGAAAGTGTTACTCATCACTACATTCATTTCTCTTTTCTGAACTTTGTTGAACGTAAAATTTAGTTTAGCGTCGATATTTTCATCATCTGTGAAATGATTTATTGTTGGTGGGACTAGTCCATGTTTTAAGGAAAGTATCGAAGAAATTGTTTCTACTGCTCCGGCTGCACCAAGTAAATGGCCTGTCATAGATTTAGTCGAATTTAAATTCATCGTGTAAGCGTGTTCCCCAAAAACATGAAGTATTGCTTTAGATTCTGCCATGTCACCAAGTGGCGTAGAGGTTCCGTGCATATTCACACCATCTACATCAGTTGCTTGTAAACCGGCATCTCTCAAACAGTTTAACATTACATTTTTAGCGCCTAATCCATCAGGATGCGGTGCCGTAATATGGTAAGCATCAGCTGACATTCCGCCACCGCCAATTTCGCAGTAAATATTTGCTCCACGAGCAATAGCGTGTTCGTATTCTTCTAGGACTAATGCGCCAGCTCCTTCGCCTAAGATAAAACCATCTCGATCTTTATCCATTGGTCTAGAAGCGGTTTTAGGATCGTCATTTCTGGTAGATAAAGCATGCATGGCATTAAAGCCACCCATTCCGGCTATGGTCACCGCAGCTTCAGAGCCTCCGGTTATCATAGCATCAGCATGACCTAATCTTATATAGTTGAAAGCATCAATAATAGCATTTGTAGAAGAAGCACAAGCAGAAACAGTGGTAAAATTTGGACCTCTGAATCCGTATTTTATAGAGATATGTCCTCCTGCGATATCCGAAATCATTTTTGGAATAAAGAAAGGATTAAATTTAGGAGTACCATCACCTGCAGCAAAATTCAACATTTCAATTTGAAAAGTTTCTAATCCTCCAATTCCAGAGCCCCAGATAACACCTACTCTGTCTTTGTCTAATTTTTCAAAATTGAAACCGGCATCTACAACCGCTTCATCAGAGGCAACCATAGCATACTGCGCATAGCGATCCATTTTTCTAGCTTCTTTTCTGTCTAAGAAATCCTCCGCATTAAAATTTTTCAATTCACACGCAAATTGAGTTTTAAATTTTGAAGCATCAAAATAAGTTATTGGTGCTGCTCCACTAACGCCAGTAATAAGTCCATTCCAATATTCTTGAATGTTATTTCCAATAGGAGTAAGAGCACCTAAACCTGTTACAACAACTCGTCTTAATACCATAAATTCTTTATTTTTTGTTATCTTTAAACAAATAAAACCCATGCTTTCTTTACTGTATTTTTACAAAAAGAGCCATGGGTATTACAATAAATATCTTTTTGATTGAAATCCAATCTCGAATTTAATTTCAAAATAATAATAACACCCGCTTACAAGATTGTAAACGGGTGCGTATTTATTATTTTTTTGCTTCCTCGATGTAAGAGATTGCTTGACCTACAGTAGCGATGTTTTCTGCTTGATCATCTGGAATTTGAATGTCAAATTCTTTTTCGAATTCCATAATAAGCTCAACAGTGTCTAATGAGTCAGCTCCTAAATCATTAGTGAAGCTTGCTTCTGTTACAACTTCGTTTTCGTCAACACCTAATTTGTCTACGATAATCGCTTTTACTCTTGATGCAATGTCTGACATAATCTTTAATTTTAGAATTTAATTTGTTGGCAAAAATAAAAAACTTTATTTGAAAACAACTATTTAGTTAATAAATGTGACAACTAAATTATGAAATTTATTTTAACAAAGCTGCCACAATGTTATTTATTTTCATTTTTTATCCCTTTTTTTGCATCATTAAAACAAGCTAGGTTATGAAAAAAATTGTCGTTTTTGCTTCTGGATCGGGTACTAATGCTGAAAACATCATAAAGTATTTTGCAAAATCTAAACTTGCAACGGTTCAAGCAGTCTTTGCAAACAGCTCCATCGCCAAGGTGCTTGACAAAGCAAAAAACCATGGCGTTGCAACGAATATTTTTACTAAAGAACAACTTATTGAAGGGGAAGTATTACGTAAAATAAATACAATTCAGCCTGATCTGATTGTTTTGGCTGGTTTTTTATTGAAATTTCCTGAAAATATCATCACATCCTATCCGGATAAGATCATAAACATACATCCTGCCTTGTTGCCAAAATATGGTGGCAAAGGAATGTACGGGATGAATATTCACCAAGCCATTGTGGAAAATAATGAAAAAGAAACCGGAATTACCATTCATTATGTTAATGAAAATTATGACGAAGGAAATATTCTTTTTCAAAAAAAAATAATTTTATCAGGTCACGAAACTCCAGAAGAAGTGGCCTATAAAATTCATGAATTGGAACAAAAGTATTTTCCGGAAGTGATTGAAAGACTATTAACTCATAATTTATAATTTTGATTTCTCACGACGTACACATATACACAGACGGTGCTGCTAAAGGCAATCCAGGTAACGGTGGCTATGGCGTTGTTATGGAATGGGTAGGAAAACCTTATAAAAAGGAATTCTATGAAGGTTTTCGTCGAACCACTAATAACAGAATGGAGTTGTTGGCAGTAATTGCAGGTCTCGAAAAGCTAAAAAATCCTAATACTACCGTTTTGGTGATTTCGGATTCTAAATATGTGGTGGATTCAGTAATAAAAAAATGGGTTTTGGGTTGGGAAAAAAAAGGTTTTGCAGACCGGAAAAATGCTGATTTGTGGAAACGATTTTTAATTGTATACAGAAAACACAAAGTAGATTTTAAGTGGATCAAAGGCCACAACAATCATGTCCAAAACGAAAGATGTGATGCCTTAGCTGTTATGGCTTCAATGCAAAAACAACTTTCTATAGATGCTTTTTATGAAAGCACGTGTGAGTGATTATTATATTTGAGTAATTGCTAATTCGCTTTTTTTATATTTATTTGAAATCAAATCTTTGTTTATTGTGCTGTGAATGATTTTGGCAAGCGCTTCAATGGTTCTGATTTTTGCATAAGGACGGTGGTAAATAATACTCATTTCACGAACCGGAATAGGAGCATTAAAAAAACTGACTTGTTTTTTTCTTTCGGTAGAAAGGGTGTTGTAATATAATTCGGGAATCAAAGTTAATCCGCCAAATTCGTCAATCATATTCAATAAAGTATCAAAAGAACTTGCTTCAAGTTTTAAATTTTCAACCATTTTTTCTTTTTTCTTTAAAGAACATAATTTAATAAATTGTTCTCTAAGACAATGACCTTCTTCCAAAAGCCAGATTTTATGATTTCTAATTTCATCGGGTAAAATATAGTTCTGTACCGGGTCAATGTCGCCATACACCATTAAAGTTTCATAAAATAACACGATATCTTCAATTTCAGTGTCATGTAAAGGTGTCGCAACAATTCCCATGTCAAGTTGCCCTTCTTTCAGCTGTTTTGTAATGGAGTTGGTTGTTTGTTCTGAAATTTCTAGTTTTAAGTCAGGAAAGTTTTCTAAAATAGGTTTTAAAATTTTTGGAAGTAAAGAGTTTGCTATTGTCGGGATGATTCCAATTCTAATTTTTCCTTCAATTTTTCCAATACTCTTTTTGGCGTTGTCTTTTAAAAGCTGGCTATGAAGAACTACTTTTTTTGCATTTTCAATAGTTTCTATTCCAATTTCGGTTGTTTCAGTTGGATTTTTCTTTCGGTCAAAAATCACTATTCCAAGCTCTTGCTCTAATTTCTTGACCATTGCGCTCAATGTTGCTTGAGTTACATTGCAATACTCTGCGGCCTTAGTGAAATTTTTTAAGCGATCTACTGCAATTATATATTCTAATTGTTGGATATTCATATATAGATATTGTCTATAGCAAAGATATAAAATTTCAGTTATGTCAATATGATTTTTGTCAATATTTTTGCATGAATTAAATAAAAAAATAACCTTATGAAACAAAAAGCATTAGTCTTATCACTAGCATTAGTGATAACTCAGCTAACACTTGGTCAAACGTTGACAACAAATTCCGGAGCTCCAGTAGGAGACAATCAAAATTCAAAAACAATTGGACAAGATGGACAAGTCCTGCTTGAAGACATTCATTTGATTGAAAAACTAGCTGCATTTGACCGCGAACGCATCCCGGAAAGAGTGGTTCATGCTCGAGGAACTGGTGCATTTGGAGAATTTGTTGCTGCCTCTGATTTTTCGGATGTTACGATGGCAGATTTCTTAAATAAAGCGGGTAAAAAAACACCATTATTGGTTCGGTTCTCAATGGTAATACATCAGGCAGGCTCCCCGGAAACATACCGTGATCCTCGAGGTTTTGCAGTTAAATTTTATACTGAACAAGGAAATTATGATTTAGTAGGAAACAATTTGCCTGTTTTCTTTATCCGTGACGCAATGAAGTTTCCAGACATGGTTCATGCCTTTAAACCGTCCCCAATAACAAATGGCGCATCAGATCCGAACAGAGCATTCGATTTCTTTTCCAATGTACCAGAATCAACGCACATGTTTACTTGGGTATTTTCTGACTATGGAATCCCTGCTAATTTTCGCCAAATGGAAGGAAATGGAGTACATGCTTACAAATGGGTAAATGCGAAAGGCGAAGTAACCTACGTAAAATACAAATGGGTTCCGCAACAAGAAGTACGTAATTTATCGCAAGCAGAAGCCAATGCAATTCAATCCACACAAATTGAGCATGCTACTTTGGATTTGCGCAATGAAATTGAAAAAGGAAATTTTCCAAAATGGGATTTGTATGTTCAAATGTTGAAAAAAGAAGATTTTTTGGCTTTGGATTTTAATGCTGTTGATCCTACTAAAATTTGGCCTGAAAAAATTGCTAAACTGATAAAAGTAGGAACGATGACTTTGAATCAAAATCCTACTAATTATTTTCAGCAAATAGAGCAAGCCGCTTTTTCTCCAGCAATTTTAGTTCCAGGTATTGAGCCTTCAGAAGATAAATTATTACAAGGGAGATTGTTCTCATATACTGATACACAACGCCATCGTTTAGGAGGGAATTTTCAACAAATTCCAGTAAACTTGCCTAAAAACGGAGTGAACACCTACAATGAAAATGGGTATATGTCGTTGCGCCCTCAAACTGGTGATGTAAATTATCAGCCTTCAACAAATAAACCGGAGGTAAAGGATGATGCAAAATTCAAGTATTCAACATCAGAATTTGCAAACGCAACTACTGCACAGTCAAAAATTTCGAAACCAAATGATTTCGCACAAGCGGGCGATTTGTACCGTTCTTTTTCTAAGAAAGATCAAGATGCATTAATTTTTAATTTATCAGGTGCTTTAAAACAAGTAAAAAACAAAGTAATTGTTGCTAAGATGATTGCTCATTTTTATCAAGCGGATAGAGAATACGGAATGCGTTTAGCAAAAGAACTTAAAATGGATCGTAAAGAATTAGAATCTTTAATGATGCAATAATTGTAAGAAAACTTAATAAAGGAGCGTTTTTAGCGCTCCTTTACTATTTAAATTTTAAAAAAATGAAAAAAATAATTTTCACCTTATTGATTTTAATTCCTGGTTTTTTGAACGCACAAAACAAGGATGTTTTTGAAGCGGCAAGGACCAATGATCTAAAAACGATTGAAAAATTTGTACAGGAAGGAAATGATATAAATTTATTAAATTCCTCTGGTTATAGTTTGCTTATTCTGTCGGTTTACAATAATAATTATGAGGTTGCAACGTATTTGATTTCGCAAAAAGCAAATTTAGATATTCAGGATTCCTCCGGCAATTCCGCTTTGATGGGTGCGTGCTTTAAAGGGTATTCTTCCTTAGCAGAATTGTTATTGGCACACAAAGCAAGTCCAGACATAATAAATTACAATAAGGCAAATGCGTTATTTTTTGCTGCCACTTTTGGTCAGGAAAAATGTGTGGAAATTTTGTTGAAATATAAAATTAATACGCATCAAACAGACATTTTTGGAAAAACGGCTTTGGATTATGCGGTGAACCAAGAAAATGAGGCTATTATTGACTTATTAAATAAAAATATTTTGGTTAAATCATAAATTCAAATAAGGATAACAACTCTAATAATTATGGCGTAAATTAGTCTAGGACTACCTCTTAATTTGGCAAAATTTTACACCTCAGACTCTTTGCAACTTCACAAGTTATACCCTATCTTTGCGCCTTAATTTGAATCTACATAAATGAATAAATTATTGATTGTTGGAAGCGTTGCTTTTGATGCTATAGAAACGCCTTTTGGCAAAACGGATAAAATTTTAGGTGGAGCTGCACCTTACATAGGACTTTCGGCTTCTTTTTTTAATTTACAATCTGCCATAGTTTCTGTCGTTGGCGATGATTTTCCACAAGAATATTTAGATTTATTGACAGCAAGAAACATTGATATTTCTGGACTTGAAGTAGTAAAAGGTGGAAAAACGTTTTTTTGGAGCGGTCTTTACCATAACGATTTGAATTCAAGAGATACATTAGCAACGGAACTTAATGTTTTGGGTGATTTTCAACCGAAAGTCCCTCAGAATTTTAAAAATGCCGATATAGTAATGTTAGGAAATTTACATCCATTAGTACAAAGTAGCGTAATTGACCAAATGGAAACTAAACCAAAATTAGTGGTGCTCGACACTATGAATTTTTGGATGGATTGTGCTTTGCCTGAATTATTGGATGTAATGAAACGTGTTGATGTGATTACAATCAATGACGAAGAAGCAAGACAACTTTCAGGAGAATATTCTTTAGTGAAAGCGGCCGCTAAGATCCATAATATGGGGCCTAAATATGTAGTAATTAAAAAAGGTGAACACGGAGCACTTTTGTTTCACAATAAAGAAGTTTTCTTTGCGCCAGCACTGCCATTAGAAGAAGTTTTTGATCCAACAGGAGCAGGAGATACTTTTGCGGGAGGTTTTGCAGGATATTTAACACAGAGTGAAAACATCTCTTTTGAGAATATGAAAAATGCGGTTATATACGGTTCTAATTTAGCCTCATTTAGTGTGGAGAAATTTGGAACGGAGCGGATGGTTAATTTAGATAAAGAGGAAGTTGTGTCCAGATTAAAACAATTTAAATCATTGACACAGTTTGACATAGAATTATAATACATGGAAACCTCGGAAACGGGGTTTTTTTGTTAAAAAAATAGAAGAGATACTATCTGGTTTGATTATTGCCCATATATAAATCAGTCCAATTCATTTTTTAGAATAACACAACAACAAACAACAACACAATGAGCGACGCTTTACAACACGAATGTGGAATAGCACTAGTTAGACTACTCAAACCGCTTGAATTTTACAAAGAGAAATACGGAACTGCTTTTTACGGAATACAAAAAATGTATCTCCTTATGGAAAAGCAGCACAATCGCGGGCAAGACGGAGCAGGTTTTGCAAGTATTAAAATGGATGTTGAACCTGGTGAGCGATACATAAGTCGCGTACGATCAAACCATTCGCAGCCTATTCAAGATGTATTTAAACAAATAAATGAAAGAATAAATGAAGAGATGGCAGCTCATCCTGAATATGCGGATGATGTAGCGCTTCAAAAAGAAAATATTCCTTACCTAGGCGAATTGTTTTTGGGTCATGTGCGATATGGAACTTTTGGGAAAAATAGTATTGAAAGCGTTCATCCATTTCTGCGTCAAAGCAATTGGATGCATCGAAATCTGATATTGGCCGGGAATTTCAATATGACCAATGTGAAAGAACTTTTCCAAAATTTGGTAGAATTGGGTCAGCATCCAAAAGAAATGGCAGATACGGTGACGGTTATGGAAAAAATCGGACATTTTCTGGACAAAGAAGTGATGCAGTTGTATCAGGATTGTAAAGAAGAAGGTTTGTCTAAAAGAGAAGCTTCTCCTGTAATTGCCGAACGCTTGGATATTGCTAAAATTTTGAGACGTTCTTCTAAAAATTTAGATGGAGGATATGCTATGGCTGGACTTTTAGGTCACGGTGATTCATTTGTCTTTAGAGATCCTGCCGGGATACGTCCAGCTTATTTTTATCAAGATGACGAAGTAATTGTTGTGGCTTCTGAAAGACCGGTTATACAAACCGTTTTCAATGTGCCTTTCGAAAAAGTTCAAGAAATAGAACCTGGAACTGCATTAATAATTAAGAAAAACGGTACGGTTTCCATGGAAGAGATTCTTCCTCCAACAGTAAAAAAAGCCTGTTCTTTTGAACGAATTTATTTCTCAAGAGGAAGTGATGCTGAAATATATCAGGAAAGAAAAACATTAGGAAGATTGATACTTCCGGCGGTGTTAAAATCAATTGATCAAGACACAGACAATACAGTTTTCTCTTATATTCCAAATACTGCCGAGACGTCTTTCTACGGATTGGTGGAAGCAGCTCAAGATTTTCTGAATCAAAGAAAGAACAATTATATTCTTCAAAATAGAAATACCTTAACTAAGGAATCATTACAAGAACTCCTTTCTGTCAAAATTCGTACGGAGAAAGTCGCAATTAAAGATGCAAAACTTAGAACGTTTATTACCGAGGACAGCAGCCGTGATGATTTGGTTGCCCATGTATATGATGTTACATATGGAGTTATCAAACCAACGGATAATTTAGTAATAATCGATGATAGTATTGTTCGAGGTACAACCCTGAAAATGAGTATCATCAAAATGATGGATCGTTTGAATCCAAAAAGAATTGTAATCGTATCCTCTGCACCGCAAATACGTTATCCGGATTGTTACGGTATTGATATGGCAAAACTAGAAGGATTAGTAGCTTTTAAAGCAGCTTTAGAATTGCTAAAAGAAAGAAACATGTATCATATTGTTGATGAGGTATATGTAAAATGTAAAGCACAGGAAAACTTCAATGACACCGAAGTTATCAATTATGTAACAGCAATATATGCGCCTTTTCAACCGCAAGAGGTTTCAGATAAAATTGCGCAAATGTTGAGTTCACCGGAGATAAAGGCCGAGGTAAAAATCATTTTCCAAACGGTAGAAGATTTGCATATTGCCTGTCCTAAAAATTTAGGGGATTGGTATTTTACGGGTGATTATCCAACGCCAGGAGGAAATAGGGTCGTTAATAGAGCTTTTATGAATTTTTACGAGGGGAAAGATGCTAGAGCTTACTAGTAAGTTTCAGCTTGTGGTTTTTAATCAGTTTTCTAAGCTGTTCGTCTAACATTTTTGGTAACAATAGATAACAATCATATTTTTAATTATCATATTTTTAATAGGTTAAGTTTGTGGTAGATTTGGGGCAAAAAGGGTGGAAGAAATTCCACCCTTTTTATTAGAATAAAATTAAAGCCCCAACCACTAAAGGGAAATCAAAGCAGATAAAAAATATTTTCGCAGGAAACAAAAGAGGCTAGAAAAAAATTTTTTTTCTAGCCTCTTTTGTTAATTCCCCCTTCGGGTGTTAGGGAGCTTATTTCTCTAAAGCAAATCTTCTCGCCACTTCCGTCCAGTTAATTACATTGAAAAAAGCTTCGATATAATCTGGTCTTCTGTTTTGATAATGCAAATAGTACGCATGTTCCCAAACATCCATTCCTAAAATTGGAGTTCCGCCACAACCTATTCCTGGCATTAATGGATTGTCTTGGTTAGGAGTTCCGCAAACCTCAACTTTACCGCCTTTATGAACACAAAGCCATGCCCATCCAGAACCAAATTGAGTTGCTCCAGCTTTGCTGAACGATGCTTTAAATTCTTCAAAAGTTCCAAAAGCAGCTTCAATTGCAGCCAATAAATCTCCAGTTGGAAGTCCGCCACCATTTGGCGTCATTACCGTCCAAAACAAATTATGATTGTAAAAACCACCGCCATTATTGCGAACAGGCATGTTTTTCATATCAAGATTAATCAAAATATTTTCAATCGTCTTACCTTCCATATCCGTTCCAGCAATAGCTGCATTAAGATTGGTAGTATACGCATTGTGATGTTTCGAGTGATGAATTTCCATTGTACGAGCATCAATATAAGGTTCTAATGCGTCATACGCATAAGGTAATTGTGGTAATTCAAAAGCCATAATATGATTGTTTAATGATTTATAAATATTTTATCCAAATTTAATCATTTAACTTTGGAAATAGAAATTCTATTTCGTTATAATTTCATTAAATTAATTAATAGTGCGCTCTTTAGAGTTGTAACATACTTGTTTTCAGAAGCTATTTACTTCGTCTGTTCCAATCTTTTATCCACCGAAAAGGCGCATAAAAAAGATTTTCACTTCAAACAAAGTTCACTGAACTCCTATAAGAGTAAAAGTTAGGTGAAGTAATCAGGGCTAAAAAACGACTGTGCTTTAAGGTATCATTCTGTTTTAAATACATGTTTTGGAACCGAAATATCCAAATTACGACTGCGCCATCGCCATACAAACAATACTGATTTTTGCACCCGGTATTTTAAGTATAGCCCGGGAACAAGCTTCTAAGGTAGCTCCGGTTGTAATAACATCATCAATTAAAAGGAAATGTTTGTTGTGATTTTTTTCAGTAAAGGAAACATCAAAAACAGATTCGATTCCTTCCGTTCTGCCTAGTAAATTTTTCTTGGATTGCGTTTTTGAATACACATTCCGAATCAAAAGTGAGTCATTGTAAGCTACATTTAAACGAGTGGAAAGTGCTTTTCCAAAAGCAGTAACTTGGTTGTATCCCCTTTCTTTTAGTTTCCTTCGATGCAATGGAACTGGAATAATTTCATTTACAGTTGTTAATAATTCAATGTTTTTCAAATCCTCAGCGTACCATTCCCCTAGAATTGTTCCTATTTCTTCGTGTCCTTTGTATTTCAAATTATGAATAAGCACTTGGACAATTCCCTTTTTATGAAAATAAAACAAAGCAGAAGTATGCACGACAGGAATTCGTCCGTAAAATTTTTTGAAAGCATCATTCTCTGGATTCAAATGATGATTGGTCAACGGAATATCGTGTCTGCAAACCGTACAAATCACATTTTCGTTCGCAATTAAAAAGGCGTTGCAACCGGAACAGACCTTTGGAAAAAAAAGATTAATAATGCTTTCAAACATGTAATCAGGGATTTATTTATAAAAATAGACAAAACAATGCTTCAATCTTTAACAATTTCCTTTTTTTTAAGTTCACTTTTTATATTTTTGCAGTATTATGGCAAAACAAGAAGATTTATTTAAGAATGTAATTTCGCATGCAAAAGAATACGGATTTATTTTTCCGTCAAGCGAAATTTACGATGGTTTAAGTGCAGTCTATGATTATGCACAAAACGGAGTAGAATTAAAAAAGAACATACGCGAATATTGGTGGCGCGCCATGGTTCAAATGAACGATAACATTGTAGGTCTTGATGCCTCTATATTGATGCACCCAACTACCTGGAAAGCATCGGGTCACGTAGACGCGTTCAATGATCCATTGATAGACAACAAAGATTCAAAAAAAAGATATAGAGCCGATGTTTTGATTGAAGATTATGCTGAAAAACTCAACATAAAAGCAATCAAGGAAATCGAAAAGGCAAGAGTGCGTTTTGGTGACACCTTCAATGAACAGGAATTTGTGACTACAAATCCTCGCGTTATAGAGTATAAATCCAAAGAGAGAGAAATTCTGGAACGATTGGGACGTTCTTTAGGAAATGAAGATTTAGAAGATGTAAAAGCATTAATCGAAGAACTGGAGATTGCTTGTCCGGAAACGGGTTCCAGAAACTGGACCGAAGTGCGTCAGTTTAACTTGATGTTTGGCACCAAATTAGGCGCATCCGCAGATACAGCAATGGATTTATATTTGCGTCCGGAAACGGCACAAGGTATTTTTGTCAATTTCCTAAATGTTCAAAAATCAGGACGAATGAAAATTCCTTTTGGGATTGCACAAACTGGAAAAGCGTTTAGAAATGAAATCGTAGCCCGACAGTTTATTTTTCGTATGCGGGAGTTTGAACAAATGGAAATGCAATTTTTTGTGCGTCCAGGTGATGAAATGAAGCATTATGAATTTTGGAAGGAAGCCCGTTTGAAATGGCATTTATCACTTGGTTTAGGAAGAGAAAATTATCGTTTTCACGATCATGAAAAATTAGCCCATTATGCCAATGCAGCGGCTGATATTGAGTTTAACTTTCCTTTTGGATTCAAAGAGTTAGAAGGAATTCACTCCAGAACTGATTTTGATTTGAAAGCACACGAGCAGTTTTCCGGCAGAAAATTACAATATTTTGATGCTGAATTAAATCAGAATTACGTTCCTTATGTAGTAGAAACTTCAGTTGGATTAGACAGAATGTTTTTGGCTGTTTTTGCCACTTCATTAAAAGAAGAAACATTAGAAGATGGCTCCACAAGAACTGTTTTGAAATTACCTTCGGTTCTGGCTCCAACTAAAGCAGCAATTTTGCCATTGGTAAAAAAAGACGGATTGCCAGAAATCGCACATAAAATCATTGACGATTTGCGTTGGGATTTTAATGTGACGTATGATGAAAAAGATGCCGTAGGAAGACGCTACAGAAGACAAGATGCGCTTGGAACGCCGTTTTGTATCACAGTAGATCATCAAACTATCGAAGATCAAACGGTTACTATTCGTCACAGAGACACGATGAAACAAGACCGTGTGGCTATTGCAGATTTAAAATCTATTATCGAAAATGAAGTTTCAATGAAGAATTGGCTCATGAAAATATAGTAGCTGTGCAGACTTGCTTAATAGACTATTTTAAAGAAGGCTTCTCAAGGGAGAAGGCTTCTTTAAAATATTAAAACCTGTAGCCAAAAGTTATTCCGCCTCGACCAACGATCTCGAAGTCAGTATCAGAACTATTAAATAAATTTCGTCCAACACCTGCATTTATCTCAAAAAGAAATCCTTTTTTGGTAATCCATTTAGCTCCTAAACCAAAACCAAGAGCAAAATCAGTTCTGGTTTCTATGTCTGAATTAAATGAATTGTCATTATAAATATAACTATCATAGGAATTCAACATTCCAAAACCTTCTGCAAAAAATCCTGCAGCAGGTTTTTTGCCAAAATAATAACGATAGTATGGTGTTACGCTAAAGTTTGGTTCAATGTCCTCAATTATCGGGATAAATAAAGAAACCCCAAAAGCAGATTCTTCGTTTATAATCCTTTCAAAAGTTCCTTCGAAACCACCTGCAACTAAAAATGCAACATTTAGTTTAATTTCATTTTTCTTGAAATCAGTTGTTTCTTTTTCTTGGCTAAAACCAAATAAAGAAGAAGTTAAGCAAATTAAGACAAATAATTTTTTCATATGTAGATAATATTTGTTTTTTATAGGAATATGGTATCGCCAGATCTTCATTGGTGTTTGAGACAGCTTCTGTCATGGCGATTTCATAGTTTTTGTTTTTTGGAATAAAAGTAAGATAAATTTTTAAAAAAAATATTTTTAGCAGTTACTTTTTGGCGGTTAATTCGGATAAAGTTATTATCAATCGACATTATTCCTCTTTGAATCAGCAGTACAACAAGTAACAGCTTGACTTTAGGAAAGCTTTTATGCTGGCAACTAGCTCTTATTAGGAGAAATTTACTAAGTGCATTTAATTTCAAACATATTTTAAAATAGCTATAGTGCTCTTAATCAGATAAATTTGCATTTCATCTTAATGTATCAACATTTGTTAAAAACATATCAACAAGACCTGTGAAAAAATAGTTAAATGCTTATTTTTAAAATGTTAAACAGAAGTATTTTAGTCGTTTTTTGATATTTTTGTTTGATTGAATTGCTCAAACAACCCACTTAATTTAATAAACCAAAGTATATTTTGCTTTGCAAATCGGATGTAATGCTTAACAATCCCAGGAAAAGCCATTGATGAATTATTTGTACATTATTATTGACGACAATCAAGAAAGTGTTTTGAAAACAAAAGGCATTGCTGATGGTTTTTCAGAACTAACTTTTGTGGCCTTCGCAAATAATTATGCTGATGGACTACATCTAATTTTAGAACATACGCCACAATTAATTTTTCTCGAAATCGATCCTGTTGATGCAACTAGCAATTTGTCTTTGGCATTGATCAATGAATTGTACCGTTACCTAAAAATAATCCCTAAAATTATTATTACCACCCGTAAAAAAGAGTTGGCTTTTGAAGCAATACAATATGAAGTGACTGATTATTTATTAAAGCCACTAGTACGAATCGATGTAATAAAATTGATTTTAAAATTAAATAAATCGAATATCGAAAGCGGGGTTACTTCGAATGAATCGATCAGCCTTGATGAAAAGCCAACGTTCCTGCCACAACCTGAAACAGTACATCAGGACCAGTCACTCACTTTGTGTATCAAATCTTATGGAGATTATCGCTATATTGATGCAAAAGACATCTGTTACCTTAGAGCCGATAATAACTCAACGGACATTCATTTAAATAACGGGGAAATGATTACGGCTTTTAAAACATTGAAACATTTTGAAGGGGTATTATTATATCCCTTTATAAGAATTCACAACAGTTATATTGTGAATCAAAACTATATTTCCAGAATTCACAGCGGAAATGCTGTATGTTACATAAAAAACAGTACCGTCAAACTCCCTTTTTCTAAGTCGTACAAGACAAACATCGACCTTGTTATCGCTGAATTTGCTAACGGTAATTATTTAGAAATCTAAAATTGTCCGTTCACCCATATTTGACACCCATTCACTATCATCCAGACTTGTTCTACCATATATACCTTTTTTTCTAGAAAAAATTTAAGTTGTCTGAGTAAGTTTACTATGAAATCTCACACCAATGTGGTTCTAAAAAGTAAAATCAAACAACAATATAAAATCTCCAAATTATGAAAAAAGCAATTTTAACAATCGGATTATTTTCTTTAGTACTGGTATTAACTTCATTTACTTCAAATGAAGAAATTACTTCAACAACAAAAAATGATAACAAAGCAGAAGTTTTCAAAATTGCAAACGTACAACTAAATCTTACCGGAAATGGTTCCGCTGGTGGAAACAAAAAAATGGACTAAACATATAGATTTTTTTCTAAAATTATAAAAGCTGTCAAATTTTTGACAGCTTTTTTTTATGCTAATAGGTTTATTTTCTTATTTTTGAAGATAAAATATACTACTATTGAAACATCCTTTCTATACAACACTTTTTTTTATTTTTTTATTTTTTGGATGTACTCAAAAAAATACTTTAAATAAAATTGCTTTAAACTCTAAAGATAGCCTCTCTAAATATTTATCTACAGCAAACAATTTTGATTTACCATCTGAACAGCGAGATAAAAACATAAAAAAAGCACTTCAAATTATAACTCCTCAAGAAAATGATTCTTTACATCGTGTAAACCTTTTCAAGATTGCTAATCGCTATTACAACATAGCAAATTGGAAGGAGTATATAAAAACAGTCCAATTGATACTTGAAAAATCTGAACTTACGCAGGATTCTTTTAGTATGGCAAAAGGAAATAATTATTTAGGAGATTATTATGATTCTCTGGGCATTCCCGATAGTTCTTTTTTGTACTATAACAAAGCAGAAAAAATGTACTTTGAGTTAAACGACAATTACAACCTTGCAAAAACTATAATAATAAAAGCTAATTTACAATTCAACCAAAGTGATTTATTAGGGTCTGAAAAAGCGACTTATAAAGCTTTAAAAATCATAAAGGACACACAACAAAGCGACATCTTATACGATGCTTACAATTTACTAGGATTGATTTATAATGAACTAGAAGATTATAACAATGCAATGGGCTTTCACAATAAAGCTTTAGCCAGTATTGATGACGAGTTAATGGACTCTTTTTATCAGCCCAAAGCAACTTCATACAATAACATTGGCTACCTCCTCCTTAAAAAACAAGATTTCAACCGGGCGAAAAGATATTTTCAAAAAGGACTAGATCAAAAAAATGTCTTTAAAGATAAGCCATCATTGTACGCCATGTTATTGAATAATCTAGCGTATTCTAAATTCAAGCTTAACGAGAAGAAAGGGGTAGAAGACTTGTTTTTTCGGTCATTAAAAATCAGAGATAGTTTACAACTAACTACGGGTATAATAGCCATTAAAATAAATTTATCCGAATATTTCAATTCTAAGAATAAAAGTTTAAAAGCAAGTCAGTTTGCCAAACAAGCCCTTGAATTATCTCAAAAAACAAACAATTATCGTAATGTTTTAAATTCGCTGAAGCTATTGTCGATTATAGAGCCACAAAACGCTGCGGTTTATGGAAAGGAATACATGCAAGTCAGCGAGAAATTACAAAAATCAGAACGTAAAATGGGTAATAAATTCACCCGTATTGAATACGAAACAGAGGAAATAAAAAACGAGAATACGGACTTAGTACAACAAAACAGGAATTTAGTTTATATCTTTAGCTGTTTGGCAATGCTTAGCTTGTTTTTCTTTGTGATTAGAACACAAAAAGCAAAAAACAGAGAGTTGTTATTCAAGCAACATCAGCAAATGGCCAATGAAGAGATTTATAATTTAATGATCACACAACAAAACACAATTGAAATAAATAGAATTAAGGAAAAGAAAAGAGTAGCACGCGAATTGCACGACGGCGTTTTAGGCAGGATGTTTGGAGTGCGAATTAACTTGGACAGCTTGAATAAAATTACTGACAAGAATGCTGTGGAAAAAAGAACTAACTATTTAATAGAATTAAAAAATATTGAGCAGGATATTCGAGAAATTTCACATGACTTGAATAGAGAAAAATCAGAATTAATTAATAACTTCGTCGCCATAGTTGATAATTTATTTGAAGACCAAAAAAAGACTTATAAATCAAAATTAATTTCAAGTATTGATCCAGCTATAAAATGGGAGCTGGTGAGTAACTCGCTAAAAATCAACTTTTACCGTATTCTGCAGGAAGCACTCCAAAACAGTAATAAATATGCTAATGCTAATACCATTAAAATAGAACTAAGAAAAGAAGAAGATCATTTGATTTTAAAAATTAGTGACGATGGTGTTGGTTTTAATATAAAAACAACTAAAAGAGGCATTGGTTTGCAAAACATACTTTTTCGAGCCAAAGAATGCGATAGTATCTTTGACATACAATCCTCAAAAAAAGGAGGAACAATTATAACGGTTACCACCCCAATAGAATAAAAACAATCTTACAACTTATACAAAATGGCTAATGATTCCGTTGATACAGTAAAAACAAAGAATGAAATATTAATAGTTGACGACCATCCTTTTATAATAGAAGGATATAAAAATGCAATTACGAGGTATAATCCGGAGGAATTCGAGTTTTTTATAACTAAAGCAAAAGATTGCGAATCAGCCTACCATATTATTACCAATCCAGCTATTGTGCCATTTGACATTGCTTTTTTAGATATTAGTATGCCGCCTTATGAAGAAAAAAATATTTATTCCGGCGAGGATTTGGCAAAATTAATATTAGAATACATGCCAAACTGCAAAATTATATTACTAACCATGTATACCGAATTGTTGAAGATAAAAACCATTATCAAAACAATAAATCCAAGTGGACTGGTTATAAAAAACGATTTAACTTTTGATGAATTGATTTTTGCTTTCGATAAAGTTATAAAAAACGAAAAATATTACAGCCAGTCCGTTTTAAAAATGTTGAATCAGGCAGAGGAAAACACAATAGAAATTGATCAATTTGATAAAGATATTTTGTTTCATATATCAAAAGGAACCAAGCTGAATGACATTCCACAATATATTCCAATTTCACTTGGCGCAATTGAGCAACGCAAACTGAATTTAAAAGAATTATTAAAAATAGAACATGGAAGCGATATTGATTTAGTTCGAGAAGCTAAAAACAAAGGATTGCTTTTTTAAAGTAAAAAGAACAAAAAACGACACTTAATAGGTGTCGTTTTTTGTTTATTTTAAAGAGATTTCTATTCACTCAAAGCATCCCAACCACGGGCTTTCAATGCTATTTTAGTGTTGGCACGAGTCACTAAATGAATACCTTCGCTTTCTTGTGTCATGTGCCCGATGATCGTAAAGTTTGGATTCCCTTTGATTTTTTCAAAATCGTCCATGGCAATAGTAAAAAGCAATTCATAATCTTCGCCTCCGTTTATGGCAACAGTGGTGCTGTCGATATCGAATTCTTCACAAACATTAATAAATGTTGGATCAATTGGTAGTTTGTCTTCGTATAAATTACACCCTACCTTAGACTGTTTGCACAAATGAATAATCTCAGACGATAATCCATCTGAAATATCTATCATTGAAGTTGGTCTTATTTCTAAAGCGTGCAATAAAGTTCGAACATCTTTGCGTGCTTCAGGTTTCAATTGCCGTTCAATTAAATACGTGTACGCATCTAAATCCGGTTGTGAATTCGGATTCACCTGAAACACTTGCTTTTCGCGTTCCAAAACTTGCAAACCCATATAAGCAGCCCCAATATCGCCAGTTACGACTAATAAATCAGTTTGTTTGGCACCATTTCTATACACGATTTCATTCTCATCTGCTTCGCCAATGGCAGTTATACTGATGATTAACCCTTTCTGGGAGGAAGTCGTATCCCCACCGATAACATCTACATTGTATTCATTTGCAGCATGCGTAATCCCTGCAAACAATTCATCCAAAGCTTCTAAAGGAAAACGATTAGAGACTGCTACTGAAACCGTGATTTGCGTGGGTTTAGCATTCATGGCGCAAATATCAGAAACATTGACCACTACCGCTTTGTAACCCAAATGTTTTAAGGGCATGTATGCCAAATCAAAATGCACACCTTCTATCAATAAATCTGTCGAAACTACTACTCTTTTATCTTTGAAATCCAAAACAGCGGCGTCATCGCCAATTCCTTTCAAAGTTGAAGGATGATTGATTTTGAAGTTTTTTGTCAAATGGGCAATCAATCCAAATTCACCTAACTGAGCAATACTTGTGCGTTGTGGGTTTTTATCTTCGATCATTATTTAAATTATTTTTGAGGTAGCAAATATACAAAGAAATATTCGCCTTGATTTGTTCCAATTTTCATTAATTTCATTTGAACTTTCAAATACTTAAATCGGACAAAATGAAATTATTTGATATCGTTACCCGTTGGGCATAATTGAAAATTTACTTATGATGTAAAAATAAAGGTTTGCACCTATCTGTGACACGTATACAAGTAAAATAATTAATAAAAATGAATCAATACGCTCACGCGCTCAAGGAAACCCTTAACGTATAAAAAAACGGTAGTTGTTCAAGCTACCGTTTTACGTTGTTCAAACGTTGGTTTAAAATTTGAAATCATCAAACAGTTACGAATGTATTAAATTTTCAGTGTTTTTAATATGGTTTGGCAATGGTTTGGCACTTTCAAAAAACAAAAAAAAACCCAACTACCAAAAAGCAAGGTAATTGAGTTTATTAAAGTGACCACGGCAGGGTTCGAACCTGCAACCCTCAGAGTCGAAATCTGATATTCTATCCAGTTGAACTACGCAGTCAATATTATTTCAGATTATTCAGCAACAGTTTTATATCCTATATATAAAACTGTTACTCTTAAATCATAAATCTATGTCAATAATTTTTTAACTATAGTAGAGATCGTTTTCCCCTCAGCAGTTCCACCTAATTGTGCTGCGGCCAATCCCATTACTTTTCCCATTGCTGCAATACCTGCGGCACCAGTTTCGGCAATGATTTTTGCTACTACAGCTTCTACTTCTGCTTCGCTTAATTGTGCTGGCAAGAATTTTTCTATTACTACTATTTGTGCTAATTCTGGTTCAGCCAAATCCAAACGATTTTGTTCTGTAAAAATTTTAGCGCTATCCTTACGGGTTTTTACTAATTTTTGAAGCAATTTTATTTCATCGTCCGCTGAGATTTCTTCTTTTGATCCTGTAGCGGTTTGTGCTAGCAGAATTTCAGATTTAATAGCTCTTAAAGCTTCTAGAGCTACTGTGTCTTTGGCTCTCATGGCGGTTTTAATTTCGTCCATGATGTGTATTGATAAACTCATAATGTTTAGTGTTTATTTATTAATCGATTATTTATCAAATCGATTATTGAAATGCTCATTATAAAACCACTACTTTTTTGAATGTTCAGAGGGTAGTAAAGGCTCCTGCTTTTTTTTTCGGGAATTCAAACAACCGCTTTTTTAATGCCCGACAAATTTAAAAAAATTTACTGGAATTAACAACAAATTGCCTTGTTCAGATTGCACAAAAAAATAACCCGAAATTAAATTAAATTTTCGGGTTACTTAGTTTATTTTGAGTTCATTAATCCACGTTATCGTGTAAGTATGAATTATTCGAACGCAACTGCAAATCATTATTACTATCCGTTCCTACAGAAATTCTAGAATTCGTATTATTAGTTTGGTGGTTTGAGATGTCTATTCCTAATCTTTTGTAAGCCGGTTCTTTTTCATACTCATCAATTTTAGACACATTGTTATGAAACTTATAATTGAATTCTTTTAATTTTTTTCTTCTTTCATCTGCTCTCATTCGCAATGATTCTTCGATCGTCATTTCAGTAGGCGAGATTCCTTGAAAGTCAACTGGGACATGCGCTGCGCTGTCAACTTGTTTCATGGTAATATTTAATTCCTCCGGAATTATAACCTCTGGCGTTTTCGCTACTGGTTTTGCCATGAAATCATTTTCTTGCTCCATATATTCTTCAAGAGAATATTTAATGATTCCGTTATCTGTCAATTCTGTTACCGGAACAAATTGAACGGCTTCATTTACTCTTATATCACGCGTTTCAGGAGTCAATTCAAATAAAACTTTACTGGCCTCTACTGGAACTACAGGCGTTGTTTTGAAAAGCGGCAGATCAAAGGAGAATGTAGTTTGTTCCTGTCTTTCTGCTGCTTTTGGCTGAACAGTCTTTAGCTCTTTAACCTCGGCGACAGGTGATGTGATTGTAAAATCAATATCTGTTATTGGAGAAACAATTTCAAAAGTCACATCTAAATTTTTGATAAATTCAGACATAACGAATAGTTCTTCGTTATTAATGACTGGCACCGTTACCACTGGCTCAGGAGCAGCTACCGTATCTTCTAATAAATCAAAAATAACCCTCTCATTTGAATTTGTCGATGGTGATTCCATATTCAAATCAAATGCAGCAACTGTCTTGTTGGTCAGATTATGAACACTTCGCTGTTCGTCCTCAAGTGTATGTATTATTTTTTTGGGTTCTGTATTTACAATTTCGTTTTGTTGCTCGATATCAAATCCTGTGGCAATAATGGTCACAGCAATAGCGTCCCCTAGGGATTCATCTTCACCAACTCCCATGATAATGTTAGCGTTATGGCCTGCTTCCACTTGTATGTGATCATTAATCTCTCCTATTTCGTCAATGGTAATTTCATTAGTTCCAGAAACGATAAGCAACAATACGTTTTTGGCACCTGTAATTTTATTATCATTCAACAAAGGAGAATCTAAAGCGGCGATAATCGCTTCCTTAGCTCTGTTTTCACCTGAAGAAACAGAAGATCCCATAATAGCCGTTCCACTATTAAACAATACTGTTTTCGCGTCTCTTAAATCGATATTCTGGGTGTAGTGATGCGTAATTACTTCGGCGATACCTCTTGAAGCTGTCGCCAAAACTTCATCTGCTTTTGAAAACCCTGCTTTGAAACCAAGATTTCCGTATACTTCTCTTAATTTATTATTATTGATAACAATTAAAGAATCGACTTGTTTGCGTAATTTTTCGATACCAATTAAGGCTTGTTCCTGACGCACTTTCCCTTCAAACAAGAAAGGTAAAGTCACAATACCCACAGTAAGAATGTCTCTTTCTTTAGCCAATTGTGCAATTACTGGTGCAGCACCCGTACCAGTACCACCACCCATTCCGGCTGTAATAAATACCATTTTAGTATTGCGATCCAACATTTTTTCAATCTCGGAAATGCTTTCAATAGCTGATTGCTGTCCAACATCCGGGTTTGCTCCTGCACCAAGTCCTTCGGTTAAGTGTACTCCTAGCTGAATTTTATTAGGCACAGAACTACTCTGTAAAGCTTGAGAATCCGTATTACACACGATAAAATCTACGCCTTTGATCCCTTGTTTAAACATGTGATTGATGGCGTTACTTCCGCCTCCACCTACACCAATAACTTTGATTACATTTGATTGGTTTTTTGGTAAATCAAATGAAATACTTCCAAATTCTGAGTTGCTCATCATTTTATTTGGTTTTTGATATTTATTATTAATTCTTGTGAATGTTTTTACTATCTATTCTGCATTATCCAGAAAATCTTTAATCTTATCAACATAACGATCAAAGAAATTTTTCTGTATTCTGTTTACGGTAGAATTATGTTTTTCTTTTAAATTCTCAACTTCTTCCTCTTTTTCAGGCATTTCATAAACTAAATTTTCAGCTACGGCTGCCCTGTAAGCCGATGTTCTAGGCTGTTCTACAGCATCTTTTCGAACTGCACTCTGTGATTTATTCTCAATACTTTTCATTACTAACCCAACAGCTGTTGCGTACAAAGGACTTGAAATCTCCTCGTCAGAATTCCCTGCCAGATGTTCGTTTGGATATCCAATTCTGGTATCCATCCCAGTAATGTATTCTACTAACTGCTTGATATGTTTCAATTGGGCACCACCGCCAGTCAGCACTATCCCTGCAATTAACTTTTTGCGAGGATCTTCATGACCGTATGCTTTTACCTCCGTAAATACTTGATCTACAATCTCAACAACACGCGCATGAATTATTTTGGAAAGATTCTTTAATGAAATTTCTTTTGGTTCTCTACCTCTTAATCCCGCAATGGAAACAATTTCATTGTCTCTATTTTCTCCTGGCCAAGCAGAACCAAATTTAACTTTCAACAATTCAGCTTGTTTTTCAATGATCGAGCATCCTTCTTTGATATCATCCGTAATGACATTACCACCAAAAGGAATTACCGCTGTGTGGCGAATAATACCATCTTTAAAAATAGCTAAATCTGTTGTTCCTCCACCAATATCGATCAGTGCAACGCCAGCTTCTTTTTCTTCCTGACTCAAAACGGCATCTGCTGAAGCCAATGGTTCTAATGTTAAACCTGACAATTCAATTCCAGAACTTTGAATGCATCTACCCACATTACGTATAGAAGAAGCTTGACCCACTACAACATGAAAACTAGACTCTAATCGTCCGCCATACATTCCTATAGGCTCTTTGATTTCGGATTGTCCGTCAATTTTAAATTCTTGCGGCAAAACATGTATGATTTCTTCCCCAGGCAACATGGCCAATTTATTTACTTGATCAATCAAAAGCTGAATGTCATTCCCTCCAATTACTTCTTCGGGATTGCTTCTGCTGATATAATCAGTATGCTGAATACTGCGGATGTGTTGTCCCGCGATTCCTACCACTACATCTTTTATTTTATAACCTGAATTATTTTCGGCTTCTTGAATTGCTTGCTGTATTGACTGTATGGTTTGTGTAATATTATTTACCACGCCTCTTGCTACACCTAAACTTTTAGATTTTCCTACACCTAAAATTTCTAGTTTGCCATATTCATTCTTCTTGCCTATCATGGCAACTATTTTAGTTGTCCCAATATCTAGACCTACTGCAATATTCTCTTTTTCCATTATCTATTATTTAGTGCAAACTACTTGTTCCGTAAATCGGAGGTCAATTTTCTTATATTTATACAACGAACTGTCTAAAACCGCTTTTTGAAAAAAAGCTTTATAATTTTTAAATTTATGCGCTACATGTATCAATTTACCAAAATCTATTTGATAGTCGAAATTTCTGTTTGACATTTTTAAGCTTCCATTTGGCATAATTTGGACACCAATGATGTTTTTTTTCAAAAAATCATCTTCATAAATCATGCGCAGTAAAATAGTTAAATCTTCGTTGTTGTTTTTATTTATTCTCCCTGAAACAAGCGGAACTCTTGCTGTAAAATTAGTTGACAAGGGCATTCTATTCCCTTCGTAATCAATGTAAAAAGAACCTTCCTCACCAAAAACTCTAGCAATGGGATTTTTTTGTTTGACCACCGCTTTTAACACCCCGTCAATGGTTACAAATACGTGTGATTTTTCAATCATCGCATGTGCATCGAGAGTGGCTTCCAACGTATTCAAATCTAAATTAACTTTTTGAATGCTTGATGCCTCTTTTTTATTTTCTATTAACAATTTATTAACCGTTTCTTCCCGTATAAAAGGAGCGTTATCCCCTACAAAAATAACAACAGATTTAGTCAATTTTCTGTTTTTATTTCGATCTGATGTAAACGAAAAAAGAAAAATCACTACCACAACCATGAGCAGTAATCTAATATTAGTCCAATTAAATACTTTCATGTATCGCTTTTTTTATGATTGGTACTAATTCTCCAATATCTCCTGCTCCAATTGTTACTATTACAGTAGCATTGCTTGCTAAAATTGTTGGAATTAAATCCTCTTTAGAAACTATTTTTTTATGGTTATTAGTCATTTTACTCATCAACCATTGGGCGTTAACACCCTCCATTGGCAATTCACGAGCCGGATAAATATCTAATAAAACAACCTCATCAAAGGCGGATAAACTTTTAGCAAAATCATCCACAAAATCTCTGGTTCTACTAAACAAATGAGGTTGAAAAACAGCCAATACTTTTTGATTTGGATACAATTCGCTGACTGCTTGATGCACGGCATTTATCTCTGTAGGATGATGCGCATAATCATCTATATATACTTTTCTATCTGTTTTTATTTGGTACGAAAATCTTCTTTTTATCCCTTTAAATGATGCAATGCCTTTTGCAATGGCATCGGTTGGGGTGCCGAATAAGTTAGCCATTGCAATAGCCATTAATGCATTCATTAAATTATGTCTTCCTGGTAAACCAAAATGTAAATCTCTAATTATTTCGGTAGGCGTTTGCACATCAAAAACGTAACTGCCGTTTCCTACTCTAACATTAAATGCCTTGTAAACAGCCGCTTCGTTTACTGCACAAGTGATGCCTTCTAATGGCAATTCTTTTGTTATGAAAAGATTGTTTTTATCTTCTATTTTAGAAGCAAATTCAATGAAAGAAGCTTCTATTGCTTCACTGGTTCCATAAATATCTAAATGATCCGCATCCATTGAGGTAATACATGCAATATTAGGATGCAAATGCAAAAAGGAACGGTCAAATTCATCCGCTTCAACTACAGTCACGGTTGAACCGCTTCCTATTAAATTTGAATTATAATTTTCGACTATTCCACCAATAAACGCGGTAACATCAGCACCACTTTCGTACAAAAGATGGCCTAAAATCCCTGATGTAGTTGTTTTACCATGTGTTCCGGCAACCGCAAAACAAAAGGTGTCTTTTGTAATTAACCCTAAAACTTCGGCTCTTTTTTTGATTTGGTAATTTCTTTCTACAAAAAAATTCCACTCTGAATGCGTCTTAGGAACAGCCGGAGTAATAATTACCAGTGTATTGTCTGGATAAAAATCTTTTGGAATCAAATCAATACTGTCTTCGAAATGAATTGAAATTCCACTTTCAATTAACTCCGTAGTAAGAATAGAAGGCGTTTTATCATAACCCGAAACTTGCTTTCCCAAATTGCGAAAATAACGTGCCAAGTTACTCATTCCGATTCCTCCAATCCCTATAAAATAGACGTTATGTATTTGATTTAAGTTCATTTTTTTATGTCTTAAAGTCTTAAAGCCTTAAAGTTTTAAAGTCATTTGACTTTATGCCTTTCGGATTTGGACTAATTTAATTATTTCATCTACAATTTGTTTTGTTGCCTCTGGCAGAGCCAACTGCTTTATGTTTTCACTAAGTTCTTTCTGTTTTTCCGGATCATTGACCAAGGACTCAAAAACAACACTAAATTGTGTGTCCAGTTGATTTTCTTTAAGCAGAATTGCTCCATTTTTATCTACTACAGCTTGCGCATTTTTAGTTTGATGATCCTCTGCAACATTAGGCGAAGGGATAAAAATCACCGGTTTACCAACAATGCATAATTCCGAAACAGAAGATGCTCCTGCCCGGGAAATCACAAAATCTGCTGCTGCATATACTAAATCCATCCGGTCGATAAAAGAATGAATTTGTATGTTTTCATTTTCTTGACAATATTTATACTCCTCAAAATACAATTTCCCACATTGCCAGATCACTTGTACATTATGGACTGAAAAAGTTAGAATTTCTTTAGCAATCAGCTGATTTATCCTTCTTGCTCCAAGACTTCCTCCTAATACCAAAATCGTTTTTTTATTGGGATCTAAATCAAAATAGCGAACTGCTTCCGCTCTTTTACTCTCTATATCAATTAAATCCTGACGCACTGGATTTCCAGTCAAAATCATTTTTTCTTTCGGAAAAAATCGCTGTAAATTCTCGTAAGCCACACAAATCTTGTTGGCTCTTTTGCTTAACAATTTATTGGTAATTCCTGGAAAGGAATTTTGTTCCTGAATCAGTGTTGGAATTCCGCAAAGCGCTGCTATCTGTAACAACGGTCCACTGGCAAAACCACCTGTTCCTATTACTACATCTGGTTTAAATTGTTTGATTATAGTACGTGATTTCAATAAACTACTAATCAGTTTTATCGGAAAAAGAGTGTTATCAAAGGTGAATCGTCTTTGTAATCCTGCAATCCATAACCCTATTATTTTGTAGCCTGCCTGAGGTACTTTTTGCATTTCCATTTTATCTTTGGCCCCTACAAAAAGGAAATCAGCGTCCGGAAAACGAGTTTTCAATTCATTAGCAATAGCAATTGCCGGATAGATATGCCCACCCGTTCCACCTCCACTTAATATGAATTTATACTGTTTCATTTTCAATCAATTACTGCGTTATTGTGTTTTTATAAAACAACTTATTTATTTAAAACTGCCTGCAATGGATTTTTCGCTTTATCTTCAATAGAATAGGATTCCTCAACCACTGTTTCTTCTTCTAGTTCCCTATCGATTAATTTCTGAAGTGCTTCTTCCCTTTTGGCTGCTTCTTTCAATTCTTGTACGATCTCTTCTTCTTTTTTGGTCACACTAATAATGATTCCAAGGGCAAAACACGTCATCCAGATAGAACTTCCTCCGCTGCTAATCAAGGGTAATGTTTGTCCAGTGACCGGTAATAATTCTACAGCAACAGCCATGTTGACCATCGCCTGGAATATCATTGGAAAACCCAAGCCTATGACGACTAATTTCCCAAAGAGCGTGGTGGCTTTGTGTGAGGCAATAACAAATCGGAACAACAACAATAAGTATAGTGTAAGCACGCCTAAACCTCCAATGAGCCCATATTCTTCTACAATAATTGCAAAAATAAAATCAGAAGAAGATTGTGGCAAAAAGTTCTTTTGAATGCTTTTCCCCGGACCTAATCCGTATATTTTTCCGGATGCAATTGCGATTTTCGCTTTTTCAATTTGGTAATCGTCTTCCTCTGGTTTATCTGTGGTAAAACTTTCAATTCTGTTTCCCCAAGTTCCTACCCTACTAAAAAATTTCGAATCAGGGAACGCTTTTGAAAGCAGAATAAAAAAGGCCAGAAATACAATTCCTGAACCCAGAATGACTGCAATGTATTTGATAGGATATTTTCCGATAAAAACCAACATCAACACCATCGAAAAAATCAATGCCGTTGTTGAGAAATTAGCTGGCAAAATAAACATTAAGGTAATGAATACCGGCGTCCAAAGCTCCCAAATAGAAGACTTAAAAGTAATAGGGACTTCTCTGGTTTTAGACAAGTACCGCGCTACAAAAATAAACAACACTATTGAGGCCAATGTTGACGTTTGGAACGTTACCCCAATAAACGGAACCTGAATCCATCGACTGGCATTAGCTCCGGCAATAACTGTTCCTTTGATCAAGGTATAGGCTAATAAAACCCAAACAACGGGCAATCCTACTTTAGAAATAGCCCGAAAATAATGATATGGCACTTTATGAACCCAGTAAATAATTAAAAAACCAATACAAATATGAGCCAAATGTTTGACTAAATAGCCCAATGTATTTCCGGTTCCCCGACCAACATAGGCCAAGTTACTACTCGCACTAAAAACAGGCATAAAGGAAAACAAAGCCAATAAAGCCACGAATGACCAAATTACCTTATCTCCTTTCAAATTGTTAATTAGTTGCTTCATTTTTGGTTTTGGCTTTTTTTGGTTTTGGATTTTGGCGCTAAAACCTAGCACCTAGAACCTAAAACCTTTTTCTATAAATTTTTAACCGCTTGTTTAAACTGATTTCCTCTGTCCTCATAATTTTCAAATAAATCAAAACTGGCACATGCCGGAGACAATAACACTGCGTCTCCTTTTTCTGTTAATCGTTGCGCCATTCTCACAGCATCATCCATACTAGACACCTCGATCATAATATCGACCACATTACCAAAAACATCAATTACCTTTTTATTATCTACACCAAGACAGATAATCGCTTTAACTTTTTCACGCACTAAAGACATCAATTCATTATAATCATTTCCTTTATCTACCCCGCCCACAATCCATACTGTAGGTGCGTTCATGCTATCTAATGCAAAAAAAGTCGCGTTAACATTGGTTGCTTTAGAATCGTTAATGTATTGCACGTTTTGGATTTTCAAAACTTTCTCCAGACGATGCTCTACGCCTTGAAAATTAGAAAGACTCTCCCGAATTGTAGCTTTTCTTATTTGCATTAATTTTGCCACAGAAGTTGCTGCCATTGCGTTTTTCATGTTATGTTTCCCTTCTAAAGCAATGTATTCGGTGTCCATTGTATACTCTTCCTGATTAATCTTTATCTCCATTTTGTTGTTTTGTATATAAGCTCCTTCGTTGAATGTTTTAGTCAATGAAAAAGGAATTAATTTCGCCTTTGTTGTGTGTGTTTTGAACCATTCACTGATGGCTTCGTCATCCGCATCATAAATGAGGTAATCCTCCTGAGTCTGATTCATTGTAATCCTGAATTTTGCGTCAATATAATTTTCATATTTATAATTATATCGATCCAGATGATCCGGGCTTATATTGGTAATTATGGCAATATGCGGTTTGAAATTTTCAATCCCGTCCAGCTGAAAACTACTCAATTCAAGCACATACAAATCATATTTATTATCAGCAACTTGCCAGGCAAAACTCTTTCCTATATTGCCCCCCAATCCTACATTTAGCCCTGCTGCTTTTAACAAATGATGCGTCAGCATTGTAGTGGTGGTCTTTCCGTTACTCCCAGTTATCCCTATAATGGTAGCCTCAGTGTAAGGAGCAGCAAACTCAATTTCAGAAATTACCGAGATTCCTTTCTCCTTTAATTTTTTTACAATTGGAGAATTATCCGAAATTCCGGGACTTTTCATCACCACATCAGCATTCAAAATCAATTCTTCCGTGTGCACCTGCTCTTCCCAAGCAATTTCATTAATAAGAAGAACCTCTTTGTAATTCTCTTTTATCTTTCCAAAATCAGACACAAAAACATCATATCCTTTTTTCTTACCCAGAATAGCAGTGCCAACACCGCTTTCGCCTCCACCTAAAACTACTAGCCTCATGTTATCTTAATTTTAAAGTAACGATTGACAAAATGGCCAGCATGATGGCAACAATCCAAAACCGGGTCACAATTTTACTTTCGTGATAGCCCTTTTTCTGATAATGGTGATGCAAAGGCGACATTAAAAATATTCTTCGGCCTTCGCCAAAGCGTTTCTTGGTATACTTGAAATAACCGACCTGAAGAACCACAGATAAATTTTCGACAAGAAAAATACCGCACAATAAAGGAATCAGCATTTCTTTTCGCACTGCAATTGCCAGAACTGCAATAATTCCGCCTATTGTTAAACTTCCTGTATCACCCATAAAAACAGATGCCGGATACGAATTGTACCAAAGAAACCCGATTAAGGATCCAACAAAAGCCGCAATAAAGACTGTCATTTCCCCTGAACTAGGTATATACATAATGTTCAAGTAATTAGAGAAAATAATATTTCCCGAAACAAACGTAAATATTCCCAGTGCCAATACTGAAATTGCGGATGTTCCTGCTGCCAAACCATCTATTCCATCAGTCAAATTAGCTCCATTAGAAACAGCGGTAATAATAAAAATAACAACCGGAATAAAAATCAACCAAGCCCATTTTTCATATCCTTCCCCAGTCCATGCTAATAGTTCTGCATAATCAAATTCATTGTTTTTAAAAAAAGGAATCGTTGTTGCAGTTGATTTTTCTTCAAGTGGCGTTTTGATACCAACATTTTCAGTAGAAGCCTTGAAAAAATTGGCATTACCAATATCCGTTCTCACTGTAACCCCGGCATGAAAATACAAGACGGTTCCCACAATGAGACCTAAACCTACTTGACCAACAACCTTAAATATTCCTTTTAATCCTTGTTTGTCTCTTTTGAAAATTTTAATATAATCATCTATAAAACCAATAGTCCCCATCCAAAGCGTAGTAACAATCAATAATACAATGTATATATTATGCAATTTTGCAAATAATAATACCGGTACCAGCGTAGCAAAAATAATGATTAATCCACCCATGGTCGGCGTCCCCGCTTTTTCGTTCTGACCAGCTAAACCCAGCTCGCGTACGGTTTCACCTACTTGCTGTCTTTGCAAAAAGCGGATTATAATTTTTCCGTAAATTGTTGATAACAACAACGATAGCATCAATGCTAGTGCAGATCTAAAAGTGATGTACTGAAAAACACCAGTTCCCGGAACATCAAGTGTTTTGTCTAAATATTCAAATAAATAGTATAGCATATCTCTTTGTTTATTTGGTTTATCTTTTTTTGGTTATTTGGTTAATCGGTTATTTGGATATTCCCATAGACAAATAAACAGTTACTCCGGTTAAACTTTTATTACCCCAGTTGGCCTAGTATTTCTTTAACTATTTCCATGTCATCAAAATCAAGACGAATTCCATTTATTTCCTGATACGTCTCATGCCCTTTCCCAGCAATTAAAATAATATCGTTGGGCTGTGCCAATTGACATGCGGTTTTTATGGCTTGCTTTCTATCACTAATTGACAGCACTTTTTTATAGTTTTGAGCGGTGACACCGTGTTCCATTTCGGTGATAATCACTTCCGGATTTTCATTTCTTGGATTATCCGAAGTGAAAATTGCTTTATCACTCAATTCAGCAACAATTCCGGCCATAATAGGGCGCTTGCTTTTGTCTCTATTACCACCGCACCCCACAACGGTGATCAACTGTTCGTTTTTGGTGCGAATATCATTGATGGTTTTTAGTACGTTTTCTAAAGCATCCGGCGTATGAGCATAATCTACAATAGCCGTAATATTTGAAGCAGAAACAATAAATTGAAAACGTCCCGAAACACTTTCTAAATCCGACAATAAACGAAGTACTTCCAGACTTTCCATTCCTAATTCGACTGCCGCTCCATAAATAGCTACTAAATTATACGCATTAAATGTTCCTATCAGTTTAACGCAAACTTCATTTCCGTTTATTTTCAACATCAAACCGGACAATTGATTTTCCAGGATTTGCGCTTTATAATCCGCATACGATTTTAAGGCATAACTGCATTTTTTGGCTGCTGTATTTTGTAACATTACTTGCCCATTTTTATCATCAATATTAGATAATGCGAAGGCAGTTTTAGGCAAATTATCAAAGAAGGCCTTCTTTACATCTCTGTATTCTGCAAACGTTGGATGATAATCCAAATGATCGTGAGACAAATTAGTAAAAATACCTCCTACAAAATGTAAGGCTTCGGTTCTTTTTTGGTGAATCCCATGAGAACTGACTTCCATAAAACAATAGTCGACTCCGTTTTTCACCATTTCATTCAAATAGTAATTTATAGTAATCGAATCCGGAGTCGTGTGTGTGGCTTTATATTCAATATCATCAACTAAAATTTTAACTGTCGAGAGTAATCCCACTTTAAGCCCTGCCTTTTTAAATAATTGATACAACAAAGAAGCAATGGTAGTTTTCCCGTTTGTTCCTGTAATTCCAATCAATTTCAGGTTCTTAGAAGAATCCCCAAAATAATTAGAGGCCATAAATGCCAAGGCTGAATTCGTGTCTTTTACCTGAACGTACGTAATTCCTTTTTCAATAATTTCCGGAAATGTGTCGCAAATCACAGCAACTGCTCCTAATTCAATTGCTTTTCCTATAAAATCATGACCGTTTGATATTGACCCACGAATTGCTACAAAAACATCGTTAGACCCAATTTTTCTAGAATCGAAATCTATTTTGTTTACAGCAATATCCGTCGAACCTATTACGCCTTCAATAGCTACCTTGTATAATATATCTTTTAGTATACTCATGATAATTCCAATAGTATCGTTGTGTTTTTTAGAATATTTTGTCCCGCTTCAAGCGACTGTTTTTTCACTTTTCCAACTCCTACGACCTTTACTTTGACTCCCAAATTTCCTAATAAAGCAACAGCGTCCATACCTGGCATTCCTTTTACATTGGGTATAAACTGTTGTTTGTTCTGAGATTTCACAAAATAAGAATCATAATTATTTTCTTGTTTTGGTATCTTTCTATCTAAATTTTTAATTTCATTTGTCGAAGGTGCATCGGTAAATATTTTTTGTGCGATTCTCTTAAAAACGGGCCCAGCCACATCCGCACCGTAATAATTATTTAGCGCTGTACTTGGTTTATGCACCACAACTATACAAGAATACATTGGTTTGTCTGCCGGGAAGTAACCCACAAAAGACGACGCATAATATTTTCCAGCTCCTCCAGCCTTTCCGTAATTCACCGCCGCTGTTCCTGTTTTTCCTGCCATCGAAAAATCTTTTGAATATAATTTAGAAGCCGTTCCTTTTTTGACAACATTTGCCAGAACTGCCTGCAATTTCAATATCGTTTCTTGGGAACAAATTCTTGGATTCAAAACTTCTTTCTCATATTTTTTGATTGTTTTATTCCATTCTTTAATTTCAGAAACAAATTGAGGCTTTACCATTTCCCCATCATTGGCAACCGCATTATAAAATGCCAGTGTCTGCATGGGAGTTATGTGGACTCCATATCCAAAAGCCATCCAAGGAAGCGAAATGTTTGACCAGTTTTTATCGCCTGGCTGAGGGATATAAGGCACGCCCTCCCCTTTGATGGAAAGTCCTAAAGTTTTGTTTAATCCAAAATCATTAAGATGATTGACAAATTGCGACGGGTTATTTTTGTACGCTTCATACACCGCCTGAACCATGATGGTATTAGACGAAAGTTCAAAACCTCTTGCTAAAGAAATTTTTCCATAACCGCCTTTGTGGGAATCACGCACTTTTTTACCTGAATATACAACGACGCCTCCTTTGCTATCATAAACAGAACTGGTATCCGCTTTTTTATCTTCCAGAAGTGCCATCAAATCCGCTAATTTATAGGTAGAACCCGGTTCATGAGACTCCGCTACTGCGTAATTAGTGGTTTCGTAGTACGTTCCGTCTTTTGCTCTTCCTAAATTAGAAATTGCTTTCACATGACCCGTTTTAGTTTCCATAACCACTACAGAACCATGATCTGCCTGATACAATTCCAACTGTTTAAGCAAAGCATGATGTGCAATATCCTGAATATAAACATCAATTGTTGATATCACATCATAGCCATCCTGAGGGTCTACTTCATTAACATCGCGTATGGGCTTCCACTGTCCCTTGGCTATTTTCTGTTTTAATATTTTACCGTCTTTACCATTTAGATAATTCCTAAAAGCCCATTCAATTCCTTTTCCATCCAGCGATTGCCCGTTTGATGTTCGCTCATACCCTACAGTACGTTCTGCAATTTTTCCAATAGGATGCTCTCTTATGGTTTCCTGTTCTACAATAATTCCTCCTTTATAAGCACCAAGATTAAATAAAGGAAACCCTTTGATTCTAACATATTCTGTATAACTTAAATCTCGGGCCACTAAATAATATCTGTTTTTATTGCCCCGGGCTTTTCTTAATTCATTTTCAAAATAATTTGCTGATTTCCCTAACAATAGAGCCAAAGAGTCTGATAATGGTTTCACATTCTTCTCAAATAATTCTGTTTTTGAAGCAAGTGCATCAAAGCGTATTTCATAATTTGGAATTGATGTAGCCAAAAGACTTCCATCAGCAGAATAAATATTCCCCTTATTGGCCGGAATAATAAAATTTTTAACGGTTCTTTGTTTGGCTAATTTTCTATAATAATCACCCTCTACCCATTGAATATTTGTTAATTTTACGGCTATCGCGATCGCCATCAGGAAAATTCCAAATGCGACCAGATAAATTCTGTAGGATATGTATTTATCTTCTACTGCCATAATTTTTTAAAGAAGCTTTTATCTTCCTCTTTTTTAACTTTTATTTTAATTGGCGGAACTGTTGAAGGAAAGATTTCTTTTTCTATCATTTTTTCAGAAACCGTTGATTCCATTTTTAATTTCATTAACTCAGACCGCCGATCTACAAATTCGGAACGCAACTCTTTAACCCGTCCGGTGAGCTCCGTAATTTTAAATACTTTTTGCTCAAATCGCTGAGTATTTGCAATCATAACAATAGCTAACAAAAGGATAAAAACAATGAACCGCCAGTTTTTGACAGCATCATCATCAATAAGAAACTTCGCTTTCAATATGCTATACACTCCGTTTTTCATTTGTTCTCTCCCCGACCCTCTCCAAAGGAGAGGGAGCCGAGATATTAAAAGTTACTATTTATTTTTCCTCTTTGGCTCCTCCCTTTTGGCGAGGCCGGGTGGGGATTATATTTTTTCGGCAATTCTTAATTTTGCGCTTCGCGCTCTGTTATTTGCTTTTATTTCTTCGGTATTCGGAACTGTTAGTTTACCAATGGTTTTAAAAGGAACAGAAAAATTACCAAAAAAATCTCTTTCCGGCTCTCCTTCAAACATCCCGTTTTTGATAAATCTTTTTACCAATCTGTCTTCTAAGGAATGATAAGATATTACACTTAATCTGCCTACTGGATTCAATATTTCCAGAGATTGCTCCAAAAACTCTTTCAAAACATCCATTTCCTGATTTACCTCAATTCGAATGGCCTGATATATTTGGGCTAATATTTTATTTCGAACTCTTTCCGGTAAATATCGCGCCAAAATGGCTTTCAACTCATCTGTTGTTTTGATTGGTTGCAACTCTCTCGCCTCAACAATTGTTCTTGCCAAAACTGGAGCATTTTTCAATTCGCCATAATCTAAAAACACTCTTTTTAGATTTGCTTCATCATATTCATTAACCACCCGATGAGCATTCAAATCATTTTTTTTACTCATTCGCATATCCAGATCGGCATCAAAACGAGTCGAAAACCCTCTTTCCGGAACATCAAACTGATGCGATGAAACACCTAAATCTGCTAAGATACCATCCACACTTTTAACACCATAAAAACGCAAGAACCGCTTTACAAAACGAAAATTCTCGTTAATCAGCGTAAATCTTTCGTCCAGCAAAGCATTTGCTAATGCATCTTCGTCCTGATCAAAAGCAAACAACTTTCCTCCCGGCCCTAACCTTTTCAAAATTTCTTTTGAATGACCGCCACCCCCAAAAGTGACATCAACATAAATGCCATCTGGCTTAATATTTAAACCATCTACTGATGCCTGAAGCAAAACCGGATTATGATATTCCATTTTCGTTGTCATTTATATTTCCCATTACTTCCTCTGCTAAATCTGCAAAATCAACATCTTCCCCATTTATTGATTTTTCATACCATTCTTTATCCCAAATTTCCACAATGTTTACGGCTGACGAAAACACCACCTCTTTTGTAATACTGGCAAAAATCACTAAATCTTTAGGCACCAATAACCGTCCTAATGCATCGATCTCAACCACTTTTACACCTGCAGTAAACCTGCGGATAAAGTCATTGTTTTTCTTTACAAATCGATTGAGTTTATTAATTTTTTGCATCATTACATTCCACTCCTCCATGGGATATAACTCCAGACAGGGCTGAAAAACGGAACGCTTCAAAACAAATCCGTTTTGAAGTGAAGATGCCAATTGCTTTTTCAAAGGCGCCGGCAACAGCACCCTTCCTTTAGCATCAACTTTACATTCATATGTTCCAATAATTGTATCCAAGAAAAAGTATTAAATGATGTTAAGCAAAAATATAAAAAATATTACCACTATATACCACTATATCCCACTTTGTTAATAAGTTTAACCACTTTCAAACAAAAAACCTTACTTTTTGGACAATCAGGCCATTAACCCATTCTGCTTAATTTGTAAGAAAGAGATCGTTATAGAAAAAAGACTCCCAAAACCAATGACATTTGATTTTTTTAATGTAAAAATAAAAGGCATTTACATAGAAATTTGTTGCTAAATTCTAAAAAAAAATAACTGAATTTCACCTAAAGCAGGATAATTTTACAATTAAAAATTGTTCTAAAAATCCATTTTTATTTATTAAATCCTATATTTGTCAAAATTGAAAATCCGTATTTACAAAAAATGGAAAAACACTATAAAAAAGAAGGCAGATACAGCTATTATGAAGCTGGTGAAGGAACTCCAATCGTAATCTTACACGGACTTATGGGGGGACTAAGCAACTTTGATGCCGTTGCGAGCTACTTTTCTACAAGAGGATATAAAATAATTATTCCAGATTTACCGATATATACTCAAAATATTTTAAAAACTAACGTAAAAAGTTTTGCGAAATATGTTAAGGATTTCATCACATTTAAAGGATTAGATCGTGTTATCCTTTTAGGAAATTCACTTGGCGGCCATATTGCATTGTATCACACTAAAATGTATCCTGAAAAAGTGGCTGGTCTTGTAATAACCGGAAGTTCAGGTCTTTACGAAAGCGCTATGGGTGATAGCTACCCAAAAAGGGGGGACTACGAATACATTAAGAAAAAAGCAGAAGATGTATTTTTTGATCCAAAAGTTGCGACTAAAGATCTTATAGACGAAGTGTACGAGTCTGTTAACGACCGCATGAAGTTGATCAAAACACTGACTATTGCAAAAAGTGCCATTCGCCATAATATGGCAAAAGATTTACCTAAAATGCATGTTCAAACCTGTCTTATTTGGGGAAAAAATGACAAAGTCACCCCTCCAGATGTAGCAGAAGAGTTCAATAAATTATTACCTAATTCTACTTTATATTGGATCAATAACTGTGGTCATGCAGCTATGATGGAACATCCAGAGGAATTCAATCGCTTACTTGAGGAGTGGCTTACAAGCACTCATTTATCCGTACACAAATCGTAAAAGGAGAATTTTATACCTAGCAAAAATGAAAATCAATACCGCCGAATTTGTTATTAGCAACTCTGATGTGACAAAATGTCCAAAAGACTTTTTACCGGAATATGCTTTTATAGGCCGATCAAATGTAGGAAAATCCTCTTTGATCAATATGCTGACCAACCAAAAAAAATTAGCTAAAACATCCGGTAGACCAGGAAAAACCCAATTGATCAATCATTTTTTAATTAACAACAATTGGTTTCTTGTCGATCTGCCCGGTTATGGTTATGCAAAAGTTTCTAAGAAAACAAAATCTATTTTTCAAGAATTTATCACTGATTATTTTGAGACCAGAGAACAACTTGTTTGTGCTTTTGTTTTGATTGATATTCGCCACGAAGCGCAAACTATTGACATTGAATTCATGTCGTATATGGGGGAAAGCGAAATTCCTTTTTGTATTGTTTTCACGAAAGCAGACAAAATCAGCAAGGTAAAAATAGACTCTCACGTAGCCGCTTATAAAAAGAAAATGTTTGCAAATAACTGGGCCGAAATGCCCCTTTACTTTGTCACATCAGCGACTGAATCTACCGGAAAAGATGACGTATTGAATTACATAGAAGAAGTAAATCAGGAAGTTTTTAAAAACAACAGCCAATTTTAGAAAAAAAAATCTAAAATCATTTTACCAAAAAATCTCAAGATTGAATAAAATCTTGGGATTTTTTAGTAAATAATATCTTGTTTATTTTGTGAGTTCTAATTTTTCCGCAAAATAATCACAAAAATCTTTCATGGTATCTGCCATTTTTTCATCATCGGTGGCTCGTTTAAATGTTTCAGACATTGCTACTAAAGTCTGATGAAAGAAAATTTTCATTTCATCTACCGGCATTTCTTTTGTCCACAAATCAATGCGCATGCTTTCTTTTGCTTTGCTATCCCATATAGACAACATTATTGCTTTGGCTTCCTCCAGCTCTACTCCGCCATCTTTAGCGGTCCACATTAATTTTTCCGGAACCTTATTTTCATCTAACTCGATTAGAAACTTAATTTCTGAGGTGTGTGTATTTGACATTACTTTTTAGGTTTGTATTTTGATTGTTTAAATATTTCTTTCGCATCTTTTTTTAACAGATCAGCAATACCTGCGTTCTTATTGCTCATATAGGATCGCACTATTTGCCAACCGATCCAGGCACCAACCCGGCCCGGAGATTCATTGTCTATTTCCAGATAAAACTTAGAAAATGGTGCTGGATTTATAAATCGTGGAATTAACTTTTGATCGTTACTGTAAAGTAATTCTTTCTCAATAAAATAACGCCACATGTAACTTTCATTTTCTTGACACCATAATAATTGCTCTGGCGTATACCCTATTTTTTCGGACGCTGTGTACTTTGGCAAAAGCAAGTCTTTTAAATACAATTGTTTGCCACAATAAATCATCTGACTCAGCAAATCCTTATCTAAAACAGGAGGGATTTTACGTGTTGAAAAACTCGAAACTACATCTGGTGCAATCTGTCTTTGTTCAAAATTTTGTTTTAAATAATTGGGAAACTGATAAAATTTATGGTCTTTCCCTAAATACAATTCAAGTGAGATAATAACCAGACTGTCTGCATAAATGGCTTTATTATTATAGTCCATCTCAGCGATTACGGTAATCACTTTTGGTATTTTTGTTTGAGGAAAATAGTATTTAATATGCTTAAACACCCCTTCTAATTCTTCTTTTACCGGTTCAATATCAGCATATTTTTTTTGGACTTCCGTATATAATTCTCTCCAGATTGGATCCTGCATTTTATTCAGCCAAACGCTGTTGTCATTTCCTGGAGGAAAAAAGAAAGGAAACTCATTTTTTATTTTCTCTAAGTCTTTTGGTGGCGTTTCAAAAAATATTTTATCAAAACGTTCTAATTTTACTTGTACAGGAATTGCAGCAATAGTATTCTCTACTTTACTTTTCTTATCACATGACAAAAAAAAGAGACAAAAGACGAGGGACAACAGATCTATTTTCATAATTATTAATTAAATTTGTTGCTAAAGAATTTAAGGAAACCCACGCACAACTAATTTAGTGTGCAAATATACATTCCTACTTTTTAAAACGTAAACTATTATGACTAAAAAAAGGACACTATCCGTCGAAAAAATAAATACTCATATTGTAAATTGGTTAAAAACATATGCTGAAAATGCTAAAGTGAACGGATTTGTTATTGGGATTTCAGGGGGAGTTGATTCAGCGGTAACCTCTACACTATGCGCCCAAACCGGATTGCAGGTTTTATGTATTGAAATGCCCATCCATCAAGCGCAAAGCCATGTAACAAGAGGCCGTGAACACATCGAACAATTAAAAAAAAGATTCTCTAACGTTAGTAGCGCGGAAGCTGATTTAACATCTGTTTTTGAGAATTTCAAAAAAATAGTGCCCGCTAATCATTCAGATCTTTCTAAAGTAAACCTATCCTTAGCTAACACCCGCGCTCGCTTAAGAATGACCACATTGTATTACTTTGCAGGCATTCATTGTTTATTAGTTGCCGGAACGGGAAATAAAGTAGAGGATTTTGGCGTTGGTTTTTATACTAAATATGGCGATGGAGGTGTAGATTTAAGCCCTATTGCCGACTTAATGAAGTCAGAAGTCTATCTTTTAGGCAACTATTTAAAAATTCCAGATTCTATTTTGAAAGCATCACCCACCGACGGATTATTTGGAGACGAAAGAACAGATGAAGATCAATTGGGCGCCAGTTATGATGAGCTAGAGTGGGCAATGGCAGAAGATCACACTGGAAAATCAATCGAAGATTTTACCGGAAGAGACAAAATTGTTTTTGAAATCTACAAGCGATTAAACACTAATAATCAACATAAAATGACCGCAATACCCGTTTGTTTTATCCCAAAAGATTAAAGAAATGATATTTTATATTGATTTACAATTAATTACAGAATTTATTTATTAATTTTACATTTCCAATAACAAATAATTCTAAAAAACTAAAATCATGATTAAAGTATGTATAGCCGACAATTACCCCGTTGTGCATTTTGGAGTAAAATCTTACTTTAAAGACAATGCCGAGATATCAGTAGTAGCCAATGTTGGTAACTTTTTGATGGTACGGGATATACTTTTAACAAAAGACATTGATGTATTGATATTAGACTTGGAACTGGAAGGTCTTTCCAGTATTTTTGAAGTGAAAGCACTTTTGAAAAATTTCCCAAAAACTAAAATCATTATCTTCAGTGGTCTTTCAGAACAGATTTATGCGCCAAATGCCATTAAAGCCGGAGTATCTGGCTTTGTGCACAAATCTGAAAAACTAGAAACCTTAGGTCAGTCGATTGTTAAAGTCCACCAAGGAAAAATAATCATGAATGAGACTGTAAAGAAAAATTTAGCCTTAATTGCAAAACAAAGCAAGAGTGAAAGATTGTATCGTAAGCTTTCCAACCGGGAAGTGGAGGTTTTGCGTTACCTAAGTGATGGAAAGAAAAACCACGAGATCGCAACTATTCTTAAACTAAATGAAAAAACGATTAGTACGTACAAATTGCGATTGTTAACAAAACTAAATGTCACTAATCTAGTAGATTTAGTAAACAAAGCAAAAACGTTAGAAATCGTTTAGTACCATTGAGGCCTAACCACGTCTAGGCAATTTCAAAAAAAAGAATGGTTTGCATGTGATTCATTACTATTAATAAAAGCGCTGTATCTCTGTATTAAATTTCAGAGATACCGCGCTTTTGATTTATAGATTATGTAGTCTTTAATGATATCGTACCACAACCCTCCCTAATTTTTTTGAAAACTTACCTCGCAACTCGATATAACTCATTGCTAAAGACAATGACTCCATATTATCTGATTCCGGATCGTTAGAAACGGAGTTTTTTAACTCTTCAATAATCTCACTAAGCAGAAACCATCGCAAAGTAAGCAATGTGTCCGAAACATCCTGATTTAACATTTCTTCTTTACTTTTAGGGAAAATATTTTGACCCGTCCAATTGTGCAAAACATTTTTTTCGTCTTCCATAATAATATTAGTTACTTCATCCGGAACACCTGACTGATAGTGAATTATATACTTATCAAGTCCCGAATCCTCATTTTGCAAATAATAATCGATTAAATTTTTGTATATATCTCTAAATATAGGACTTGCAAATTCTACTTCATCATCTTGCAAACTCAAATATATTTTCTGAAAAACTTTTAATTCTTTTATTTCAATAACGTCCACAATTTCTCCGTCGTTATTTGACTTTAATAGAACTTCTTCAAATTTCTCAGTCTTATTACCATAAAGCAATAGGATTTCAATTATTTTTCGTTCAAATCGATACAGTGAATCTACTTTATCAGTCTGGAGCGTGTCGTCATTTTTAACATATTCAAAAGCATTCTGCAATTGCTTTTGTTTGTGTTTTTTTTCAATTTCGATACTATCTTTTTGGACTAATTGCGCCAAAGTGCTCAGTAAAACCTGTTCTGAAATAGCCATTATTCTGGAACATTCCTGTATATAAATTTCTCGTTGAATCCTGTCCGGAATTTTCGAAATACTGACGACCATGTCCCGTATAAGATCTGCTTTTTTGACGGGATCATTTTTCGCTTCATTCATCAAAAGAGAGGCTTTGAACTGAATAAAATCTTTTGCGTTATTCTCTAAGTATAAAACTAACGCTTCATAAGATGTTTTTTTTGCAAAACTGTCCGGATCTTCCCCATCAGGAAACGTACACACTTTTACATTCATCCCTTCCTCTAAAATTAAATCAATTCCACGCACAGAAGCCCGTAAACCCGCGGCATCACCATCAAAAAGCACTGTGATATTTTTTGTCAATCTGTTTATTAAACGGATTTGATCCGGTGTAAGCGCCGTGCCTGAGGAAGCAACGACATTTTCAATTCCGGATTGGTTGAACTGAATTACATCAGTGTATCCTTCGACTAAATAACAATTATTTAATTTGGCTATTGATTGTTTGGCCTGAAAAATACCATACAGCACTTTACTTTTATGGTAAATTTCACTCTCCGGTGAATTCAAGTATTTTGCCGCTTTTTTATCGTTGGTAAGAATTCTGCCTCCAAAACCAAGTACTCGTCCTGACATACTTTCTATAGGAAACATAACACGACCTTTAAACCTGTCAAAAGGCCTGTCATCCCTTGGAATTGTGAGTCCAGTACTTTCTAGAAACTCTAATTTATAACCTTTCCCTAAGGCTTCTTTGGTAAAGGCATCCCAACTTTCAGGGGAATATCCCAAACTAAATTTCTTAATTGTATCCGCAGTAAATCCTCTTTCTTTAAAATAAGAATACCCTATTGCTTTGCCTTCTTCAGAATTAAAAAGAGTGTTATGAAAATAATTTTTTGCAAACTCAGAGACCAAATACATACTTTCCCGTACATCTGTAATGGCTTTCTCCTGATCCGATTGCTCGGTTTCCTCAATTTCTATATTGTATTTTTTGGCTAAATATCGTATGGCTTCCGGGTAAGTAAAATGGGAATGTTCCATTAAAAAAGCAACTGAATTTCCTCCTTTTCCAGAACTAAAATCTTTCCAGATTCCCTTAGCTGGGGAAACCATAAACGATGGAGAGCGCTCTTCCGAGAAAGGACTAAGCCCTTTGAAATTACTCCCTGCGCGCTTCAATTGCACAAAATCACCGATAACCTCCTCTACCCGAGCAGTTTCGAAAACAGTATCTATAGTAGCTTTTGCGATCAAATTAATTATTTTTTGAAATCCAAAGTTACAAAGTTTAACCAAAAATAATAGATATTAATGCAAATTAAACGCAGTTTTTATTGCATTGACATCAGTGAAACAAATCCATTTATTTCTTCATTTTATTCTTAACTAACACAACAAAGAAAGCTGCTTCATTCAAATCTTTTTTTAATATTTTAAATTTAAAAGAGTTTGAATTTTTACCTCTGATCGTTATATCATAAGAACACCGCTTAATTAAAAGCGGAATGAAAAACAAAAAGAAAATAAAAAACAGATACTCTAATACACATGTGGGATAAAAACTGTTTGGCTCAACAAATACGAAAATCAATCCTGCAATCAAAATATTAAATATCATTAAATCATAGCGAAAAACTTTCCTTTTTCGAACTTGTATCTGTTTAATTTCAGTGAAATCGAATATTGTTTCTTTCCCTTTATTTTCTAAAACAACACTTGTTTCATTTATCGAAACAAACAAATTTTCATTAAAGGCATTTTTATAATCTTTCATTTGGACAAAATCAATTTCTAATTTTTAATAATCTAGTTGCAAGCAAAATTCAATTTTTAAAATCCAATAAAGCTAATTTAAATTCATGTTATAAAAATAATGCGGATGATTTAAAATATTCATTTAAGAGCTTAGCGAATTTTTAGCTCCGGCACTATTTCAAATAAATGCTGTTTTTGACTATTTAAGATCCTAGACTACCTTGTCAAATCTTATTTTTAATTAATAGATTTTTTATACCCAAAAATTTTTATACCCCATTATTAATGTAATTTAACACCTTTAAAATCAATTATTTAAATTTTAATAATATATTATATTTAAAAAAAAATAACTGTTACTTTTTAAAAATTTTTATTTGTTATAAAATTAATGTTACTTTATGGGTGGTAATCCAAATTAAAATGGCAAATAATTGTTAATTAATCAATTACTCCAAGAACCTATGCCTGTATTTGACAAGAAAAAAATAAACGAATTATTTCAAAATAGAACTATTCAAGAAGAATTCAGTACAGTTTTATTATTTGCATCCGAGATATGCGCGATGCCTCTTGCATTTATTTCATTAACAGACTCTATTAGTCCCATCACAGTTACAAAAATAGGTTTTGATTATATTCCCATCTCCCCTATTATTTTCGAACTTAATGAGAATGTCATCCAGAATAATAAAATTAAAATTATTTCAAACATAAATAAAGACATTGATGCTCCTCCCGAAAATTTAATAGCTTTTTTTGCAGGGTTCCCTATATGTTTTAATGAAAATCTAGTCATTGGAACCCTATGTATTATGGATACCAACCCTAGAGAGCTTTCTGTAATGCAGTTAAAACATCTAAAATATACTATACTACAAATCCAATTTTTATTAAAATTACATATTGAAAACCAGAGCTTACAAAAAACAATAAAAGAACAGGATACTCAATTTGAACAATTTATTGATAATTCAAAAGAAATTACCTACGAGCTTAACATAGAAGGAATAATCACCTATGCTTCTGACAACTGGACTAAGTACTTAGGATATGAGAGTAAGGATATTTTAGGCAAAAGTAACACTTCGTTTTTACATCCTGACGATTTAGAAAATTGCAAAACTTATTTAAGTGAAGCAATTGAAACCGGGAAAAACGAGGGTGAATTTACCTATAGAATTCTTCATCAGAAAGGTTATTATGTTTGGCATGCCACACGCTTAAAATTATCTCAAAAAAATGGTCTGCCAATATATGTAGGAAATTGTAGAGACATTACTGAGTATATTGAAATTCAACAAAAGCTAGTCCTACAAAAAGAATTTTATGAAAAAATATTAGACAGGCTCCCTACAGATGTTGCCGTTTTAGACAGCAGCCAAACCTACACGTATTTAAATCCGGCCGCTATAAAAAATGATGAGCTACGAAAATTCATTATAGGAAAAAACGATTTTGAATATGCAAATCATACAAACAGAGATGATGCATTTGCAAAAATCAGGCGCATCCATTTTCTAGAAGCTATAAAATCCAGAAATACAATTGAGTGGGAGGATACCATAGAACATCTTGATGGCACAAAGACCTATCATACCCGAAAACTAACTCCTGTTTTTCATGAAGATGAAACCCTAGAAATGATGGTAGGGTTTGGTGTAGATATCACTGAAAGTAAAAAAGCCCAGCAAGAAATTATTAAAAGCCGGCAGCTAACTAAAAGTATAATCTACAATATAGCTGTAGGAATTATAGTCCAAGGACCTGACTCAGAAATATTAGAAAACAACAAAGCAGCCCTCGAAATGCTTGGACTCACAGAGGACCAATTACTTGGAAAAACACCCTACGACGAGCATTGGAAGACAATTCATCTTGACGGCACTTTATTTAAAGCGGAGGATCATGCAGTCCCTCAAGCTATCCAAACACTAAAGCCAGTAAACAATGTCGTAATGGGGGTATATAATCCCTTGCTTACAAATTTAGTGTGGTTGTTAGTTGATGCTGTACCCGTACTGGGAAAACATAATGAATTACGTTTCGTAATATGTTCCTTTATTGACATATCGGCACAGAAAAAAGCAGAGGATGCCTTAAAAGAAAGTAACGAACGCTTTTCTTATTTTAGCAAGGCTACTTTTGATGCCATTTGGGATTGGGATTTAACTACTGACAAAATTTATGTCGGAGATGGTTTTAAAACGCTTTTTGGTTATACATTTAAGAAAAATGTCCTAGCAGCCAGTTTGCTTAATAATTTTTTACATCCGGATGAGAAAAAAGCTGTTTTTGCAAGTCTAGATGAAGCTACTAAAAGTCAAATTAATGTATGGTCTCATGAGTATCGTTATAAAAAAACAGCTACTTCCTATGGATTCGTTCATGACAAGGCCATAATCATTCGAAACAATGAAGGCAAAGCTATACGAATGATTGGTGCAATGCAAGAGATCACCAAAGAGAAGATACTCAAAGATGAATTACAACAAAGCCAAGAACAGTTTAAAGATGCTTTTGAATATTCGGCAGCAGGAATGGCGTTAATAGACATTGATGATAATTTTCTAGAAGTCAATGAAAAACTTTGTGAAATGTTAGGTTACTCAAAAAAAGAATTTGCGTCTTTAACCTCTCAAGAAATAACGTATCCAAAAGATTTAAAAAATGATTTTATTTTAAAAGAGCAATTAAATTCCGGAAAAATATCTAATTTCAATTTAGAAAAAAGATTTATTCATAAAAACGAATCTGTTATTTGGATGTATATATCTGCTTCAATAATTAAAAGCAGTCGAAACAAAACGAAACGTCATATTTTCCAGATGATCAACATAACGGATCGGAAAAGGATTGAAAAACAAAACAAAATATTATCCGAAGAAAATAACAGGATCAAAACCATTCAGCTCAACAAAGCTAAAAATTTATACCGTCTTTTAGCTGACAACACCGTTGATTTAGTTTGCTTGCATAATACAGACACCTCGTTCAAATACGTTTCTCCTTCCATTGAAAAACTATTAGGATACACTCCACAATCTTTAATAGGTAAATTTCCTGTAGATTACGCCCATCCTGATGATATTGAGAAACTTCAAAGTCACATTATAGGATTTCTAACAGAAATGGAAGACATAGCAATTCAGGTCCGGTTTAGAAACATAAGTGGCACTTATATTTGGTTTGAAATTAAGGCCAATTTAGTTAAAGAAAATGGCGTTGCAATTAGCTTTCATTCCTCAAACAGAGAAATTACCACCCAAAAAGAAGCCGAAGAAAAAATTGAAAAAGCATTGCTGAAAGAACGCGATTTAAATGATCTTCGCACTAATTTAGTATCCACAATATCACATGAGTTCAGAACGCCCATGACAACAATCAGAACTAGTGCCGAACTAATAAGTCTTTACTTAGAAAATGAAAAAATAGAAAATGCTCCCCGTTTGCAAAAAAGAATTGATTGTATTATTGAAGAAATTGATCGCATTGTTCAATTGATGAATGCTGTGCTAACGATCTCAAAGGAGGACTCCGGAAAAACGAATTTCGATCCTACCGAATTTGATTTAAAACAAATTTGCCTGGATGTGATCGAAATAAGTTATCCCGATCAATTAATTGGAAGAAAAGTTCAAACCTCCATCAAAGGTGATAATTTTCAGGTTATGGCAGATCAAAAACTGATGGAATATACTATTTTCAACTTACTAAACAATGCCTTTAAATATTCAGAAGGCTTTGGTGATATTGAGCTAAATTTATGTGTCATCGAAAAAAGTATTTGTTTAGAGATTATTGATTTTGGAATTGGAATTCCAGCCGAAGATCAACCAAAGTTATTTAATACTTTTTTTAGGGCCAGTAATACCAATGGAATCCAAGGAACTGGATTAGGTCTTTATATCGTAAAAACATTTACCGAAAAAAACTCAGGAACAATTCAACTTGAAAGTAAATTGGGAAAAGGAACTAAGGTAACTCTTGGATTTCCCTTACATAATTAGAAAGAATCTTAACAATCAGAGATTCCTCTTTCCTGAAAAAAAGCCGTTAGAAACAAAATTATTGTTTGTTTCTAACCCACAAATTTCAACGGCACATGGACTACTTTCTTTGTTTCAAAAAATTTACCTTCAAAAAAATCAACTAAATTGTATTCAGTCGCTTTAGGGAAACCCTTTAATTCTGCTGTTAAATCGCCTCCTTTTAAATAGAGAATTCCGTTTTTCAATTCGTGTTTGTTGTTCTTTTTGATTTTGGTTTTCACCCAAGAAACAAAATCCGGCATATTCGTCACGGCACGACTCACAATAAAATCAAAATCTCCTTTTACATTCTCTGCTCGCATTTGCGCAGCATTAACATTTTTTAATTCCAATCCCTCAGCAACAGCCTGAACCACTTTTATTTTTTTTGCAATAATATCGATCAAATAAAAATGCGTTTCCGGAAAAAGAATCGCCAATGGAATTCCAGGAAACCCACCTCCTGTTCCCACATCAAGAACATACGTTCCGGGTTCAAATTGTATAATTTTGGCTATACCTAACGAATGCAAAATATGCTTGGTGTACAAGGCATCAATATCTTTTCTGGAAATAACATTTATTTTTTCGTTCCAATCATGGTATAAAAAATCCAATTTTTTAAATTGTTCTTTTTGAATATCCGATAAATTAGGAAAATGCTTCAGAATCTCATTCATCTTTTAATTTTTTAACAAAAGTAATACTTTAGAGTTAAAATATTTATCTCAATTTTGTATATCCAAAAATTTATAATAATTACCTTTGACCTTTATTGAATTTTTTATGACAAATACGCCACCAACATTTGCAAAACAAGATAGCCTGAAATTTTTCAGAACACTTAACTCACGGGTAAACACCTACTTTAAAGAAAACAACATCCCAAAGACTGGAAATTGGAAACTTTATTTGAAAACTGTCATCTTGATTACGGTTTTTCTTGCTCCTTATTTTTTAATCTTGACACTTGACATGCCATTTTGGTCACACCTTTTATTAACAATCGTTATGGGAATTGGAATGGCAGGAGTAGGCATGAATGTGATGCATGATGGCAATCACGGGTCATATTCCACTAAAAACTGGGTCAATAAATTTATGGGGGGAACTATTTATGTACTGGCGGGAAATGTACACAACTGGCAAGTACAACACAATGTTTTACACCATACCTACACAAACATTCCGGGTCATGATGAGGATCTAGATGCCGGGCGCGTAATCCGTTTTACGAAAGAAGCAAAATGGTATAATTTTCACCGTTTTCAGCAATATTATTCAGTATTCTTATATGGATTATTAACCTTCAACTGGGCTATTACAACTGATTTTAAGCAGATGAAAAGCTACTTAAAGCGAAAATTGTCATACGGAGAAGCAAAAAGTCCAAAAATACTTTGGACCACTTTAATTATAACAAAAATTATTTATGCCGCCATATGGATCGTTTTACCAATCGTTATTGGAATTGGTTGGTGGAAAGTTTTAATTGGATTCTTCCTAATGCATTATACCGCGGGACTCATATTAAGTGTTGTATTCCAATTGGCCCACGTTGTCGAAGAAACGACCAACCCTTCTCCTAATGAATTAGGGGAAATGGATAATACCTGGGCGATTCACCAACTGTTTACCACCACCAATTTTGCCCCAAAGAACAAAATTGTAAACTGGTACACCGGTGGATTAAATCACCAAATTGAGCATCATATTTTTCCAAATATCAGTCACGTGCATTATGGGAAAATTGCGAGTATCGTAAAGCAAACTGCTCAAGAATGCAACTTGCCATATTACGAATACAAAACAATGCGAAGTGCCGTTATTGCTCATTTTAAGCATTTGAAAGAATTGGGAATGAAACCGGAACTTATATAATCACAACATACCTGGAGATGCACTGCTGCGTATCTCTACTAACTAATAAACTAACTACAACCTAATACAATGAATCCATTATCCGATAGAATAAACAATTTATCTACGTCTCAAACATTAGCAATGGCAGCTTTGGCCAGAGAATTAAAAGCACAAGGAAGAGACATTATCAGTTTAAGCTTAGGCGAACCAGATTTCAATACGCCGGACTTTATCAAAGAAGCAGCTAAAAAAGCAATAGACGAAAATTATAGCACCTATTCTCCAGTAGAAGGTTATTTAGAATTAAAAGAAGCCATTTGCAGAAAATTCAAAAGAGACAATAATTTAGAGTACAAACCCTCTCAAATTGTAGTGTCAACCGGAGCAAAACAATCGCTATACAACATTGCTCAAGTAATGCTAAACGACGGTGACGAAGTAATTTTACCCGCTCCCTACTGGGTTTCGTATTTCGAAATCGTAAAATTATCTGGTGGAGTTCCAGTAGAGGTGCCTACATCTGTAGATACGGATTTCAAAATCACACCAGAACAATTAGAAGCTGCCATAACTCCAAAAACAAAAATGATGTGGTTCAGTTCCCCCTGTAATCCAAGTGGATCTGTATACAATAGAGAAGAATTGACGGCTTTAGCTAAAGTATTGGAGAAATATCCAAACATTTATATTGTCGCTGACGAAATCTACGAGCACATCAATTTTTCAGGAACTTTTTGCAGCATCGCATCCATCCCGGGAATGCTAGAAAGAACTATTACAGTAAATGGAGTTGCCAAAGCTTTCGCTATGACAGGTTGGAGAATTGGATACATTGGCGGACCAGAATTCATTGCAAAAGCGTGTACAAAAATTCAAGGTCAAGTAACAAGTGGTGCTAACAGTATTGCACAACGTGCTACTATTACCGCGGTAGATGCTGACCCAAGTGTATTAAAACACATGGTGGATGCTTTCCATAGCCGCAGAGATTTAGTGGTTAGATTATTAAAAGACATTCCTGGAATAAAAATCAACGTTCCAGAAGGTGCATTTTACGTATTCCCGGACGTCTCCTCTTTCTTCGGAAAAACATTAAGAGGAACATTTATTAAAGACGCCAATGATTTCTCAATGTACCTTTTAGGCGAAGCTAATGTAGCAACCGTAACGGGTGACGCTTTTGGAAACCCGGATTGTATCCGTTTCTCTTATGCAACCAGTGAAGAATTGTTAATTGAGGCCTTACGCCGAATCAAAGAAGCGGTGACTCTATAGTCAAAATTCATAGAATCAAAAGTTAGAAAATCCAAAATCCAACTTCGAATATACCCAAAAAACCTCAAGATTTTCTTGGGGTTTTGTAGTATATGGGTTTGACCGCAAGGGTCGGGCTTTCCGCTACAATCTTTATGTTTTTATAGAAAAAATGCAACTATTCAGGTTGTAATATAGCACTAGTTTTAAAGGACGCTAATACATTTTATCCGTTTTTGAAACAAGTATCGGTTACCGAACGAATGATCATATAAAATTGCACCCCGTTTTCGGTTTTAAATTATCCGGATACTTTTTGTTTCACTTTTACATTACGGATAGCTCTTTCAGAAGCATTGTTGTCTGGAGGACCCTAGTTGTGGAATAAAAAAGTAAAGACATATTGCTTATATATTTATTCGCTTGCATAATGCATAAAGATCCTTCCTGTTTTCGGAAACAGAAGTAAGTAGCAAAACGGATAATTGTTCCATGATTAGGTTCCTTTGAAATATTGGATTGAGATATTGAATTGATGTTAAATTCCGTTTAAGCTTTATTACTTCGTATAGCAATTCCTTGAAATATATAGTCCATTGAGATCCACAACGCTCTTCGAAAAAAACACGTTCGCGGAGTAAATGAGGGATGCATATTTGATGCGTTTTACTTTTTATTTAAAAATAACTCCGCCAACAATCATGAACGAGAATGGAGCTTGTAAAACCGTTAGGGGAAATTTCCATCTGTAGTAGTAGTTCCTATATTGCTTGAAAATGTAATATAAGTGGCACCTTGGCTTTGAAAAGTACAGAACCATCCCTTCTTTCTATTGACTTTGGCACTTGTTTAGTCACCTACGACCACTTTTCCGTTTCCTACTTTTTGAGCAATCAATTCGCAGGCAGGTTGGGCTTTTTGCGCAAAATCTTTCAATAAGGAACAAAAGTGCCCTATGCCATTTTTAAATTACAAGCATCGTTAAAAAACTCGCTCATCCTTTCGAAAGGCTAGTATTGTCTAGTATGCATATAAGCAATTGTAGCTTGAATATTACACCTGTAACTTATCGGCGAGTTAACTCAGCTAGCGAACAAAGCTTTTGTATGATGACCATTTGGGCAAGTTTTTTAAAATATACGATGCTCAGTAAATTCAGCAGTAATCGGCGGGAATGTCAACAACTTGTCGGCGTAGCATAAATAGTACTGGTCGGTCAGATAAATCCCCACAATAGTTATAAAAATTCTGGTTAATGCTCAGCGCAATGGCAACATTTGGATTGGTAATCAATTCCAAGGTATTGCCTTGGTGCCCAAGTCGTTCGCCTACTTTTTTGCCTGGAGTGGCACGAAGACTTGTCGTTTTATGATAGTGAAACTAAACTATAACGTCTGTTTTTGCGATGCTCTACGTCATCGATTTTATCAAGTAATTTTTCACTGTCATCCGAAAGTCTAAAATAAAAAATGTCTGAGAATCTCGTGTTTTTATTTTTGCAAAATAAATAACACTTATAATCTGGCTCTTCAAATGCAATAAAAATACTAAAAAACCGGTCATTCGTCAAATTATTGACCTTGTACCTCGATGGATCCTTGAATCTTGTGCCAAACAATACAAAAGCGATAAAGTATGCAGTAAGGATAAGACTTATGATCAATTTGTAGCTCTAACTTACAGACAGCTGAATAAATGCTATACTTTAGGCGATATTTTCGCTAGAATCGGAGTCACCAATACCTTTATTAAGGATTTAGGATTACTGCAAAATCCAACACGCACCAACATGAGTGATGGTAATAAGAAACGCAATTGGAGAATATATGAAACGGTGTATTAAAGGATTTTATAGCATTATAAAAGAACACTAAAAATGATAATCAGCGTAAGATTATCGAAGAAATCAAAGACCAAAACATTAAATTGATAGATAGCATCACAATCAGCTTATGTTTAAACATGTTTGATTGGACAAAGTTTCGGACAGCTAAAAACGGCATAAAAATACACACTTGTTGGGATGATTATTTTTAAATTCCAGACTTAGTAAACATTCCAGATACTAAAACTCATGGCAACTATGGTTTGGATCAGTTGATTTTTCCTAAAGGAACTATAATTGTAGAAGACAGGGCTTATTTTGACTTTACATTAATGCTAAATAAATACATCCACAGAATGTCTTTGTTACTCGAATAAACACTAATACAACCTATTAAATACTCGAAGAATTAATTATCCATGAATCGATTCCTGTTTTCCGTAATTAGTGATAATTGATCCTTCAAATTCGATCCATGCTGCCCATCTTTTGTCAACATCTACATTATCAGCATATTCCCGTGCAAATCTCAAAAATGTGGCGTAATGTCCCGCTTCACTAATCATTAAATCTCTATAAAAAGTAGCCAGTTCAACATCTTTTATGTTTTCTGATAAAACTTTAAATCGTTCACAGCTTCTTGCTTCAATCATTGCTGAAAATAATAATCGGTCACACAATGCATCTTTTCGGCTGCCATCTTTTTTCATGAATTTGAAAAGTTGATTTACATAATGGTCTTTTCTTTCTCTGCCTAAAGTTAATCCTTTGCTTTTTATTAAGTCATGTACCATTTGCAGATGTTCTAACTCTTCTCTTGCAATTATTAACATTTCGGTTACTAGTTCTTCTATTTCCGAGTTATAGGTAACAATACTGATGGCATTTGAAGCAGCCTTTTGCTCGCACCACGCATGATCCGTCAGAATTTCTTCTATATTTGATTCAACTATATTTACCCAACGCGGGTCTGTGGCTAATTTTAATCCTAACATACTGATGAAATTTATTTGGTGTAAAATTAGTGTTTTATAATCTATTTTTGATTCAAATCACTGGATTGAACTCAAAATAGCATTATTTTGCAATTGAAATTTTATAATATTATGAATCAAGTTCAAAAGCTTTTAATTATTGGTTTTGTTTGGCCGGAACCCAATTCGTCTGCAGCGGGAGGAAGGATGATGGAATTGATTTCACTCTTTAAAGCGCAAGGTTTTAGCATTACGTTTGCCAGTCCTGCACAAAACAGTGATTATATGGTTGATTTACAAGAGTACGAAGTGGAGAAAACAGCAATAGAACTTAATAATTCCAGTTTTGATGTTTTTATAAAAGAATTGAATCCAGATGTGGTTTTGTTTGACCGTTTTATGATGGAAGAGCAATTTGGTTGGCGTGTTGCCGAAAATTGTCCGGATGCGTTACGGTTGCTAGACACCGAAGATTTACATTGTCTGAGATTGGCTCGTCAGAAAGCATTCAAAGAAAATCGTTCCTTTAAGACCTCTGATTTATTTGTTGAAGAGGTAGCCAAACGTGAAATAGCCAGTATTTTACGTTGTGATTTGTCTTTGATGATTTCTGAATTTGAAGTGGAACTTTTGGAATCTACATTTAAAATTGAGAAAGCCTTATTGTATTATTTGCCTTTTTTATTGGAACCAATTGTTGTTGCCCAAATAGACAAGCTACCTTTCTTTGAGGAACGAAAAAACTTTGTTTTTATCGGGAATTTTCTTCATGAGCCCAATTGGAATGCGGTTCAGTATTTAAAAGAAACGATTTGGCCCTTAATCAAGATGCGTTTGCCAGAAACAGTTTTGAATATTTATGGTGCTTATCCTTCTCAAAAGGTACTGCAATTGCATAATAAGAAAGAAGGCTTCTTAATCTTGGGACGCGCCATTGATGCGGAAGAAGTTGTGAAGGAAGCACGAGTGGTTTTGGCTCCTTTGCGTTTTGGCGCGGGTATTAAAGGTAAATTATTAGAAGCCATGCAATGCGGAACGCCAAGCGTAACAACTACTATTGGTTCAGAATCCATGCATGGTGATTTATCTTGGAACGGTAACATCACGGATGATGTTGTTGATTTTGCGGATGTTGCAGTACAATTATACCAAGACAAAGCAATTTGGCTTCAAGCCCAACAAAATGGACTGAAAATTATTAATGAGCGATATATAAAATATTTGTTCGAAAATAACTTTAGAATTAAAATAGAATTTTTATGTGCTAATTTGAAGGAGCATCGACTGCGTAATTTTATGGGAGCCATGTTGCAACACCATACTTTAAAAAGCACGAAATATATGTCGCGCTGGATTGAAGAAAAGAATAAATAAAAAATCCCATCAAGTTTTTGAAACAAGACGGGATTTGTATTTTAAAAACGGAGTTATTACGCAAGCATCGTAACTGGGTTTTCTATAAATTGTTTCAATGTTTGTAAAAATTGAGCTCCAGTTGCGCCATCAATTGTTCTGTGGTCGCAAGCTAAAGATAACATCATTGTATTTCCTACCACAATCTGACCATTTTTCACTACCGGTTTTTCTACAATAGCTCCTACGGATAGAATAGCAGAATTGGGTTGGTTAATGATTGAGTTGAATTCAGTAATACCAAACATTCCAAGATTAGAAACGGTAAAAGTACTTCCTTCCATTTCTGTAGGTAATAATTTTTTGTTTTTAGCTCTTCCTGCAAGATCTCTTACGCTTCCGCCAATTTGTGATAAACTCATCGCATCTGTAAAACGCAATACAGGAACTACTAATCCGTCTTCAACCGCTACAGCAACTCCTACATTCACGTGATGGTTGATAAGAATTGAATCTTCTCTCCATTGTGAATTCACTTTTGGGTGTTTTTTTAAAGCCATTGCACACGCTTTTATCACCATATCGTTAAACGATACTTTTGTGTCTGGAACACTGTTAATGATTACTCTTGATTGCATTGCTTCATCCATTGCTACCTCTATCACTAAGTTGTAATGTGGCGCGGTGAATAAAGATTCTGCTAAACGTTTCGCAATGATTTTTCGCATTTGCGAATTTTTGATTTCTTCTGTAAAAATTTCTCCTGCTGGAACAAATACTTTAGGCGCAGCGGCAGTTTCTGTTTTGGCTGGTGCAACCGCAACATTTGTCTGCGCTGGAGCAGCAGTTTGTGGCGTGAAGTTTTCAATATCGCTTTTTACAATACGTCCGTTTTCGCCAGAACCTTTTACTTGTGCCAATTGAATTCCTTTATCACTTGCAATTTTCTTTGCTAATGGGGATGCTAAAATTCGTTGATCGTTAGTTGATGCTTCTTCTTGAGCAACTGGTTCATGAGCAACTGGTTCTGAAGTTTTTTCTGTCGAAGCAACTTCTTTTTCTATCTCTTTTTCAGCTACGGGTGCTGCTTGTGGTGCTCCGCCAGTTTTATGATTTTCTGCAATTCCGGAAATATCCGTTCCTGCTGGTCCAATGATTGCCAAAAGGCTGTCTACTGGTGCTGAATTCCCCTCTTCAATTCCAATATACAATAAAGATCCTTCGTTAAAAGATTCGAATTCCATTGTTGCTTTGTCTGTCTCAATTTCAGCAAGAATGTCTCCTTCGGCAACTGTATCGCCTACTTTTTTCAACCAAGTCGCAACAGTTCCTTCGGTCATGGTGTCACTTAAACGTGGCATAGTAATAACTATAACTCCCTCTGGTAAAGCAGTGGTAGTAGATTTTGTTTCTTCTTTTATAGCATCGGGAGTTGCTTCTGTTGTTTCTGTAGTAGCTTTTGCCTCTTCTTTAACTAGAGCCACATCAGCTGTTTTTCCAGCGATTAAACCAGAAACATCTTCGCCTTCATCTCCAATAATTGCTAACAAAGAATCTACAGCTGCGGTTTCTCCTTCCGGAATACCTATATATAAAAGAGTTCCTTCATTGAAGGATTCGAATTCCATTGTTGCTTTGTCTGTTTCAATTTCGGCAAGGATATCGCCTTCGCTGATTTTGTCCCCTACTTTTTTTAGCCAAGTCGCTACCGTTCCTTCCGTCATCGTATCGCTCAAACGAGGCATTGTAATTATTGTTGCCATAATTGATTTATAGTTTATGAGGTAAAAATGGATAGTTCTCTTGTTCGTATACTACATCGTAAAGTTGTTGAATAGGTGGGTATTCAGATTCTTCAGCAAATTTTACGCACTCTTCAACTAAACTTTTCACTCTCTTTTCGATTGCCCCAATTTCTTCATCGGTAGCGTATTCTTTTTCTTTAATTATATCTAAAACCTGTGTAATTGGATCGATTTTTTTGTACTCTTCAACTTCTTCTTTCGAACGATACAATTGCGCGTCTGACATCGAATGACCTCTGTAACGGTATGTTTTCATTTCAAGAAAAGTAGGTCCGTCACCACGACGTGCTCTGTCAATTGCCTCTGTCATTGCTTCAGCAACTTTTACAGGATTCATTCCATCCACTGGCCCGCAAGGCATTTCATATCCTAGTCCTAGTTTCCAGATATCAGTATGATTCGCTGTTCTTCCTACAGATGTTCCCATGGCATATCCATTGTTTTCGACAATAAATACAACTGGAAGTTTCCATAACATTGCCATGTTGAAGGCTTCGTGTAAAGATCCTTGGCGTGCGGCGCCATCACCAAAATAGGTCATAGTAACACCCCCAGTTTCAAAATACTTATCTGCAAAAGCCAATCCTGCACCTACAGGTATTTGTCCGCCCACGATTCCGTGTCCACCATAAAAACGGTGTTCTTTTGAAAAAATGTGCATAGAACCACCCATTCCTTTTGAAGTTCCGGTAACTTTTCCTAAAAGTTCCGCCATCACACGTCTGGGATCAACTCCCATTCCTATTGGCTGAACGTGATTTCTGTACGCGGTAATCATTTTATCTTTTGTCAAGTCCATGGCGTGCAATGCACCGGCTAGTACCGCTTCCTGACCATTGTATAAATGTAGAAAACCTCTAACTTTTTGTTGGATGTATAATGCTGCAAGTTTGTCCTCAAACTTTCTCCAAAGCAGCATGTCTTCATACCACTTTAAATATACTTCTTTTGTAACTTCTTTCATCTGAATTTTTCTTTTGCTAAAGTGTTATTGTATTATCAATGTGTACCTATAACGCAAAATAGTTTCCTCCCACAAATTTGCGCCCGAATGGTCGGCATGCAAAAATAAGACATTCCAACTTAGAACTAAAATTTAATAGGTAGTTTTTGGATTTTTTACAAGTATTTTTTGTCAAACATAAAAGGGAGCAGGTTTTTTAGAGATTCGGATTTGTAAATTGTACCAATCTCTCCCATGAAATAGATTTCAATCGGTGTCTCTTGCCGAATTTCATATTCGGCTATGGATTGTCTGCAAGAACCACAGGGCGGTATTGGAGTCGAAGTCGTATTAGTATCTGAAGCAGCTGTGATAGCCATTTTCAAAATTTTAACCTCTGGATAGACTGCGCCTGCATGAAAAATAGCCACCCGCTCCGCACAAAGCCCGGATGGGTAAGCCGCATTTTCTTGGTTTGAACCTAAAACGATCTTGCCGTTATCTAAAAGAAGGGCTGCGCCAACTCTGAATTTTGAATACGGGGCGTACGCTTTTTTTCTAATTTCAACAGCTTGTCCCATTAAATTCTGAATGTCATTTGGCAAATCTTCAAAGGCATCAAATGCTTTGAATTGTGTAGTAATTATTATTTCTTTCATACTAATTTAAGGAAAAAAAATCCAAACTTCATTCCGAAGCGTTCGGGCTGAAATTTGGATTATTATTGGTGAATTTTATTTATGTTTAATATTCTTCGTATTTATCTCCAAAATTGAAGGTAAGTGAAAAACGAAGGGTGTTTTCTAAAGGGTTTTTTACTTTTGATGCTGAGAATAAATACGAAACATCTACTTTGACAACATTGTATTTAAAACCTGCTCCAAGGGATAAAAATTGTCTCGCCCCTTTCAACGGACTTTCATGGAAATATCCCAATCGCATGGCAAAGGAATCTTGGTACAAATATTCAGCACCTACCGCATAAGTTACTTCTTTCACCTCTTCTCCAAATCCATCAGGCGCATCACCAAATGATTTAAAAACACCGGATGTCCAGCCTATTGAGCGGTAATTGTCATTGTTTTGATTGCGTTCTTGGGGAGTCACTGTGCCATCATTATTCAAATCTGGATTTTGAGGAGTTGGAACTAATAATTTATTAAATTCAACATTTAACGAAACCTTGTTGTAATCGTCTAAAATAAAATCAAAACCAGTTCCGATTTTTAAATTAGCGGGTAAAAAGTTATTGTTAAAATCATCATTGTCATAACTAATCTTTGGACCTAAGTTTTGAATGTTAAACCCAGCTCTCCATCTCCCGTTGAATTCATTGTACGCCAGTTCTTCGGATTGGTAAAAACCGGCTACATCAACAGCAAATGAACTGGCAGAGGAGGCATCGTTGTTTTCGGAAGCAATTTTTAAATTAGAATTTATAAATCGTCCTGCAATCGCCATCGAGAATTTCTCGCTTAGTTTTAAGGAGTAGGAACCGTCAATAGCAAATTCATTAGGCGATACGGTAGGAAAGGCTTCTGTAGGTTCGCCTGTTCTGCGTAATTCAATTTCGCCTAATCCAAAATAACGAATACTTCCTGCAAAAGCACTTCGGTCATTCAGTTTTTGATAGTAGGTCAGTTGCGCTAATGCGATATCATTTACCAGATCAGTGAGGTACGGTGTGTAACTTATTGAAAACCCTTGTGCATCTGTGGCAAATGCATATTTCGCTGGATTCCATTGCTGAGAAAAAGCATCTGCGGATGTAGCAACTCCTATATCACCCATACCTGCAGCTCTTGCATCGGCAGCGACTAATAAAAATGGAACCCCAGGGTTTATGACTCTATCCTGAGCTTTTGCAAAAGAAATCATAAATATAAGGGTAATAATCAATACTGTTTTTTTCATTATTTCAGAAGGTTTGTTAGACAAATATAGTATTTAATTAAAGGATTACAAGTTTTTCATATTTTTCGGATTTCTTATTGGTTAGGCTTGATTTCACAGTGAGTTTATAGATATACACGCCTTTTCCTATTCGGTCTCCAAAATCATCTTTGCCGTCCCAAGTGATTTCTTTGGATAAAAAACCATCTGTCGTGACGATTTGATTCCTAGTCCAAACTATTTTTCCTGTTATCGTCATTACCTGAACCTGAACGTCTAATGGTTCAAATGGTCTGTTGTGTGTAAACCAAAACTCCGTATAGCTGACAAATGGATTGGGGTAATTTAATACATGTGTCAATGTTATGGCATCATCACCCACTACAATAAACTGGATTTCAGCGGTTACTGGATTGTTGTACACATCCCAAGCTTTGAATGTGATGGTGTGCAGCCCGGGAGCTAAATTGCGCAACGGAAACCGAAGTGTTCCGCTGGTGAAATCATCCAGTTTTGTTTGATAATAGTCATTCAATACAAAGGGATTGCTTACATCTCCATCTAAAATAGCAACAATATCATGGCCTATTCCGCTGGCTGTATTTATGCCGTTTCCATCTTCAAGTAACGCAACAAGAAACGGAGATTCATTTGTTATTCCGCCAGAAACAAAAGTCTCATCATTCATGTATAACTTCACAGTTGGGCTAATATTGTCTGTTGCGGCATTTTCGTTTATTCCACCTATTTTTATGGCAGCATCATATCCGGTTTCGTTTTGTAATACTTGATTTTTTTTGGCATAAAAGCTAATTCTTCCGTTTGCTAAAGGGATTCTGATGTCTCGTGGTACAACAAAGCTAAATTCAAATTCACCATTTGTAACCGATGCATTTCCCCGGAATATGGTTTCTCCTAAAACATTAAAATTCATGACTGGACTATTTCCGTCATTATTATAGGTTGCTCTTGAAATGGTTTTGTCGAAGATAGTAGTGGAAACTTCACCATTATAGTTGGTCAAAGGATTGTTGTTCTCATCCGTAACTTCACCGGTCAACTTGATTTTAGAGAGTGATTTGAAGTCCTCAATATTTTGGGTAACAGCAATGTCATTTACTTTTGTTAATCTAATTTTTGGCTTGGGAATGGCAAGCATTAATGCAGGGTCACCAATGTAAAAGACGACATTTGTTGCTGAATTGGGATTGCTGTTTTTCGAAATTCTCAGTGCTTCTGCAATAGATGAATATTGGTTTGAGCCGTACGATAATAAATTTTTAGTAAAAACATCATTAAAGTTTTCGGCACTAAACTGACCAATGGAACGAATCGTTGTAATCATGGCTATTGCTCCGCCTTTTGGGTTCCAGTACGTATATTCCCCAGCTGTAGGTCTAAAGGGATTGTCAAAGCGGGAAAATTCACAGGTAATAGTTATGAATAATGGGTATCTGAATTGATTGCTTAAATTTTGTCCGTCTGATTTTTCCCATATCCGCTCGCTTGACAAACCGTCCTCGCCACCATGACCTAAATAATTAAATACTAAAGCGCCTTTTTCGAAAGCATTAAAGAAATCGGCTCGTGCTTTAGGGTATCTGGATCCTCCAGCAGCGGCTTCCTGAATGTAGGAATCCAAGAGGATTTTATTGACATTCAAAAAAGGTTTTTCGGCAGCAATGGTATTTGCAAGCGTATTTTGTTTTTTTTGCAAAGTGGCATCGGAGGCAATATCTGAATCATCAGAAATTAAAACAAAATTATTTCTCCAGCTTCCGTAAGATTTTATGTCGTGATATTCAATTACTTTATTCACCATTTCATCCGCCTGCTTGGAGTCGTTCACCAGCATTCTGCCAACTGCAATATCGATTCCGCCAAAATAGGAAATAACATTACCTTCTGAAGGATCCATTAGTCCAAAAAAATCATCAGAGGCAAAAGAGGATTCTCCCGATGTATTGCTATTTAAAGAGTGATAAATAGGAACAACGTTAGTATTGTTGATGATTCTGTTTTTGAAATCGTAGGAAGCATCGCCAAAAAGGTTAATGAATTGCATTCTTTTTTGTGGTGTTGAAGCATTTTGATAGATGTACTTAATGCAGTTTCTTATAGCAGCTACATCCTGTTTGCCCGAAGAAAATTCTTGATATATCGATTCTAAAGGAATTACTTTTACACTCAAATTAGAATAATTGCGGTGAAAACTAGCTAGTTTTTCAGCTTGAGAAACTAAAAATGAAGGCGAAATAATTACATAATCAATATCTTGAAATTGACCCAGACTATTTTTGAATAAGGTTCCTTTTAGGTTTTGATTCGGGACCGTTGATCGGCTTTCTTTTAAAGGAATATAATAATCCGAGGCCTCCACTGCAATGTACTTTCTGAGTTCTCCCAAACCTGCTTTGAAATTGATTGTATTTTGACCTGCATTTTCGATTTTAGTTGTGTTGTAGATGTCCGTAACATCCCATATTTGAGAGATTCCAGCGGCATTTGAAATAAGATAATTGACAATTCCGGTCTTTGTCCTGGATTGATCGTATTGAAAATGAAATTGTTTTCCGTATCCTTGAAGTTTTCTCTTGGCAACTAGTCTAATATTATCCAGAAAGCCTTTAGAACCCGGAACGCCATTGTTGTTGTATTTGAGCTTTATTTTGACCGTTTCGGCTCCACTGAACGAAGCGTTAAAGGGTAAAAACCCCAAAACAAATTCAGTTTCTGAATTGTTATTCAGCGCAGGAAACGAGATGTTTCCGACTAAAATTCCGTTTGCGGTCACAGTAAGTGAGGTAGGTGTAAAAGCTGCTGAGGCGGCTGTCAGCATAATTTTAACGGTTGATGTGGCGTCAAAATTAGGGAAGACAAAGTCAAATTCCTGTTCGTTTTTAACCTCAAATGATTCGCCAAACCATTGACGGCCCAATCGAGCTATGTTTACCAGATCTACTTCATGGTGTTGGTGATTATCAAAGGAGGTTAAAGTCAACGTACTGTTTCCTGCAGGCTGACTTAAAGGCGCCATTCTTTTCCCGTCAGCACCTTGTGTTGTAATGTAGTAATACGATTTTGTGTCATATAAGTTAAGGTGTGTTTTGCTTTCCTCATTCCAAGTATCAACGCCTTCACCATAAAAAAGAATGTAATCTTCATTGTTGAAAATGCCGTCCCCTTCGCCATTTATTTGAATTGTATTTTCGATCAAGTCATTTGGATAGTAAATTTTGTTGGACAATGGTGCCATTCGCCCACCATTGCCGTATATTTTTATTTTTCTGGGGTCAGATGTAACATCAAGTCCGAGTTGTTGCAGAAAGCTTTTAGAGATTTTATACACGCCAGATTTTTCAATATAAAATCGAAACCAAGTGCCGCTCGATAAAACCGAATTAGAAATGCCATTAAACGTTTTTTCGGAGGGTGAAATTCTAGAAGCGTTACGCTCTATTTCATACGAAAAGGATTTGATTCGTTTGAATCCAAAATTATCTTTAATTATTGGTGTAAGCTCAATAAAGGCATTCTTTAGTTCTCTGGAATTACGTATTTGCAAAGACGAACTTACTGTTTTAGGAAGGTTTTCGATATCTAAATCTCCGAGTTCAGCAGCAGTAATCGATTCGTAAATTATATTTGTAACTTGAATTTTCCCTTCATCAAAAGAGACTGGTTCATTTATTTTTAAAGTAAAAAGGAGCGTTTTGGCAGCAGCATTATAATGGAAACTATTTCCTGAAAAAAAAGGGATCGTAACTTTGAAATCACCATAGGACATTTCTTTTTTTTCTAACCAATTGATGGTTGCATCACCTTTGATCTGGGCAAAAGAAACGAACGGAATTAGTACTAGATAAGCCAAAATAATTTTTCTCATTATTTTTTCAACGGAATTAATAGACAGTTATTATAAATCAGTAAAAATAAATCATTTCATGTTATAGTAAATAATAAATATTATAAATTTGCGTTCGTATATGTAATTTGTTGTTAAAATCGGTTTTTTGAAAATAATAAGAAAGATCGATGTTGATTAATTGATAATTATTATATTGCGCCACTAAAATTATTACCCACTAAAGAGTATGAAAGCAAACAGAATTATGAGCTTACGATTGTTAATATCAATCCTGTTTATTATTGGTTTTTCCAGTTGCAGTAAAAAATCTAGCTCAAAGAATACTTCAAGAGCAACTGGCTGGAATATGGACAGTAAAAAAGCAGGTTCAAATTATAAAAAACAAGAAGCGGGTCCGGGATTAGTTTTTGTTGAAGGAGGTACATTTACCATGGGCAAAGTGCAGGATGATGTTATGCATGATTGGAATAACACCCCAACGCAACAACATGTCCAATCTTTTTATATGGATGAAACGGAGGTAACAAATTCAATGTATTTGGATTATTTAGACTGGTTGAAAAATGTTTATCCACCGACGGAAGAAAATTATAAATATATATATGAAGGCGCCTCGCCAGACACTTTAGTTTGGAGAAATAGATTGGGCTATAATGAAACAATGACCAATAATTACTTAAGACACCCCTCTTATGCAGAATATCCTGTTGTAGGTGTAAATTGGATTCAAGCCGTCGAATTTAGCAATTGGAGAACCCAACGTGTAAATGAAGCGCTTCTGGAAAAAAACGGATACCTTAAAAAGAATGCAAAAACACTAGATGTGACTGCAGACAGCAATTTTGATACTGAAACCTATTTAAATTCACCGACCTTGGCTTTTGGAGGAAATGAAGATATTGTATTAAAAGGAAGAAAAGGAGCCAGAAAAACTCCTAAAACTGGAAAAAATGGGACGGTTGTAGAACCAAAGAATGTTTATGCGCAGCGTTCTTCCGGAATTCTTCTACCGGAATACAGACTTCCTACAGAGGCGGAATGGGAATATGCAGCTGCAGCCGATGTGGGACAAAGAGAATATAACATATACAAAGGGCAAAAAAAATATCCTTGGTCAGGCGGGTACACGCGTTCCGGCAAAAGACAAAGCAAAGGGGATCAATTAGCTAATTTTAAGCAAGGAAATGGTGATTACGGCGGAATTGCAGGTTGGTCTGATGATGGGGCTGACATTACAAATGAAGTAAAAAAATATCCTGCAAATGATTTTGGATTGTATGACATGGCCGGAAACGTAGCTGAGTGGGTTCAAGATGTTTACCGACCTATTATCGATAATGAAGCAAATGATTTTAATTATTTCAGAGGGAATCAATACACTAAAAATAAAATTGGTGAAGATGGCAAAGTAGAAATTGTCACTAAAGACAATATGAAATTTGATACTTTAAGCAATGGAAAAATCATTGCCAGAAACTTTCCAGGTCAAATCGCTCAGGTACCCGTTGACGAACAAGAGACTTATCTGAGACAAAATTTTAATAAAAGTGATAATATTAACTACAGAGATGGAGATAAACAATCTACTAGATATTATAATTTTGGAGATTCAGAATCAGATGACGAGAAAACGAAAGAAGAAAAAAACATGTATAACTCCCCAATACACAATGTGACTACGGACAGTTTAGGGAACATGGTTAGGAAATATGATAAATCAAGCAAAAGAACAACTTTGATAAATGACAATGTCAGAGTTTACAAAGGAGGATCCTGGAGGGATAGAGCCTATTGGTTAGATCCGGCTCAAAGAAGGTATTTTCCGCAGGACATGGCCACAGATTACATTGGTTTTAGATGTGCGATGTCTCGAGTAGGAGCAAAAGCAGATAAAAAAAGATCAGCCAGAAATTAATTTTTATATAAATACAAACAAAAGCCCTTTGATTAGGGCTTTTGTTTTTTTAAATCGTTTCAAATGGATATTAATTACGTTCATAGTTTGTTTTTGCAATGCAACTCAGTTTCAATTGACACCCGCAAGATTGAGCCAAACTCCTTATTTGTTGCTGTAAAAGGAGAGCGTTTTGATGCTAACACTTTTGCAAAAGAAGCATTAGAAAAAGGAGCTGCGTATGTTATAATTGATGATGAATCTTATTTTATTGATCAAAGGACTATCTTAGTTGAAGATAGTTTGGTCGCGCTGCAAAAATTAGCAAAATACCATCGTGAATATTTGAAATTGCCCATAATTGCGCTTACGGGAAGTAATGGAAAAACAACCACTAAGGAACTTATTCAGGTTGTACTTTCGAAAAAATTTAAAACCAAAGCAACCGTTGGCAATTTAAACAACCATATTGGGGTTCCATTGACATTGCTTTCTTTTACTTCAGAAACTGAAATAGGAATAGTTGAAATGGGAGCAAATCACAAAAAAGAAATTGAATTTCTATGTGAATTAGCAACACCGGATTATGGGTATATCACTAATTTTGGCAAAGCCCATTTAGAAGGTTTTGGTGGTGTAGAGGGCGTTATTGAAGGCAAAAGCGAAATGTATCAATACCTTTCAAAAAAAGACAAGCTTGCTTTTGTTAATTTGGAAGATACAATTCAAGTTGAAAAATCAAAAAGGTTGCACTCATTTACTTTTGGTATAAATAAAACAAATGCGGATGTTAATATTACTTCGATTAAGGCAAATCCTTTTGTAGAAATATGTTATTTCGGATTGGAAATAAAATCCCACCTGATTGGGTTGTATAATGCCAATAACATCAATGCAGCGCTCACTATTGGTAAGTATTTTAGTATCGATGATATCGCAATAAAAGAAGCTTTAGAAAGCTATGTACCTGAAAACAACAGATCACAGTTGTTGACAAAAGGAACTAATCAAGTAATTCTAGATGCCTATAATGCAAATCCGAGTAGTATGGCTGTAGCTATTGAGAATTTTCTACAGTTAGAGGATTTAAATAAGGTTATGATTTTGGGAGATATGTTTGAGTTGGGACAGGAAAGTCAGCAAGAACATAAAGCAATAGTTGACCTTCTTTTGAACGAAGATAAAGTGAAATGTTATTTTATAGGTGCAGCATTTTATACCAATAAACTTGAAAACAACAACTTTTGGTTCTATAGTACATTTGAGGAATTTTCTAATGATTTACCAATGATAATATTCAACAATAGTACTATTTTGATAAAAGGATCGAGAGGAATGGCACTGGAACGAACGTTAGATTTTTTGTAATTAAAAAATATTTTTTTTTAATAAAAATGCCATCATATTAAAGTTATGATGGCATTTTTCATGGAAGTTCTCACACCATGACTTTGAAGACCATTAATAAAACTAACAGCAACTTCTCCGGCTAAAACTGGATATTCAGAAAAATATTCGAAGTTTCTTCCGAGAAGAGGCGATCGCTTCATATTTACTCCGGCGTCTAATACTATTTGAAAATCGTTAGTCTGAGATTCGATTTCTAGGGTTTCACCCATTTTTTGTACCAATGCTGGATTCCAGGACGAAGCAAGTGCCGATGCAGTCGGAAAACAAATGGAAGGAACACTATTAGTAAAGTCAAAACCTTCTGCTTTACGCAAACCAAGCGGTCCATCCGTCGTAAAAATAGTAGGAATATCCAGTATTGAACAGCTTTTGTGGACTAATCGGTTTTGCCAGAACATAAAAAAGCTTTTCTTCTAAACTCATTTTAGCTACTAGTTTTTTTGCCTTAGCGCGATAATCTACATCTTGAGCATGCGATTGGGAGACTAATGTCAGTCCAAAAAGTAATAAAAACATTTTTTTTCGTCTTTTACTGGGTTGTTTTTGAATTATTGGGTTCGTTAATTAAATTTATTATTTTGAAGCATTGTGCATATTTATTTGATTCGTAATGCATTTTGTATAATTTTTTGATTAATAATTTTTTTTAGGCTATTTTTAGTATAGGTGTGTTTTTACACAATCGATTTGTACTATTATTGCAGTGTTTTTTCTTTTCAAAAGAAAAACACAGCGTTGAGAGTTTTGAAAAAGTGTTGTTCTTTAATTTTCTTAAAAAAATGAGCTAAATTGCAACACTAATAAATTATGTTTTAATTATCAGAAAATAAGTACATGTTAAAAAATATTTTAGACAATAAGGAAAACTATCAGCCCGGCTTATCAATAGATTGTGTGATTTTTGGATTTCATGACAATCAGCTAAAAGTGTTATTGATAAAGACAAAGTACAGTGATAAATGGGCTTTACCAGGTGGTTTTGTGCCCATAACCGAAGATATTGATCAGGCTGCCGTCACTGTTTTGAATGGTAGAACGGGACTAAGGGGGATTTTTCTGAGACAATTTTCAACTTTTGGAGCAGCCAGAAGGTGTAATGTTGATGTCAGTAATACCGTTTTAGATTTTTACGGAATACCTTTAGCGGAAGGCAAATGGTTTGCCAGTCGTTTTGTAACCGTTGGGTATTATGCCTTGGTTGATTTTTTAAAAATGATTCCGCAACCTGAGGGTAACAATGAAACGGTGGAATGGATTGACCATAATGCGGTGCCGGAATTGGTTTTAGATCACAAGGAAATTTTAGATAAAGCATTAGAAACGCTTCGCATGGAATTGAATTTAATGCCGGTAGGCTATAATTTATTACCCGAAAAATTCACGATTCCCGAGTTGCAGAAATTATATGAAACAATATTAGGCAGAAAACTCGACCGTAGAAATTTTTTACGTAAGATAATGGCAATTGGGATATTAAATAAGCTGGACGAGAAGAAAAGTAATGTAGCCCACAAAGCCCCTAATTTATACCGTTTTGATAAAGAAAAATACGAAGAGGTTGTTAAAAACGGGTTGACGCAGGGGTGGTAAATTAAAGAAAAGGCATAAAAAAACTTCATTAAAAATAATGAAGTTTTTTGTGGGCGATTAGGAACTGTTTTCTAACCATTTTATGCACGATTTGAAGAAATAACAATTTATAATTTAATTCGATTTTAATTAACCATTCTTTTTTGAAGGGTTACTGGCAGGAAAATATTTTTTTCATCTTTCTAAAAGACTTCTACTTATTTTAAACCGAGTAGCCAAACGTATAGGATAAGTAAGTCGAAACTTTAAACGTCATCAAAAAAGTAGTAATGTTGTAAACAGTAGTTTAAAATCAATCTGTTAGGTTATTTTATCTAATTTTAAAATACGATATTATACAATGATTGTTACTTAGTTGGTTTTTATTACTATTTTATTTCATCAAATTTTCTGCATCGTTCAATCTCATCGCCACATTGTCCCAATTGATGATATTGAATAAAGCATCTACGAAATCGGTTCGTTTATTTTTGTATTTTAAATAATAGGCGTGTTCCCAAACATCAATAACCAATATCGGAATGGCTCCCCACTGCGTAAGTTTTTCGTGGTTTTCGCATTGTAAAATTACCAGGCTATCGCTGTAAGGTTGATACGCAAGAATTCCCCAACCGTTGCCGTCAACATTTTTTGAGGTGGCAGCAATTAGAACTTTCAATCTATCGAAACTACCAAAACTTTTTTCTATTCGTTTTAGCAAATTACCTTGGGGTGATGTGTTTTTATTGGTAAGATTAGTCCAAAATATAGAATGTAAAATGTGAGATGAAAAATGATGGGAGAGCTTTTTTGTCCAAAAATCAACAGTTTCCAAATTGTTTTCATCCAATGCTTTCTTTATCATTTGTAAATCTTTGTTAGCACCCTTTACTGCGCCACCGTGATGAAAAGTATAATGCAGGTGCAAGGTTTCGGCATCCATGTAGGGTTCCAAAAAACTTTCGCTGTAAGGCAACGTTTGTTGAATATAATTACCATTGGCATCTACCAATTTATCAATGGAATTGTCTGCTAAATTTTTAGCAAACGTGTTTGTAGTCGGAAGCACTAATGCTGCTGCTCCAAACAAGCTACTCGATTTTAAGAAATCTTTTCTGTTCATTTTTTTAGCGTTTAAATTATTTTTAAAATTAGTCCTATTATTGCGGAAATCAAAATGAGGTTCGTTCTTGTGTTTCCTTAATGTAGATCAATACAAGTATTGATAAAACGGCATGTATTGTCGTCGTTATGTTCGTAATACTATGCTGTGCCTTTTTTTGAAATGACTCTAAATTTATTTTTCCGAAATCTCTTTTTTCTTCGACTAGATCTCAGGTGCACGTAATTGACTAGTGGCAATGGACCTCTGAAGGCTGAATAACCTAATTTTTTTAAAATAACCAGCTAGCATTTTTAACGTATATGTAGTGTTTCCTTTCATAAATTAAGTAGTTTTAAAAGGCGATACCAAATTGGATAGCCACAGTAAAAGTGGAAGGATGATCATTGCCAAACCGAACTGGCAAAGGAATGGCAACATAATAACTGCTATTGGTGTTTTTTATTATCGTTTTGTTGAATACTGGAGTTATGCCATACCTACCATTAGTCTCAAATGCCGCTCTGCCTGCAAAGGTGTATCCGTTTCCAAGTGCTACTAGTACGCCAGGATGAAATAATAAACTATTCACTTTACTAATTCCGTTTTCTGCTCTTATATTGGGTACAATTTCAAATGAGAACCCAATTTTTGGACTTTTCCAAATATTGATTCCAGTTGGGAAACCCAGAGCATAATAATCTCTAAAATTGATATTAGTTCCATCCGGACTTACCGTTACAATGGGATGCAATATCCCAAAATATCCCGTAATTTTCGGATAAGTTGTTTGCCCAATTGCAGGTATAGAAAACACTAATATAGCAACAAGCAGAAAATATTTGAAAAAAATCATAATAGTTTGTATTTTTTACAAAATTACAGGGGAGAAATAGGAATAAATAGAATGCTATTTACTTTTTGTATTTGAATTACTTTTTTGCTTTTTTTTTCGGTAGGAAGAAGGGTTTTTCCCTGTATGTATTTTGAATATCCTCGTAAAATGACTTTGGTCTGAAAAGCCGGTCATATAAGCTATTTCAGTAAGAGAGTACGTTGAATTCTGAATAAGGGCGATTGCTTTTTCAATTCGTAATTTTCTAACATAGTCTCCAAAATTGAGGTCTCCAAAATATTTTGAAAATTCTCTTGATAAATAAGAAGGGTTAATCTCCAAGTCACTAGAAATTTTTTTTAGGTCAAAAGTAAATTGATTGTCTATTTGATCCTGAATAATTTTTTTCAAATCTTTGACCCAAGCCGGAGCTTTCTTTTTGTTTTTTTTCTTTTCCTTTAAAAATTTATTGTAAACTTCGTGCAGCAGGTTTTCAAAAGGACTATTCTGCAAATGATTTTGTTTGTACAAATGTGTTGCCCAACTGTATAGCCCATCATAAATAACCATTCCTGTTTCTAATAACTTATAATCATCTGTAATATTATAAGAAAGTCCCGCTGAAATTGCCAAAAGTCCCGCTGATTCTTTTGCAATATCGTGTCTATCTGTGTCTGCTCCTCGTACAATATCAGCTATAATTAAAATAGCTGGGTCTTTAATTTTATATTTTTTTACAATATAATCAAAGGTGCTTTTCTCTTCATAATGTGTGTATTCTACATTAGGAATATCAAAAGGAATGGCATCAAATTCTTTTGCTTTATTCAAAACATCACTGAATGGGACATAAATAAATTCAGCGTTTTTGTCTACAAAAGTTTTGATCAACCAAGGACTGGCTATTCTATCAATTTTAGGGCGTTCTCTAGTAATCCATTTCATTTGAAATAATATAAAGGAAATTTTGCTCCTTCAATAGTAAGCTAATCTACATTTATTTATCTAGGTTTCAAAAAAATATTTACAAATCAACAGTTCAAGAGCTAAGGTTAGAGATTGATTATTTCGACAATATATCTTTAGATACAAAAAAAGATAAAACAAATGAATATCAGTCTCTTCAATATGACTTTAAGATATTCGAATAAAAAAATTGAGGGTTATCAATTGTAGAACCAAACTAACCTCTAAAATTAAATGACTTTGGTTATTTGAATTTTGTGCGCGATAAAGAATTTGAGCACCCGATAACTTCGGGTATAATCGTAATTTTATGAACTATTTAAGCTTATTTTTGTTTAAATTAATTCTTGAAATTTAACCCGGTTTTCCAAGATTTAACGTTGTACCTCTTTATTAATTTACAGTACGCAACTAGATGAGGGCTTGTATACTCAATTTAGAAACAAGGCTGTCTGGAAATTACTTTCCGGGCAGCCTTGTTTTTGAATTATTCTTTTCCGGATTCCTTCAGTTTTTCAGCAGCCTGATTTATTTTGTCAGCTCCTTTTTTAAGAATTTCTCCTGCTTTTATTCTGGTAGAATCAGCGGCAGCATCAACTTTTACCGCCGCAGTATCGATAGCTCCTTCCATTTCATTACTAATGGCCTCTCTAGCTTCTTTCACTTCCTCTTTTGTTTCTTCTTTACAAGAAGTCATTAAAGTGGCAACAAATACTAATCCTAAAAGTGCTTTTTTCATTATATTTTCATTTTAAAAAATTGATAATTGAGTACATTCATCGTATAAAGATAAACAAAATCGCTACAAACATAAGTCTGGGGAAATTTCGTTTATTGGACACCAATTACCACTATTTTATACATTAGCGGTAACAGCGTCTCTGTCAATTTTCCCGATCAATCCTGCTAATACTTTTCCAGGGCCTACCTCAGTAAACGAGGTTGCTCCGTCTTGGATCATTTGCTGTACTGATTGTGTCCACTTTACGGGAGCTGTCAATTGAATGATTAGGTTTTTCTTAATTTCTGCGGGGTCTGACACTGCACTGGCTGTTGTATTTTGATATACCGGACAAATAGGAGTTGAGAACGTTGTTGCTTCAATAGCTGCGGCCAGTTCTTCACGAGCCGGTTCCATCATTGGAGAGTGAAAAGCACCTCCAACAGGCAACAATAATGCACGTTTTGCACCAGCGCCTTTCATCGCTTCACACGCTTTTTCCACTGCTGATGTTTCTCCTGAAATCACTAATTGTCCTGGGCAGTTGTAATTTGCAGGGACTACAATTCCGTCAATCGAAGCACAAACTTCTTCTACAATGTTGTCAGCCAATCCTAAAACGGCCGCCATAGTCGATGGTTTTATTTCGCAGGCTTTTTGCATAGCTAAAGCTCTTTGAGAAACCAGTTTCAAGCCGTCTTCAAAAGATAAAGTACCACTAGCTACTAAAGCTGAAAACTCACCCAATGAATGTCCCGCTACCATTTCTGGTTTGAAATCCTCCCCTAATGTTTTTGCTAAAATCACCGAATGGAGGAAAACGGCTGGTTGTGTCACTTTGGTTTCTTTCAATTCCTCGGCTGTTCCTTCAAACATGATGTCTGTGATGCGGAAACCTAAAATTGCATTGGCTTTTTCGAATAATTCTTTTGCGAGAGCAGAATTTTCATACAAGTCTTTACCCATTCCTGAGAATTGCGCGCCTTGACCTGGAAATACGTATGCTTTCATGTTTTTATTTTAAAGATTGAAAAAAATTAAAGACTGAAAAATGAATTCCAATCAGAATGCAAAAATACTGTTTTTTGCGGTATTGTAAATAGGGTTATTGTTTTCTTTAAAATTGACACTTTTATTAGTGTAACATTTAGGAGTATTAAAGACTAATATTTAAAACTTAGTTTTATGAAAAAGATTTTATCAATAGCTTTCTTACTCCTTTTTAGTTTTTTATTGTTTTATGGCAACCTTCCGGTAATCAATTATGGATTTACTGGTTTTGCTTTTATTTTATTACTGTTGTTAGTAATAGGGATCTTATTTTCTGTTGGTTTGACTATTTCTCAGCAAACAAAGCAAGTCAAGATTGTTTCCAAACCTAACAAGATTTTGTTTGTTTTGGTAGGATTGCTTTTAGCGTATTGTGTTGCGCTTCCTTTTATAACCAGCCTAAAAATGTTCCGAAGCGATTCGTATCAAAAATTAATAGGCGAGGTTAAAAACGGACAAAAAATTACGAATCATATTGCTCCAATTTCAATTGATAAAATCCGTGTGGTCGATGAGGAACTAGCCCATCTTTTGGGAGAGAAAATTTTAGGTTCTCAACCCGCTTTGGGAAGTCAGGTAGAATTGGGGGATTTTTGTATCCAAAAGGTGAACAATAACTTGTACTGGGTTGCTCCATTATTACATTCTGGTTTTTTGAAATGGTTTAACAACCAAGAGGGAACTGCGGGATATGTTATGGTTTCTGCAACCAATGAACGTGATGTGAAATTAGTTCAGAGTGTAGGAGGGAAGAACATTAAGATTAAATACCAGCAAGGCGCTTACTTTCAAAGTGACATTCACAGACACGTTTATTTTAATGGAAATGCTACTGTTGGTCTGGCTGATTTTAGTTTTGAAATTGATGATGCTGGAAATCCGTTTTGGATTGTCACTAAATATGTGAAAAAAATTGGTTTTTCAGGAAAAGAAGCTACGGGAGTTATTGTGGTTGATGCACAATCTGGGGCAATAAATGAATATTCAATTGCTAAAACGCCAAAATGGGTGGATCGAATTCAGCCTTTGGATTTTATAGAAAATCAGTTGAATGATTGGGGTGAATATGTTCACGGCTATTGGAATTTTTCTAATCAGGATAAACTGCAAATTACAGAAGGAATGACATTGGTATATGGAAAAGACAACAAAGCTTATTGGTACACCGGATTGACTTCGGTGGGCAAAGAAGAATCTGCTGTAGGTTTTGTATTGGTAGATACCAGAACCAAGGAAACTACCTTTTACAAACAAGGCGGCGCAACAGAATTTGCTGCTCAAAGTTCGGCACAAGGGAAAGTTCAGGAGAAAGGATATAAAGCGTCGTTGTCTATTCCGTACAATATTAATAACATTCCTACCTATGTGATGACACTGAAAGATGATGGCGGATTAGTTAAAATGTTTGCGATGGTGGCTATTTCAGATTACACGATTGTAGGCGTCGGCAATACAATGCGGGAAACCTTGACTTCGTTTAAAAACGTATATAATATGGCAGATAATAAAATAAATTCGAATAGTGTTTCCAATAAAAAAGTATTGAATTCCGTAGTGACCCGAAACCAAAATGATGTAAAAAACGGTAATAGTTTTTATTATTTTAAGGTGAAAGATTATCCTAATATTTTTGTGGGTTCGTCACAAATATCCAATCAATTGCCGGTAACAATTGTGGGTGACAGTGTGAAAATTTCTTTTGATGTTGATTTGGAGGAAGTAATAGACATTTCGAGTTTTGAGAATGTCAATCTAAAATCGAGTATGAAATCGAAATAAATAGTAAGAGCCTAAAACAAATGTTTAAGGCCCTTTTTTTATTTTTTTGGCAGTAATTTAAAAGAAGTTACTTTGAATCGATTGTCTACAATTTTACCAACAATTTCGGCTTTTCGTATTGTTGTACAAAAACCGTCATTGGCGTGTGCATCTCCGTGCGAATCGATTGAACTACCATCAACAAAATAAGATTTTTCATCCACACGAACGGCTAATTCACAACCGTGTCCTTCCATTCCAAACTGGCATTGACCACAAGCAGCCTCAACAATTTGTGGTTTTGGTTCTTCTTTTTTATCTTTATCCTGAGCACTTGCTAATGTTACAACGAACAAAAGGGTTAAGTATAATAACTTTTTCATAATTGATTATTTTTTGCTTTAGCTAAGATACTCGTTTTTTACATCGAATAATTTTTAAACATGTAAATTCATATTAATCTGGAAAGAGGAATGTTAATAGAAGCCATTTCAATAATGACAACTGCAATAATTGAAATGATTCGTCAATCAAAACTTTCAGCAAAAAAGAATTGAGCAAGGCCAAATGTGGCAATACTTTGCGCTACCGCCAGACAATAATTAACATACATTGCACCATGAAAATAACCCGGTTCTTTCTCGAATTTATTGTGACCATGGAGGCAGTATTCATTCATTTTTGGAAATCCTATGTGTAAGCAAATATTTTTTTCCTTTGCAAACTTTCCCTTGAAGGCAGTGTGGGTAATCATTATTCAGGATGTCTACGATAGAATTAGACATCGGTATTTTTTTATCAAAGGTATTTAAAGGTTCCGGAAGAACTTTCGAATGGTTAGGTGATAATTCACAAGATGATAAAAAGGAACGCTGATAACACTGATTTAGCGAATTTTTTTTCATCTTGTTTTCGGTATAATATTGGAAGTTTATTAAATGTAATTACGAATGCACGGTAATCAACCTTGCTGCATTTTTTGCTTTTTCTACCACTTCTTCAATTGGAGTTTCTACGGTATCACTTACTAAAGCCACTGCCATTCTGCGGTAGGGTCTTGAAGTTGGTTTGCCAAAGATTCTGAAATCCGTTTTAGGTAAAGCCGCAATTTTTTCGATACCGGAGTACGTTGGGTTTGTAGAGTTTTCCGAAGCTAAAATGACTGCACTGGCTCCCACTTTTTCTAATGTGATTTCAAAAATAGGCAAACTTAAAATAGCGCGTAAATGCAATTCAAATTCATTAAAGTTTTGTGTTCCGGCTAAAGTTACCATTCCGGTATCATGTGGTCGAGGCGATAATTCTGAGAAATAAACGCCGTCATCAGTCAAGAAAAATTCGACTCCAAAAAGTCCTGCGCCGCCCAAAGCTTCGGTTACTTTTTCGGCCATGTCTTGCGCTTCGTACAAATCCTTGTCGGAAATTCTGGCGGGTTGCCAGCTTTCCTGATAATCGCCACGTTCTTGTCTATGGCCAATTGGCGCACAAAAAAGTGTCGGATTATTGTTTTGTACCACCGTTAATAAAGTAATCTCCGAATTGAATTTGACAAATGCTTCTACAATCACTTCTACGACATCGCCACGGGAACCTTCCACGGCATACTTCCATGCTTTTTCGATATCGGCTTCGGTTTTTATGGTGGATTGTCCTTTTCCGGACGAAGACATTAATGGTTTGACGACACACGGCATTCCAACGGTTATAACGCCTTTCCGTAATTCCGCGGCAGTAGTGGCGTAGCGGTAATTTGCGGTTTTTAATCCTAATTCTTTACATGCTAATTCCCGAATCGCTTTCCGGTTCATCGTGAAGTTTGCCGCTTTCGCCGAAGGAACTACGGTAATTCCTTGCTTTTCATAGTCATAAAAACGCTCGGTTCTGATGGCTTCTATTTCGGGAACAATGAAATCAGGTTGGTGTTTGGCAACGATGCGGTCTAGGGCTTCTCCGTCGAGCATGTTGATCACTTCAAAATCATGGGCAACTTGCATGGCGGGTGCATTTTCGTAACTGTCCACCGCAATTATGATTTGCCCAATGCGTTGTGCTGCGATTGTAAATTCTTTTCCTAATTCGCCTGAGCCGAGGAGTAGTATTTTCATTTTTTTATTTCCTTAATTCAAGTGTAAAAATACTAAATTGCTTTTTTACGACTGCAGATTCACTACAAACTTTACCCAAAAGTCAATAAATTATAATCTGGATACAATATTGAAAATTCCTTATGTTTCCAAGGTTTGATTTCCAAAGGACCTTGGGGATGAATGGCAACGCCATTGTTCAAGAAGTTTTTATATACAATTTCAAATCCTGCACCAGAATGTAAACTCCAGCGTAATTTTCAACAGAATCAATGGTTATAAACTCAAAAAAATGAATTTCAATCGTGTCTTTTTGCACCATCCAATACCCGTCAAAGTCAGCACTACCCAATTCTTGAAAACCCAAGTGGTTCACATAGAAATTCCTTGTAATCGCTTTGTTGCGCATGGGTAGCTTTGAGTTTATGACGGTTAGCATGATTTTTGGGTTTGATCGTAAGGATCACTCGTTAAAGAGTTTTTAGAACCCCAGTCTTTTCAGACTGTGGTTCAAATAAAGAAAGGCGACGAACCGAGCCCGCATGGCGAACACGTCGAACCTATAAACAAAAGAACCCCAGTCTTTTCAGACTGGGGTTCAAATAAAGAAAGGCGACGAACCGAGCCCGCATGGCGAACACGTGGTATCTATAAACAAAAGAACCCCAGTCTTTTCAG
>NZ_RYDL01000006.1 GCF_003968755.1 Flavobacterium sp. RSP15 | reverse complement strand
CTTGCAAAAACGTTTTTGCAAGTGTTTAATTAAATATTTTTATCTAATAATCTGTATCGGTTATTCAGGACAAGACACTATTCGTGTTCGAAAGTTAATTTTAGATTTATTCGAAATTCTATTATAAAAACCAATACTGACGGTTGCGCTTTGGTCATGGACATAGACGGACCGCACGTGTTTTACAGATTTCCAGGCTTTGGCTATTCCTTTTTGAGCTCCATCTTGCCAACTTGTTTTAGAACTGCAAAGAATTTCAATTACTTTTAATATTGACATGATTTCTAGGTGTTAAGATAAAATTAAAATTCGCCAATTTTTTTAACGTAACTATTTTTATGTCAATATTTTAAATGTTTTTCCTTTTATGCATTTATCGCCTCTACTTTGATGCTTTCGTCATTTAACATGCTTTTTAACATGTTTTCTATCCCGCTTTTTAAAGTAAATGTAGAGGAAGGACAGCCGCTACAAGCACCCTGTAAAATCACTTTTACGGTTTTGTCGGCTTCGTTATAGGAATCGAAGGCTATATTTCCACCATCAGCTTGTACTGCGGGTTTTACATATTCTTCTAATATATTGATGATTTGTTGCGAAGTGACATCCAGTGTATCAAATTCTTTTACTTTTATTTTTTCTTGTGCAGCTACCGTGGCAATATAATTTTCATCTAAAACAGTTCCGCCGTTTTCTATGTATTGCTTGATGAAACTTCTTAGTTCTAAGGTTATTTCTTGCCATTCATTGACTTCATATTTGGTTACGGAAATGTAATTTTCATCGATAAAAATTTCTTTAACGTAAGCGAATTTAAACAGCTCTTTTGCCAATGGAGAAGCGCCAGTTTGATCGATATTTTTGAATTCAATAGCTTTTTTGGTAAGCATTTTGCTAACAACAAATTTCAAAGCTGACGGATTAGGAGTTGTTTCGCCATATACGGTTACTGGTTGTTTTTTAGGCTTGTTTTCTTCTATAGCGATGATTGTTCCACCATCATTTACAAATTTGTCTATTTGTTCCGCCACAGCATCTTTGACATCATGCCATTCTACAATATTATATTTTTCAATAGCAATAAAATTCCCGGAGATATAAATTGTTTTTACGAAAGGCAGGTAAAATAATTGTTGTGCTAAAGGGGATGTTTTTGCCTCGTCTATATTTTTGAATTCAAAACTTTCATTTTGAGTGATAAAATCGTTAAATTCAAATTTTAATATAGTCGGATTTTGGGTCTCTTTTATGGTAACTTTGTTCATCAGTTTTGAATTTTTTACAAATTTACTAAAGTTATTTTCTACGAATACCTATATTTGATTTTTTAATGAATAAATTAACTTTAGTTTACGTTTTTGATTCTGCCTTTGCTTTTTTTTAATAAATTTATATTGTTTTTTGATCGAATCCGTTTTACTAAAAAGTATTTAAATGCATAATAAGATTAGATTTCTAGCCATTATTTTTTTGATGTCTCTTTATTCCTTTTCTCAGGAAGGAATACCTGTGTACTCAGATTATTTATCAGATAATTATTACTTGATACATCCTTCTATGGCTGGTGCGGCAAATTGCGCTAAAATTAGGTTAACCGGTCGTAAGCAATGGTTCGATCAGAAAGACGCGCCTGAATTACAAACACTCAGTTTTAATGGTAAAGTAGGTGAAAAAGCAGGGGCGGGTTTTATACTTTTTAATGATAAAAACGGGTATCATTCTCAAAAAGGAATAAAATTGACGTATGCGTATCACCTTATGTTTTCTAGAGATGAAATTGATTTAAATCAATTGTCTTTCGGGATTAGTGGTGGATTGATACAAAGTCAATTAGATGAGACCGCTTTTTTGCAGTCAGGTGATTTTGATCCAATAATTGATGGAACGGTGGTTCAAAAAGATTCGTATTTTAATGTGGACTTTGGAATATCCTATAATTTTTTAGATTTTTACGCGCATGCTACAGTAAAAAATGCAATTGAAATTAGAAGAAATATTTACACGGAATATGAAAGTGATAACTTAAGAAAATTTTTATTCAGTGCAGGGTACGTTTTTGGTAATTCAGATCAAATTTTATGGGAGCCTTCTGTTTTATTCCAATTGGTGGATCAAACGAAAGAGAAGTCAATTGACCTTAATTTGAAAGCATATAAAAATTTAGATTTTGGTAGAGTTTGGGGAGGATTGTCCTATCGAAGAAGTTTTGATGGTGCAGAGTATCTTGTTGGCAATACAATTTCGAAACAAAAACTACAATATATAACACCAATTGTGGGTGTAAATTTTGATCAATTTATGGTCGCTTATACGTATTCTCAATTGTCTGGTGCGGTAAAATTTGATAATGGTGGTTACCACCAAATTACCCTTGGGATTGATTTGTTTTGTAAACCTGTTAAATACGATTGCAATTGTCCGGCAATTAACTAATTTATCTTATCATGCTAATAAAATCTGTCAACGGTAAATCACCTTCTATTCCGAAGGATTGTTATGTTGCTGAAAATGCCACTATTGTTGGCGATGTTACTTTTGGAACCAACTGTAGTGTATGGTTTAATGCAGTTATCAGAGGAGATGTTAATTGTATTAAAATTGGGAACAAAGTCAACATTCAAGATGGTGCTATTATTCATTGTACGTACAAAAAACACCCTACGCTCATAGGAAATAATGTTTCTATTGGACATAATGCAATCGTTCACGGTTGTGTGGTTCACGATAATGTATTGATTGGAATGGGAGCGATAGTAATGGACAATTGTGTTATCGAAAGTAATTCTATTGTAGCTGCCGGTGCTGTTGTTACTCAGAACACTGTTGTAGGCTCAGGGACAATCTGGGCAGGAGTTCCCGCTAGAAAAGTTAAGGATATAGATCAGTCCGATTTTGCAGGAGAAATTGAACGCATTTCGAATAATTATGTTTTGTATTCCAGTTGGTTCAAGGAGGAGTAATATTCAGCCGTTTTAGAAATTTTCCTGCTCTACCGTATACTTGTTTTCTAAAATTTCAGTCAATACTTTTGGATTGGTGTTCGTATAAAAAATAGGTTCGTTGCTTTGTGATGATGCTAAACCTATATTTTCCCGCAATATGTTTTGAGTTTGTTTGGCAACTGCTTCACCGGAATCTATAATGTGAATGTGTTTAGGAAGTATTTTTTTTATTTGAGGAATCAGATACGGATAGTGACTGCAACCTAAGACTAAATAATCAATATTGGCATTAATCATAGGAATCAGGTAGGCTTGAAGTAATGTGGTCATTTCGGGCGAGTTGATCTCTCCATTTTCAATTAATTGCACCAATCCATGTCCCACCTGCTCAATTATTTTAGTATCTTGATACTTCTCAGTGGTTTTATTGAAAAGTTCACTGTTTAGTGTGCCTTGTGTAGCCAGAATTCCTATTATTTGTGTTTTTGAATGAGTGACTGCTGGTTTTATTGCAGGTTCAATTCCTATGAAAGGAACATTATATTTAGCTCTTAATTCTTGAATGGCATTAGTTGTTGCCGTATTGCAGGCAACTACAATTAATTTACATTTCATATCAAGCAGGAATTCGGTATTTTTCATGCTTAATGCAACAATTTCCTCTTTTGTTTTTTGTCCGTAGGGTGCATTGCTGCTATCGGCTAGGTATATGGTTTTCTCGTTTGGAAGTAGTTTGTGAATTGCTTTCCAGATGGAGGTGCCACCTATTCCTGAGTCAAAAATCCCTATAGGTTGATCGTTGTTGTCCATAGAAACAAAGTTACGCGCTGAAATTTTAATTTCCTAGAATATTTGTTAAACAAAAAAAACTGCTCTGTCCTAATATAAGGTGAGCAGTTTTTTTGAACTTTGTTCTTTTTTTAGAAACCTAAATCTTTTTTTACATCCATAGTCAAGTTTGGACCATCAGCAAGTAAAAGAGTTGAACCGTCTAAAACATATTGATACCCTTTTGCTTTACCCACTTTTTGGATCGAAGCTCTTACTTTTTCCATTAATGGTTTTACGATATCAGATTCTTTTTGTTGCAATTCTTTTTGAGCATTGTCTCTGTAATCAACAATTCTTTTTTGCATGTCCTGAACCTCTTTAGAACGTTCTGTGTTAATAACTTCAGTAACTGTTGCAGCTTCTGCTTCGTATTTTTTTAATTTAGCTTGGTATTCTTCAACCATTTTTTTGTAATCAGCATCATACGTAGTACTCAACTTATCTAATTGTTTTTGAGCATCTAACATTGCAGGCATTTTTGTCATAATTTCACTTACATCTACATGTGCCGTTTTTGTTTGCGCAGTAAGTGTTTGATTTGCTCCTAAAATAACAAGGGCAGCAATTAATAGGGTTTTGATTTGTTTCATCGTTTTTAAAATATTTAGTAATTAATTATTGTTTGTATTTTCTTTTATTTTTTCCTCTTTAGCTTTTTTGATAGCTTCTCTGTCTTCCAGTATTTTTTTTCTTCTTTCTTCTAAAGCTTTCCTGCGATCTTCAATGACTTTTTTACGATCTTCCAATGTTTTAGTTCTGGCATCAGCTTGTTTATTTTTGGCTAATTCAACAGTTTCTTTAGCATTGTCTTTTTTTAAGTCACTTACTGATGGTGCTGTAACGGTGTCAGTTATTTTAATATTTGCAGAAACCGTGCCATTTTTTTTAGCTTCTCTGTCAGCTATTATTTGTTTTCTCTTGTCATTAAATTCTTTTTTTCTTTGTTCTTGAAGTAATTTTCGATCTTCGAGCAGTTTGTCTCGGGCTATTTTTTTATCGTTCAGGATTTTTTGTCTATCGGCTAATGCAGGATTTTCATCTGACGCATCTTCCTTGCTTTCTCTAGCTTCTTCTTCCTGAAGTTGTTTTTTTGTCAGTTGTTCTCTTTTTTCTGTACGGTTCAAAATGCGTAATACTTGCTCACTGATATCAAATCTTTTTGCGGCAAACAGCATGGTAAGATCAGAGGCTTTATCAAAGATAAAATCATATTTTTTTGCTTCAGCAATATCCTGAACGGCAGTAAAAATTTGATCCTGTATTGGTTTTACCAAAATAGATTTTTGTAGGATCAAATCGCCACTGGGTCCAAATCTTTTTTGTTGATAGTCTAAATTTTCATTTTCGAGGAAACTAATTTCTGTTTCTCTTTCGCTAATGAGTTCTTTGGTTAATAGTGCTTTTTCGGCTTTTAACGCATCTTTTAATTTATTGATTTCAATTTTTTTAGTTTCAATTTCTAGTTTCCATTTTTGGGTTTTTTGCTCTAATTGAACTTTTGCTTCGGTATAATTTGGAACATTCTGTAAAATGTATTCCATGTCAATATAGCCCAGTTTGGTTCCTCTAGTTTGCGCCTTCATCGTCTGCGCAACTGCTAAGATTAAAAATAGATATAAAAATTGTTTTCTCATAAATAGTGACGTATTAGAAAAATCTTAAATCAATTTTTTAGAATTGTTGTCCAATAATAAAGTGAGTTTCCCATCCGTTTGGTTCTGCTTCTCCTGGCAGAGCGTCAAAACCATGGCCAAAATCAATTCCCAATAAACCAAATGCAGGCATGAATACACGCAACCCAACTCCTGCAGAACGACTTAAAGCAAAAGGGTTATAGCTTTTGAAATCACTAAATGATGAACCTGCTTCCATGAATGCCAAAGCATAAATTGATGCGGATGATTTTAATGTTATCGGATAGCGTAACTCCATTGAGAATTTGTTAAAAACCGTAGCTCCAATTTGATCTTCTGTGCTGTTTACGGGTGTCAATGAATTATTAGGATACCCTCTTAGCTGTATGGTTTCTCTACCATCCATAGAAAAGTTAGCCAGTCCGTCGCCCCCAAGATAAAATCGTTCAAATGGAACTGAACCTCTATCTTGATTGTATGCTCCGAGAAAACCAAATTCAGTCAACGTTCTAAGGACTAATTTTCCGTAAATCTTAGTATACCAGTCTGCTTTAAACTTTATTTTATAATATTCCAACCATTTAAATCGCTCTTGATCTACTTTACTGATGTTTGTTGCTGCAAGGTTAAAATCAGTCACTTTGTTTCCGTTAGTGTCAATATAATCTCCAATTTGAACAATATTCCCATTTCCATCAGGTTCATTTTGTCGGTCAACAGTATTTTTTAATTTATATTCTTCTTTATCGCCTAGTGTGGCATAATCTATACCATTCAACAATGAATAGGGTGGTGTAAATTTTGCGGATAAACTAAATTCGGACCCGTACGTTGGAAATATAGGATTGAATCCTTTATTGGTATGCGTTAGTCCTATGGTGTACGCTAAGTTTCTGGAAGACCCGTCTCCAAAAGTAAATAATCCAGTGTTGTAATTATTTAAATCATAATGTTGGTAACTTACTGATTGAGATAAATACGTGTTGTCATCCGGAACCGTTAATCTTTTTGACAAGCCAACGGATAATGTAATGATATTAAAACTCTTAGTTCTATCGGCTCTTTGTGTTATAAAATTATTCAAAAATTGTTTGCTGTATGACAATGAGGTGCTAAAAGACACGGGTTTTTTACCTCCAAACCAAGGCTCGGAAAACGAGACGCTATACGTTTGAAAAAAGGTGCTGGCCTGTAAACGTAGCGATACTTTTTGGCCATCTCCCATTGGTAATGGTTTGTAGGCTTCTTTATTGAGTAAGTTTCTGGCTGAAAAGTTATTAAAAGAAAGTCCTAATGTTCCAATGAAACCACCACCACCATAACCACCTTGAAGTTCGATTTGGCTGGATCCTTTCTCTGTTAGATTGTATTCAATATCAACAGTTCCTGCTCCTGAATCAACATTCTTGAACTTTGGATCGATAGTTTCCGGATCAAAAAATCCTAATTGTCCAATCTCTCTAATGGTTCGTACTAACTCTTCTTTGCTGTATTTTTCTCCTGGTTTGGTTCTTAATTCCCGGTAAATTACTCGGTCATTGGTCTTGTCGTTTCCTACAACTGTAATTTTATTGAAGTATGCAATTGGTCCTTCAGTAACTCTGATTTCAAAGTCAATGGTATCATTTGCGGTTCTTACCTCTACAGCATTGATATTAGAAAACAAATAACCGCTGTTTTGGTATAAATTCGTGATGTCCTCTCCGTCAGGTTTTGATTTGTCTGCAATTCTTTTCTCCAGAAGCACTCCGTTGTAGGTTTCCCCTTTTTTGACACCTAAAATTCTGTTTAGATATTGATCAGGATAAACGGTATTTCCTAAAAATTTAATGTTTCCAAAAAAGTATTTATTTCCTTCTTCGACATTTATTTTAATCATCAAGGCATTTTTGTCTTTGTCATAGGTAACAGAATCCGAAAGTATTCTGGCATCTCTATAGCCTTTCTCTTTGTAAGAAGCGATCACGTTTTCTAAATCCGATTTGTATTTTTCTTTTATAAATTTAGAGCCTTTTAAAACACGCAGGAAGTTTTTTTGTTTGGTGTCCTTCATTGCTTTACGCAATACTTTGTCGGATATTTTCGTGTTACCCACAAAATCAATATTTTGTATTTTTACTTTATTTCCTTTGTCTACATTGACAACCATGTTGACTTGGTTTATCGTTGTTGTGTCTTTGGCAGTGTTTATGTTTACTTTGGTGTTGTAATACCCATCTTTTTTATACTTGTTCTCGATGTAATTTTTTGTCGTGGTAATTAAGTTTTCATTGACTACTTTCCCTTTATTAAGGCTGTTGTCTTTAATTAAACCTTCCGTTTTCGACTTTTTTACACCTACAAATTTTACACCACTCAATTTTGGTAATTCCACGATATTCAAATCAAGATAGATGCTGTCATTTTCTATTCTATTGATATAAAATGAAATTTCATCGAACAATCCTAGTTTCCCTAGTTTTTTTATGGCGCTGCTTATTTGTTCACCAGGAATAGTTATCGATTGTCCTTTTTGTAGACCAGCAAAAGTAACTACAGTTTGAGTATTGAAAGTGATATCGCCAACAACTGTTACATCTCCTAGGATGTATTTTTTTCCTTGATCAAAAGGAACTCTTTCTTGTGCTTTAACTTGTGTAAAACTTCCGAAAATTAAAACGGTGAGGGCTATTCTGATGCTTTTATTTAACACTAAATAATTATTTAATTTGTTCACTTGTTTTTCCAAATCTACGTTCTCTTTTTTGATAACTAATGATAGCCTCATATAAATCTTGTTCTTTAAAGTCTGGCCACAATACATCAGTAAAATATAATTCTGCATAAGCAATTTGCCATAACAAAAAGTTACTTATTCTATGCTCTCCACTAGTTCGTATTAATAAATCTACATCAGGTAAATTTTGCGTGTAAAGATGCTCATTAATAATGGAATCGTCAATAGCGTCTATTGAAATTATATTATTTTTAACTTTACTGCAAATGTTTTTTACAGCAGTGACAATTTCCTCCCTGGAACCGTAGCTTAACGCTAGGGTTAGTGTCATTTGCGTATTGTTTTTTGTCTTATTAATAACGTCGAGGAGTTCTTTTTGTGCAGATTTTGGTAATTTTTCTAAATTACCAATTGCATTCAGTTTTATATTGTTCTCCTGTAAGGTTTTTAATTCCTTTTTTAAGGAGTTGATGAGTACCTTCATTAAGGTTTCTACTTCCAGTTTGGGTCTGTTCCAGTTTTCGGTAGAAAAAGCATAGAGTGTTAGAAAATCAATGCCTAGTTTAGCACTGGCTTCAATTATTTTTTTTACTGATTTTGTCCCGCTTTCATGACCTAAAGCTCGTAAGAGCCCTTTTTGTTTTGCCCAACGGCCATTACCATCCATTATGATAGCCAAATGGTTTGGTAGGTTAGTCGCATCTATAGTGTCTAGTAAATTCATTTTTTTATTCTGCACAATAACAGGGTTTGTTTCCAAAAGTATACGTTAGCGTAACGCCAGTGAAGACATACCAATCATTATTATTTATATTCCCAAAATTTCCATTATAACTTCCGTCTATATTATCTGTCAGCGTATACCGTGCTCCGGTTTCTAATCCCAATATTAAAGTGGGAGATAATGTTGATTTGATTCCTAAAACCATTGGGATCGCTATTGATTTTCTTCTTTCAGTTATGCCTTCGGCTGTTGTACCTGCTTGCGTGTCTGTCAATTTGTACCTGCTCAGGAAATAACTGAGTCCTGAAAACACATAAGGTGTAATTTTAGTTCGAGAATCGTGAAGATTAAAATCAAAAAAGTTGAATTCAAGCCCTAAAGAGACTTCTTTTAAATTGTTTTCAAAACGATATTCTCTTTGGTTTCTTGCTGCTTCTTTTGAATCTGAATCATCTGAATTTATGTTTGACTGCATGTATGAAAAGCGATAAGCATGTCTTGGACTTTTGTTCCATTTGTACAACAACCCAAAAGCAGGTTCGTTTGGCGCAAGGTAGGTCGTAGGACCAACATCGCCTACAAAGTTACTTCCACCCGCAAAAACACCAATTTCGTGGATCTGAGCTTGGGTGTTCATCAATGGGAGTAAGCCAAACAATAAATAGAAAATCTTGTTCATTCAATCAAAAATTGCGTGCAAATATAATAATAATCAATACGATTCAATACTCAATCAGTTAAATGTGTGTTTTTTTGATTAATTGACAAGTAAATTGCGCAAAGTGAGTGTTTTATTTATTCAAACGAAAAAAAAACGTAGAATCGTATATTATTTATTAAAATGATTTAGTTGCGCTTATCTTGTCCCCAAAGTAATTTGCTTCGAAGGGTTTTCAAAAAAGTTTCTTCGGGTATTTCTACCATATTAATTTGAAAGGGGGTTTTTTTTAAGGTCAGTATGGATTCGTTCTTTACCGAGGTAACTCTGGAGTCTAAGGATACTAAATAATTTTCCTCTCGTCCGGAAACTTTTAGTCTAATTTCTGTTTCATCCGGAACAACAAGAGGCCTGGCCGTTAGATTGTGGGGGGCAATTGGGGTGATGACAATACATTTTACATCAGGTGTCAAGATTGGACCGCCACAACTTAAGGAATACCCGGTAGATCCTGTTGGTGTTGATATAATTAACCCATCGGCCCAATATGAATTTAAAAATTCGTTATTCAAGTACGTGTCTATCGTAATCATCGATGTAGTGTCTTTTCTACTGACCGTAATTTCATTCATGGCAAAATCCATTTTTTGGATGGATTCATTTGGTGGCGTGCAGGTTACGCTCAGTAATGTTCTTTTTGAGAGGGTGTATTTTTTGTCAATGACAAATTGCATGAATGTTGCGATATTCTCTTTTTGGACGGTTGCAAGGAAACCTAGTCTTCCCGCATTTATTCCTAAAATAGGAACTCCGGAATCCCGCACCAAAGTGGCCGCTCTTAAAATAGTTCCGTCTCCTCCAATGCTGATGAGCATATCAAAACTAGAATCAAGTTCAGTGTGGGATGTGAAGGTTTTGTATTTTTTTTCTACAATTTTTCTTTCGTTGAGCATCAGCAAAAAATGAGACTCAATAATCATCTCTACATTATTTTTGTTAAAAAAAACAAAGATGTCGTTTATAATAGGTTCGGTACTGTTTTGATAATATTGGCCGTAGATCGCTACTTTCATCTTTTTGTGTAATCGTTTAATGTTGATATGTTTGTTTTAGTATTTAATCGATTAAACAAATAATCGGTTAAACGAGCACTATATATTAAGGTACTTGTCTAAATAATCAGAGCGTTCCTTTAAATTATTGATGTAATTGTCTTCTTGATGCTCGGATATAATTTCATAATCATATCTTCTGAAAGTTTGTATAATTTCATTTATAGCGCCTAACGTTATTTTTAAGGTAACTTCGACACTCTCAACATCCAATTCGGAGACGAATACACCTAAAAGTTTACCATTGTTGCTTTCGACTATTTGGGTAATTTGACTCATCGAATAATCTAAAGCGGCTTTCTTGACAACGATAACGCCGCCGGGTTCCTTTAAAAAAGGAGTTTCATGAAAAAACTTCATGATGTCTTCTATTTGATAATAACCCACGTAGGTGTTGTTTTCGTCTAAAACCGGAACTAAATTAGTCTGATTTTTTGCAAAAACTTCTAGCACATCAAGCCATATTGTATTAGTTCTTGTGAAAAAACCTTCCAGTGAATAACGAAAATCAGATACTTTTTTAGTGCTGTCAAAAGTTTCTAGATCTTCGCGGGCAATACTGCCCAGATACACCCCTTCTTCGATTATTGGGAAATGTGAAAAGTGGACGTCACTGAAGAATTCTTGAACAACCGCAATAGTATCTTGGTTGTTAATCGCTTTAAAATCATTGGTTATATAGTCTGTAATTCCGATCATAAATAAGGCAAAAATATTTCATGCAAAATAATCAAAAATAAGCAAAAACTCCTAAGTTTTACTTTGTATTTTTGCCTCAAGAAATAGTACTGGTTTAATCAAAAAGGGTTCCAATGACAAAATTAAGTGTAAACATCAATAAAATAGCTACTTTACGTAATGCTCGTGGAGGAAATGTTCCTGATTTATTAAAAGTAGCTGCCGACATTCAAAAGTTCGGAGCGCAAGGAATTACCATACATCCTCGTCCGGATGAGCGCCACATTCGCTATCAGGATGCACGTGATTTAAAAACGACTGTTTATACGGAATATAATATAGAAGGAAATCCAGAAAAAACCTTTATCGATCTTGTTCTGGAAATAAAACCGACTCAGGTAACTCTCGTTCCGGATGCTGTTGATGCCATAACATCTAATGCTGGTTGGGATACCATAAAACACGCTTCTTATTTGACTGAAATTGTTCAGGAGTTGCAACGAAACGGAATTAGAACGTCCATTTTTGTAGATCCTGTTCTCGAAATGATTGAAGGTGCAAAAAAAATTGGAACCGAAAGAATTGAATTGTATACCGAAGCATTCGCACACCAATACAGTTTAGGAAATCAAAACGGAATTGTGCCATACACACACGCTGCTATCCTAGCCAATGAGCTTGGATTAGGGATCAATGCAGGTCATGATTTGAGTTTGGATAATCTTCAGTTTTTTAAACAAAATATCCCGGGATTACTCGAAGTTTCTATTGGTCATGCACTGATTTCCGAAGCTATTTATCTGGGATTAGACAATGTGGTAAATATGTATCTGCAAAAATTAAAATAGTTTTTAATTTAAATCATAACGTTAAAATCTAAAATCATATGCTTTTTTCAAAAATAGAAGGCTCAGGAGAACCACTTTTAATTCTTCACGGATTTCTGGGGATGTCCGATAACTGGAAAACACTCGGAACGCAATTCGCAACTGATTTTCAGGTTCATATTCTCGATTTACGCAACCACGGACGAAGCCTGCACTCAGAGAATTTTACCTACGAAATTATGGCGCAGGATGTTTACGAGTACTGTCAAGCTCATGAATTAGAAAATATCAATATTTTAGGACACTCGATGGGCGGGAAAATAGCCATGCTTTTGGCAACGTTGTATCCTGAATTAGTTAATAAGTTAATTGTTGCGGACATAGGACCAAAATTTTATCCGCAGCATCATCAGGATATTTTGGCGGGATTGAATGCGGTTGATTTTTCAAAAAAACCAAGTCGAAGTGATGTCGAAGAAATCATGGAGAAGTTTGTTTCTGATTTTGGAACCAGACAATTCTTGATGAAGAATCTGTTTTGGCAAGAGCCCGGGCAACTTGCTTTCCGATTTAATTTGGCAGTTTTCAATGCAAAAATGGATGAAATAGGAATTCCGTTGCCAAAGAATTCCGTTTTCGAGAAATCAACCTTGTTCATTCGCGGCGGAAAATCAAATTATATTTTAGACAGTGATTTTGAAATTATAAAACAGCATTTCCCAGATTCAAATATTGAAACGATCCCTAATGTAGGGCATTGGCTTCATGCCGAAAATCCAGCTGAGTTCTATCAAAAAGTCACTTCTTTCTTAAATTAAAGGCGATGGTTTCTAATTTTTACTACATTTATTAAAATTTAAAAAGATAAACTTATGAATTTACTCATCAAAATTCTTATTACCTCAGGTTTAGTATTGCTTATTGCTAACTTTATGCCAGGCGTGCGTGTAGATGGATTCGCCACGGCTTTGATTGTGGCAATTGTTCTTGGATTACTCAATATATTTATCAAGCCAATATTAGTGCTACTAACTTTGCCGGTAACGATACTAACTTTAGGTTTGTTTTTATTGGTTATCAATGCACTGATGATTTTGTTGTGTACGAAAATTGTGGGTGGTTTTCGCGTAGATACGTTTTGGACTGCGTTGTTTTTTAGTATTATATTATCCGTATCGCAGTCTATAATGAATGGAATTCTAGGCGAGGGAAAATAATAGGCTGTTTTTAACACGTATTTATGACGTAATGCATTTGAAATTAAGAATCAATCAATATCTTTGTACTTTATTTAAACGATGCTATGTCTAAAAAATTTTACATATTGTTACTAGTTACGCTTGGGTTCTTTATGACTCCAAGCGTAGCTATTGCGTGTGGAATAAAAGCAGAGAAATCGTGTTGCAAAAAAGAATTTTCTTCAAAAACGGAGCAAAAAGACTGTTGTAATAAAGAAAAAAAATCAAATAAAGGCTCGCATGATGGTTGTAACGGTGCTTGTAAGAGTATTTCTTGTGGCAGTACAGCAATTCATTTGGGTTTAACATCCATATTTAACACGGAATTAAACAAGCAAATTTTTAGTTTTTCTACTGAAAAACAAAATTATTATTACTCGGAAATCTTTATCTCATCCCATTTCCGTTCTATTTGGCTTCCACCTAAAATAAGCTAAATTTCTTTTTTGACAGCCAAACGACTGTCTAGTTCAAAGCAGTACATGCTTTAAAAATCAATAAATTTTAGTCAATTGCAGTTTAAAACAGAGCCTCACAAGCAATTGTTTTCAATGGTTTTTACGACTAATTCACTTCAAAATAATATCAAAAATGAATTCAATAAAAAAAATATTGATGGCAACTACTCTGTTGCTTTCAATCACAATCAGCCATGCGCAAATTAAAAATGCTACAACAGAAACGGTAAAAATATATGGCAACTGTGAGATGTGTAAAAGCACCATAGAAACTACAGGTAACCTGAAAAAAGCAGCGAAAGTCGAGTGGAATAAAGACACCAAAATGGCAACACTCACGTATGACTCGACTAAAACAAGTCAAGACGAAATCCTGAAACGCATTGCTTTAGCAGGGTATGACAGTGATAAGTTTCTTGCTCCAGATGCTGTTTATGACAAACTACATGGCTGTTGCCAATATGAAAGAGAAGCAAAAGTAGCCGTTTCTCCAGCAACGAAAATGGAAACCGTTACTACAGAAAATCATGCAGCTCACGCCAATCACTCAGATAATGCAGTTACAAAACAACAAGTAGATACTACATTAAAAGCTGTTTTGGATAGCTATTTTCTTTTAAAAGATGCTTTAGTGAAAACAGACGGAAACAGTACTTCCTTGAAAGCGAAGGATTTATTAATGGCAATCAATTCCGTGAAGATGGAAACACTAAAATCGGAAGAACATATTGTTTGGATGAAAGTTTTGAATGACTTAAAAGAACATTCTGAGCATATTGGTGATACAAAAGATATTTCTCATCAGAGAGATCATTTCATGGATTTATCAAAATCGATGTATGAATTGATAAAAGTGGCTAAATACGAGACTCCGGTTTATCTTCAGTTTTGTCCTATGGCAAATGGCGGTAAAGGAGCCAACTGGTTGAGCAAAGAAAGTGCCGTTAAGAATCCGTATTACGGTTCGCAAATGATGACTTGTGGAAAAACGGTCGAGACGATTCAATAATTATTTAAAGGAAAATAAAATGAAAAAAATAATTCTGGTAGTAAGTGTAATAATCAGTTTTTCAACGGCTAATGCCCAGATAAAAATTGGAGATAATTTACCTGATTTTGAACTTAAAAATAATAAAGAGGCCACTGTAAGTTTGGCTTCTGCAAAAGGGAAAACCGTCTTAATTGACTTTTGGGCTTCTTGGTGCGCACCGTGTAGAATGGCCAATAAAAAGCTGGCCCCTTTTTACAATCAGTATAAAACAGAAAATTTCGAAATTATAGGGATATCCCTGGATACGGATCAAGCGAAATGGATAAGTGCCATTCAAAAAGACAAATTAGAATATGAGCAGTTGATTGACCCCAAAGGGTTTGATGCGCCATCGGTTTTAGTCTTTGGCGTAGAGCAGTTGCCTAGTGCCTACCTTTTTGATGCAGCAGGGAAACTGGTTGCTGTAAATCCAACAGAAGAACAAATTTTAGTGCAAATAAAAAAATAAAATACGATGAAAAATATAAGTATAAAATTAATTGGTATTGTTTGTTTGGTTTTGATGGCAAGCATGAAGTCCTATTCTCAAATTTCAAAAGCAGACATAATTGCAACGGGTTTAACGTGTTCCATGTGTTCTAATGCAATTAACAAACAGCTAAAGGCCATGACTGAAGTAGACAGCGTCAGCACAGATCTAAATACGAATACGTTTACTGTTTATTTGAAGAAAAATAACACAATAAGTCCAAAAACTTTAAAAACGAGTGTCGAAAAAGCTGGCTTTTTTGTGGGTTCCATGGTGTTGACAATGGCTTTCGATAATTTAAAAATAGAAGACAACCTAGCATTGAAAAATGGTCAACACACCTTTATATTCGTTGATGTGAAAGCAAAGACAATGAACGGGGAAACAAAGTTAAAAGTAGTTGATAAAGGTTTTGTTACTCAAAAAGAGTATAAAAAAACACTTAAAACATTATCGAAATACCCTAGTTATCTGGTCGAAAATGAAAATAATTTTCACCTTAAAACAATTTAATATGAGTTATTTACGCTTTGCTGTCCTATTCCTGATATCGGCTCAAATGCAAGCCCAGGAATTATTTGTTGTTACGGATCCTGCCAGTAATATCCCTGCAAATTCATTGAGTGTCAGAGTGTCACAATCCCTTTTTGAGAAGCAATTTAATGAAGGGTACAACTATCATTTGATGCCGGAAGTGACCTATGGTTTGAATAAAAATTTGATGGTTAGGGCTACCGCATTTGTCAGTAATAGAAACAGTCAATTGGTTACAGAGGGAGGCGGTTTCTATGCCAAATACCGGTTTTTCTCGACGGATGATTTAAACAGTCATTTTCGTTTGGCTGCTTTCGGAAGGTATAGTTTTAATAACGCGGACATTCATCAGGATCAAATTGAAATTATGGGGCACAATACGGGTTTTGAGACTGGATTAGTGGCTACGAAACTGATAAAAAAAGTAGCAATTAGTTCGTCGGTAAGTTTTGAAAAGGCATTTGATAATAAACCAAATTATCCTTTTCCAAGTGAATTAGGCAATAACGCCACGAATTATACCTTGTCTTTTGGCAAACTGATGTATCCCAAAAAATACACCAGTTTTAAACAAACAAATATTAACCTGATGGTTGAATTTGTTGGGCAAACTATCAATGAAAATGGAAAATCGTATCTTGATGTGGTTCCGGCAATACAATTTATTTTCAATAGTCAAGCCCGTTTGGATTTGGCTTACCGGAGGGAAATTATGAGTTCTATGATGCGTACAGCACCCAATGGAATTTATTTAAACTTAGAATATAATTTTTTTAATATCATAAAATAAATAGATAAAGCTCAGATTTATAACAATGAATAGTTGTTTTAAATAAAAGTAAATTTGTAATTATAAAAAAATACAATGAAAAAAATAATGCTTTTGTCCTTAATAACGGTCTTTATCACGGTCTCTTGTGGCCAGAAAAACAAAGAAGCTACAGCTACAAGTTCTGGAAAAACAGAAAAAGCTACGGAATTATACGCCTGTCCTATGCATCCAGAAGTTACTGGTGCATCCGGTGGAGAATGTTCAGAATGCGGGATGGAACTAACCGAGAAAGTGGTGCAAACAATCCCTACTGAAAAAGAGCTAACTCTTGTTGAAACCAAGGTAAAATCCGGTGCTGTGCTCAAAACGGAGAGTGCTGACAAAACGACTTTTCCAACCGATGCTATTGTATCTAATTATCTCAAAATTAAAAATGCATTAACCAAAGACGATTCAAAAGGAGCAGCCATCGCGGCAAAAGATTTGCATGCTATATTGAATAGTTCCAGCGCAACTTCATTAGACACCAAATTAAAAAATAAATACAATGCTTTTGTTGTGGATGCCAAAGTAAATGTCAAACATATTGGGGATAATGCCGGTAAAATGGAGCATCAAAGAACGTATTTTTCGTTATTGAGCAAAGATGTTTTTGATTTGATAAAAGCCTTTGGAACCAAACAAACAGTATATCAGGATTACTGTCCCATGTATGGAGCAGGAAAAAACGGGTATTGGATCAGTGAAACCCAAGACGTCATCAATCCCTATTTTGGTGCGGAGATGCTAAATTGTGGCAGGAGAATAGGAGCAGTTCAATAACGATGAAATTCTATATCAAAAAGATGGTAGGTGGTCGCTGTATAATGGTTGTGAAATCCGAGCTCGAAAAACTTGGAATTTTTCCTATTTCGGTGAAGTTAGGAGAAGTCGAATTAGTAGAAAATAACAGACTGTAAATTGATAGGTTGTAAAACTTATAAATCATTTCCAAAATTCTGCAACAAGTTAAAATAGTAGGGTATGTACCTTTGTTTAGTAGCAATGTATCTTTAGTTTAATATTTTAATAATAGAAAAAAAGAAAACATGAATTATCGTACTAAGTGTATTCTTAGCTGTGAATTCCATGGCATCAGCTCAAGAAGCGAGGAAATCTTCCCAAAAGGAAACCCATAAAGAAATGTATGCTTGTTCAATGCATGTAAATGAGATAAGCAGTAAAGAAGGAGAGTGCAGTAAATGTGGAATGAAATTAGTAAAAACACTAAAACACGACACATCAGGTAAAGAAAAAAAACAGAGGTAGTTTCAAAGTACGTTTGCAAAATGGACGGTAAGTAGCAACCACTGTATAATGTCGTGTTTTAAAATTAGACAAAATGATGCAACAGATTGATTTTAAACTACTATTTACAATATTGCTCCTTTTAACTTTATGACGTTTAAACTTTTGACTTACTCAGTAATGCAATTATAATTAAATAAAAAACAAGAAAAATGAAAAATGTAGTTCTTTCGACCATAGTAATGACACTAGTAATGGTTTCGTGTAACCAAAAAAAGGAAGATTCTGGCGCAACAAATCCTGAGAAAACAGAAAGTGTTTCGCAATTATATTCATGTTCGATGCATCCTGAAATTACAGGAAAAAAGGGAGATAAATGTTCTAAATGCGGAATGGAATTAACCGAGCCGGTTAACTAAAATGCAAAAAATATCCCAACTACGTTCGTTGAAACTAATATAGAAACAACGGTTGTAGCGACTCCTCAATCTTCTTTTTCTATCACCGAAATAGTAAATAATTATCTATAACTTAAGAATGCACTTGTAAAGGATGATCCCAAAGGAGCGGCAAACGCTGGGAAAGCTTTATATGCGACTCTAAATGCTATAGATTCAAAATCACTAAATGCGAAATTGAAAATGGAATATGTTGATATTGCCGATGATGCCAAAGAGCATGCGGAACACATTGGGGGTAACTCTGGTAAATTAGAACATCAAAGGGAACATTTTGCCATGTTGAGCAAAGACATAAATGATTTGATAAAAACCTTTGGAACTACTCAAAAATTGTATCAGGATCATTGTCCAATGTATGATGAGGGGAAAAGTGGTTATTGGATAAGTGAAAATAAAGAAATCAGAAATCTATATTATGGTGCTCAAATGCTTACTTGTGGATCAGTAAATATTCTTCCAGAAAGCAAGGGAATAAATTAGATCGAATTATCAAACAAATAACGTCTAATGAAATGCCTTTGACTTCTTATACGGTAATTCATAGAAATGCAATCCTTACCGGGATTCAAAAAGAAGAAATAATCCACTGGATAGATAAAATGAAAGACAGTCTTTCATCAAAACATTAAGCTATTATGGTAGAAAAATTAATATCATTTTCACTAAGAAACCGAATGGTCGTGTTGATTGTTTCAGCCTGTTTATTCGGCTGGGGAATTTACAGCGTGCAACAAAACCCTATTGATGCTATTCCTGACTTGTCCGAAAATCAAGTCATTGTTTTTACGGAATGGATGGGAAGAAGTCCTCAGGTGATCGAAGACCAGGTTACATATCCATTGGTTTCCAATTTACAGGGAATACCCAAAATCAAGAATATTCGGGCCTCGTCCATGTTTGGGATGAGCTTTGTCTATATCATTTTTGAAGATAATGTAGATCCATATTGGGCAAGAACCCGTGTGTTGGAACGACTGAATTATGCACAACGCTTATTGCCTGCTACTGTTGTTCCCACGCTGGGTCCTGATGGCACTGGGGTAGGTCATGTTTTTTGGTACCATTTGGAAGTCGATGGAATGGATTTGGGAGAGCAACGTGCGTTGCAAGATTGGTATGTGAAGTTTGCTCTGCAGACTGTTCCCGGTGTAGCCGAAGTGGCATCCTTTGGAGGCTTCGAAAAACAATATCAACTAGTTTTGGACCCTTTAAAAATGCAGTACTATAATGTCAGCATGATGGAGGTGATGAAAGCGGTCAAAACTAGTAATAATGATGTGGGCGGAAGAAAATTTGAAATGAGCAATATGTCCTATATCGTTAGGGGATTGGGCTATATTAAAAACATAAAAGATGTTGAAGACATTGCCATCAAAAATTACAATTCGGTTCCTGTGAAGGTGAGTGATATTGGTTCTGTTCAAATGGGTGGAGATTCACGTGTTGGGATTTTTGATGCCAATGGCGAAGGGGAAGTTGTGGGAGGAATCGTGGTGATGCGCTATGGAGAAAACGCCGATAAGGTTATAAACGCCGTTAAGGTTAAAATGAAAGAAGTTGAAAAAGGATTGCCAGAAGGCGTTTCGTTCAAGACTTCCTATGATAGAAGTGAATTGATAGAAAAAGCAATCGAATCTGTTAAGGGAACTTTGATAGAGGAGATGATTGTAGTGTCCGTTATTGTTTTGCTGTTCCTTTTTCATTGGCGAAGCGCACTAATAATTCTAATCCAGTTACCCATATCCGTTGCAATAGGGTTTATTTTACTAGAGGCTTTTGGAATTTCATCCAATATTATGTCCTTAACCGGTATTGCGCTGGCAATAGGTGTTGTTGTCGATGATGGAATCGTAATGGTAGAAAATGCCTATCGGAGCATCTCTGAGAGACAGGAAGAATTAGACAACAATCATTAATCAACAGCGATGAAAAAATTATTTAAAAAAATATTCAAAAAACAGCACGATCCGCTGCCTCCTGAAGAAAGAATGAAGCTGATCGAGGATTCCTCAAAATTAGTTGGACCAGGCGTGTTTTATTCCACATTAATTGTGATTGCTTCTTTTTTACCCGTTTTTCTATTGACGGGGATGGAAGGGAAATTATTCAGTCCGCTGGCCTGGACAAAGTCGTTTATATTAATTGTCGATGCCTTTTTAGCGATTACATTGACTCCAGTTCTGATTAGCTTTTTGCTAAAAGGAAAACTTCGTCCTGAAAATAAGAACCCAATCAACAGAAAACTTGAAAGTATTTATACACCCATTTTGACTTTTTGTCTGAAATGGAGAAAATCGGTGCTGGTAGTAAATATCGTTGCTTTGTTAATTGGTGGATTGATGTTTACCAGGCTTGGATCCGAATTTATGCCACCTTTAGATGAAGGTAGTATTTTATTTATGCCGGTAACCTTACCTGATGTTTCTAATTCTGAGGTAAAACGAATATTGCAGGTTCAGGACAAATTGATAAAATCGATTCCGGAAGTTACCCATGTTTTGGGAAAAGCGGGTAGGGCCAATTCGGCAACGGACAACAGCCCAATAAGCATGATTGAGACCATTGTTTTGTTGAAACCTCATAATGAATGGAGAGACGGAAAAACGAAAAGTGATATTGTAACGGAAATAAACAATAAGTTACAAATTCCTGGAGTTACAAATGGTTTCACACAGCCCATCATTAATAGAATTAATATGCTTTCTACCGGTATCAGAACGGATGTGGGAATAAAAATATATGGTGCCAGTTTAGACACTATTGATGTTTTATCCCAAAAAATTAAAAAAGCATTGGAGGGAACCGAGGGAGTGAAAGATTTATTTGCAGAACCTATTACCGGGGGGAAGTATATTGACATAGTCGCCAAGCGAGAAGTGATAGGCAGGTATGGTCTTAGCGTGGATGATATCAATAGTGTCGTTGAAGCAGCTATTGGCGGGATGACATTAACAACAACTATCGAAGGCAGAGAGCGGTTTTCTGTCAATGCCAGATATGCACAAGAATATAGAAATAGTCTGGAGTCACTAAAAAAACTTCAGGTTCAGACAATGGAATACGGACCGATTCCTCTCGAGACTGTTGCGGAAATAAAAATAAGCGATGGGCCTCCAATGATTAATAGTGAAAATGCCATGTTGCGTGGGAGTGTTTTGTTTAATGTTCGGGGTCGCGACTTAGGGAGTACCGTAAAGGAAGCCCAAGACAAGCTGAATGCTATGATCCTTAAAATGCCAAAAGGGTATTATATGGAATGGAGCGGACAATGGGAAAATCAAATTCGGGCTAACAAAACATTAAGCCTGATTTTGCCCCTAGTCATTATCATCATTTTCCTGATTTTGTACTTTACCTATCGCTCCATGAAGGAAGCATTCATCACCATGATTACGGTACCTTTTGCCTTGATTGGAGGAATTTTTATGGTTTACTTTTATGACATCAATTTATCAGTGGCTGTCGCAGTTGGTTTCATTGCTTTGTTTGGCTTAGCCATTGAAACTGCAATGTTGATTACCATTTATTTAAATGAAGCCATGGTCAAAATGGTAGAGAAACATGGAAACAGTAGAGAGACACTAACAGAAGATATTTTACGAGAGTATATTATTTTCGGATCTGCAAAAAGATTGCGTCCCAAGTTAATGACGGTATCAGTCGCTTTGTTTGGATTAATCCCCATTTTATGGTCAACTGGTACGGGGGCTGATGTAATGATCCCGATTACGGCTCCACTAATTGGAGGCACAATTACCTCAACCATATATGTATTATTAGTGACGCCAGTTGTTTTTGAAATGACAAAACTACGTGAATTAAGAACAAAAGGTAAAATAGAGATCATCGATGCAAAACATTAAAAAGTATATCATTATAAGTTGTTTGCTTATAAATGCTGTCGGAATGGTAGCACAAACACTTTCGTTGGATGCCGTTTTGGGTAAAATAAAAACCAATAATCCACAGTTAAAAATGTATGATACGGACATTCAAAGTATGGATGCTGCGGCAAAGGGAGCAAAAAGTTGGATGGCACCTCAAATTAACACTGGTTTGTTTATGACGCCTTACAATGTAAAAATGTGGAAAGGGGACGAAATGAATCCGGGAATGGGTGCTTATATGCTTGGCTTTACACAAATGATTCCCAATGCTTCCCAACTCAGGGCCGATTCTGATTACATGAACGCGATGTCTTCGGTAGAAGCTGAAAATAAAAATTTCACCGTCAATCAGTTGAATGCTTTGGCCAAAGCCAATTATTACCAATGGTTGGTCTTGGATAAAAAAATAAAAATCGCCAATGATAATTTATTGCTTTTGGAATACATGATAAAGAGTATGGAAATACGCTATCAATACAACATGGACAAACTACCAACGTACTACAAGGCTAAATCGCAATACAGTGGATTGCAAAGCATGTTGGTCATGTTGGAAAATAACATTGCCCAAAAAAGAATCGTACTGAACACCTTAATGGCAAGGGATAAAAATACGGACTTTGAAATCGATGCTACCTATACATTAAATGAATTTGATCTCATCGAATCAGACAGCACCTCTCTTTCTGAAAATCGAAGCGATGTACAGGCGATCGAAAGAACAAAGGAATTGAATCAGTTGAAAATTGAAACAGAAAAATCGAAATTATTACCTGAGTTTGGCGTGAAATACGATCATATGTTTGCCTTTGGCGACCGTCCGCAGCAATTTACATTAATGGCTATGGTCAGCATTCCGATGCCTTGGTCTACAAAAATGAATAAAGCGACGATTAATAGCATCAAGATAAAAAACGAAAGTCTAGAATGGCAAAAACAAATGATCCTGAATGAGGCAACGGGCATGATTTCAGGGATGCAAACGGAATTAAAAAATCTAAAAAAGCAATATGATATTGCCGAAAAAAGCATCATTCCTGCCTTGCGAAGAAATTATGACACGGCAATTTTGGCCTGGCAAAATAATACGGGCGATTTGTTTGTCGTGCTGGATTCATGGGAAGCGTTAAATATGGCGCAGATCGACAAATTAGATAAACTTCAGGCGATTTTGAATACTCAGGTGGAAATCGAAAAACAACTTGAAACGAAATGATTATGAACAAATATTTAAAATATAGTTTGTTGGCTATCGCGGTTCTGACTGTTGGATTCACAATTTATTATTTTGTAGAAAAATCGAATAATCAAACTACCCATTTTCATAAAGAGGAGGTTTATACTTGCTCTATGCATCCTCAAATCATAAGAAACGAACCTGGGAATTGCCCTATTTGCGGAATGACTTTGGTGAAAAAAGTGAGCGAAAAGCAGCCCGAGGAAAACCATTCGATAGAACACTTATTGCGACCTACGGATCAATTTGTCGTGGGGAATTTTCAAACCACCACGCCTATAGATACGACAATAAGCAGTGAGCTGCATGTGCCGGGACTTGTTGCTTACGACCCTAATTCGTCGGTAAACATAGCTGCAAGAATCAGTGGCAGGATAGAAAAAATGTATGTGAATTACAAGTTTCAAAAAGTGAATAAAGGTCAAAAATTGTTTGATTTGTACAGCCCAGAATTACTTACTGAACAGCAAAATTATATTTATTTGATAACCAATGATCCAGAGAACGCTTCAATCATAAAAGCGTCAAAGCAAAAATTGTTGCTTTACGGAATGAGCGGACATCATATTAATTCATTGGCTGCAGCCAAAAGGGTAAATCCGGTAATTTCTATTTATAGTCCAAGTACTGGAATTGTAGAGGGAACGGAAAGCATGGGCAAAAGCACAACAGGGAATATGCAAAGTGCGTGGACAACAACAACTTCTTTGGCTTTTAAGGAAGGAGATTATATTAAGAAAAACGAGGTGGTTTTTAAGTTAATGAATACGGATAAAGTTTGGGGTGTTTTTAATGTAATGCAGGGTTACAATAGTCTGGTAAAAGTCAATCAGCCGATTAGAATTTCGTCGGAGTTAGATGAAAAGGATTATTTCAACGCAAAAGTGAACTTTATTGAGACGCAACTCAATCAAAGCGAAAAAACCAACCGAATCAGAGTTTATTTAAATAATAAAAATCTGAAATTCCCTGTTGGTTTGCGACTGCAGGGAATTATAGAAACAAATCCAATAAAAGGAATTTGGCTCAGAAAACAGGCTTTGGTTAGCATTGGGACTAAAAAGATAGTTTTTGTCAAAAAAGAGAATGGGTTTAAAACTGCAATAATAAAAACAGGTATCGAAATCAATGATTTTGTTCAGGTTATCGAAGGAGTCTCTAGCCGCGATACCCTCGCCAGGAACGCGCAGTATCTAATTGATAGCGGAAGTTTTATAAAAACGGAATAATTATGAAAAAGATAAAAATAATAGCGTTTCTATTTATGGTCTTCGTTTTGGTCTTCGCCTGCAACGGCAAAAATGAGGAAGAGCATAGTGAGCATCAGGCAGAAGAAAATATTTACTATACCTGTTCAATGGATCCTCAGGTTAAGGAGGACAAGCCAGGGAAGTGCCCTATTTGTCAGATGGACTTAACGCCAATGAAAAAAGACAATTCTGCTTCTAATGAGATTATGCTCAGTGACCAACAGATGAAATTGGGAAATATCAGTGTACAGATGATTTCTGAAACGCAAACGAGTCTGATTGAAAACTATACAGGAGTTTTGGTGATGGACCAGCAGGCAATGAATACTATTTCTGCAAGGGCTATGGGACGAATCGAGAAATTATACTTTAAAACGGGGGGAGATTATATTCAAAAAAACCAGGCCGTTTACCAACTCTACAGTGAAGATATAGCCATAGCCAAACAAGATTATTTTGCGGCATACAAACAACTGTCCATGCCCGGCGATTTTGGTAAAAACGCAAAAAGTATGTTGAATGCGGCCAAGCAAAAGCTATTGTTCTTTGGCTTGTCCAACGGCCAAATTGAAAGTATTAAAATCAGTTCCCAAATTTCGCCTTACACTATTTTTTACAGTACCTATAGTGGTTATGTTTCGGAAATTACGGCAACTGAGGGAAGTTATGTTATGGAGGGCGCTGCCATAATTAAAGTGGCTAATTTAAGTACTCTCTGGCTTGAAACACAAGTAAATGTAAACTATGCTAAAAGTTTAAAAATAGGACAGTCTGCCATACTGTCTTTTGCGGATTATCCTAAAAATGACATAAACGCTAAGATTTCGTTTATTAATCCGGAGATAAATCCAGACTCCAGATTACTTTTAGTCAGAATGGAAGTGCCTAATCCGAATTTGCGTTTAAAACCAGGAATGCAGGCAGTAGCCAGATTAACGCAGTCCAATCTAAAAGGTATCTTTATTCCTACAGATTCAGTTATCAGGGAACAAAACGCCACCTATATTTGGGTCGAAAAAAGCCATGGAATTTTTGAAAATGTAATGGTTGAAACCGGAGCGGAATCGAATGGAATGATTGAAATCAAATCAGCGTTAGATCCAAATAAAAAAGTGGTCATTAGCGGAGCTTACGCTATTAATAGCGAATATAAATTCCGCAAAGGCAGTGACCCCATGGCAGGAATGAACATGTGATGAAGTAAGGACCTCACGGATTTTTACGCTTTTGAAGCGAGCTGAAAAAGTAATCTATGTCTATTGTAATGCTAGTGTTAATTGTTTAAGGGGCCGAATTAGAAATTTGGGCTTATCTCGTGTGATGATATTTTATTTTGACTTCATTTACTCAAAAATTACTTTGTCCTCGTTTTCAAACCATGATTTGTAAAATTCCTGATGGATTTTCTCGATTTCGTTACGTTTTACCTTCATAGTTGGCGTCGTTAATCCGTTATCTATACTCCAATCCTCTTTCATAATGATTACTTTCTCGATCTTTTCATGCTTTTCAATATGCGGGTTTATTTGATTCATCGTTGCAACTAATCCAACACATAATGATGTTCTGGATTTGGTTTTTCCTAATTCTGACAAGGTAATCAGCGCTATCGGTTGGGGAATTCCAGTTCCCACAAGACAGATTTGGTCAATATCCTTATTTATGGATAGTTTTAGTTCCAATGGTGCAGGAGAAATATATTTGCCTTTGTCTGTTTTAAACTGGTCTTTCACCCGGCCTGTAATGGTCAAAAAACCATCGTGGTCATACTGTCCGATATCTCCCGTTTTGAAAAAACCATCCTCATCAAAAACGGAAGCTGTGATTTCAGGGGATTTGTAATAGCCTTTCATTAAGCACTTGTTTTTGATACAAATTTCACCTTCTGAAGATATTTTAACGCTTACGCCGGCAACAGCTTTTCCTACAGTGCCAACTCTATTGTCTGTTGCTATATTAAAATGTGAAATAATAGTGTCTTCAGACATGCCGTATCCCTCTAAAATTGTAATTCCAATAGTTTCAAACCAATTTACTAAACTTGGAGCTATTGGTGCCGCTCCTGATATAATATATTTCGCGTCGCGCAAGCCTAATTTCTGTTGTAGTTTTTTCTTGATAAATCCCTTTACAACAGGAATTTTCAACAGCGTACTTAATTTTTTTTGTGGAATCTTCTCTAATATTTTTTCTTGAAACTTGGTCCATATTCTGGGTACCGCAAAAAAAAAATTAGGTTGTACTTTTTCTAAATCTGACGCGATACTTTGCAAGGATTCTGGAAAAGCTACTGTTGCCCCAATCGCAATACTTATATTTTCCAATACACGTTCTGCTATATGAGCAATTGGTAAGAAAGAAAATAGTTTGGAATTATCCTCTAAAGGAAACCGCGCGTGAATAGCTTTAACACTTTCCATAAAATTATTAACCGTATGCATTACTCCTTTTGGATCTCCTGTTGTGCCTGACGTATAAATGATGGTATACAAATCGTCTGGTTTTTGGATATAAACGTTGGTTATTTCTTGCCCATTTGAAATTATGTCTTCCCAAAGAGTGCCATTATTAGCACCATAAACACCTACGCAAATTTTGTGTATGTCTGGAAATCCCGATTGTTGAGATTCCAAATCGTCCAACTTACCTATAATAATAGCCTTACTTTCACTATGGACTAAAATTTGATTAATAGAAGAGGCATTAAGTGACGGATAAATAGGTATGGAAACATGCCCTGACATCATGATGGCTATATCTGCCATATGCCAATGCGCACAGTTTTTAGAGATTAAGGCAATATGACTCCTTTCCGGTAGATTAAAGTTTTTTATAGCATTGGCAATCTTACGGGACTCTTCTCCTACCTGGGCAAAAGTATAGTTAATAATCTTGCCGTTAAGAGGTTGTTTTAAAAAAACTGAGTTTGGCATTTTATTTTCCCAATATTGAAAGGCTTCTAAAGGTGAATTAAAGTTTTGCATAGAATTGTGTTTAATTGTTTTTTTGGAGAAGAATAGATTTTTATGCTGTTGTTAATTTCTTACACAATTCACTATTGGGGAGATATTCGCGCAAATATAATCTTTTTATTAGAAAGCATTTAACAAATGTATTCCCGATAAACCGTATCATTTATTTTGGTATGGGATGAGCTGCTTTTGCTGTCTTTATTCGTTAAAAGTTCTTAAAGTTCCACAAGCTTCCCCCTTAACATAATTAAGTAAATTTGTAATTCTTAGGAAAAAATGAAACAACGCTAAACTGCTGCTGCTTGCTTGTCTCTAAGGATGCGGTTTACTTCGTAAGTTCTCTTCATCCGTATGCAAATCAGAGGAGTAGGTTTGGGGAAAGTCAGATCATTTTTGTAAATGTAAGTTTCAAATACGTGCTTGGTAGCGCTTTAAATAATTGATATTCGATAAAAAGTTACTTTTTTATCCTTAAAAGGACGAACTTTGATAAAACGTTGTAAAAAAAACTTTATAAATGAAGTTATACATAAAAAACATGGTTTGTGGTCGTTGTGAAGTGGCCGTGAAAGCAGAGTTGGAAAAAATGGAGCTCTCCGTTATTTCTATAAAATTAGGCGAGGTAGAACTATCCCGAGAATTAAAGGAATCTGAAATAGAAAGTCTTGCAAATAATCTTAAGAACCTTGGTTTTGAAATGCTAGAAGATGAAATAAGCAAGACGATTGAGCAGATTAAAAACGGTATTATTGATTTAGTTCATTATCGAAATGAAAAAATAAAAATTAATTTATCGACTTATTTATCGGAACATTTGAGTCAAGATTATAGCACTCTGAGTAAGCTGTTTTCAGAAATCGAAGGAATTACAATTGAACATTATTTTATTGCCCAAAAAATTGAAAAAGCAAAAGAGTTACTTGTTTATAATGAATTTACTTTAAGCGAAATAGCGATTAAACTCAACTATAGCAATGTAGCCCACTTAAGTAATCAGTTTAAAAAAGTGACCGGTTTTACACCAACATACTTTAAAAAACTGAAAGAGAATACCAGAAAGCAAATTGACAGTTTATAAATCTTACAAATCACTACCATAATTGTGTAACAACAGATAGTCATTTCATTCGGATATTTGTATAGCTAACTTAATACAGCTTCAAAATGAAACATACCTATTCAATCACTGGAATGTCTTGCGACGGATGTCGTAGCAAGGTGGAGAAAACATTGAACGCCATCGATGGAGCTGATGCGGTCGTTTCTTTAGACGCTGCAACCGCGACCATAACAATGGAAAAACACATTCCAACTGAGAAATTACAAGAAGCACTTACAGCTGCTGGAAAGTATACCATAGAGATGAGCCATCCTAAAGAGCAATCTGACAATATAAAAAAAGAAGCGGAGGTGAAATCCTGTTGCGGTAATGATAAGCATCAGCATGCTGAGAGTAAAATGGAGGAAAATCCTAGCACTCCCGGGAAATATTATTGCCCCATGCATTGCGAAGGGGACAAAGTGTATGACAAACCAAGAAGATGTTCGGTGTGTAATATGTATTTAGAAAAAGAATCTGAAGCAAAGGAAAAGACAATCGAGAAATCGTGTTGCAGTTCGAATAAACCACAAGAGAAATCAACCGTAATTTTACCCGCTACTGCGCAAGGCAAATACTATTGTCCGATGCATTGTGAGGGGGAAAAAGTCTATGATAAACCGGGAAGTTGCCCTGTGTGCGGAATGAATCTGGAAAAAGTTCCCGAATTGAGTGTTGCAAAAACAAGGTACACGTGTCCGATGCATCCCGAAGTAATCAAAAACGGTCCCGGTTCCTGTCCCATTTGCGGAATGGATTTAGTACCAATGGAACCCACCGCTTCTGAAGAAAATAAAGTGTACAATAACTTAGTCCGCAAAATGAAAATAGCGGTAGTTTTTACAGTTCCCATTTTTATTATTGCCATGTCAGATATGATTCCGAATAATCCAATAATGAAAATTATGGATTTAGAAAAGTGGAATTGGGTACAATTATTATTTTCACTTCCTGTCGTTTTTTATGCGTGTTGGATGTTTTTTGAGCGTGCATGGAAATCTATAGTTACTTGGAATCTCAATATGTTTACGTTGATTGGAATTGGTTCTGGAGTCGCTTTTCTGTTTAGTTTGGTTGGATTGTTTTTTCCCGCTATTTTCCCGGATGAATTTAAAACGGATAACGGAGCGGTTCATCTTTATTTTGAGGCTACAACGGTGATATTAACGTTGGTTTTATTGGGGCAATTACTCGAAGCCAGAGCGCACAGTCAAACTAGTGGAGCGATAAAAGAATTATTGAAGTTAGCGCCAACCGAAGCTGTTTTGGTTAGCAATGAAGGGGATAAAGTGATTTCGATTCATGATATCAAAAAAGGAGATTTATTGCGGGTAAAACCGGGAGATAAAATTCCGGTGGATGGCAAAATTACCGATGGAGAAAGTACTGTTGATGAATCGATGATAACAGGTGAACCCATTCCTGTAGATAAAAAAACAGGCGATAGTATTAGCTCCGGAACCATTAACGGCAATAAATCCTTTGTGATGATTGCTGAAAAGGTAGGTTCGGAAACGGTGCTTTCGCAAATTATACAAATGGTCAACACTGCCAGTAGGTCTAAAGCACCAATCCAGAAACTAGCGGACAGAATCGCTAAATATTTTGTACCAATTGTAGTTGGGGTTTCCATAATCACTTTTTTTGTTTGGGCACAATTTGGTCCTGAACCCGCACTGGTGTATGGATTTATCAATGCGATTGCAGTATTAATTATTGCTTGTCCGTGTGCCTTGGGATTGGCCACGCCCATGTCCGTGATGGTTGGTGTTGGTAAAGGAGCGCAATCTGGAGTTTTGATAAAAAATGCCGAAGCGTTAGAGAATATGAATAAAGTAAATGTGCTGATTACCGATAAAACAGGAACCATTACGGAAGGAAAGCCTTCTGTTGAAAAAGTATTCTCTTTAAATAATGAAGAAGATTCTTTGTTGCAAAGTATTGCTTCTTTAAATCAGTATAGCGAACATCCTTTGGCGCAAGCCGTAGTCAATTTTGCGAAAGCGAAAGTAGTTTCATTAATCGAAGTCAAGGATTTTGAAGCGATTTCCGGCAAAGGAGTTATTGGAACCGTAGTCGATAAAAAAGTGGCGCTCGGAAATAAAAAATTGATGGAGCAGGTAAATGCCACGATTTCCGAAGAATTAGAAAATAAAATTATCGCCGAACAGAAACTCGGAAAAACGGTTTCTTATATTTCAATTGACGGAATTGCGGTGGGATTTGTCTCGATTACAGATGCCATCAAAGCCACAAGCGTCACAGCTATAAAAGAACTGATGCGTCAGGGAGTTGAGGTAATCATGCTTACCGGTGATAATGAAAATACTGCAAAAGCAGTGGCTCAGGAGTTGCATTTGAGTTCGTATAAAGCGGGTTGTTTGCCTGAAGACAAGCTCAAAGAAATTAAACGATTGCAAGCCGAAGGAAAAATTGTAGCCATGGCAGGTGATGGAATCAACGATGCGCCGGCTTTGGCACAAGCCGACATAGGAATTGCCATGGGAACAGGAACAGATGTGGCTATCGAAAGTGCCAAAATAACGTTAGTGAAAGGCGATTTGCAAGGAATAGTGAAAGCCAAAAACTTAAGTCATGCGGTGATGCGAAATATTAAGCAAAATTTATTCTTTGCCTTTTTCTACAATGCGCTTGGAATTCCAATTGCAGCGGGTGTTTTGTATCCGTTTTTTGGCGTGTTGCTTTCGCCAATGATTGCGGCTTTGGCCATGAGTTTCAGCTCTGTTTCAGTAATTGCAAATGCGTTGCGATTGCGTAATTTAAAATTTTAATTATGAAAAAATACTCCATAATAATTATACTCTTGCTTTTTGCTTGGAATGCTGAAGCGCAAAAAGTAGTTCGGTATGATTTATATGTTCGGGATACGATTGTCACTTTTGGCGATACACCCAAAAGAGCGATTGCCGTAAACGGACAGATTCCGATGCCGACACTCACGTTTACCGAAGGCGATATTGCCGAAATTTATGTACACAATGAATTAAATGAAGATACTTCACTGCATTGGCACGGATTGTTTTTACCCAATAAAGAAGACGGCGTGCCTTATTTGACTCAAATGCCAATAAAACCGCATACCACCCATAAATATACGTTTCCAATTATTCAACACGGAACACATTGGTACCACAGTCATACGGGGTTGCAGGAACAAATTGGGATGTACGGTTCCTTTGTTATGAACAAACGAAATGAGGATCCAACTTTTAGAGCAGGAATTGATGATTTACCAACCGTTCCAATCATTTTGAGTGAATGGACGGATTTAAATCCAAAAAATGTCCATCGGATGCTGCACAATGCAACCGATTGGTTTGCAATTCAAAAAGGAACTACCCAGAGCTATGCCGAAGCCATAAAAGCAGGACATTTTAAGACAAAAATTACCAACGAATGGAAACGAATGAATGCGATGGATGTAAGCGATGTGTATTACAATAAGTTTTTGATCAACGGCAAAAATGAAAGTAAAATAGATGGCGTTTCTTCTCCCCTTTCCTTTGGAGAGGGGTCTGGGTTGAGGAAGTTCAAAGCGGGAGATAAAGTGAGGTTGCGGATTGCCAATGGTGGCGCTTCTACTTATTTTTGGCTGACGTATGCCGGTGGAAAAATTACCGTGGTGGCCAGTGATGGAAACGATGTGGAACCAGTTGAAGTCGACCGATTAATTGTAGCTGTTTCTGAAACGTATGATGTTGTTGTAACGATTCCAGCAGATAAAACGGCGTATGAATTTTTAGTTACTTCGGAGGATAGAACTAAATCAGCTTCGTTGTATTTAGGAGATGGAATCAAGCAATTGATGTCGCCTTTGCCAAAATTAAAATATTTTGAAGGAATGAAAATGATGAACGGCATGATGAAAATGAATGGCGATTTAGATGATATGGGAATGAAAATGTCGCTGAACCAAATGGATATGAATGTAGTAATGTATCCTGAAATTACGGGGCCTATAGATTCTAAAGAAGGAACACAACAAGAAGTGGAGATGGATCATTCGTCTCATGATATGGGAAAAATGAAAATGGAGGCAACCGCTCCGAAGATGGATGGTATGAAAATGACGGAGGAAGATTATAATAGTAATGCATTATCTGATATTACTACCTTAAATTATGCCATGCTGAAATCACCCACTATAACAACGCTTCCAACTCCCCCTTCGGAGGCTGGGGAGACAAAAGAACTACGGTTTGAATTATCAGGAAATATGAATCGCTACGTGTGGAGTCTGGACAATAAAGTGGTTTCTGAAGCCGATAAAATTTTAATTAAAAAAGGAGAGAATGTTCGAATTGTACTCTTCAATGGTTCCATGATGCGCCACCCGATGCATTTACACGGGCATGATTTTAGAGTCCTGAATGGTCAGAAAGAGTTCGCTCCCATGAAAAACATCATCGATATTATGCCGATGGAAACCGATACGATTGAGTTTAATGCGAATGTTAAAGGCGATTGGTTTTTTCATTGTCACATTCTCTATCACATGATGGCGGGAATGGGTCGCGTTTTTAGTTATGAAAATCAAGAGCCAAATCCTTTGATTCCAAATCCAAAATTAGCGCAACGCAAATTATTTGCCGATGACAGAGCCTTCCATGTGATGGCTGAAAATGATTTTGCCACCAATGGGAACGATGGAATGCTGATGATTCAAAACACGCGTTGGAGTATTGGTACCGAATGGCGTTTGGGTTATACCGATCATCACGGGTATGAAACGGAAACGCATATTGGACGATATTTAGGGAAAATGCAGTGGTTAATGCCATTTATTGGTTTTGACTGGCGGTATCGAAAAATGGAAATAGGAGCAATGGAAGAGAATCTTTTTGGGCAAACCAATACCAAAGACAATCGCGCCGTTTTTAGTGCCGGAGTCGAATATACCATGCCAATGCTGATTAAAGCACAAGCCGAAGTGTATACCGACGGGAATTTCAGGTTGCAATTTGAACGCATGGATATTCCGGTTTCTAAAAGATTGCGCATGAATTTAATGTGGAATACGGACAAAGAATACATGGCGGGATTGCGGTATATAGTCAAGAGAAATTTTGGAATTACCACGCATTATGACAGCGATATGGGAATGGGTTTTGGATTGAGTTTGAATTATTAAAAACGGAATACTTTGTTTTTATAATTTTGGAAAAAATAGAGTGCTATGGTACAACTTTCAGAAATCTGGATTTATCCTGTAAAATCATTAGGTGGAATTAAATTGCAAAAAGCTCAAGTGACCGATCGTGGTTTGGAACACGACCGCCGTTGGTTGTTGATTGATGAAAACGGAATGTTTCTGTCGCAAAGGGAACATCCGGAATTAGCTCTTTTTCTACCTGAAATTATAGGGAATTTCCTGAAGATTACACATCGCATGCAGTTAGAAACAATACAATTTCCGCTGCAGCAATCTTTTTCGGAAGCCGAAACTAAAATTGATGTGATGGTCTGGGAGGACTCCATTCAGGCGTATGAAGTAGATTCAGTTGTTTCAGATTGGTTTTCTCGAATATTGGGATTTTCGGCTCGTTTGGTATACATGCCTGAGGAAAGTCACCGAAAAGTAGAGGCTAAATATGCCGTTACGCAAGCTGATATTAATTCTTTTTCGGATGGCTATCCTTTTTTGTTGATTGGTCAATCGTCATTGGATGATTTGAATTCCCGTTTAAAAAAAGCACTGCCGATGAATCGGTTTCGACCTAATTTTGTTGTTACAGGAGTTGACGCTTATGAAGAGGATTCTTGGAAAGAATTCACAATAGGTGAGCTGACTTTTTTTGGAGTGAAACCTTGCGGGAGATGCGTAATGACAACTGTAGACCAAGAAAAAGGAGTGACATCAGGAAAAGATCCTTTGCGGACTTTGGCAAAATACAGGACATCGGGAAATAATGTGTTGTTTGGACAAAACTTGATAGGTTCTGGAACTGGTCTTGTTGCTGTTGGTGATGCTATTACCATTTTGATTTCTATTTAAATGGCCTTTTCTTTTCGTGAATATGAGGTAATCCGTTGACTAAGTTTCCAGATTTCTTACTCAAATTTATTGCTTACTGAAATAGTATTAATAGTCGGGAGACGCTGCAGAGCAACCCGACTTTTAATGCTATTCTTGTTCATCTCTTGTGTGTTACAACGTATGTACAAGCAATCAAATCAATCTTTTTTATGTTGTTCCGTGTGATTTTGGTTTCCGTTAATCATATGATCTTCCATGTTCATTCCGTTTGACCTTTCGATCATCAATGCAGTAATAATAGCATGATTTTTCTTTTAGCCAAAGAATTGGGCGTTTAGATTGCTCCAAACGTGTTTTAAATACTTTGACAATCTATTTAATTTGCATTATTGATATGTTGTTGAACGTTCTCAGGTTTTATTAGGATTTTGGAGCTCGAAGACCATTTACTTCCGGATTATTAGTACCCAATTCTTTACTGTACTCTTGAACCTCCTTTATTTGAAAAACGTAAGTCGTTTGTCTTTAACGGCATCCAAGCGAAGCATTTTATAATCCAGCACATAATTTTGGTAAATACGCCAAGGTGCTTTGTTTCCCTGACTAGGAAGCGTATTCGCTGCTCTGTTAATGTAGCCGCTCTTCAGGTTGAGTAGTGGAACCGGTTTTAAATTTGTCTCGACTACTTTTGCCTGCACCGCTTTATAATGGTGTTTGTCCAAATAATTTAAAACCCGAGATATATATTCGCTGGTAAGATCACTTTTCAACGTCCACGAAGCATTGGTATAGCCAACAAAAATAAAGAAATTGGGGAGTTCGCTTAACATGAGGCCTTTATAGACAAAAGATTTAGAAACATCAAAAGGTTGCGAATCCAGTTGAATTTTTACGCCTCCAAACGCCACTAAATCAAGTCCAGTTGCGGTGATTATTATGTCGGCGGCCAGTGTCTTCCCCGATTTTAGTAAAATCCCATTTGCTGTAAAACAATCGATATGATCCGTAACTACCGCTGCGTTCCCTTTTCTGATGGCTCTAAAAAAATCTCCGTTTGGCGCAATGCAAAAACGTTGTTCCCATGGATTGTAATTGGGTATAAAATGAGGGTCCACGGGAAAGTTACCCAAAGCCTTTTCAGCCCCTTTTATAATGAATTTTTTCATTGCCTCTGGAAAGAACTTGCACAGATTAAAAAAGACAATAGCGTAGAAAATATTTTTATAACGAATCAGTCTATAAGCTACTTTTTTTGGAAACAGCCTTTTGAGGCGAGCAGCAATTTTGTCTTTATTGGGCAAAGCAGCAATATAGGTTGGCGATCGTTGCAGCATAACAACTTGTGCCCCTTCGGCGGCAAGCTCCGGAAGGATGGTCACAGCAGTGGCGCCGCTGCCAATTATAACCACTTTTTTATTGGCAACATCTAATTTTTCAGGCCATTTTTGAGGATGGACAATTTTACCTTCAAAACGGGATTGGTCCTTAAATTCAGGAGTGTACCCTTTGTTATAGTTATAATAGCCGCTACAGCTAAAGATAAACTGGCACCTATAAACTGTTTCTTCTTCCGTGACAGTATTTACGGTAGTGACCGTCCATGATTTTTTTTCTGTATCGAAGTTATAAGAAAGAGCGCGTTGATTGTAGATGATATGATCGCGTACTTTATATTCGTCTGCGGCTTCATTCAGGTATTTTAATATAGAAGGCCCGTCAGCGAAAGACTTTTGATCCTCCCATGTTTTGAAGGAATACCCAAAAGTATACATATCCGAATCGGAACGGATTCCAGGGTATTGAAACAAACTCCAGGTACCTCCAAGTTCCGTTCTTGCCTCTAAAATAACATAGTTTTTGTCTGGATTTTTACGTGACAAATGACACGCAGCGCCTATACCGGATAAACCCGCTCCTATTATAATAATATCGATATGATTAGTATTCATGTTTTTATTTTAGAATTAAATGCTGTTGCAAAATACAAAATTGTAGCAATAAAAAAACACCATTACATTTTCATAAGTAACGGTGTTTGTAATTGCTATGAAAACCTTTTGAAGTGAAAAAGAAGGGGTTTTTATTAGGATTAAACGACAGATTTATTTTTCAATAAACAGGATGTAGCGTTGAGGTCATTCTTTTGTCCAACTAATAATTTGGTTTTAAAATTTCCAGGTCTATCAGATATAGTGTCACTAAGGTTAGCGCGGTTTTGTAAACCGTGCCCACCGGCGCATGCAGATAAAACAAGTCAGAAAAGCTATATCCTTAAAGCGGCATAGCTTTTACATTTTAATGTCAGTTTTTTTTATGGTTTTGTTAGCTTTCTTTCTTCGGCTACCTACTAAGTGTTATAATTACCAATTGGAATGGGCACGGTTTGCAAAATCGCGCTATCTGTTAAGGAGAAAATTTAGTGTATTTCCGAGCCATCTGGTTCGGGTAGTTCTGAATTAATTTTAAATTATATGCCGGTAACTCTTTACATCAATTTATTATTTGCTCATTATTATGGGCGAAAAGTCAGAGACTTTTACGCAGCTTTTACGACAAAGTTATGCTTTGAATGAACACTTTTCGGAACTGGTATAAAATCTTAACTTAATGACATTGCGCTTGCGCTAGCGGGGATTTTTATTTTTAATCAGTACATAAAATGGCATATCCATAATTATCAGACCAACCTGATTTTAGAGGTAACAATTTTCTTGTATGCGCTTCCCTTGACATTCCAACTTTTTCTAAAACACTTATTGAGCCAATATTTCCGATCGCGCAACCTGCCTCAATTCTGTGAAGTTTTAATGTTTCAAAACCAAAAGCTATTATTTTTTTTAAACTTTCTGTAGCATAACCTTTATTCCAATAATTGGAATCAAATTTAAACCAAACTTCAGCATTTCTATACTTTTCTTTTCCTAAATTTATTCCAATTAATCCGATAAATTCTTTTTCTCCATTTAATTCGACCGCAAAAGAGAAATGCTTGTTATTCTCCAAATTATTGTTAAAAATCCAATTTTCGACAATAATTTTGGTTTCGTTAATATTATTTGGAATTCCTAATGTATTAAATTCATCAGTTTCAGCCAAACTATGTAATTTGTGAATGTTATCAATGTCACTTTCCGCGATTGTTCGCAAATTCAATCTTTCCGTATTAAAATTTAAGTTATTCATTTCAGGTTTTTATTCTAATTTTAAAATTTTGGGTGAAATCTTCAGTTTTTCTTAACTCCTCTGTTATATTATATTTCCTTGATAGCTTCATTTTCAGCTTTTTTTTGTTTTAAGAGTTTTTGTTGTTCGTCGTTTTTGTCATTATCCAACTTTCTTTTATGTTTGTATTCCGTTGAAATATACCTTATGTAGATAATGTTCTCAGTGTTTCTTATTACTTTCCTAAATCTAGAATTTGTGTTAATAAAACTTGATTGTTTTGTAGCAAATAAACCACCTAGCATCTTATCACCCTCATCACTTTTTCTATATTTAGCCATTTCAGGACTCTTATCTAAAGAATACTCTATACTTGGTTTGTGTATTTGACTTTGTTCAAGATGTTGTGAAATTATTATGTCGGCGGTAGAGGTTTTAACTGAAATTGAATCCTGCTGTAGAACGTACATTTCACTACTAATACCTTTATTTTCTTCGTCCTTTAAACCTGCTAGATTAGAACTATCTATAAAAGCATTTGGTAATCGTATTAACTTGTTATTTTCATCAAGATATGACATTGCGGGGCTATATTTAGGATTGTTTTCCCAAACAGATTTTTCTTGGTAAGTTATTTTCTTTAGAGCAGGTAATTTGTATTTTTCTTGGAATAATTTGTATTTACATTCTGATGCCGATAATGTGATTTCGTATAATCTCGCGTCCGCAAAATAAGGATAGAACTCTGTTCCGCAATTTTCCACCTGATAATAGTACTTGTCTTGTTCGTTGATATGTGACAACTTCCCTTCAGACACCAAAAATTTATTTACTTCACGAAATTCACTAGTAGTCATTCCTCCCCAATATTGAAGGAAAAATTTTTTCTTCTGAGCAATGATTTCACGAAGTTTTAAACTATCTTGATTTACTTGTTTTACCTCTGTATGAACTTTTTTGTTATTCTGGCAGGATAAAATAAAGACTGCTAAAAATAGTAGTAACAGTGTATTAGTTGTTTTATTCATAGAATATTTTTCAAAGTTTTTCTCGCTTCTACTATAGCTTCTCTTTTAGGAGATTAAGCTATCATATAAAGTTCCGCCGCTTCTCGTCAGTTGCGAAGTTCGGAACTTTATATTTTCCATTAAAGATAAAATTTCTTGCGAAACGTATAAGTGAATTTACCACAAAATTCGCAATCTTGCCAAATGGCTGTTGTGCGATCGTGCTTATTCTAGGTCCATGATAATCGCAATATTTTCTTTTATTTTTTCAATTAAATCGGTTGGCAATTTTCCAACTTTTTCAAATAATCTTTTGTTGTCGATTGCTCGAATTTGATCAATCATTATGTCGCAATCTTCATGTAAATTTGCCATTCCCTTTTTAATATGAACTCTTAAAATATCAGAATCATCTTCAACGTTTGTAGTTATTGGACAAACGATTGTTGAGGGATGCGATACTTTATTCAGCAAATTTGTTTGAACAATTAGAACAGGCCTAGATTTACCTGCCTCAGTTCCTATTTGTGGATTCAAGTCAGCAATCCAAATTTCGTATTGATTAATCTGCATAGTCAATTTTTTCAAATTCTTTTAAAATGTTCATTGAATCTTTTTTGACTAATTCGGATTCGGCTTTAAGTCTTTTTTCTAAAATTTGTCTTTTCTGTACTTTATTATAATATTCAATTGCTTCGTTGATATATCTATTTCTAGGAATACTGATTCTTGAAAGAATTTTTTCGGTTTCTCCGAAAATTGAATCATCTATTTTAAGTGATACTGTTTTCATATGTTTTAATTTGATATCACAAAGGTATATCTTTTTTAGACATGAAGTTGTTTAGTACGATTTTTTTTTTTCGCATGTCGCACAACGTCAGTTCGTCTAAAACCCTCTAAACGAGCTGTATTTGGTTAAACAGTGAGTAAATATATGTTATTTAAACTACAATTAAAACTCGTTCTGGCAAAACTCGCTTTATGATTATTAAAATAAAACAGTCCGTAAAAAGGGTTAAATATTGCTCTTAGTATCCCAAAATATAAATCCATTTGCACAGAATACGAACAAATCCGGAAAGAATTGTGGCGCAAGCCTTGGGTTGTATTTGCTAAGAAGCCTTTTGGAAGTCCAAAGTCTGTGGTGGAATATTTGGGCAGATACACCCATAAAATTGCCATTAGCAACCATCGAATCAAGAACATTGACAATGAAAACGTGACTTTTACTTATAAGGATTACCGAGTAGCGGGTGTGAAAAAACAAATGACACTCACGCACAAAGAGTTTATTCGCCGATTTTCATTGCATATTTTGTCCAAACGTTTTGTAAAAATAAGACATTATGGTTTTTTGAGCAGCACTTGGAAGCGACAAAAGCTGAAACTTTTACAGGAAAAACTTAGGGTAAAAGTTTTAAAAAAAGTAGAAAAGAAGCCTTTTTTACCCAAGTGTCCGTGTTGTAAAACAGGAAATTTACACCGAATAGCAGTTTTCGACCAGCGCGGTCCATCAGCTTGGTTTCTTGGCGGTAGCCAAAGTTCAAGTTCCTATGAAAATTAAATTTATGGGTAAGGGAATTTGCGTCCCAAAGTGATGGGAAACACGAAAAAAACCAAGTAGAAAACACTCCAAAAAAAAAGAGGCTCGCTTGCCTCTTGTAATTCTCTCTAAAATTTTTACGATAAGTGCATAGGTTGACGGACGTGGAATCGGTTCCGTTCAACCCGGGTTTACCTCATTGAATTTATTTTTGTTGGTATTCGGTGATTATAATTCATTGTTTGTGCTGCGCACGCAACGAAACCCTAGCTGTTATAGGCAGGCATTCTTGTCGTTATTGTGCTAAAGTTTATTTTCAGCAATCACTCTTTTCAAGTTTTCGCCCCAAAATGGAAATCGTTCGTAAAATTTAATACAATCTGCCAATGTTTTCGGTTCTTCAAGTCCTGGCAAAATGTATGTTTCAAAATCCATCATCATTGCTTTTAGGAACTCTTCAAAATTTGTATTGTCTTTTATAGAATAGCCTTGATTGTTTCCGAACTTTCTATTTATTCTGTCAGGTAAAAATGTTCCTTCATCAAGATGTGTTGTCAAGTCGAAGTAGGTTGCTTTTTTCTTTTGTTCGTCTTTCACGGTTGCCTTTAATGCAATACCAATATTAAATCGAAAGTCAACATTGTCTTTTGAGTTCCAAGAATAATTTTGAAGATTAATTACACTAAAAAAATCGCCTTTGTCTTTCCACCAAGTTTGCCCAGAAGTCTGATAACCGTTTTGTTTAAGAGTCGGTTTCAAATAGGACTTTATGAACTCGGTTTGTTTTTCTTTAGCTGTCATTTTTGTCGTGAATATTTTTTGTCTGTTTTCTGTTATGCTTGCCTATAACGTTCCCAGGCTTTGAGATGGTGTGTGCTTCGTAACCTTTCAACTTTCTGCTTTGCAGAAAATATGATGCGAAACGGTAATTCCACTAAATCACACACTATATCAAAACGGCTGTTACCTGCTGTGTTTTCTTTTCAGCACAATATTCATCTAATGTTTTTTCAATATTTTTTAACATTTTAATAAATTCTTCGATTTCTAAATTACCGTCTTCGTCTACTGAAAATGCGTTTTGAATTGTTGCTAAAGTTGAAGATGAGCCGGCTCTAAATTTATTAGGTTTTGAAATTGTTAAGCTATGTTTTTTTGCAAAAGGTTGTATTTCTGAAAGTATTTTTCGAAGAGTATCAACACTTGGATTCCAATCTGCAATTTTCACGACTACTTTAATTCCTCTTTCGAAAGAATTTTCAATTTGAATATAAAGACTACATTCTGCAGTACCAGTCCAATGATACCAAAAACCTAGAAAGCCTCCCATTTGATTTGCTACATAACGCCAGTCTGTCCACTCGGATATATTTTCTTGCAATGTTATGTAAAAACCTTCTCCTGCCTTCCATTTTGAAGTGATGTTTTCAAATTTTGTATAAGAGTTTGTTGTGTTTTCAATTATAGTAAGATAATCTTTGAAGTCATTGAAAATTTCATTTGTTATGGGTCGTTTATTTAATACATTTAAGACCTTTTTTCTATCGATAGTATGGTATCCTTTCTCTGTAATTTTTTTGAGTGTAGTTAAACTTTCATTTCCTGTTTTCAAATAAACAAAAACAAGTTTGTGGTTTTTTTCCTTGTAGTGATTAGTCGCAATTTGTTTGTAACGTTCTAATTGTTCAGAATGTTCTCCAGTATTCGTTTTATCTTCGATAGCTATAAAATACTCGTCATTTATTTCAGCCCAAATGTCAATATTATTCCATTGTCTACCTGCAATAATTTTGTTGATTTCAAAGTCTGTCGTCTTTCCGAGTAGTAGTCTTACAAAATCTTTTGAAGTCTCATTAAGTTGTTTATCGTATTGGCTATGCTCACTGTCTGCCCACTGTAAGAACCACGTGAAAAATCCATCTTGTGATAATTCTTTTGTAGCAAAATTAAATATGTTTGGTTTCATAGCTATGAGAAAATTATATAATTATTTCTACCCTTATTGTATTCAAATAAAGAGTTTTTGAATGCTTCAGTATCACTTTTTGACAAGTATTTAGCTTCAACCCAACCACCTGTTGCCTTTATACTAATATTTGCCCCAAAAAGATGTTCGTCAACTCTAATGTTTCTAATAAAACGAAAAGCAATGATGTTTTTATTAATTCCAATGAAATACCAATTTCTTTTTTCTACAGTAATCGTTTCATTTTCATAATCTACAGTTAAAACCCAAGGATTTATTATGTGGGCTAATTGTCCATTGAAAAATAATGCAATTAGGGACGATTTTGATTTTATTAAATTCATATTAAAATGTTTTTACCCAAGATATAATTCCTGCTGTTAAAGATATAACTAAACATATAATAAGTGCATAAATTCCGTCAACAATATAATCTTTAAAAGTGACATCATATTCTCGATAACCTTTGGAACGTCTACCATCTTTAACTCTTCCTTTTAAACTTCTATATCCTAATAATAAAATTAGTGTAATAATAAAGGAAGTTGAAAAAGCTTTAGTGAAACCATATTTGAACCCTTCTTTCATTTGGGCTTCATTAGGTTTAATTTCCTCAACATAATTTTTGTTTACGTAACCCTCTTTTTCAGAAATGGTTATTTTAATCCAATCACCATCATCAGCAATTGATTTTATTGTATCTTTTTGATTTAATTGCCCAATAACTTTTGAGTTTTTGTTTGTTTCCTCTCTTACATTTAAAGTTTTAGCTTTTACAATATAAGTTTGTGAAATTGCAAGTTGAGTTATGAAAAATGCAAAAATGAAACATTTTAGTTTAAATATTTTCATTAGAATATTAGGTAAAGAATTAAACCAACGATTATAAATGAATAAAGAAACTCAAGGTAAACATTCCTCTCGTTTTTCTTAATTGATTTTTCAAGTTCAGATGCTCTCCAAATATTATTCTTTTTTCTCTCTATTTCATTTTCAATTTTAGAAATATTTGATTTTGCAAAATCAATATCGTCAATATGATGGTCTAATAAATCTATTATTTGTTGTATTTTCTCCATTGCTTCTTTATCTTAATTGAAAACTTGTAACTAAATCGTTTTGAATGTTTATTTTTAATCTAAAGGTGCCATCATTACCGCGATTATTTATTTTATCATAAAAATAAGTTTCCCATTTATTGTTTGCATCTGAACTTTCATTAATTTTTTCTGGATTTCCAATAAAATAATCAAGAAAGACTTTGTGTAGACCAACAAATGGCTTTTCATAATTGACCAATTCATTTACACTTTCTGCACCATACAATTCAATTAATTTTTCTTTAATTAAATTGAATTGTTGTCCTTTTACTTCATTTGTTTTATTGATTGCAGTTTCTAAATTAATTTCAGTTTCATTCAATTTATTATTCTCATTTGTAATTTGCTCTCTTAATATTTCTTTTGAAATTTCTTTAAGATTTTCTTTCGAGTTGTTATTTATAATTAATTTATCATCTTTTATCTTCTTTTCAATTTTAAAAATTGAAGATATCCTATAGTATAAGATTATTATTAAAATTCCAATTCCAACAATTGTAAAAAATGAAAATAAATCATAGAAATAGTATAAAGTTCCAATTATTGTAAAAATGAAACCTATTAGAAATGATTTTAAAACTAATGAAAAATTACCTAAAATATCTAATTGAACCAATTTTCTTTTTAGTAAATAAAGAAACCCAAAACATAAAGCAGAAATAAAAAGTAAAGCTTTAAAAAAATAACTTTTAAAAAGGATATTTAACACGTGTAGTTTTAAAGTTTCTCTTTTACTTGTAATTTCGCTTAAATATTCACTTTTTACAAAACCTTTCAATGAATCTTTATAAATTGCTTTACTCCAACCATTTTCTGTTTCAGTAATTATTAATGTATCCTCTTGTTTAATTTCGGTTAATACTTTTGAGTCTGTTGTTGCATTTTCTCTCAAATTTATATTTTTAATTGAAATTGCGGTTATTGTATCTGAATTAGATGAAAACACTAAGTTGAATGTTAGAAGTAGTAAAATTATGTTTAACTTCATATTATAAAAATTTATATATTATTATTTTAAAAATTAATAAAACATACATAGAAACAATTGCTTTGCGCGTTATATACAGGTATTTAGGCTCACCATAATTGTGTTTTGTTTCATTGTTTTTGTATCGTTTATCTGCATTGCCAGATTTGGTCTTGTGCTTAATTTTTGAATATACACCACTTCCTGAAATTGATTCAACAGTTACTATAAATAAGCAGACACCAAAAAAAATAAAACTATCTAAAATAAAACTTAAAACAAATATTATTGTTGGAAATATATACTTACAAAACACATCAAATTTATTGTAATTTTTAGTATTTTTTTTACTCTCATCTTCTCCTTCATAATAGCCCTTTGCTGGATTAAATTTATGTATGAAATAAAATGAAGTATGCATAAATATTATTGCAAAAATCAATTTTAAAAAACCATATATGAATATCATTTATTTTGAATTTAATGTTTATTGGATATTCCGCTGCAAAGTTAAATTGTTATTACGCCAAACTGTGTCGTTGTTTTTTAGCACTTTCGTTCTTTTAACATAGCAGGTAACGTCCCGTGGCTTTGTCTTGTTGCCGAAAATACAAGACCAACTTTAAAACAAACCTAATGTCAGAAAGTACAAAACCAACATCAAATGAAGCCGAAAACGGCAATAAGTCAAAACCGCTGTTAGCAAATCGGCTTCATTTTAGGGCTTGGATTGAAAAACAGAAATATATGGCAATTCAAGGTAAACCTGATTTAGAAACTTTACAAAGTTTTATGTTTCATTTTGGTGATGAAGCAATTTTAATGGAATCCACTTTGTTAAAAGACAGTAAAGGAAAAGAAATATTTGAAGGCGACATTCTGAAATTTATGCACCATTTGCATAAAGTTTTTAGAGTAAGAGGCGGTTTGGTTATAAATTCTCATTTAGATGATTTTTGCAAAGATTCTACTCCATTTTATGAGGCTTGTGCAGATATGCAAACCTCTCAATGGATTGAACAATGTGAAATTATAGGTAATATTTTTCAAAATCCTGAACTTCTCGTTAAAGCGAATTGATGTTAAAGCTGTTTGCTAACTAGTATATACCCGCTACAAACTAGCGCTTATACACCCAATTTGGTTGGCTTTGCGATACTTTGTTACGTTTTACCTGTTTTCAAATATATAAATAAATTATTATAAATTATCAAAGCAACTTATATTGTTGAATCCCACGACCCGACCTATCAGATATAGTGTCACTAAGGATAGCGCGGTTTTGCAAACCGTGCCCGCCAACGAATGCAGATAAAACAAGTCAGAAAAGCTATATCCTTAAAGCGGGATAGCTTTTTTACGTTTTAATGTCAGTTTTTTTTATGGTTTTGTTAGCTTTATTTCTTCGGCTACCTACCGACTAAGTGTTATAATTACCAATTGGAATGGGCACGGTTTGCAAAACCGCGCTATCTGTTAAGGAGAAAATTTAGTGTATTTCCGAGCCATCTGGTTCGGGTTGTTCTGAATTAATTTTAATTATATGCCGGTAACACTTTATATCAATTTATTATTTGCTCATTATTGTGGGCGCAAAGTCAGAGGCGTTTACGCAGCTTATACGACAAATTTATTCTTTGAAAGAACACTTTGCGGCGTCTGGAGAGCTACTAACGTTCTAATATTATGTGATTCCTCCTTCGTCGGAATGACAAAACGTGCGTAATTCAGTATGTTTTGTATAGGAAGTTTGTCATCTCGACGAAGGAGAGATCACACAAGTAGCTCTACAATCCTAGTAAGATTCAATTCATTTTTCTCTGCGCTGTGAGAAGTCTCCAGACTTCGTAGCCATGGTCTATATGTCTTTAACGCTTTACACTCATATATTATTTGCTCATTATTGTGGGCGCAAAGTCAGAGACGTTTGCGCAGCTTATACGACAAATTTATTCTTTAAATGAACAACTTTGCGGAGGTGGGGACATTTGCGCAGCTTATACGATAAATTTAATCTTTAAATGAACACTTTGCGGAGCTGGGTATCATAAAATTGTTATTGGGTTGATTGAATAGTAATTGGCAATGAATAATTAACTCTGACTTTTCGGCCTTCGTGTTCGCCAGGAATCCACTTAGGACATATTGATAAAACTCTAATTGCTTCTTTTCCAGTTCCGTAACCTATATCTCTAATAACTTTTATATCGGTAAGTGAACCATCTTTTTCTATTACAAACGAAACATAAACCTTACCTTTCAAACCTTCTTCCTTAGGAGTTTTATAGTTGTTTCCTATATATTTGTAGAATTTGTCCATTCCTCCAGGAAAATCAGGCTTTACCTCGATACCGGAAGTGTTGTAAATTTCATCATCTAATTCATTTTTGGCATCCAATTCATTTTTGGCATCCAATTCCTCTTTTATTTTATGTTTTTCAATTTTTGTTAGCCATTTATCATTAATTAAATTTTTCTCTGTAACAATTACATAATTTTCAGGGTCATCCATAGCGTCTTCAATTTTTTCTTTAACTAGTTTTAAACCCTTACTAAAAATGATTACATATTCGTTTGTTGAATGCCAGCAACACCCGCTTTTTTGAAAAGTTATTATACGTTTATTTTTTTTATCTATTTGGAACATACCCAAATTAGTCGAAGCAAGTGCTGTCAATTCTTTACTTAGTAAAAACTCTTTTTTAGTTACATTAAAAACATAAATATTAAAAGAAGCTTCAAAATAACTACTGTTGTTCCCATTTCTTATAGCTACGTCTTTATAGCCGTCAAAATTATAGTCACCAAAAGTAACGGGCAAATCTTCATCGTATGTACCAATAGTTCCATCTTCTTTTTTAAATGTTGAAGATTTTTTTATTCTATTTTTACTTCCTTGTTCTGTGTAAAAAAATAAATTTTCAGAATAAATTTTCTGAGTAAAATTTAAATTTTCTTTTGAATTAATTGTAATCGTTCCCTTACCCGAACAAGTATTATTCTCACATTTTGCAACTACAAATTTTACTGTATATTGATTTGACAGTTCATTTTCAATAAAGTTATTTTGTGAAAATCCAAATTTTGATAATAATATAAGTGAAATGATAAAATATTTTTTTTTCATTTTAAGATGAATTATGTTTTGGCAAAATTACCGCTAAGGTTCTGCTAATAGGCACTGTTATGACTAATGGAAAGTGTACTTTCCATTATTACTAAACGAAGTTAAGAAAATGAACGTTCCCAGAAACGAAAAGTTAGTAATTGAGCTTATTAGCGGTTAGGCTTTTTATTTACCAACGAGAAAGATTCTCATACAATTGTCCAATTTTTTGAGTTTCGATTTCGTATTGTGCTGATGCTTTTGGTAAATTAAATTTTTCGACATTTTTGTCTTCCATTAGATTTGCCCAATATGAAGGATAATTTTCAGCTACTTTTATACCACCAAATTCCTTCACGATTAAATTATGAATTTTTATTCCCAATCCTTGTATTTCGTCATTAGGAATATTTACTGCCTTTTCGTTTTTGCGTAACCATAAGATTAATTCGTCGGCACCAATTTTAATTTTTGTTGTCATAATTTCTATTTTTAATTTCTATTCGATTTCTTTCGAGTGTCAACTCAAGTTGACGGCTAACTTGTATATAGGTTTGACAAAGCTACCCTAAATTGGGCTGCTTTGTCTGACAAGCGTCAGTGTTTATTTAATTTCAAATATATAAATAAATTATTACAAATTATCAAAGCAATTTTTTATTGTTGAATACTTTTCGCGCGTGAAGGATGGCAGTGAAAATCCTTTTATGAAGCGAAGTGCAATAAAAGATTATAACGCACAGCCTTACCCGCAGTTTTTACGGAGGGACACGCCCAAATTATTTCGCTGTGCGAAGTCTCCCGACTTCGTACCAAATCCAATATGCCGTTAACACTTTATACTTACTGGCGCTAAGTCAGAGACGTTTGCGCAGCTTATATGACACGTTTATTCTTTGAATGAACACTTTGCCGAGCTTTGCCTGCTGTTAACGGTAATTTATTCTTTTACACTTTTTAATCGCTGATCAAACATCATTTTTGAAGTGCTAACGACCTTAATTTTTGATGAATCTGGATGAACAGGGTTTATTAAATAATTAAATTCTTTTGGTACAATACTACTAGGGACTTTTAAAATGGCAGCTTCATTGTAATTTACGAAATCATCACCGATGGTTTGAGTTGTTAAAGATGGTGGTTTTGAATTCCAATCATTTGGTAAATCTTCCAGCTTTACTTCCTGTATAGTAATTCCATCGGGTACTTCAATTTCGACATAAAAACGATCATCGGGTAAATCCTCGCTTAAATCTAAATGAACAGAAACTTCCAATGTTGCTAAAGCTCTAGTTTCAGCAGTATAAACGATTCTAGTATTCAGACTATTCCAGCGATAACCTTCAGAAATCGACGCGCCTATTCCATTTAACGTAGTACTCAAATATTTTTCACGTTCAATTCTAAATACTATCATTACGCTAAATTTCCGAATTCTAAGCGATTCAAACTAAACTTAACCTCGTTAATCCCTGTTATTGTGTCAAGCATATTTTCGGGTGAGCTTCCCCCAATGGACAAGTTAGGTTTCTTTAACCAGCGTTGAAATTTTTCTTCCTCGTTATTGAAAACTTCTAAGCCATAGTCAATTAACTCGTTAATTAGAATCACTAATTCACTATTTCTACTGTCCAAAAGTAAATGTTCACTTTTTTTCTTATTATATGTAGTTTGTGGAATTCCAACTATTGCCAGAACTGACTTTATGGGATTATTAAGCCTTTTGCTAATTAATTCAATTGAATCATATGGAATGCCAGCTCTGATGATACTAACGCGCTCAAGCTTATTGCTCCATTTATATTCTTTGCCATCAAAACTCAATAAAGATTTTCTAATATTTACAACATTACCAGATGCTTTTAGGACACTTCTTTTAGTGTCGAAAGGCTTTGTTCTACGTGTGGCTTTCCCCATGGCGCAACTAATTTATTGTAAACATACAATATTTTTGTTGTTAAAACGAAAAAATTCCAACATAATTATCACTAATTCGTCAAAATTTCTAAGCAATTTTATATGTCGCATATCACGACCCGCGTGAAGGATGGCAGTGGAGCTCTTTTATGGGCTGCCTTTTTTTGGCAGGCGATAAAAAGCGGGAACGTACAGCCTGACCCGTAGTTGCGAGGAGGGACGACGAAGCAATCTGGAGGGACACGCCCAAATTATTTTCCTTTTTTAACCTCTGATTTTTTCAAATAACTGCCTAAAATTCAAAATGGTAAAATACTTGTTTGGGTTGCAAAAATTTTATAATTTTGCAGTCCAATTTTATTATGTAAATTAAAGAAGAAGATGGATATCAAAAGAGTAGCAATAAACGCTGTGACCGAAACAATTGTAATGACTGTTGTTCACATGGATTACAAAGGACAAGTTGCAAAAAGAATAAACGAAAAAATGCCTTTGGCAACGGTTAAAGGATTTAGAAAAGGAGCTGTGCCTAAAGATCTTGTTGAAAAACAATACGGTAAAGCAATCAAACAGGAAGAAGTTCAGAAAGTGGTAGATTTAGCTTTGGAGCGTTTCGTACAATCAGAAAGATTAAACCTTCTTGGAACGCCACTTGCTAAAGTAAACGAAGACTTTGACTGGAGTGCTGAAGAATTGGTTTTTGAATATGAAATAGGATTGGTTCCTAATTTCGAATTGGATCTTGAAGCTAAAAATGACATCGTTAAATATGTGGTTTCAGCGGATGATAAAATGATTGAAGGCCAGTTGGAAAGAATCCAAAAACAATTTGGAACTGCAATTCCTCAAGAAGTTGTTGCTGCAGATTCAGATGTAACGGGAACTTTTACAAACGAAGAAAAAGGAATTAATAACGCAACGACTATTGCTGCTGATCTTTTTAAAGACAAAGCGACTTTTGATTTATTCATCGGTAAAAAAGCAGGAGATGTTGTGACGGTAAATACTAAAGGTTTATTTGAAGACGACCACCAATTGATGGACGTGATGAAAGTAAGTCATGATGACGTTCACGGATTAGAGGTTGAAGTGAACTTCACAATCGAAGCGATCAACACGGCTGAATTAGCAGAATTGAACCAAGAATTGTTCGACAAATTGTTTGGTGCTGGAACTGTTTCTTCACTTGAAGAATTGAAAGCGAAAATCAAAGAAGATGCCGAAACTCAATTTGCGCAACAAGCGGATCAAAAATTATTAGGGGATGTAACGGAATTTTTGATCGAAAGCACCAAATTTGATTTACCTTCTGAATTCCTTAAAAAATGGTTGCAAACTGTAGGGGAGAAAAAATTATCTCCTGAGGAGGCTGAAGTTGAATATGCACGTTCTGAAAAAGGATTGCGTTTTCAATTGATCGAAGGTAGAGCTATGGCTCAATCTGACATCAAAATCACTTTTGAAGACTTGAAAACATTCACTACAAAAAACATCCGTCAGCAAATGGCACAATTCGGACAAACAAATCCTACTGACGAAGAAGTTCAAGGAATTGTAGCAAGAGTTTTGTCAAACCAAGACGAGGTGAAAAGACTTTCGGACCAAGTTGTTGCTGATAAATTATTGGAATTATTCAAAGAAAAAGCAAATCCTACCACTAAAGAAGTGACGTATGACGAATTTATTGCAGCGTCTTACGGAGAATAAATTTTAGTCGTAAAGTCAAATGTCATAAAGTCAAAAGTTGAAAAGACGGAAACAATTTCGTTAGTTATTTCAAATTTTAAGATTCTATTACAAATACAAAACAATAAAAAATAAGTATATTTGAGCGTCAGAAAATATTTTTCTGGCGCTTTTTTGTTTTACTTAATGTTTAGGAGCCAATCCAGCTATCCGTTACAAGTTTTTTTATGGCAGCCTTTTTTGTACGGCAAAAAAAGAGCTTCCTTTGGTCGCTTTTTTTTACCAACAAAAAATAGTCAGCCATCGCAAAAAGCTTTTCACTGCTATCTGGGCTAGTTATACGACATATTGACATCATTTGTAAATAGGTATGACCTTTGCATTATAGAAAACAGACAGGATAAAATATAAAACTTAGAACAAAAAATATGAACTACGGTAAAGAATTTAAAAAATTTGCTACAAAGGACCACGGCGTAAACTCTATGTATTACGATAAAATCGTAGGCGCAATGACTCCTAAAAACATGACTCCCTATATCATTGAAGAACGTCAGTTGAATATTTCACAATTAGACGTTTTCTCCAGATTGATGATGGACAGAATTATATTCCTTGGAACAGGAATAGACGACCAAATTGCAAACATCGTTCAAGCACAATTGTTATTCCTTGAAAGTGCCGATGCTTCTAAAGATATTCAAATTTATTTGAATTCTCCAGGAGGAAGCGTTTACGCAGGATTAGGAATTTATGACACGATGCAATACATTAAACCAGATGTAGCAACGATATGTACCGGAATGGCAGCTTCCATGGGAGCAGTGCTTTTATGTGCCGGTGCAGCAGGAAAACGTTCGGCATTGCCACATTCAAGAGTAATGATTCACCAACCATCAGGTGGAGCGCAAGGAGTAGCAACGGATATGGAAATCAACTTACGTGAAATGTTGAAACTTAAAGATGAGTTGTATAAAATTATCTCTCACCACTCCGGACAAACTTTCGATAAGGTTCATACGGATAGTGAGCGTGATTATTGGATGATCGCCGAAGAAGCAAAAGCATACGGAATGATTGATGAAGTTTTAATAAGAGGATAAAAATATAGTCGAAAGTCTAAGGTCGAAAGTCTAAAGCAATGCTAGGAACTTTCGACTTTACGACTTTTGACTTTAGACTTAAAAGAATGGCAAAAGTAGTATTAGAATGTTCGTTTTGTGGAAGAAAGAAGCCAGAAACCCAATTATTGATTGCTGGGATCAATGCACATATCTGTGATAAATGTATTGAACAAGCGCACGGGATTGTTCTTGAAGAAATAAAATCTAGTGGAAGTTCAAAGCTGGTTGGAGATTTGATTTTAAAGAAACCAAAAGAAATCAGAGCGTTTTTGGATCAATATGTGATTGGACAGGACCAAACTAAAAAGGTGATGTCGGTTGCGGTTTACAATCACTACAAGCGTTTGATGCAACAGCAACTGGACGATGAGGTTGAGATTGAAAAAAGTAACATCATCATGGTGGGACAAACAGGAACAGGAAAAACATTGGTGGCTAAAACCATTGCAAAAATGTTGGATGTGCCTTTAGCGATTGTTGATGCGACAGTTCTTACTGAAGCAGGTTATGTTGGGGAAGATGTCGAAAGTATTTTGACACGTCTTTTACAAGCTGCCGATTATGATGTTGCCAAAGCCGAACGCGGCATTGTATTCATTGACGAAATAGATAAAATTGCACGTAAAAGTGACAATCCTTCTATTACGCGAGATGTTTCCGGTGAAGGGGTGCAACAAGCATTATTGAAATTATTGGAAGGAACGGTTGTGAATGTACCACCAAAAGGAGGACGCAAGCACCCGGACCAAAAATTTGTGGAGGTAAATACACAAAATATTTTGTTTATTGCCGGTGGTGCTTTTGATGGAATCGAAAGAATAATTTCGAAACGATTGAACCGTCAAGCGGTGGGGTATTCCACTTCAAAAAATGTGGACAACATTGACAAAGACAATTTGTTGCAATACATTATTCCAAAAGACATCAAAGATTTTGGTTTGATTCCGGAGATTATTGGTCGTTTGCCAGTATTGACACACATGGATCCTTTAGATAGAGAAACCTTGCGTGCAATTTTGACACAACCTAAAAATGCGTTAATCAAACAATACGAGAAGTTGTTTTTGATGGATGATGTTGAATTCACGATTACCAATGAAGCACTGGATTTTATTGTTGATAAAGCATTAGAATATAAATTAGGAGCACGTGGATTGCGTTCGTTATGTGAAGCTATCTTGACCGATGCGATGTATGAATTGCCTAGTTCTGATGATAAAGTATTAGAAATTGACGTAACTTATGCTAAAGAAACGTTGAATAAAAACTTATTGAAGCGTTTGGAGATTGCATCGTAAAAAATGCATTTTTCTTAAAAATATAAACCTGTTCATTCATTTGAACAGGTTTTTTTATGGGGAAATTACACTATTTGTTATTGTTCAAAAAAAGGAACATTATTATTTTTTATCAACGTCAGATTGTCGATTTTTGTACATTCTAAATCAATTATATATAAGATGCAAAAAGACGAGATAGAGGTAATTTTATTAAAAGTTTCTGGACAAGATAAACCGGGAGTCACTGCTGGTTTAACATCCATCTTGGCTACTTATGATGCTATTATTTTAGATATTGGACAAGCGGATATTCATGATACGCTTTCTTTAGGTATTTTATTTGAAATAAAAGCGGGTTCTTCTTCTGGTCCAGTTTTAAAAGACTTGTTATTTAAAGCATACGAATTGGGTGTCAAAGTCAAGTTTATTCCTATATCCATTGCAGATTACGAAATTTGGGTCAAAGCGCAGCGCAAACAACGCTACAGCATCAATGTTTTAGGAGAGACACTGACAGCGGTTCAATTAGCGGCTGTAACCAAAATACTGTCCAACCAAAATTTGAATATTGATGCAATTAAAAGATTAACCGGCAGGGTATCTATTATTGATAAAGAAGAATTCCCTCGTTCGTGCATACAATTGTCGGTTACAGGAACGATTGTAGATAAAACGTTCATGACCGCCAGTTTTATGGAAATTTCCAGAACATTGGATGTAGATATTTCTTTTCAGGAAGACAACATGTATCGCAGAAACCGCCGTTTGGTGTGTTTTGATATGGATTCGACCTTAATACAAACCGAAGTCATTGATGAATTGGCTGAATTAGCGGGTGTGGGAGAGCAAGTTAGAGCAATCACAGAAGCAGCCATGAACGGTGAAATCGATTTTAGCGAAAGCTTCAAGCAACGCATGGCCTTGCTTGAAGGCTTGAGTGAAGAGGTACTGCAAACAGTTGCTGAAAATCTGCCTATTACTAAAGGAGCACATCGATTGATGAAGGCCTTGAAATATTACGGTTATAAAACCGCTATATTGTCCGGAGGTTTTACGTTTTTTGGGAAGTACCTGCAAAAAGAATTAGGTATTGATTATGTTCATGCGAATGAATTGGAAATTAAAGACGGAAAATTGACAGGTAACTATTTAGGTGAAATTGTGGATGGTAAAAAGAAAGCGGAATACCTTCAGGCAATTGCTGATAAGGAAGGCATTCATATCAACCAAACTATTGCGGTAGGTGATGGTGCGAATGATTTGCCTATGTTGAATTTGGCAGGTTTAGGAATTGCTTTTCATGCCAAACCAACGGTAAAAGAAAAAGCAGAAAGTTCTATTTCCAGCTTGGGTCTCGACGGTGTTTTGTACCTGTTAGGCTACCATGACAGGCATATTGATATGATGGAGGAGTAAAATACTGCAGTAATTATAAAAAAAGGCTATCCAAAAAGTGATTTTTGGATAGCTTTTTTGTTTTATACTTTAATGCTAAATATTTTTTCAGGTTTTTCCAGTGTTTGTTTTTCGGAAGATTTACAAATTCCTCTGGCACCACAACTCATTCTATGTGGTCCGCAGGAACTCAATACATAAAGAACAATCAAGATGTAGAGGGTATTTTTCATCTTTTCAATTATTTTTATACGCTTTGAAACTGCATGCTTTTCAGTTGTTCCAAATAATCTCTTTGGTTAGAAAGTCTTGGAATTTTGTGTTGTCCACCCAATTTGTCCTTGCATTTTAACCAATCATAAAACAAATTTTTTCGCGCTACATTGATTACTAACAGATTTAATGTCATGTTGTTGTAACGCTTCGCTTCATAATCGGAGTTTAAGGATTGTATCGCTTCGTCTAATGCTTTCTGGAATTGTGATACATCAGCTGGAGGATTTTTAAATTCAATCATCCATTCGTGAGCACCTTTTTCTTTGCCTTCCATAAATATAGGCGCAACGGTGTAATCGACTACTTCCGTCTGGGTTAGTTTGCACGCTTTGGCAATAGCCTGATCTGTATTTTCAACCATCAATTCTTCACCAAAAACATTAATGTGATGCTTGGTTCTTCCCGTCACCCGAATTCGGTATGGATTCAATGAGGTGAAACGAACAGTATCACCAATCAAATAGCGCCACAAACCAGAATTGGTGGTAATGACCAAAGCATAATTCTTGAACAATTCCACATCTGCCAATCGAATCGTTTTTTGATCCGGGGTCCCAAAAGTATCCATTGGGATGAATTCATAGAAAATTCCGTAATCCAACATCAACAATAAATCACTAGAATTATTTAAATCCTGAATGGCAAAAAAACCTTCGGAAGCATTGTATATTTCGTAATATTTAAACTCTTTTTTTGGGAGTATTTTTTGGTATTGTTCCCGGTATGGTTCAAAATTTACGCCGCCGTGAAAGTAAACTTCCAAATTTGGCCAAATTTCAAATAGATTTCCTTTTCCGGTTTCTTCGAGCATTTTATTCATTAAAACCAGCATCCAGGAAGGAACTCCGGCAAAACTGGTTACATTTTCGTTTTTTGTTTCGTTTATAATGGCAGCAATTTTAGTTTCCCATTCGCTCATCAAGGAAATTTTGTTGCTCGGGGTACTGCTATATTCAGCCCAAATAGGCATGTTTTCGATTAATATCGCAGATAAATCTCCAAAGAACGTATTGTTGTCTTCATAGATTTGAGAGCTTCCGCCAAGACGCAGGCTTTTTCCAAGAAACAGTTCTGAATCTTCATTATTATTCAAATACAAGCACAACAAATCCTTAGTGCCTTTATAATGACATCCTTCCAGGGCTTCGTTGCTTACGGGTATGAATTTGCTTTTGGCATTTGTGGTTCCACTGGATTTGGCAAACCATTTTATCGGTGTTTCCCAAAAAACATTCTGCTCACATTTACGGGTTCTTTCAATCAATGGTTGTAATTCTTCGTAAGTAGAGATCGGAATTCTATCGGCAAAAGTGGCATAGGAATGAATCGAAGCATAATCATATTGTTTGCCTAAAACAGTATTTTTAGATGACTGAATTAAATTCATGAGCAATTCTTCCTGAACCTCGTTTGGATATTTCAAGAAAAGTTCGATCTGATGGATTCTTTGTTTGAGAACCCAAGAGGCAAACGAATTGATTATGGTTAGTGGCATTTTTAAATTATGAATTATGAATTATGAGTTATAACTTTACCAAAAATAACAAAATTTGTTTAACTAGATGTGTTAAACGGGAAACTTTAATCACAATGACATACGAAGGTGTACTTACAAAAATGCAAACTGAATTTGGAAATCCAATTCAATATTACTTGGTTTTTGAGAATAGTTTTTTAAACGTGAATCAGTTGTTGAATAAAGAACTGGAAATCAATTTTGTGGGATATCAATGTTTGAATTGTGGCAAGAAGAAAAAAATATTCCGTCAGGGATTTTGTTATGATTGTTTCTATTCCAGTGCAGCTGTTGGCGATTGGATTATGAAACCGGAGTTGAGCACCGCCCATCTTGGAATTCAGGATCGGGATTTAGCGTATGAAGAAAAAGTACAATTGCAACCGCATATTGTGTATCTGGCTTTGTCCAGCGAAGTCAAGGTAGGTGTTACCCGCAAGTCGCAAGTGCCAACTCGATGGATTGATCAGGGCGCAACCCAAGCCATTTCTATTGTAGAAGTCCCTAATAGATACTTAGCAGGAATTACGGAGGTAGCATTGAAAAATTATTATGCCGATAAAACCAATTGGAGAAAAATGCTGACTAACAATGTGGAGCAAATTGACTTAATCGCAGAACGATTGAAGGTTGAGAATCTTATTCCAACCGAAGTTCAGGAATATTTTTATTCGCAAAAAAATGATTTGTATGAGATGCACTTCCCCGTTTTGCAGTATCCAAATAAGGTAAACAGTTTGAGCTTAGATAAAACACCACAGTTTCAGGGGAAGCTTACCGGAATAAAAGGGCAATATTTACTTTTTGAAGACGGAACCGTTTTTAATGTCCGTGGTTCCGAAGGGTATATGGTTACAATTGCGGTTTAAGTAATATAATTTTGGGCGTATCCTTTTTTTAAAATAAAAATTTTAAAAAAAGGTCAGGCTGTCCGCTGTATCTTTTATTCCGCTGCGCTTCATAAAAGGATGCCGCTACCATCCTTTACGCACGTACAGCTACACGAAAACATCATGCAGACAAATCACAAACCCAATATTGCTAGCCAAGAAAAGAGGAATGTCATCACCTAAAATCCTCTTTATTATATTTTGTAAAGTTACTTTAGTTTACTTTTGTCGTATCTGCTGCTTTACTTTTCTTATTAAAAAATCCGTTTAATAATGCTGCGGCCTTAGATTTTACTTCTTCCTTAGTTACCGGAATTTTAGGAGTGGCCGTTTTTGTCGTATCTCCTGGCTTTTTGTTTTTATTGATGTAATCCGTCAAAGCGGACGTTCCTTGTTTTACCAGTCTGTCTTTTTGTTGGTTTATGAGTTGAGTGGTCAATTTAGCTACCGCATTGTTGATGTCCGTTGTGATTTTTGGATTTGTAAAATTACCCACCAATACAGCATTTATCGGAAAGCTTTCTAATTTTGCCGCATCTGCAGCAGATAATTTTGCTATTAAAGCATTGGCCTCTGAACCTAAATATTTAGCGGGAACATCAAATTTTAAATTATAATTCATGCTTTGGTCAAAACCGTGCGTTCCTCCAATGGTTGCCTTGATGTCTTTGTACTTGATATCAAAAGGTTTTACATTTACTTTTCCATCTTTGAACGTAACTGCCGCTTTCAAATCATTTAAATTGATTTTACTGACGTCAATGAATTTCAAGTTAGCACCTAAAGCGGTCAGCAAAGTCGAATTAGTTGAGTTTACAGTCGTGGAAAGCAGTTGTCCTAGTAAATCTCCAGTAAGGGTTTTCAAGTCAGGAGTCAGTGCTGTTGCATCAAGATTTCCGTTCAATTTGATGCTTGAATTTAATTTCCCGTTGATGATTCCGGAAATTGGAGCAATTTTTTTCAACAGATCCAGTTGGTTGAAGGATTGCGCAATATCAACTTGATTTAATTTTAAATCCATATTAAAAACCAGTGTTTTTCCTTTTGTGGAAACAGCTCCATTCACCGCAATAGTTCCCCCAAAAATAGATGTTTTTACATTTTCTAAAGTCACTTTTTCATCTTTCACAATCAGTTTTCCCGAAACATCTTTCAGAGTCAGATTATCATATAGCACCGTAGTCGCTTTTGCGGTAAGCGTACAATTTAAGAAAGCAGGAATCTTCATGGCATCTGCCTTTTTAGTTTTAGTTTTAGTCGTTTCACCAGTTGTCATAAAATCGTCAATGGCCAATTGTTTAGAATTCATATAAAAGTTTCCTTTCAATTCTTGATTTCTAAATATAAATCCATAAAAATTCTCTAAAACTCCAGTCACGCTAATGTCACTCTTCCCAGTAGTCGCATTCAGTTCTTTCAAATTAACTTGACTTGGATTGAATTGAACGATCGCAGTACTAATGTTCATTGTTTTTCCATTTTCATCGGCATACTGGAAGCCTGATAAACTCATGGTTCCCGCATTATTGATATTTTCGTACTGACTTTTCTCTACCGATTGCATGTCAAATTTAGTCGTAACATCAGCCTTTAAAATCCCGGATAATGGCTTATCGAGTTTTATAGGATACGCTTTAGAAAGATTGGACAAATTGATAGTTCCTTTTAACATGGCATCAACTAGTGCGTTTTGAGTAATGTTTTTGATGTTGGCTTTGGCATTAAAAACATCTTGATCTATCTTGAAAGAAAGTTGGTCAATATTGACATACGTGTCATTTAAAATTCCGGTTTCATTGGTGATTTTTGTGTCAATAATGATGTTTTGAACTGTTTTTGGTAAGTCAGGGTATTTAAAGGAAGCATTATGGGAAGCGATTTCTATATTAAATTTTGGCACCGTTGTGTCAGAATACAAGCCTTTTGCAAAACCTGCTACAGTAAAATCACCAGTTGTTTTTACGTTGTCTAAGCGTGAGGCATAGGCTGCAGGAATTATTCCCAAGAAATTTTTGAAGGAGGAAGTAGGCGTTTTAAATTTCAAATCATACTGTTGACCGGCTTCCACCATTTGAATAAATCCATCAAATTCCAGCGGCAATTGGTTGATTAACGCTTTATTTTCTTTGAAGGTGTATTTACTTTTTTCTAAATCGATTCCCAAAACGGCGTCCAGAGTCAAAGCAACATTTTTCATGTAATTGACTTGTTCCATATCCAGCGATATTTTTGCAGTAGATTTGGTTACCAAATCTAATTTTTGGGCTGCAAAATCTCCAGTTCCTTCGTGGTTCAAACTGTCGACAACCATTTTTATTTTTGAACTTTCGTCAATATAACGAAATTTGAAATTTTCGATTTTATACTCTTGGATTTTTAAGGATAACGGACTGCTTGTTCCATCGGCTGCCGTTTTTTTCTCTTTCAATGCAATGTCATAATTCCCTAGTCCGTCTTTATTGAAAATGATATTGATTAATCCGTTTTTCGAAGTGATTCCGTCAATAACTATCGCTTCATTTTTGCCTTTAAAAAGTTCCTTAATAGACATTTTTAAATTCAATTCGCCCAGTGATAGCAATGTGTCGCCTTCAAAAGGAGCTTTGTTTATGATGACTAGTTTTTCCAGTGTTACATTTGCATTAGGAAAATTTTTGAATAAGCTTAAGTCCGCTTCCGCAAAGGTGACTTTGGCATCTACTTTTTCATTGATGACTTGAGAAATTTTGGCTTTTATTTGGTCTTTAAACAGAAAAGGAGCTGCAAATAAAGTCAAGACGAGCAGGATAACGAGTATTCCGATGATTTTTAAAACTTTCTTTAGCATGATTTGAATGTCTTTAGATTTATATCTTTGGCAAAAATGGTGCCTTGTATTCCTTTACAAAAATAGTATTTTTAGGGCAGTGTAACTTTTATGGTGTTTTTATAAACAATACTTTAACTATATTGTATGAAAAAATCCGTTTAAGCAAATGCAAAAACGGATTTAATAGCAGCTTTATCTTTTTCTTTAATGCATGTTAATTTCAAACGGCATTAAGGCTTGAACGCCTTTTTGCATTTGTATTTTTTTAATTTCCTGCATAATACGATAATTTTCTTCCCCTATTTCTTCTTTTATAAAATCTGCTTTCGATTTTGCAAAAGGAAGATTTGCTAAAAGATCATCAAAGTTTTTCTCGTATTCTGGATAATTTTGAGTGCTGTAATTTTTTGTTTTCCCCAAGGAAGCCGCTTTCGCAATAGCATCGTCTAATCCTCCAATTTTATCTACGAGTCCAATTTTCAAGGCTTCTGAACCTGTCCAAACTCTACCTTGCGCAATAGCATCTACTTGTGCAAATGTCATCTTGCGTCCTTCAGCCACATGGGTTACAAAAGTTTTGTAAATGTGTTCCACACCTTCCAGCGTAACTGCTTTGAAGTTTTCATCAATGGGAACAAAAGGACTGTAATTGGCGGAATTTTCATGTGTTTTAACCTGTTCCGTATATATTCCTATTTTAGTGGCTAATGGCGTAAAGTTTGGCAATATTCCAAAAACACCAATGGAACCAGTGATTGTGTTCGCTTCAGCAAATATAGTGTTTGCATTACACGCAATATAATACCCGCCTGAAGCCGCATAATTACCCATAGAAACGACTACGGGTTTTACTTTTTTAGTCAGTTCAATCTCTCTCCAGATTAAATCTGAGGTCAAAGCACTTCCGCCCGGACTGTCAATGCGAAGTACAATTGCCTTTACATTTTTGTTTTTTCGAGCTTCTTGTAACGAGCGACGCATTGAACCTTCACCAATCACATTGACATCTCCTTCGCCACTCATAATTTCTCCTTGGGCATAAATAATGGCAATTTCATCCGTGCTGTCAGAACTTTGGGAAGTGGTAGCGATTTTCTGTGCATAATCAATTACAGATACTTTGTTGTATTCCTTATCTGTAGTTACATTAAGCACTTTTCGTATGGCATTATGGTACACATCTTCATAAGCAATGATATCTACTAATTTTTGGTTTTTTGCCATTTCCGGAGTTCTTGCAAGAAGTCCGTTGGCAATTTCATTTAATTTAGCCACAGAGATGTTTCTGCTTTTAGCAATGTCAGCGGTGATGGAGTTCCAAACAGAATTCAGTAAAGCTGTCGTTTGTTCTCTATTAGCATCACTCATTTTATTTTCTAAAAACGGCTCCACAGCACTTTTGTATTTTCCATGGCGGATTACTTCCATTTTTAGCCCTGATTTTTCCTGAAAGTCTTTAAAAAACATAAGTTCAGCAGAAAGTCCTTTGAAATCCATATCTCCCACAGGATTTATATAAATGGGACTGGCCACAGAATTTAAGTAATATTCTTTTTGCGAATAGGAGTTGGCGTAAGCCATGACGAATTTTCCTGATTTTTTAAAGTGTTCCAAAGCATCTCTCAAGGCCTTACTCTGAGCCATTCCTAGCGATGAAACATTGTTCAATATAGAAATTCCTTTGATATCATCATCCGTTTCAGCCGCTTCAACGGCATTGATAATATCAGATAAACCTACTTTTTTGTTTTCTGAAAAAATAGTCATCCACGGATCTTTGTATTTCCCGGCATAATCATTCTGTATGTCTTCTAAATTCAGTTCAATAACAGAATTGTCTTTTATCGTAACGCCTTCAGATTCACCGCCAAAAATGGCTCCAACAAGGATTATTCCAAAAAAGAATAACATGAAGAAAACAAAAATACCTATAATAGTCGCTAATACATTTCCTAAAAATTTCATAATTATATTTTTTTTATAAGTCGTACAAAACATTGAAATGTTACAAGCCGTGGGGAAAATCCCAAGTTTGATTAGCAACACCGGATACAAATATATTGCTAATTCTAAAATTCTTTAGTTAATTTGCATCTAATTATGAAATCACAGCATCAGGTCATTTTATCGATAGGAAGTAATCAAGGGAATCGATTGGAAAATATCGAACATTGTTTACAAGTAATACATCAGGAAATAGGGACGGTAATCAAAGTTTCTAAATTATATGAAACTCCTGCTTGGGGTTTTGAAAGTGATGCTTTTTGTAATTGTGCATTGGTTTTGCATACTTTTAATTCGGCTCATAAAGTGCTAACACAGATTTTAAAAATGGAAAAACGATTGGGACGTTTGCGAACAAAGGCGCAGGGGTATCAATCACGAACAATTGATGTAGATATGATTGCTTTCGACTCGGAAGTTATTACTACTGAAAAACTCCAAATTCCACATCCTTTAATGCAGAATAGGAATTTTGTGTTGTTACCCGTGCAGGACTTAAATTTAGATTGGAAGCATCCCATTCTTCAAAAAAATATTTCGGAATTATTGGCTTTGTCTCCAGATGAAAGTGTTTGTACAGTCGTTCAGAATTTAGTGAATCCTTTGCAGAATGTTCCGTTGGAGCAATTTAATTATGTTGCTTTTGAAGGGAATATCGGAGCAGGAAAAACAACTTTGGCTACTAAAATTTCTGAGGATTTTAATGCAAAAACAGTATTGGAACGTTTTGCAGATAATCCTTTCTTACCTAAATTTTACAAAGATCAAAACCGGTATGCGTTTCCACTTGAAATGTCATTTCTTGCAGATAGATACCAGCAATTATCAGATGATTTAGCACAATTTGATTTGTTTAAAGACTTTCTGGTTGCCGATTATCATATCTTTAAATCGTTGATTTTTGCCAAAATAACATTGGCCGAGGACGAATACCGCCTGTATCGCAATCTTTTTGATATCATTTACAGAGAAATGCCAAAACCGGACTTGTATATTTATTTGTATCAAAATTCCGAAAGGCTGTTACAAAATATTAAGAAACGTGGCAGAAGCTACGAACAAAAAATCCCGGCTGAATATTTGGATAAAATCAACAGTGGTTATCTGGATTACATTAAATCCCAAACCGATTTGAATGTGCTGATTATTGATGTTTCTGATCGGGATTTCGTAAAAAATCAAGCAGATTATTTGTTTATTTTAGATCAAATTCAACAAAAAATCAAGCAGTAGTGCCCACTATTTCGCGAAATAAGCAGGACTAGACGGATTATCTCTGTAAAGAAAAATGACCTCTTTTTTCAGGACTGTTTGCGTCAATTTTTAATACATACCAATAATCGTCAGCGGGTAAAAGATTTTTATTAAAAGTCCCGTCCCAAGAGGGTTTCGTTGAATTTAATTTGGTGATTAACTTTCCATAGCGATCAAAGATGGTTACTTCTGCTTCAGGATAATTGACCAATCCTTTTATTTCCCATACATCATTGTGGGAATCATTGTTTGGTGTGAAAAATTTTGGAGTAATTAATACTATAAAAGCTTTACGGTCAATTCCGCATGAATTTACTTCTCTAACATAAGCAGTTTGCAAACCGCTCGCTACATTAAAAAACACATTTGAACTTTGATAATCAATTCCATCAACGGAATATTCAAAATAATCTTTTGGATTTTTCAAATAAATTACAACCGTGGTTTCATTGACGTCAATTCTATCGATGTCTGGAGCATCATGCGCTATAACAGTAATTTTTTTGGTACTGCTACAGTTGGCATTATTTGTTATGTCTACACGATAGACGCCTGGAGTAGTGACCACAATTGTCTTCGTAGTTTCGCCGGTTGACCATAAATACTTGAGGTCAGGAATTTGTGCGTCAAGGGTTAAACTGCCGGATTCACAAAGTATTAATTCTTCGTCCATAACTATTGGAGGATCGTAAATCATGATTTCAACAGCAATCCGTCTACCGTTCGAACATCCGTTATTTATGGCTTCTGCGTAATAGGTTGTGTTTTCTGAAACGGTAGTTGTAAACTGCATTCCGGTAGTCACAAGGCTTCCTCCGGTTTGGGCTAAATACCAATTTACGGTACTATCGGGTGTGTTTGTAGTAGCTTTTAATGTGGTTGGGCCTGCACCGCATCTTGTCACGGGGGTATTGGTCGATGTTATAGTAGGAATTGTGTTTATGGTAGCAGTAACTGCCGTTCTGTTTGTAGGGCATTCAGCAGCAACGTAATAGGTTGTTGTTGTGTCTAAAAAAGGAGTTGTGTATGCATTACCCGTGTGTAATAAGTTCCCATTACTTGCCGTATCGTACCAATTAACGGTTCCTGCAGTTGCGATTGCTTGTAATGTAACGGTTCCTGAACCACATCTCCAGGCAGGAGTGGTGCCTGAGATTTGAGAGGTGGTTATTGTGGTACTGGCTGAAATTTGAAGAATTGGGTCGTCAGGCATTCCGCCGTATTCTACAATATATCCTTTAGGTTGGTAATCCCCGCTTGCATCACCATTCAATTGCAAATCATTCCAGGAACCTGATATTCCAATACCAGGCGCAGTTATATGTGCATAGTGTTCAATGCCGTTGCTATTGTTTGGTTCGTTATTATTCCAAGCCGCAAAATTAGGACTTGTACCATTAACTCCTCCATTCCAAAAGGTTACTCTGTCAACAGCCGGTCCGGTAACCCATTTCCATACCCCTTCTGTTTCGGCGTCACTACCGCCAATCCATCCTGCTCCTTTAGCTTGTTCTCCTGCTAGTTGCGCTTCGTCAGCTGCGGTGATTGTCGCTAAATAGCCTTGAAGTCCAAAATAGGTACTGGCTTCAGCTGCTGCTTTTGCGGCTGTCCAACTAATACCTATGTTAGGGAAATATTGGTAATAATGGCCATTTCTAGGTAAATAATTGGCTGCTCCAAGGGTAATAGAAAAATCTCTTCTGCCTGATGGAGTTGTTGAGGAATTGCTAAAAACTACATCTTTGATAGCATTTACAAAGTCTGCGTACAGTACTTTTGTTTCAGCAATAGGACTCGATAATTTAAGTTTTCCTTCGGTAGGACTCCACTCTGAGCGGATATTCGGGTGTAGCGCGGGATTGGACAATTGGATTACATCCTGTCCATTTACATATCCCGTAGAAATTTGGATATAAACCGCCTCAGTTCCAATATCACTGGCATCAGACCCAGTTATAGTTACATCAGTTACTATTTTTAAGGGATTCCCTGGACAATAAATTTGATTTCCTGTTGCTTTAATTACAGGGGGATCAATTGCATAAGCTGTCTTTGTTATGAAAAGTGAAAGTGCTAGAATTATTTTAAAAAAAACAGTTATTTTCATTCTATAAAAGTACTAATTTTCTATTTTGGCCAATTCATTTTTTGAAATAAATCCCAAACCACAATGCCGGCACTTACGGAAATATTCAAAGAATGTTTGGTGCCTAGTTGTGGGATTTCGATGGAGCCATCGCATAATGCAACCGCTTCCTGTGAAACTCCGTAGACTTCGTTCCCAAAAACCAAAGCATATTTCACTCCTTTTTTAACTTTAAAATTTTGAAGAAAAACGGCACTTTGTACCTGTTCTATAGCTAGCGTGATAACGCCTTCTGTTTTTAATTTTTCGATAACTTCAAGAACATTATCCTGATGTTGCCAAGTTACTGTTTCAGTAGCACCAAGGGCTGTTTTATGGATTTCCTTGTGTGGTGGTGTGGCGGTGATACCACATAAAAATATTTTCTCGACTAAAAAGGCATCGGCAGTTCTAAAAACAGAGCCAATATTATGTAGGCTTCGAATGTCATCTAATACCAAAATAAGGGGTGTTTTTTCAGATTGCTTAAAACCCTCTACGGATTTTCGATCCAGTTCACTATTTTCGAGTTTTCTCATGTGTGTAAAGTATTCAAAAAAAAAGCTTCCGAAATGAATGGAAGCTTTTTAATGTATTCGTTAAAATTTTAGCTTTTTGCAGGTTGTGCTGCTAAAACGTTTCCTTTTATAGTCAATGTTTTATTAGGAACAGTTGCATTTGTTGTCAACGTAACGGTTTTTGTAAATGCCTGACCTGCTCTTGAAGTGTCATATTTTACTCCAATAACTCCTTTTGCACCCGGGGCGATTGGCTCTTTTGGATACGTTGGCACGGTGCAACCACATGAACCTTGAGCGTTAGTAATGATTAAGGGTTTGTTGCCGTTGTTAGTGAATACAAATTCACGACGGCCCTCAGCGTTGTGTGCTATAGTACCATAATCAATGGTTTCAGTTACAAAAACCATTCCTGCTCCATTTACTTTGGCAGGTGCGGAGCTAGTCGCTTTAATCTTTTTTGATGTTTCTTGTGCATTAGAAGTCGTTACTCCTAAAACCACTAGTAAAGCTAAGGCAATTATTTTTTTCATGTTTGTTTCAATTTAATAGAGTCACAAATCTAAAAAAAATAAATAAATTAGGCCTTAAATATTTCTTAAAAAAAAGGTTAATTTTTTAAGGAGGTTATTTATTTGCTTTTTAATCTATAAATTCGCTGATATTTTTTCATTTTTAAACACAAATACAATTGGCATCTAAAGATAAAGAAGTTAAAGAAACTCCGTTAATGAAACAGTACAACGAGATCAAAAGGAAGTATCCGGATGCGTGCTTGTTGTTTCGTGTTGGGGATTTTTATGAGACATTTGGGGAGGATGCTGTTCGTGCCTCTAAAATATTAGGAATTGTATTGACCAAGCGTGGAGCGGGCTCTGAAACCGAGACGGCTCTTGCCGGTTTTCCGCACCATTCCTTGAATACCTATTTGCCAAAATTAGTAAAAGCAGGACTTCGTGTAGCAATTTGTGATCAGCTCGAAGATCCAAAACTGACTAAAACCATCGTGAAACGCGGCGTGACTGAACTTGTAACTCCCGGTGTTTCCATGAATGATGAGGTTTTACAGTCTAAAACGAATAATTTTTTAGCAGCTGTTTTTTTTGCCAATAAATCCATAGGGATTTCATTTCTGGATGTGTCTACCGGTGAATTTTTGACGGCACAAGGCAATGCGGAATATATTGACAAACTCTTACAGAATTTTAATCCCAGTGAGGTTCTGATTCCAAAAAATAATAAAAATGATTTTCGGGAGATTTTCGGAGACGACTATCATAGTTTTTATCTGGAGGATTGGATTTACAAAGAAGACTATGCATTCGAGACCTTAACCAAGCATTTTCAAACGGTTTCTTTGAAGGGATTTGGAATCGAAGACCTGAAAGAAGGAATTATTGCTTCAGGAGCGATTTTATATTATTTATCCGAGACGCAGCACAATCGGGTGCAGCATATCACCTCGATTCAACGCATTGCCGAAGATGCTTATGTCTGGATGGATCGTTTTACGATTCGCAATCTGGAATTATACCATAGTTATAACCCAAACGCTGTGACGCTTCTCGATGTTATTGATAAAACGCTTTCACCAATGGGCGGTCGTTTGCTGAAACGTTGGTTGGCATTGCCATTGAAAGACAGTGCTAAAATAAAAAGTAGACATGAAGTAGTTTCGTATCTAAAAGACAATCAGGACGTCCTGAAAAACATCCAAAATCAAATCAAGCAAATTTCTGATTTGGAACGTTTGATTTCAAAAATTGCTGCCGGAAAAGTCTCGCCTCGCGAGGTTGTGTATCTAAAAGAATCATTAGATGCGATTATTCCAATAAAAACCTTGGCGCTAGAAAGCCCGCAGGAAGCTGTAAAAGTAATTGGTGATAGTTTGCACAACTGTGAATTGTTGCGTGAAAAGATAAAAACGATTCTCAATCAAGATGCTCCTGTGGCTATTGCCAAAGGGAATGCGATTGCCAAAGGGGTCAATGCAGAGTTGGATGAGTTGCGTGCAATATCAACTTCCGGAAAGGAATTTTTGGACGGAATTGAAAAACGCGAATCACAGTTGACAGGAATTTCCTCGTTGAAAATATCTTTCAACAACGTTTTTGGTTATTACATCGAAGTCAGGAACATGCACAAAGATAAAGTTCCTGCGGAGTGGATTCGGAAACAAACTTTGGTTAATGCAGAGCGTTATATTACGGAAGAATTAAAAGAATACGAAACTAAAATACTCGGTGCCGAAGAGAAAATTCATAAGATAGAAGTAGAGTTATTTGAACAATTGGTGAGTTGGATTGCCACGTATATAAAACCCGTTCAAATGAATGCTAATTTAGTAGCGCAACTGGATTGTTTGTGCTCTTTTACCCAATTGGCCATCGAAAATAAATATATTTGTCCGGAACTGGACGAAACATTCGAACTGGAAATCAAAAACGGAAGACATCCTGTTATCGAAAAACAATTACCACTTGGCATGCCTTATATTGCTAATGATGTTTTCTTGGATCGAGTAACGCAACAACTGATTATGATTACGGGTCCAAATATGTCTGGAAAGTCAGCCATTTTACGTCAAACCGCTTTGATTGTACTCTTATGTCAAATGGGGAGTTTTGTCCCTGCAGACAGCGTGAGAATGGGAATTGTCGATAAGATATTCACTAGAGTAGGAGCAAGTGATAATATTTCGATGGGAGAATCTACTTTTATGGTCGAAATGAACGAAACGGCTTCCATCTTAAACAATATTTCCGACAGGAGTTTGGTGCTGTTGGATGAAATTGGAAGAGGAACAAGCACGTATGACGGAATTTCAATCGCTTGGGCAATTGCAGAGTTCTTACACGAACATCCTTCAAAGCCTAAAACATTATTTGCAACGCATTATCACGAGTTGAATGAAATGAGTGAATCACTGCCAAGAATTCAGAATTATAATGTTGCTGTCAAAGAATTGAAAGATACCGTGCTTTTTATTCGAAAATTAGTAAAAGGAGGAAGTGCTCATAGTTTTGGAATACATGTGGCAAAAATGGCCGGAATGCCTCAAATCGTTATTTTGAAAGCACAGAAGCTTTTAAAAAAATTAGAAAAGAATCATTCCAGCGATGCACTGAACGGAATTAAAGCGGCACAAGACGATATGCAAATGAGCTTTTTCAATTTGGATGATCCTTTATTGGAGGAAATCAAAGAAGAGATCCTAAATCTTGATATCAATACCATTACACCTATGGAAGCGCTGATGAAACTCAATGAAATTAAAAGAATGCTGACTAGAAAATGATTTTATTTGTTTTAAAGTTTAGGTTATCAGAACGTTACCTTTAATCTGTAATTTTTTTATAAAAAAGGCTTGTATAATTCAATAAATGTCTTAAATTTGCATCCGCAATACAGAACAAGTATCGCGGTTGTTTATAAGAATTGAAAATGCGAAAATAGCTCAGTTGGTAGAGCGCGACCTTGCCAAGGTCGAGGTCGCGGGTTCGAGCCCCGTTTTTCGCTCGACACCACATAATGCTCGGATGGTGAAATTGGTAGACACGCTGGACTTAAAATCCAGTGAACAGCAATGTTCGTGCGGGTTCAAGTCCCGCTCTGAGTACTAAACCGCTTCAACTGAAGCGGTTTTTTTTTGTTTTATGATTTTTAATAAAACTAAATCTGTTGGGACTAATATCAACTCCTTGCTTTTTCGTGATTCATAATTTGAATTTTTGTTATTTTAATAAACCATGGGAGCTTTTGTAATTAGTAAAAGATATAACGACGAATATAAATTTGTTTTTACTTCCAGAAAGGGGAAAATAGTTTTTACAAGTTTGAGTTATCAGTTAAAGTTTGAGTGTGAAGAGGATATTGAAAAATTTAAAGCAGCAATTGAAACCGCCGACTTTTTAAAGTTTAAGTCTTCCGGTGGGAAGTTCTATTTCAAATTGATAGTAAGTGGTAATCATTTTGCCACGAGCAGAAAATATACCACTTCGCTGCGTTTGCAAAAAGGGATTGACGAAATTATTCGGTATGGCTCAATTTCGGAAATACTAGATTTTTCGGGGAATGATTTTATTTTTATAGCCTAATTTCTCAATAAAGGAATCTACAAAAAAAAGGGTCTTGGTTTAATAGCCAAGACCCTCTTTTTTATATTTGTAAATCTGTTTGTTTAAAAGAGAGATGGTACAAATTAAAAAAGCCATCACGCATAGCGGATGGCTTTAAAATTTTTAGAGTTTGAGTTCTAATTATTTTTTTGCAGCTTCAGTAGCAGTAGCAGCAGCTTCAGTAGCAGTTGCAGCAGCAGAATCAACAACAACAGCAGCAGAATCAACTACCATAGCAGCAGAATCAACTACCATAGCAGCAGAATCAACAGCAACAGCAGCTTCGTCAGCAGGAGCGTCAGCTTTTTTACATGATACAACAGTCAAAACAGCAACAGCAGCTAAACTTAAAAATACTTTTTTCATCTTAATTTAATATAAAAGGTTAATTATTAATTCGTGGCAAAGATATAAATTTTTTAATATGTAAAATATTTTTTTATTTTTTTTTTAAAAAATATTATTTTTTATCCACGCCAGAATAAAAAGCAAATAGTGTGCCAGTCAAAGCAAATATTTAAGAAACGTTTAATATCGGTGCTACACCTCAGTTTTCTGGCGATTTTTACTTTAAGTTTTTCTTTTTCAATGAGTTGGTTTTCTTGGGGTGAACTAATTTTAATTCGCTGATTAAATTTTTTGCACCTGCGTATTTATCGATAATGAACAAAACATAGCGGATGTCCACCATGATATTTCTACAGATACTTGGGTCGTAATGGAGGTCGCTCATTGTTCCTTCCCAGACCCGGTCAAAATTAAGCCCTACTAAGTTTCCGGAAGCATCAATCGCAGGGCTTCCTGAATTGCCTCCGGTAGTATGATTGGTGCCAATAAAGCAAACTGGCATTTTACCATTTTCGTTGTACGGGCCATAATCTTTTGCGTTGTAGAGGTTCAATAGTTTTTCAGGAACATCAAATTCATAATCTCCCGGGATGTATTTTTCCATAACACCCTCTAAATAGGTTATTGGAGTGTATACAGTAGCATCTTTAGGCTCATATCCTTTTATTTTTCCATAGGTTATTCTCAAAGTACTGTTGGCATCCGGAAAAATCCTGCTATCCGTGTTTAATTCTAACAGCGCTTTCATGTAAGTACGTTGCAGTGCTGAAATCTTCACATTGATTTCGTCATATTTTGGAGCTACTTCTTTAGCGTATTTATCGGCTATTTCTTTTACTAACAGGAATCCTGGGTCGTTATTTAAATTTGTTAAAACAGTTCCGGCGTCACCTGACAGCAATTCTATTAGGCCGGCATAATTTTGAAGTTTGGATTTGGTATATATTTCCGAGGCCAAATTTCCTTCATTAACGTTGATCAAACTTTGCGGTAAAAATTGTTTTGGAGATTTTGTCGCATACAAGTCAATCAATTGCTCAAAAACTTTTTCATCTACAGTTGAGTTGAAGTTTTTATAAAAATTAGCCAGTCCGGGTATTAAATTATTTTTTCGGTCTATGAAAGATTGTTCTCCTTTGGTTTTATACACTTGTTCTAATTGGTATAACTTGTATCCAATACTGAGTAATTCCGTATTGCGCAGAACTACTTCCGTAAAATAGTCTCTTGCGAGCGCATAAGGAGCTATTTCTGTGTAGTTTTTGTCAAAATCAGCCAATACTGTTCCATATTCTTTTTCTTTGCCTGCTTTTGTTATTTTTTGTTGAAACGTTTTCTCAGATTCTCTTTTTACAGTAACTGCATTTGATTTTTTTAATCCTTGTGTCTCGCCAATCCATTTTTTCCAATAATTAGCAGTACTTGCATATTTTGAGGCATACTGAATTTTGATGGCGTTGTCTTTTCGCATAAAACTATCAGCTATTTTCAGGGCTTTGTCTCTGACTTCGATTTTTGCAGGATTCAGTTCGGTTATAATTTGCTCAATTGCAACAGCGGGTAAATATTCGTTTGTTTTGCCCGGGTATCCAAAAACCAATGTAAAATCATCCTCGGCTACGCCATCCAGTGAGATAGGTAAGAAGTGTTTAGGGGTGTAAGGCACGTTGTCTTTTGAATATGCAGCCGGACGATTATTTTTATCGGCATAAATTCTAAACAAAGAAAAATCACCAGTGTGACGTGGCCAAACCCAGTTGTCAGTGTCAGAACCAAATTTTCCGATGGCAGTAGGTGGAGCGCCAACCAAGCGCACATCCGTAAAGGTTTCTGTGACAAAAAGCATGTATTGATTGCCTTCGTAAAACGTACGAATTTTATTTTCCTGCCAATTTTCCTTTGGCAACAAATTAGACAATGCCGTAATGTTCTCTTGAATTTTCTTTTGTTTTTCGGCTTCACTACTAAGGGAAGCAGTACCTTCCAGAATCGATGTGGTTACATCCTCAATTTTTACCATAAAAGTGACTGTCAAACCTTCATTTGGTAATTCATCTTCCATTTTGTATGCCCAAAAACCATCTGTCAGATAATCATGGTCAACCGTAGAATGCGATTGAATTTGAGAAAATCCACAATGATGATTGGTCAGGATTAGTCCTTTTGGAGAAATAACTTCAGCGGTACAGCCACCGTTAAAATGAGGTACAGCATCCTTGATGCTGGATTGATTCACATCATAAATGTCTTTGACGGACATTTTCATGCCCAGATTTTTCATTTCAGTTTCATTCATTCCTTTTAGCAACGAAGGAATCCACATGCCGCCTTGCTGGGCTTGCATCTGAATGACAAATAGGACTAAGAATAATTTTAAAAATTTCATAGTATTAAATTTAGAGTGTAATTTTATATGATTTTGTACTTCATTAATTGTCTGTTGTGCGATTCAAAACCGCTGGCGAGATACAATTTTTGTGCTTTTTCATTGTGCGGTTCCACTTCCAGATAAATCAACTTTAACGATAGTTTACGACTTTCAGTTGTAATAAATGCAATGGCTTCGTTACCAATCCCTTTTCCACGTGCTTTTTCGGTGACATACAATTCGTCTAAAAAAGCAATTCTTCCTTGGTGTTCAAAACTAAAAACAAAGGTTAGAATAAGATAGCCCACAATTTCGTTGACGGATATAATGAGCCATGCTTTTCCTAAATTTTCATTGGAAATAAATTCTTGAAATAAAGTTTTGGACACATCAACAGAAATGGGATAATTATCTATGGCATAAAATTCCTGCATCAACGAGACAATGGTTTCAATATCAGTAGCAACCAGAGGTTTAAATTCAATCATTCAAAATATGGTTTAAAATAATGGTGGTGGCGCCTTTATTCATTTGTACAAAAGTGCTGGATATATGACCTTTCTCCTGTCGGATATCATCATTGTGAATCAGGTTTTCAAGGGCTTCGTCCAATTCTTTTTGGTTGTTGACGGCAACACAGGCTTCCATATTGACCAAAGCAATTGCTTCTGCAAAATGCGAATAGTTGGGGCCAATAAGGATTGGAACACCAAAAGTTGCCGGTTCTAAGACATTATGAACGCCGGGATTCCCAAAACCGCCACCCACATAGGCAATATCCGCATAACTGTATATTTTTGTCAAAAGACCAATGGTGTCAATGATAAAAACATCGAAATCCTGTAGGGACAAGTCGCGACTTGTCCCTACAGTCTCCATTTCAGAGAATAAAACAGTTTTTTTGGCAATGCTGTTTTTTAAATTCTGAATTTGTTCCTCCTTTATATTATGTGGCGCAATAATAAATTTGACATTGAAAGTATTCGAATTTATAAAATTCACTATTAAATCTTCATCTTTTGGCCACGAACTTCCCACGACAATAGTGAGTGTGTTGTTTTTAAAATCAGAGATAAAATCCAACGAATTGTCTTTTTCTAAAATTGTAGCCACTCGATCAAATCGGGTGTCGCCAGAAACAGCAACGTCTGTTTTGCCTAACTGCTGCAGTAATTTTTTGGAAGTTTCATTTTGAACAAAAAAGTAGGTAAAGGCATCCAGCGCTTCTCTGTAAAAGCCGCCGTACCACTTGAAAAACAGTTGATTTTTTCTAAGAATTCCAGAAATCAGGTAGGTTTTAGTATTTGATTTTTTGAGTTCAAATAAATAATTGGGCCAATATTCGTATTTGATGAAAAACACTAAATCCGGATGAACGAGATTCAAAAATTGTTGTGCATTTTTCTTGGTATCCAAAGGCAAATAAACTGTAACATCAGCAACTGTATTGTTTTTACGGACTTCATAACCCGAAGGAGAGAAAAAAGTAAGCACGATTTTGTGCGAAGGAAACTGCTCTTTTATCTTTTCGAGCACGGGTAAACCTTGCTCGTATTCACCCAAAGAAGCGGCATGAAACCAAATTGTTTTGTCAGTACGTTTTATTTTTTGTTCCAAAATAGGGAAAACTACTTTCCTGCCAGCCATAAAAAGTTTCATTTTTGGACTGAAAAGTGCTGTGATTTTTAATAAAAAACCAGCAAATTGAACCACTAAAGTATAGAGAAAAAGCATGATTAAAATTTTTGGGCTAAAATACGGTTTCTTTATTTTAATTTCTTCCACAGCAATATTTAAATTTTGGTTGTTAGGAATGTCATTTTTAGTTCATTTGAATGATATCTTTTTTTAATGTAGGTTGTATTGGTTTCAACTCATAAATAGCTATTTTTGTTCTTCGTTTTAAGAAAGTATTTACTGTATTAAGAAATGGTATTCTTTCGAACATTAAACAAAAATTGTAATGAAAAAAATCCAAATGGTTGACTTAAAGAGTCAATATGAAAAAATAAAAGATACCGTTAACATTTCTATTCAGGAAGTTTTAGATACTAATACTTATATTAATGGACCTCAAGTTCATCAATTTCAAAAATCATTAGAAGAATATCTGGATGTAAAACACGTAATTCCGTGTGCAAATGGAACTGATGCGTTGCAAATTGCCATGATGGGACTGGATTTAAAACCAGGCGATGAGGTAATCACTGCCGATTTTACCTTTGCAGCCACAGTGGAAGTAATTGCTTTGTTGCAATTGATACCGGTTTTAGTCGATGTGGATCTATATAATATGAATATTTCTATCGAAGGAATCAAAAAAGCGATTACGCCAAAAACAAAAGCGATTGTACCGGTACATTTGTTTGGTCGTGCCGCCAATATGGAAGCGATTATGGCGATTGCAAAAGAATATAACTTATACGTTATCGAAGATAATGCGCAAGCGATTGGTGCCAATTGTAAATTTTCGGATGGCACTAAAAAGAAAGCGGGAACGATTGGCCACGTAGGAGCAACTTCGTTTTTTCCTTCAAAAAACCTTGGGTGTTACGGAGACGGCGGAGCTGTTTTTACCAATGATGATGCTTTGGCGCACAAACTTCGCGGAATTGTAAATCACGGAATGTATGAGCGATACCACCATGATGTAGTAGGCGTAAATTCCCGATTAGACAGTATTCAGGCGGCCGTTTTGAACGCAAAGTTACCTTTATTAGATGAATATGGAAGAGCCAGACAAGATGCAGCCAGGAAATATTCTGCTGCTTTTGAAGGACATAAAAATATAGTTGCACCAACTATTTGTTCAATTTGTGACTGTCACGTTTTTCATCAGTACACGTTACGAATAATTGATGCTGACAGAAATGGCTTGATGCAGCATTTATTGGAAAAAGGAATTCCTTGTGCTATTTATTACCCAATTCCGTTGCATTTGCAAAAAGCCTACGCTGATTCCCGTTACAATGAAGAAGATTTTCCTGTAACCAATCAGCTAGTCAGGGAAGTGCTTTCGTTGCCAATGCACACCGAATTAGATGACGAGCAAATTAAATTTATCACGGATTCGGTTTTACAATATTTAAAATAATATAGTTGTAGAGACGCGATTCATCGCGTCTTTTTTATAAACGATTAGACACGATAAATCGCGTCTGTACAAAAAATAAATTATGAAAATAGTAGTTACAGGTGGTTTGGGTTTCATAGGATCACATACCGTAGTAGAATTGCAAAACGAAGGATTTGAGGTTGTCGTTGTCGATAATTTATCAAATACTTCCTTGAGTGTTTTGGACGGAATTCAGAATATTACGGGTAAAGTTCCAACTTTCGAAAAATTAGATTTGCGCGAAAAAGAGAAGGTACAGGATTTTTTCAAAAGACATTATGATATTTCAGGTGTTATCCATTTTGCAGCTTCAAAAGCAGTGGGCGAAAGTGTAGAAAATCCGTTGTTATACTATGAAAACAACATCAATGCCTTGGTTTATGTTTTGCAGGAACTACAGCAAAAACCGGAAGCGAATTTTATTTTTAGCTCGTCATGTACTGTCTATGGTCAGGCCGAAACCATGCCAATAACTGAAAATGCTTCTATTCAAACCGCCATGTCTCCTTATGGGAACACGAAACAAATAGGAGAAGAAATCATTACTGATACTGCCAAAGTTACTAATATCAACGCTATATTATTGCGTTATTTTAATCCAATAGGAGCGCATCCTTCTACTGAAATCGGAGAATTACCTATTGGAGTTCCTCAGAATTTAGTGCCGTTTATTACGCAAACCGGTTTTGGATTGCGAAAAGAACTTTCGGTTTATGGTGATGATTACCCTACTCCAGATGGAACGGCAGTACGCGATTACATTCACGTAGTTGATTTGGCGAAAGCCCACGTAATCGCTTTACAGCGCTTATTGAACAAAAAAAATACGGCTAAAGTAGAAACCTTTAATCTGGGAACCGGAACCGGCAGCTCAGTATTAGAGGTTATTCATACTTTTGAAAAAGTAAGTGGTAAAAAATTGCCTTATAAAATTGTAGGTCGCAGAGAAGGAGACATTACCTCAGCTTACGCCAATACAGATAAAGCCAATACTATTTTGGGATGGAAAGCACAATCCACGCTGGAGCAAGCTATGGCAAGTGCCTGGAAATGGGAACAGAAGATTAGGAGATGAAAAAATCACGCCTACTTCATATCAAAAATCAAAAACCTTCAAAATCATTTGATCTTGAAGGTTTTTGATTTTTGGGGTTCCTGCGGATTTGTTTGCGAATCATTTCATCTAGGATTTGAATAAAATGACTCAGAGAAATCCTTTTTGGTTCAATTTGGAAAAAGTAGTTTTGTATTGCTATTCTGTTGTATTAAAGTTGCAAAACTACCACAAGCGGTAAGAACTAAAAATATAAATTTCTCATGTTAAATTATATGAAAGTCAGGATCTGGACTGTATTTAAAAGCCCAACAGCAATAGTATTAGCTTCGTGTTCGTGTAGCGAAGAGTCAACATCAAGTGAAATAAAAAGGAAGTGAAAAAAGAGGAACATGAAGGAGCTTGCTGGACTATTTGTCCGGAATGTCAGGGACGTGGCAAAAAAAGTCGTGGGATCAGCAAGAAAGCGCGACTCCGCTATCAGCACGCACTTGATCTATATGAAAAAACAAAAGACGAAGGAGCGGCTCCAGTGTATCCCAAGGGTCACTTATACTCCTGTTTGAACTGTTACGGATTCGGTTTGGTTCATTCGGATAGTCACCCGGTTGCGGATAAAAAAAACTTCCCACACGTTGCTATTATCGGTGGTGGTATAGGAGGAGTGGCTCTAGCGGTGGCTTGTTTGCACCGCGGGATTCCTTTTACGCTATTTGAACGCGACAGCAACTTCGATGCTCGCTCTCAGGGCTACGGACTTACTTTGCAACAAGGGAGTAAAGCGATCGAGGGATTAGGTATTTTTTCTTTAAAAGAAGGAGTGATTTCAACAAGACATCTGGTTCATACTGCAGAAGGAAAAGTGATTGGGGAATGGGGAGTCAGAAAATGGATACAGTCAGATACGAAAACATCTCCCAAGCGTTCCAATGTACATATTGCACGACAATCGATGCGTTTAGCCTTACTAGAGCAACTCGGCGGGCAGGATGCAGTACAATGGGGGCATCAGTTGGTAGCGTTTGTGGCATGTAAGGATGGTGTTGATTTAAGCTTTCAAATAGACGGGAAAATAAAGAACTACAAAGCAGATCTTGTGGTTGGAGCCGATGGCATTCGTAGTTCGGTACGGACGCTACTGATTGGGGAGGATATTACTCCATTACGATACCTAGGTTGTATTGTGATATTGGGAATTTGTCCTTTAAGTGCTCTCGAAGATCGTACAAGCCATTTACTAGACTCTGCAACTGTATTTCAAACCGCCAATGGCAATGAGCGGATCTACATCATGCCTTATACGTCAGACTCAGTGATGTGGCAACTTAGTTTTCCAATGCCAGAACAAGAGGCTAAGACATTAAGCGCTCAAGGACGTCAAGCACTCAAGGAAGAAGCTCGTCATAGAACGCAGTGGCACGATCCCATTCCTCAGATTTTAGCGGCGACCCTGGAGGCACAGATTTCTGGATATCCTGTGTATGATCGAGAATTGCTCCAGTCAGAAATGATGGAGAAATGGGGATGTGTTACTTTGATTGGTGATGCGGCTCACCCAATGAGCCCCTTCAAAGGACAAGGGGCAAATCAAGCCTTGCTAGATGCACTTTCGCTGGCTCGGGAAATCTCAAAGGGATGTAGTCCTTTATCTCAATGGAGAAAAGTTGGAATAAGGGAAAGTGTGTTAATGAAGTTTGAAGCGGAAATGTTAGAGCGCAGTGGGATCAAAGTGCGTGATTCAGCTGCAGCTGCAGAGTTCTTACATTCTGATATCGTGCTTCAAGAGGGAGATTCGCCCAGAGGACGGAGTCTAAAGAAAAAAGACGATTAGATATAACTTAAAGAGTTGGTGATCTGTTGCGGCAACAATTTTAATATTGATCCTAAACGAAGTGTTCAATTAAGGATTAAACATAAAAAACTCCTTAATTTCTTAAGGAGTTTTGTGGGCCATACTGTACTGTTTACCAACCATTTTATGCAGGATCTGAAAAAGTTGTCCATAAAGTAGTTATTGCTAAAGTGTATAACTAAGATTTATTTGATAATATTTGGATTGGAAATGAAACTACCGATGATTTGGATTTTATCCCAAGTCACTTTAAAATCAAAAAATATATTCGTTTCAAGTATGCGTCCAAAAACTTAAATGAACCGAAAATAGTAATTAACTTGCTTCCAGAACGAATTATAGACAAAGGAATTCCATCTGAAGGACTCTTAAATAAATATTGTAGACCACCTACCGCTATATTGTCAAAAGCAAAGCTTAGCCAGAGAAGTTATTGAAATCGTTTCTTCTACTATGTATTCCGGGCCAAAAATTGGAATTGGGTTGTCAATATAACTTTAGTTTGTAAGAGTAAATTAAAAAACAAAAGTTTAGACTATCAATACTATTTGCCAATTATAGTAAATAGTTGGAACATTTTTATTTAATGTCATGTCTTGTCGCTATGCGTCCATAGTATTGCATTTTAAAACAATTACTATGGCTAATACAAATCAAAAAATCAGCAAAACTTATTCGAAAAACCGTTATATGTCTCGGTAGATAACTTTACGAATGGAGGCATGATGGTTATGCTGTACAGCATTATTGAACAAATTGAACTATCAGATTGAAGTGACTCATCCATTACCCGTTGTCCATATTTTTAATTTTGAAATTAGTAATAATTATGAACCAAAACTGAAAAAATTAGTTGGTTTCAGAAACTAAAAATATTAAAATGAAAATCGATAAAGAACTCGAAATAGCTTTCATCCGTGCTATTCAGAAAACATCTAATGAAAGAAATAAAAGTGAAAAAAAAGCAATAGATAATCGGAATGAATATATAAATAGTCAATTCAAATGGTCAACGGAACTTGATGAAAAATTACTACGCATAAACAATAAACTTCGAGAAGAAGAAAAAAAGGTATACAATCAGTATCGAAAAATTGAAGAGCAATGCAAATTGATGGTTGCCAATAAAGTAATTAAAGATTTCAATATCGAAGTTGAGTCTGATTACTGGAATAACAAACATTATAAAAAATACGATCCAAAAGTTTACGGCAATCCTTTCTATATAAATACATGGGATGGCTTTGTAGGTTTCCGTCAGTTGGAAGAAGAATATAATGAGTCTTGCTCAAATACGGTAGGCGGTATGAGTTTTATTCCTCAAGATTCACTCATCGCAAAAGCAAATCATTGTTATTCTTTTCATCATTTGTACGATCATAGCGATTTAACATGGTTTGACATTTACAATATTGACGAAATCTGGCTGGAGATTAAGGTTAATTATCAGTTTTTTTCTAAAATAAAATAATTTCGATGCAATCAAATATAAATGGTAGGTTTCTTTTTTTGGATGATATTCGCCATCCACACGATGTTTATAGGTACACACAGCAAACTATGTTTTTACAAAAAAAATGGGAGATTGTAAGAAGCTATATTGAGTTTGTTCAATGGATTACCATAAATGGTTTGCCTGATTTTATTTCTTTTGACCACGATTTGGCAGATATGGAAAACACATCACCTCCTCCATCTGTTAATAATGACCAATCAAAAGAATGGCAAGATGCACAGATACATAATGAAAAAACAGGTTATGAATGTGCTAAATGGTTAGTTGACTATTGTTTAGATAACAATTTGGGTTGTCCTAAATTCTATTGTCATTCTATGAACCCAGTTGGTAAGGATAAGATAAATGGTCTTTTGAATCAGTTCTCAACCTACCGCTAACGTTTTGGAACAGATGAATTTCCAAATTGGAGCTAATATGAAAATAATTACAAAAAATTGCCGCACACTAAGAACCACGTCATCGATTGACGTTATCGCAGTGTACTTTTGTTTAGAATTTAAAAAACACGTTATGACATTATCCAAATTTACAACCCAATATAATATAAAAAACACAATTATCCTTTTGGAAGGAAAACGAAATGTTTTAGAATCGGATAAAGAAAAATTAATTCAGTTAGGGAATCTTTTAGCAACGCATTTGCCACTGGCTACTTTTAGAAGTGGTAACGCCGCTGGTGCTGATTTTTATTTCTCACAAGGCGTTTTGCAGGTAGCACCCGAGCGATTGCAAGTGATTACGCCTTATGACAACCATCGTCAGAAAGCAAATAATGCTTACAAAACCATTTCTCTCGATGACATTGATTTGGCAAACGAACCTGAGGTGGTTTATCAATCCAAAAACAACAAGAAAACCAAATCTATGATCGATAAATATGTGGACGGTGCCAAAGATCGGTTTGCAATCAAAGCGGCGTATATCATTCGGGATACCGTCAAAGTGAACGGAACAAATTCTGGAATTCCTCCGGTAAATTTTGCTTTTTTCTATGATGATGAACAAAATCCAAAAACGGGCGGTACTGGTCACACGATGGCAATTTGCGATATTAATAATGTGCCTTACCTAACTCAATCCGTTTGGGTTAAATGGATTTAAAAAACAGAATGAGGAAAACCGTAAAGTGGAAAGGTTTACTAATCTTATTTTTGGTTAATGCTCTTTCACAAAAAATCAAACTATTCCAAATATGAAAAAGATTACGATTGAAATAACGGAAGAACAGTATGTAAAAATGACAAACCATTTGCAAAAAGGACTTGCTTTAAATGTGGACAATGAGACCTTTTCAGGCTATGGGTTGAACCTCAAATGTGTCGATGGAGGATTAGCGTCCTGGCTTGAAGTCGAGAGCAACGGCACTTTGAATTTAGGTGATGTAAACTGGAAAATAGAATAAAATCATGGAAATTGATGCAATTAAAATAGAAATAGAAAAACAGTATCAGCAGTGGAAACTGGTTCCTGGAGATATTGCCGATTTTACAACTGCCGAAATATATGAAAGCGCAGTTCGGTCTTTATTAATTGAATACTGTGAAGAAAAAGGGTACGAGGTAGAGGGATTCCCTTTTCAGAAACGAATATTGGGAGAAACAGACGATAACTATGATGAAGACTATTTTTGTTTCTGGAGGTATGTAAAATATCTAGATGTTCTTGCCACTACTAAAGAGGATGTTTTGGAGCTTTTATATTTTTACTCTTGCACTTTTTGGAAAGATTTGGAAATAACGAAAGATGAGTATAGAAAAGACCTATTGGAGTATATTAGAGTGAATATTTACGATGTAGAATTTTAAAAATACGATTGGTAAAATTAATCAACATAATTGATTAAAAACTCATTTAAATTCATGTATTTTTAGAAACTCACATACCGATTAGGTCAAATTGGTTTCGATGCGAGAATTGAAATCAATATAAATAAAATATAATTTTAAAAATGAATACTGAAAAGGCTAAAAATTTATTATCCCAAGTTAGTGGTTTATTAAAGAGCTATGAAAAGCTTGCAAAATCAACTGGTGAAAACTTCAATATTTTCTCAGTAATGGGAATGGAAAGTGACGAAGTAAAAACACATTCCCGAATTATAGCAGAATTACTAAACCCAAAAGGGTCTCATTCTCAAGGAAGTGTTTTTTTAAAATATTTTTTTGAAGAAATTGAAGAATTGAAAAGTATAGAAAATTTTGATTTTGACAATGCAAAAGTAATTGTTGAAGAACATATTGGGATAATAAATAGAGATTATACCGTAGGCGGATACATTGATATTGTGATTAAAGATGAAAGAAATAAGATAGAAGTTGTTATCGAAAATAAAATTTATGCAACTGATCAAAAAGGGCAATTATTGCGCTACAAAAATCATTATAAAAACTGTAAACTTATTTATTTGACTTTAGACGGAAAAAAACCATCTAAAGAAAGTTATTGTCATTTAGATGAACAAATCAATATTAATATCGAAGATATAATACTGATTTGTTATAAGGATAAAATTTTAAGTTGGATTGATAAATGTCATACAGAAGCTATTCAGCAGCCAATGCTTCGAGAAATGTTGAAACAATATAGTAATCTTTTGAAGAAATTAACACACCAAACAATAAACAATGAATTAAAGATGGAAATATCAGATCTAATAAAAAATAACTTTTTAGAAGCTTCACAAATTGCAAACAATTTTGAAAAAGTAAAAACACAAATCATTACTGAATTTTGGGAAAAAGTTAAAGTTTCGTGTAAAAACAATTTAGGCAATGAATGGCATATTGAAATTAAACCTGATTTGATAAATCGATTTAATCATATTTTGTTTCATCAATCTGGTAATGACAGAGCTTTTTTTTACTGTAGATATAACAAAAATAATGGAGAAGTAATTTATGGGATATTATTGAATTCCGAAATGCAAAATCAAATAAAATGTAAAGATATTTTTGATAATCTTGATAAAACGTTAATACTTCCTCGCTACAATTATGGTGACCAATCTGTAATTTGGTTTAAAGATCAAAACTTCAATTTTAGCGATTTGGATCTATTATCAAAAATAAACCTTAAAAAAGATGAATTAGCAGAAGAATTTGCTGGTAAAATCACATCGATCATAGAAACGAATAAGGAATTATACGCTAAAATTTTAGAACATATCAATCAACAAAATAAATAAACCAATGCCAGAAATAAAAGACAAAAAATATGGAAAAGTAGCATTCTATTTCGATGGGAATGAAATTAAAGATATAAAACATGGTACGACATTATTTTATATCGATGGGAATGAAGTGCGTGAAAAAAGTAGGAATGGACATGTGAAATTCCATTTCGACAATTTTGAAATCAGAAGAGATAGCAGGAATGGTAAAACACATTATCATGTTGAAAACAATGAAGTGCGAGATAAAAAACACGGCACTTTAATCTATTACATTGATGGGAGCGAAATAAAAGACAAAAAATACGGAAGTGTAAAATATTATATTGATGGTAATTTAACAAAAGACCAATTGATGGGACTTCTTTCAATTATCTAAAAACAGAACGCAGTGAAAAAATCAAATACCAGGAACTAGAACCCGAAGAACAACATGATTTGTTCAATAAAATTTGTGATGACATTATTGAAATCACAAAGGAATACAAAAAGGTGGCTAATGAAAGTCGTTATAAAGGAACTAAGGATTTAACTGATATTGGCGATTTTATCGGAAAAGCAATTAGACAAAACACTTGTAAAGACGAAAAAGATCTAAATATTTGGGCTTATGATAAAGAATCATTTGTAGCAGGATTTTATCATGGCTATTCCATTTATGACGGAACGCACTAATTTATAAATAAAATTACTATGAACATACTTTTCCTCCACGGACTTGAAAGTAAATTAAGTCACGAAAAAAGAGTAATTCTCGAAAAATACGGTAATGTTATTGCGCCTGAATTAGATTATAAATCGAATCCCAATATGATACAGCATTTATATGATGCTTATCAAACGCAGGATATCAATGCCATAATAGGCAGCAGCATAGGCGGTTTTGCAGGCTATCATTTAGCCAATAGTTTAGGTGTTTGTGCATTGTTATACAATCCCGCATTACCTTATAGGAATACTATCGAACAAATAGTACCGGTAAGCATCCCAATAAATCAATCCTTACATATGCGAATTGTTTTAGGCGGTCAGGATACCATCATAAAAGCAAAAGACAATTTGGCTTTTTTTGCACAAAATGTTACGGCTAAAACAGATTATGCGATTACGATAAAAAGTGATTTAGCTCATCAAATTCCGGTTGCTATTTTTAAAGAGGAGACAAAAGCATTTTTTAAGGCACTTTGTTATTAAATAGAACTTTTATAAAAAATGAGTTTAAAAAATTGCAATTTCAAGAACAACATCCGATGTCATTCTGGCGGTGCAGAAGGTGCTGATACTTATTTTGAAAAAATCAGTACAGAGTACAACATTCAAACAATTGCTTACAGTTATCAAACCGCTTATCATACTAGTGTAAACAAATATGAACTAAGTGAAAAGGAATATATTGAAGGTATTGCCCACGTAAACACAGCCAACGAGACCTTAAAAAAATACCGATTAAAATCCTATTTAAAACTCTATGCCCGTTGCTGGTTTCAGGTAAAAAATGCAGAGCAAATATTTGCAATGAGTACTTTTATCCAAATAGAAAACAAACAATTCGTTAAAGGAGGCACAGGGGTTACTGTCCAAATGGCTATAGACAACCATAAGGAAGTCTTTGTATTTGAACAGGAATTAAACCAATGGTTCTACTGGGATTATTCAGATAAAAAATTCAGTTTGTTATCTGAAATACCTAAAATAACTACTGACTTTGCCGGTATAGGCTCTCGAAGTATTAATGAAAAAGGCATCAAAGCCATTGAGAGTTTATTCAGAAAAACGTTTCAATAAATCAAAATATCAAATCATGAAATCATCCGATTTCTTTTAAAATCATACCCAATGTCTAAAAAACAATTCATCAAACGACATCATTTAATTATCAATAAGTTGCGATCCAATCCTTGCTCCTTTAAGGATTTACAAGATCATTTAGAAAAACATTCTTTAGATGAGTCTGAAAATTATATGATTTCAAAACGTACTTTTGAACGTGACGTAGAGGAGATTTGGGGAATTTATAAAATTATTATTAAATACCAACGTTCACAAAACGTGTATCAGATCATAGAAGATGCCGATGAGGTAAAGACCGATCGACTCATTGAATCCTTTCAGATATTCAATGCTTTGAGCATTTCGGATTCTGTTTTAAACCAAATTATCATTGAAAAAAGAAAACCACTAGGAGTCGAACACATGCACAGTTTATTACACGCTATAAAAAATAAATTTGAAATACAATTTACCCACGAGAAATTTTGGAAAGCGAACAATGAAAAGAAAATACGTATTGTATATCCTTTAGCTTTAAAGGAAGCTAGGAATCGTTGGTATTTAATAGCTCAAGATTCTAAGGATGGAATCGTTAAAACATTTGGTTTAGACAGAATTTCAAATTTAAATATGACTAGTAAAATTTTTATATATCCTAACGACTTTAATCCAGAAGAAAAATTTCAGTATTCTTTTGGTATCATCTCTGACGGTACAAAACTGGAGAAAATTAAGTTATGCCTATCACATGGTCAAGCCGATTACATAAAATCTCTGCCATTACATTCTTCTCAAAAAATAATGTCTGAAAATGAAACAGAATGTGTCATCGAATTATTCATGAGTTCAACTTACGATTTTATTATGGAATTGCTCTCCATGGGTCAGGAAGTACAAGTTCTGGAGCCGGAAAGTCTGAAAAATAAAATGATTGAAATACTGGAAGCAACATTGAAACGATATAAATAAGTTCGTTTTTCAACATTTTAAACTTTTTATTTCAATGTATAATCTCAATGCAAAACCTCAAAATCAATCTTCACGGAGAGAGTTGGACACTAAAAAAATTCGAGTGCAGCGAGGAGAATTTATGTGACTGCAAGAAAGTAGCGGCGAGAATGAAACTTCCATTAGTGAAAGCTTTATTAGATCCGTTTTTCTATTACTATCTTAAAATACCTTCCATTCCATCGGTTGAGTATTTACCGGGTAGTAAAATTAGTGGATTGTTGAACTCTTCTAAAAATCAAATCGAAATATTAGTAGATGGCAAAAAAATCAAAAAACTTCATATCAAAGATTTAGACCAAGAACTATTGCTTTTTCAATTGTATAATATTAATAAAACTGAAATTATAAACGATTACAGTCCCGGAATTTATGTTGAACAAAAAGCTATTGGGTTTATTGCCAGCTATGAAATAAAAATGGATAGCTTTAATATTGATAATTTACAATTCAATTTGTTGCAATTCAACGATAAACAATTATTACAACAACCTACGTATCAAAATAAAATCTTCCGTTTTAGAAAAAAAGAAACATTGCTTACGTACCAAAATAGTTTTGAAATCCTATAAGAACGGTAAACTCCTGTGATATACCGCATTCTTAAAAATAAGAAAACCCTGTTTTACACAACTATTTGACTTTTTCATGGGTATGCTTACTTTTTGCTTCCCCACAGGTTTTGGGATTGATCCATAATAATTCCCCACAACATTTAGACTTGATCCCAAATATTACGTAAATGTTAGGCTATTTTTCGAACCAAAAAAAACCTCCAAAATCAAATGACTTTGGAGGTTTGTAAGTTTTGTGGGCAATGAGGGGTTCGAACCCCCGACCCCCTCGGTGTAAACGAGGTGCTCTGAACCAGCTGAGCTAATTGCCCGAAACAACTTGGTTACTTTCGTTTCCGTTATTGCGTGTGCAAATATACGCCACTTTTCTAGATTTGCAAGTAAAAACCAAAAAAATTATAAAATTTCTGCTACTACAAAGGTGCTTCCACCAATGTATATAAAATCAGTTGCTCCGGCATTTTTCAGTGCGGCATGATAAGCTTCTGAAACAGAATTGTATACTTGGCCTTTTAGGTCAAAGCTAGCCGATTTTTGTTTTAGAATTAGAACATCCAGCCCACGAGGAATATTGGGTTTGCAGAAATAATAGATGGCTTTTTTAGGAAATAAAGGCAGGATTTCATTTAAATCTTTGTCATTTACAACTCCCAAAACAATATGTAATGCTTCAAAAGTTTGTTTTTGGATTTGATTCAACACAATTTCCAGTCCATTTTTGTTATGTGCAGTATCGCAAATAACTTTGGGGAATTCTCTTAATTGTTGCCATCTTCCCTGCAGTCCGGTATTTTTCATCACATTCAATAAGCCGGATTTTACATTTTCAGAAGTGATTTTAAATTCGTTCTGATTGTTTAAAACGGTGATGGTTTCTAATACTGTTTTTTTATTGTGCCTTTGATAATCGCCAATTAAATCAGAAGGATATGTTTCTGAAATTAAATCAGCAGCAAAATAGATTTCCGAATTGCATTCTTTTGCTTTAGCCAAAAAAACAGATCGGGTTTCAGGAGTGTATTCTCCTATTATCACGGGAAGGTTGGGTTTGATAATTCCCGCTTTTTCAAATGCAATAGCTCCAAGGGTGTTGCCCAAAAATTGCGTGTGGTCCAATCCTATATTGGTAATCACCGAAACTAATGGAGTGATAATATTGGTAGCGTCTAATCGTCCGCCCATTCCCACTTCTATAACGGCGATGTCTACTTTTTCTTTGGCAAAATAATCGAAGGCTAAACCAACGGTCATTTCAAAAAAACTCATGTCATTGGATTCAAAAAAATGTTTGTGTTCATGGATGAAATTAGTAACAAATTCCTCGGAAATATCCTTTCCACTAATTTTTATACGTTCCCTAAAATCCTTTAAATGTGGGGAAGTGTACAAGCCAACTTTATACCCGGCTTCATGAAGTATGGATGCCAACATGTGCGAAGTAGAGCCTTTTCCATTAGTTCCCGCAACATGAATGCATTTTATTTTTTCTTGAGGATTGTCAAGATGTGCTGTGAGTAAATGCGCATTGGTTAAATCTTTTTTATAGGCTGAAGCACCCTGAAGTTGGTACATCGGGAGCTGGTTAAACATCCAATTGGTGGTTTCCTGGTAGTTCATTTTTGTAATAAAATAGTAATTGGTTGAAATATTTTTCGTTTTTTTTAGTTTAATACTACATCGAAAAGTATCTTTAGTGCAAAATTGAAATAATTTTTAGAATTAATGATTAAAATACAATAATATTATATGTTTAGTTTTATACAATTACAGGCCGACACGATTACCAACGCTGCTTCAAACGTAGTTATCGAAAAAATTGCTCCAAATGCCGAAATATCCACTTTAGGATTCCTTTTAAAAGGGGGCGTGTGGCTTATCCCAATCGGGATTCTATTATTTTACACTTTTTATCTTATTATAGAACGCTATTTGTATATCAATAAAGCATCAAAAATTGATACTCTTTTGATGCGCGATGTACGTGATAATCTTAATTCAGGGAATCTTGATTTAGCTCGATCTATTGCAGAACGAAATAATACGGCTTCAGGAAATATCATAAAAGAAGGAATTTTGGTTATTGGGCGACCAATTATTGAAATTGAATCTAATATGGATCGTGCTGCAGATATCGAAATAGGGGAAATGGAAAAGCAGTTAGGTCACTTAGGTCTTATAGCCGGAATCGCACCTACGTTAGGGTTTGTTGGAACTATTTCTGGAGTAATTAAAATATTTTATAGTATTTCAGTTACTGAAAATATTAGTATCGGTAATATTTCCGGGGGATTGTATGAGAAAATGATCAGTAGTGGTTCGGGCTTAATTGTTGGTATCATTGCCTACAGCGGATATCATATATTAAACGGAAAGATTGATAATTTTGCTTTAAAAATTCAAAAACAAATCCTGGAGTTTGTAAATATTATTCAAAGATCGTAACATGTCTATAAAACGAAAAAGAAGATTTCATGCTGAGGTAGCCACATCGTCATTAAGTGATATTATGTTTTTCCTGTTGTTGTTTTTCTTGATTATATCAACGTTGGCAAATCCTAATGTGATCAAGATGACCTTGCCAAAAGCTCAGGCGAACGAGAAAACAAATAAGCAATACATTAGTTTATCTGTCACTGAGGATAAAAAATTCTACATAGACAAGCAAGCGGTTTCCTTTGAAGAACTCGAAACAACCTTAATGTCTAAGATGAATTTAGAGAAGGATCAAACGGTTATTGTTCGCATTCCATTCAATTTGCAAGTACAAGACTTAGTTGATGTACTGCAAATAGGAGTCAAAAACAATTTGAAGTTTGTGATTGCTACCAGTCCAAAGTAATACTGTCATTTTATTTACAGGTTTATTTGGGCGTGACCGTAATAGAAAAAGGGGCTAATCAGCATAGTGTTGATTAGCCCCCTTTTTCTATTACGGTCGGGCTATCCGCAGTACTTCGGTACTTGCTACTATCCCTTACGCAAAGTTGTATTTGATGTTACGCAGTTGTCATTACTTTATTCCTCGCAATGATAAAAAGATACGCTTCCTAATTGCTCTAATTCAAATTAAAATTGTAAACAATTTTACCGACTTGTTTTTCCGGGGCATCGCTGCTGGCATCCCATCTCGTGTTCATTGCTGCAATTCGTGCTTGGTCTAATAAACATTTTGCGGTATTCGTGGTTCCTCTAACACCAGCAACGGCATTTACTGTCCGTCCGGATCTGTCTACTGATACTTCAACTACAACTTTGCCTTGTTCATTACACGTGTATTTTGGTGCGGGTTTAGAAACAGCTTTTCTGTTTCCTAACGAATATCCCACTCCGCCGCCAGAACCGCTTCCGGTTCCACCCCCGCTTCCGGAACCATAGCCACTGCCAGTTCCTATTCCGCTTCCAGTACCGTTTCCGCCGCCTGTTCCTCCTCCAGAACCACCCGTTCCATAATAACCGTTGGAACTCAGGCTTCCGTTTGCTTTTCCTTTGTTTCCGGCTACTTTGTCATCGCCATCTCCGCCTTTATTGGAGCCTTTCATGAAACTGGATAAAGCATTATTGGTATTGTTAGAAACTTTAGGTTTTATAACTACTGGTTTTGCTGCTTCTTTTATAACTACTGTTGGTTTTTTAGTTTTTTCTTTTGTCGGAATCACAACACTTTCTTCAGTGCTGTTTTCCTGAGATAAAATAGCTTCCTCTGGAGTTGATTTAGCAGGCGTTTGTCTGGTTTGGTTTTTTACCTCCAAAACTTCGCTTTTATAATTCGCACCCGAACCTAAATCGCTGTCGCCAAAATTTACTGTAACGCCACCGCCACCACCGCCACCAGCAAGTTCATCCATGTTTGCAGGAGGCCAGAAACGGATAAAAAATAAAATTAACAACATTGTCGCATACAAAAGAATGGATAGTGCTAACGATTTCTTTTGATCTGATAAAATGGTGAAACTCATTTGTGTTTTAAATTTAAAAAAGTGTATTACTAAAAAACGTTGAAAAGTACTAAAAATTGTTAAGAGTAAAAAGCTACTGCCGGAATATAAATTAGGATTGCTTCGCTTAAAGTCAGAAATGTGAAAAAGGATCAAACAGATTATAAAATCTGATTAATCCCAGTTCCGATAAACATTAAAGAAGAACCCGCTGGGTGTAATTAATAAAAAATTAAACAAATTGAATTACACGCAACGGATTAAAGAATACTTTTTTATTTTAAGTAAGCTGCTTCAATGCTATTTCAAAAGCAGTGGCGCTAATATTTGTTCTACTTGGATTCAAATTATGTGCTTTTTCAATCGCTTTTTTAATAATTTCTGAAGTGTCTTGAAAAATAGCTTCATCCGTCATTTGTACTTTCTTTTCCATGAAATAAGCAAAAACACGAGCCATACCGCAATTAGAAATAAAGTCAGGAATCAAACTCACTTTATGATCTACATCTTCCATAATTGGACCGAAAAATATTGCTGTGTCAGCAAAGGGAACATTTGCACCACACGAAATTACTTCAAGCCCATTTGCAATTAAGCTGTCAATTTGAGATTGAGTGACTAATCGCGAGGCGGCACATGGAGTGAATATTTCAGCACCGATTGTCCATATTTTTTGATTGATTTCTTCAAAAGGAATCATGTTTTCGGCCACCAGTTTGTTTCCGTCTTTGGCCAAAAATAAAGCTCTAATTTCTTCAAAAGTGAATCCTTCTTCCTTTATTAATCCACCATCTCTGTCGATAATACCAATTACTTTAGCACCCATTTCGGCTAAGTAAAATGCGGCAGCTGAACCGACATTTCCAAAACCTTGTACGATTGCTTTCTTTCCTTTTACATCGCCACCATAAATCGTGTAATAATTACGAACGGCTTCGGCAACGCCATAACCTGTAATCATATCAGCAATAGTATATTTTCTGGAAACATCTGGTGAGAATTTTGGATTTTCAATCACTTTCACCACACCCTGACGCAATTGTCCAATTCTGTTGATTTTATCTGCTTCTGTCGGTTTGAAGTGACCGTTGAAAACGCCTTCTTGAGGATGCCAAACGCCACATTCTTCCGTCATGGGAATTACTTCATGAATTTCATCCACATTCAAATCGCCACCGGTTCCGTAATAGCTTTTCAATAATGGAGAAACGGCTTTATACCAACGTTGTAAAACGCCTTTTTTTCTTGGATCATTCGGGTCAAAATTAATTCCAGATTTAGCGCCGCCAATAGCTGGCCCGGAAACCGAAAATTTCACTTCCATGGTTTTTGCCAGAGACAACACTTCATTCATATCCAGCCCTTTTCTCATACGAGTACCGCCACCGGCAGCGCCACCACGTAGCGAATTGATGACTGTCCATCCTTCAGCTTCTGTTTCAGCATCTTTCCAATGGAAAACTATTTCAGGTTCTTTATTTTCGAATTTCTTTAATAAATCTTTCATTTGTTGCGATATATTTAATTTTGGCAAATATAAAAAATAGAATAATGTGAAATCTGTATTTTTAGTTTTATTTTGGAGAATAAATAATTCCCGAACTGTGATCTGATTTTGCACCTGTAACGCTGCTCAATACATTTATTTCGCCTCGTAATTTTAAAACACCCAGTAATGCAAAAATCAACGCTTCTTTAAATTCCAGAATTTTAGTTGATGGAATAATAATTTTCATTTCCGGTAAATGACATTGAATGCGTTCCATCAGAAAATCATTGTAAGCGCCACCGCCAGTTATGAAAAGGCTTCCTTTCTTATTGGGCAAAGCCACCGAAATTTGCACCGCCACGTGTTCTGTGAACGTGTTTAATTTGTCTTCAATGGGAATGGAATAGCTTTCTATAAGAGGTAAAACGGTTTCTTTCACAAATTCAAAACCCAACGATTTAGGATGTTTTTTTTGGTAAAAATCCAACGCATTTAATTCCTGTACTAAATCTTTGTTGCAAATTCCTGTTTTCGAAATACTGCCTTTGTCATCATAATCTAATCCCAGTTGATTGGCATAAAAATTCAAAACAGTGTTTACTGGTGAAATATCAAAGGCAATTCTTTTGTTGTTTTGTTCAAACGACACATTCGAAAAACCGCCTAAATTCATGCAATACTCGTATTCAGAAAATAAAATGCGGTCGCCAATAGGAACCAAAGGGGCACCTTGACCTCCCAATTGCACATCCTGAACTCTGAAATCACAAACAACCGTTTGGCTAATTAAAGGGGCAATTTCCGGCAAATTTCCAATTTGAAGTGTGAATCCGTTTTGGGGTTGGTGCAAAATAGTATGACCGTGGGAACAAACGGCATCGAGATTTTTTATTTCATATTTTCCGATGAAATCAGAAATGATAGCAGCCAGAAGTTGCGTGTAATCTTGATTTAATTTTTCGAGAGCAGTTTCAGAAAAACCGACAGCTATTTTCAATTTGTTTAACCAATCAATGCTATACGGAACCGTTTCGGATTCCAGGATTTGAAAGTCCCATTCATTGTTTTTGACAGTAAAGACAATATATGCCAAATCTACACCATCCAGTGAAGTTCCGGACATAACTCCTATAATTGTATACTTTTCTTTAAACATTGGCTAAATTTACGAAATCGTTTGAAATCTAATATTTAATAATTACTTTTGACGACAAATTTAAGAACATTTAATTTACAATAAAAATATGGATTTTAATCTAACCGAAGAGCATTTAATGATTCAGCAAGCGGCACGCGATTTTGCAAATGCAGAACTGTTAGCCGGAGTTATAGAAAGAGACGAACATTCAAAGTTTCCTACTGAACAGGTGAAAATGATGGCTGATTTGGGTTTCATGGGAATGATGGTGGATCCTAAATATGGTGGATCCGGTTTAGATAGTATTTCGTATGTTTTGGCTATGACCGAAATTTCAAAAGTTGACGCTTCTGCGGCAGTAATTATGTCGGTGAATAATTCATTAGTTTGTGCTGGCCTTGAAAAATATTGCAATGAAGAACAAAAAATGAAATATTTGGTTCCGCTTGCAAAAGGGGAAGTAATTGGGGCATTTTGTTTGTCAGAACCAGAAGCGGGTTCAGATGCCACATCTCAAAAAACAACGGCAATAGATAAAGGGGATCATTATTTGTTAAATGGGACTAAAAACTGGATAACCAATGGTTCTTCAGCGTCAACCTATATTGTAATTGCTCAAACAGATATTGAAAAAGGACATAAAGGAATCAATGCTTTTATCGTAGAGAAAGGTTGGGCGGGTTTTGATATTGGACCTAAAGAAAAGAAAATGGGAATTCGTGGTTCAGATACGCATTCTTTGATGTTCTCTGATGTAAAAGTTCCGAAAGAAAACCGAATTGGAGAAGATGGTTTTGGGTTTAATTTTGCTATGGCAGTTTTAAACGGAGGACGAATAGGGATTGCTTCCCAAGCATTAGGGATTGCAACCGGAGCGTACGAATTAGCATTGAAATATTCTCAAGTGAGAAAATCTTTTGGAAAGGAAATTTTCAAACATCAAGCGATCGCTTTCAAATTAGCGGATATGGCTACTCAAATTATGGCGGCAAAAATGCTAGTTCTAAAAGCAGCTTCTGAAAAAGACGAAGGGAAAGATATTACGCAATCGGGTGCTATGGCTAAGTTATTTGCTTCTCAAACGGCAATGGATACTACAATTGAAGCTATTCAAATTCACGGCGGAAATGGATATGTAGCTGAATATCATGTGGAGCGAATGATGCGGGATGCTAAAATTACTCAAATTTACGAAGGAACTTCTGAAATACAAAGAATTGTAATTTCAAGAACGTTGATTTCCTAATTGACCATCTGGTAAAAATATATATTTACAAACCATTAATGAATTAAGAGAATTAAGACGTATCTGTTTTGATGAATCTTAATTTCTTAATGGTTTTTGATTTAAAAAAAAAGCTACATTTACTAAAATATTTACGTTTATGTCTGAAGATTTAAAATATTGGTATTTGCGCGATCACAAATTGTTTCGAACATTGAGTTTTGGACAAATCAGACAGTTGTGTATTATTACTGGTTTTAAAAAAGCACAGAAAGGGGAAATTATTTATTTTTCCTCTTCGGATTTGCCAAGAATTTTTCTACTAAAAAAAGGAAATATAAAAATTGTTGCGGTTGATGAAGACGGCGATGAAACAATTAAGGATATTATTCAAAAAGGAGATTTATTTGGAGAACTGGCTTTGGAAGCTGATAGTCAGTCTAATGAATATGCAAAAGTACTTTCGGATGATGTGGCTATTTGTAGTTTTCTAATGTCGGATTTTGAAAATTTATTATTACAACATCCAAGTCTGGCGTTGTCTTACACCAAGTTTGTAGGATTAAAGATGAAACGCATTAAGAACAGTTATTCTAATTTGATTTCTAAAGACGCCAGAACCAGATTGTTTCAGTTCCTGAAAAATTGGGCAGAGAAAGAAGGAAAAAAAATAGGCGATAAAGTAGTTATTGAAAATTACCTGACCCAAAACGATATTGCTCAAATTATATGCACTTCGAGGCAAACAACTACACAATTACTGAATGAAATGGAAGCGAATGGGACTATTGTTTACAGCAGGAGAGAAATTATTATAACGGATATCAGTGCATTATGATTAATGTCGTGAAACTGTAACATAGCCGACAAATCAGTTCGAAATAGTACTGTAGTTTTACAACTTCAAAATGTAACATTATGAAAAAAATAATTTGTCTGGCCTTATTTGCAATTGGATTATCCGCTCACGGTCAAAATAATTTACCAAAATTAGCCACAGAAATCGCCCCATTGCTTATTGGAGAAAAAATTCCTACTTTTACTTTGAAATCTGTAGAAAATAAGGATGTTAATGTAACGGAATTAATCAGTAAGAAAAGAACGGTTTTAGTTTTTTACCGTGGTGGTTGGTGCCCATATTGTAATGCTCATTTAGCTGCCTTGGCCGATGCTGAAAAAGAATTGTTGGATTTGGGATATCAAATTATCGCTATAAGTCCCGATGCTCCAAAAAGCTTGAAAGGTACAGATGATAAAGAAAAATTAAATTATTTGTTATTGTCAGACAGTGCAGGTGAATTGTCGAAAGCGGTGGGGATTGCTTTTCAAGCGCCAGAAAATTATAAAGCCATTCTCAATAAAGGTTCTGAAGGGGTAAATAGTTCTTTTTTGCCTGTTCCGGCGGTGTTCATTTTAAATGTAAATGCAGAAATTGAATTTGAGTACATCACTCCAAATTTCAAAAACAGAATTTCAAATGATTTGTTGATAGCCGTTGCAAAATCGTTAAGTAAATAATCATGAAAAATCCGCTGTTTGTGCTAACCATTTTGTTCGCTTTTTCTGGCTTTGCACAAAACGACAGCAAACGAATGGATAATTTTAATCTTGAAAAAAATCTAATTATTCAAGGATATGATCCTGTAGCTTATTTCAAACAAAGAAAAGCAGTGAAAGGCAAAAAAGAAATAACAGCATCACATGAAGGCGTGGTTTATTATTTTTCGATAGCAGTAAATAAAGACTATTTCTTAAAGAAAGCTTCAAAATTTGAACCGCAGTACGGAGGTTGGTGTGCTTTTGCGATGGGAGATTCTAATGAAAAAGTGTCTATAAATCCCGAGACTTTCAAAATAAAGAATGGGAAGTTGTATTTGTTTTACAATGCTTTTTTTAATAATACATTGAAAAGCTGGAACAAGAATGAATCTGGATTGATGATAAAGGCCGATGCAAATTGGAATAAAATAGTGAATTAAAAAAATGGAAATCATGAAATTATCTCTGTTTTTCTGGTTACTGAGACTTACAGCAGCAGTAATTTTACTCCAAACGCTGTACTTCAAATTTACGGGGAGTAAAGAATCGGTTTCTGTTTTTTCTGCTTTGGGAATAGAACCTTTTGGACGAATTGGCATTGGAATTGCCGAGTTGATTGTGGTAATTTTGATCTTAATACCAAGAACTTCCTTGTTTGGCGCTGTATTGGGTTGCGGAATTATGGTTGGTGCGATTTTTACTCATCTGTTTGTGCTTAGGATTGAAGTGAAAAATGATGGTGGGACACTTTTTATTTTGGCTCTAATTACCTTTCTTTGTTACGCTATTTTAGTTTGTAAGGATAGAACTAAAGTGATGAATTTGTTGAATTAAAACGTAAATATGCTACTACCTTCTATTAATAATAGTTTAAACGAACTGATTGATTTGCTGAATCAATTGTCACATAAAGAATATTCAAATTCTTGTGCGGAATTAAGTAATGCAACTATTGGAGAGCATACCAGACATATTCTTGAAATGTTTCAGTGCTTAGAAAATCAATATGATTCAGGCTTTGTGAATTATGACAAAAGAGAACGAAATACGCGTATTCAAACGGATACGACTTTTGCTATTGAAAATATCGTCTTGATTCAACAAAATTTAAACAAGAAAAACAAAAATATAGAGTTGTTGCAAGTTATTAATGGAGAGGAAATCCGAATTGAGAGTAATTATTTTAGAGAATTACTGTATAATCTCGAACATTGCATTCATCATCAGGCACTTATAAAAGTAGCTATTTTACAATGTGAAACAGTAACTATTGACCCTAATTTTGGAGTTGCCCGATCTACCATAGAATATAGAAATCAATGTGCACAGTAAGTTTTGTAGCAACGAATGATACAATTATCATTACCTCCAATCGGGATGAAAAAACAGTAAGACCCACTGCTATACCTCCAAAAAGTTATACCGTAAACGGAAAAAATCTAATTTTTCCTAAAGATCCGAGAGCGGGAGGGACGTGGTTTGTGGCGAATGCTGACGGAGTAATTTTGGTGCTTTTAAACGGTGCCGAAGAAAAGCATGAAGTGCAGCTTTCATATCGAAAAAGTCGCGGCTTGATTGTTTTAGATATGATCAGCAGCTTATCGCCAAAGGATTTCTGGAGCGAAATTGATTTGGAAAACATAGAACCTTTTACATTAGTTTTATTTCAAAACAACGCTCTTTTTCAATTGCGCTGGAACGGAAAAAAGAAAGAAACAATATCTTTAGACATTCGTAAAAACCATATTTGGTCTTCATCTACGTTATATCCATTAGCCATTCGTGAACAGCGTTTACAGTGGTTTCAAACTTTTATGAATGAGAACCCTGAAATTTCCGAATTAAAAATGCACGATTTTCATCGCTACGCCCAAGAAGGGAATGATGAAAATGGCTTAGTTATCAATAGAAATGACGAATTGAAAACGTTGAGTATTACACAAGCAGTTATTGAAAAAAATAAAGTAGCGATATTGCATTACGACTTGATTTCGGAACAGGATTTTTTGACCTCATTTATCACCGTTTAATACGTATACATTGACCCGAGTTATGATGAACAGGCGAATCAAACTATTTTTTTATAAAGTTACGCATTGGGAATACTGGCCTTTCCTGATTGTGTATATTCCAATTTATTTTCTTTGGTCCTATTATTCCATCAAGGCAAAATCTATTTTTTTCTTTAATGCGTCTAATCCAACCATAAAAAATGGCGGCTTTATGATGGAGTCCAAAAAACAAATCTACAATTTGATTCCACAACACTATTACCCAAAAACGGAATTAATAAAAGAAGGAACTACTCTTGAAGAAATTTTAAATACGATTCAAGTAGCAAAAATAAAATATCCTTTGATTGCAAAACCAGATATTGGATTGCGAGGCTCCGGAGTCAAAAAAATTAACAATGTTCAAGATTTAAAAGGATATGCTGAAAAAGCAAATTTTGATTATGTAGTGCAAGATTTAATTCCGTTTGACAATGAAGTCGGGATTTTTTATGTGCGCCATCCTCATGAAAAAACCGGCAGAATTACCGGAATAGTTTCTAAAGAATTTCTGATTATTACCGGAAACGGATTCTCTACCGTAGAAGAATTAATCAAAGAAAATCCACGATACGAACTGCAATTAAAGGTTTTGAAAAAAGAATACGGAAAAAAACTACTCGAGATTCTTCCAAAAGGAGAAAAATTGAATCTGGTGCCGTATGGTAATCATGCACGAGGCGCAAAATTCATAGATGGAAGCCATTGGGTCACACCAAAATTGACACAAACTATTAACGAAATGTGTTTGCAAATTCCTGGTTTCTACTTTGGGAGAATGGATGTGATGTATAATACCATTGAAGAACTAGAACAAGGATTGAACTTTTCAGTTGTGGAGCTGAATGGAGCGGCTAGTGAACCCACCCATATTTATGATCCAAAACATTCTTTGTTTTTTGCTTGGAAAGAACTTGCGCGTCACATTACCTACATGTACGAAATAAGCGTGGCAAACCATAAAAATGGTACTCCATATTTAGGGCATAAAGAGGGGATGAAAGAGTACAGAATGCATCTGAAGCAAAGCTATAAAATTGTAAATTTCTAAAATAATGAAGGCATTAAAGAACATTTTTGTTGGTTTTTTAGTGAGTTTTATCGGGTCGATACCCTTGGGATATTTGAATGTTGTAGGTTTCGAAATCTATTCAAAGCTAGGAATGAATAGCTTGTTTTTCTTTTTATTAGGAGTGATTTTCGTAGAGATGGTTGTGATTTATCTCACTTTAATTTTCGCAAAGCAATTAGTAAACAATAAAAAATTAATCAAAATTATTGATTTTTTTGCCGTTCTCTTTCTGTTGATTTTAGGGTATTCTTTTTATGCTAATTCCAGTCAAATAATGGAAGAACAAGGGATTTTAGAGAGTTATGCTATGTGTTCTCCTTTCCTTATTGGTGTATTGTTGAATTGTATCAATTTTCTTCAAGTACCGTTTTGGACCGGCTGGAATCTCTATTTAATAAATGGGGATTATATTTCCATTGTAAATAAGCTCAAACTGTATTATATTGCAGGAACTTTGGTAGGCACATTTTTTGGGATGTTAAGTTTAGTTTTGATATTAAATACCTTATCTAAAAACACAACCAGTTTTTATCAATATGTAATGCCAGTAGTAATTCCGTCATTTTTTGTGGTTTTGGCTCTTGTTCAAATGGGTAAAGTCTACAAGAAATATTATCGAAATAAAACCCTTTTATAAAATAGAAATCTCAATATCATGAAAAAAGCATTCCTATCTCTTTTTTTAATTTTCTTAGGTTGTCTGTCAACTCAAGTTATTATCGCCCAAACAGCTAGTAAGACGCAAAAAAAACCAGTTGATATTGACTATAAAGTATCAGAAAATGACGTTGCTAAAACATTAAAATATTTAGCTTCGGATGAACTGGAAGGAAGGGAAACCGGAAAAGAAGGAATGGTAAAAGCGGCGGATTATTTAGAGCAGTTTTTTAAAGACAACAATGTAAAACCTTATTTCAAATCGTATCGCGATACATTATCCACTTTTAAGGGAACCGCTTTTAATATCGTCGGTTTTGTTGAAGGGAACGATCCGGTTCTTAAAAATGAATTTATAATGCTAAGCGCACATTACGATCATATTGGCTTGGATAAAAAAGGAGTGAAGGGAGATTTTATAAACAATGGTGCCAATGATGACGCTTCAGGAACAACTGCAGTTGCTGAAATGGCAAAATATTTTAGCATAGCCAAAAACAATAAGCGAAGTATTCTTTTTGTATTTTTTGCAGGAGAAGAAAAAGGGTTATTAGGTTCTAAGCATTTAGCCAAAAAACTGAAAGCGCATGATTTTAAATTGTATGCTCAATTCAATATTGAAATGATTGGTGTGCCAATGAAAAGAGCGTATCTAGCTTATATTACTGGTTTTGATAAATCTAATATGGCAGGAAAAATCAATGAATATACTGGAAAAAATACGATTGGTTTTCTTCCAAAAGAAGCCGAATATAAATTATTTTACAGATCCGATAACTTCTCTTTTTATGATGTTTTTAAGGTGCCTTGCCAATCAGTGAGTACATTCGATTTTGAAAATTTTGACTTTTATCATCATGTTTCGGATGATTTCAAAGCGATGGATATTCCTCACATGACTTCTTTTATTCAAGAATTATTACCCGCTGTAACGCAAATGGCAAATACGCCAACACAAGAAATCGTATTGCTTAAATAGTTTTAGAAACCGGCTGATTCATATTATACGCTAATATAGAATAGTCATTATTATTGAACTGAAAATCCCCAATAATGGTCCATTTTAGTTTTTCGGTATGCGCTTTCATAGACGGGATATTTATTTTATTGATAAATGTCAAACCCAACGCATATTTTTGTGTCATGTGTGTTCTCATGAATTCAAACAGTGGTTTGATCAATCCCCTGCCACGGTATTCCTTGTGAATGCAAATGGGTCCGTATTGAAAACTATTTGTTGTGGTGATTTTAAAATCTAAAAAGTGTAATTCAGGAAACAAGGAGCTCATGTAATTGAAAATGGGCCATTGTTGGAAAAACTCCCAACTTCCTGCAAAAATGTAAGCAATGATTTTGTTGTTTTTCTTGGCAATAAATAATTCTGATTTTTGAATAACTTCGGTTAGTTGTAGTATTGAAAATGGCGTAGTAACAAATCCAGAAATTTTTTCTTCTTCGGATAAATTTACTACAAGATACAATTCTTGTAATACCAATACTCCATCAATGTCACTCATTTTTGCAGTTTCGAATTGTATGCTTTCGGTCATTTTTCTTGAAATCTGATGTTAATTTGGTTTGTCAAAAATAAGTAAAATTCCTGAAATTTTTAATTTTTATTGTAACAACAATCCTTTGCCTAAAGCCTTATTTTTTTGTCGTTTTTGTTTATTTTTGCAACATGAAAAATATTATCATCACAGGAACGAGTAGAGGAATAGGATTTGAATTGGCATTGCAATTTGCCAATGCGGGACACCAAGTACTAGCCATATCCAGAAAGATTCCTCAAGCTTTATTGGGCAACGAGAATATTATCTGTCTTTCAGTTGATTTGTCCAATGAATCTGAATTAGTGAAAGTAAGTGATTTCCTTTCTAAGTCTTGGAAACAAATAGATGCAGTCATTCATAACGCCGGAAGTTTATTGTTAAAACCTTTCTCAGAAACGACTCAGGAAGATTTCGAAAACATCTATAAGGTCAATGTTTTTGGAGTGGCTAATTTGACTCGAATTTGCCTGCCTTATCTGCAAAAAGGAAGCCATGTAGTAACCATAAGTTCTATGGGTGGGATTCAGGGAAGTTTAAAGTTTGCCGGATTAGCGGCGTATAGTTCAAGTAAAGGAGCCGTGATTACGTTATCAGAGTTATTAGCCGAAGAATATAAAGACCGCGGGGTTTCTTTCAATGTTTTGGCTTTGGGTTCCGTGCAAACAGAAATGTTGGCAGAAGCTTTTCCGGGATATCAAGCGCCAATATCAGCGGGCGAAATGGCGAATTATATTTATGATTTTACTTTGACTGGAAATAAATATTTCAATGGTAAAGTGTTGCAAGTTTCTTCTACGAATCCTTAATTTATAACTGACGTCTATTTTGAGCGAAACCTTAGCCAGATTTATTCCAGAGCATGCGGTAAAACCCGTTTTTGAACTTATTGTTGCTAATCAAGTGCATCTTAAGATTGTCAATGAGCGTCAGACACGTCATGGTGATTATCGAAAAGGCTTAAACGGAAAACATGAGATCACGGTAAATTCAAATCTCAATAAATACAAGTTTTTGATTACGTTGATTCATGAAATTTCACATTTGGTTGTGTTTGAAAAATTCGGTAGAAATATTAAACCGCATGGAAACGAGTGGAAATATTCTTTTCAAAGGCTGATGATTCCTTATATTCGACCAGAAATTTTCCCAAATCAATTGTTGCCTTTGTTGGCTAGACATTTCAAAAATCCTACAGCCAGCAGCGATACTGATGCTGCTTTGGCATTAGCTTTAAAACAATTTGATCAGCAAAATGATAAAAATTATGTGTTTGAAATTCCGTACGGTAGTGTTTTTAGAATCCAAAACGGAAAGATATTCAAGAAAATTGCGATCAGAACCAAGCGTTTTGAATGTTTAGAAATGAGTTCTGGAAAAATGTATTTATTCAATCCAAATGCTGAGGTGGAATTGTTGAAATCCAGTTAGTTTTTACTCTTTCAAATACGCTTCCCGTACTTTTTTGAATAAATTTGAAGAATAAACAAAGGCAACAACTGCCTCATTATCGGTTCTGAAAATTTCTTCTTTGTTTCCTTCCCAGGCTTTTAAACCATCTTTTAGGAATAGAATTTTCTCTCCAATTTCCATCACGGAGTTCATATCATGTGTATTTATGACCGTTGTGATGTTATATTCTTCTGTAATTTCTTTGATAAGATTATCAATCAAAATAGCTGTATTTGGATCCAATCCCGAGTTTGGTTCATCACAAAACAGGTATTTGGGGTTGTTTACAATAGCGCGGGCAATAGCAACGCGTTTTTGCATTCCTCCTGAAATTTGCGAAGGGAGTTTTTTATGGGCGTCAGTAAGATCGACTCTTTTTAATACAAAATCTACGCGCTGCTGAATTTTTGCTTTATTGTCTCTAGTGAACATTTTTAATGGGAAGCCAACATTTTCAGCTACAGTCATGGAATCAAATAAAGCACTTCCTTGAAAAACCATTCCAATTTCAGTGCGAAGTTCTCGTTTTTCGTCAGACGTTAATTCCGAGTAAATTCGGCCATCAAATGAAATTGTTCCAGATTCCGGAGTATGAATGCCTAAAAGACTTTTGAGCAAAACTGTTTTTCCGGATCCACTTTGTCCAATAATTAAATTGGTTTTTCCGGTTTCAAAAACCGTAGAAATACCTTTAAGAATTTTATTTCCACCAAATGATTTTTCTATGTTTTGTACTTCTATCATGATCCTAGTAACAACTGTGTTAGTATATAATTGAATAGTATTATGGAAACTGATGTCCAAACAAAAGAAACGGTACTGGCTTTACCTACTTCAAGCGCACCACCCTTCATATAATAGCCATGAAAAGAGGGGATTGTGGCCAGTAACATGGCAAATATCAGGGTCTTTATGAATGCATAAACAATGTGGTACGGAATGAAATCCATCTGTGTGCCATTTATAAACTCAGTACTAGAGATAAAACCACCATAAACTCCTGCCATCCAGCCTCCCAGAACTCCCAGAAACATAGCAATTCCTATTAAGAATGGGTATAATAATAAGGCGATTATTTTAGGAAAAACCAAGTAATTTAAGGAGTTTACACCCATCACCTCTAAGGCATCAATTTGTTCGGTAACCCTCATGGTTCCTATACTGGAGGTAATAAACGAACCCATTTTTCCGGCCATAATCACGGAGATAAAAGTGGGGGCGAATTCTAATATTACGGATTGTCGTGTCGCAAAACCGATAAGATATTTTGGAATTAATGGGTTAGTTAGATTTAAAGCAGTTTGTATAGCAACTACACCTCCAACAAAAAAAGAGATAAAGGCAACAATACCAAGAGAGTCAATGATTAGATCATCAATTTCCTTGAAAATTAAATTTCTCATCACAGACCATTTGGTCTGTTTATTAAAAATTTCTCTCAGCATTAGGAAGTATCTTCCTATCTGTGTTATATATCGAATGAGCATCATAAGTTTTGCGAATATGGGCTAAATTACAAAAATTGTAAGGAGTTATATCTTTCAATTTAGCAGTTTTTGATTTTGGAAGCTAAAAAAGCTTTTCCTTCATTTTTTTTAAACGATATTTTCTAATGAATTTTGCTTGTTCTTCTGTAACTAATAATGGAGTTTTAGCTGCTTTAGCTTTCCAATAACCGCTGATGTAATCTACAAATAGTAGCGGTTTTTTCTTCATTATTGCCAGCTTTGCCGAAGCGATGGAAGTGATTAAAAAGCCGTAGCCTAAAGTATAAAATGCTTCGCCTTGTTTGTAACGTGCAGTTTTATTGTAATTAGCGCCAGTTGGTTTTAGGTGTTTTACCAGTAATGAAGTGTCCGTAATGACTTTCCATCCGTAAAATTTACATAGTAATTCATCTACGGTGTCCCAACCCATTGCCGGTTTTAAATTACCTATTTGCTCGAAGCATGCTTTTCTATAGGCTTTGAACGCGCCACGAATATGGTCTTTGTCAGTAAGATTTTCCAGAATCCATGTGCCATTTTTTTCGATATAAGCAAATCCGCCTGCCATTCCTATTGTTGTATCTTTTTTGAAAATGTTTAAAATAGTTTCAAAATAGTTGTTGGGCAGAATTAAATCGGCATCCAGTTTCACGATTACGTCATAATTTTCATCTAATGTTTCATAACCTTTGTGAAAGGCCTGAATAACTTTACTTCCCGGCAAATGAATTGCTTGGGAGGTTTTTGTGACCAATGTGATAAACGGATTTTCTTTGGCGAAAGCCATAACTATTTCGGCCGTTTTATCAGTAGAATTGTCATTGACTACGACTACTTTTTTGGGCAAAATGGTTTGGGAAATCAAAGAATTTAGCGTTAAAGCAATAAATGCTTCCTCGTTATGGGCCGGAATAACAATGTAATAATTCATTTAAAAATTTTTAAATTTTAGATTTTAAATTTCAGATTAACGATTTGTTGCAAGTCGTTAATCAGAAATCAGAAATCAGAAATCGTTAATCTATTTGATTTTTTCAGCGTAAACAATATAATATCGGTTGGTAAACTTTCTTAATAAGGGACGAATTCCAAATTTTTTAACGGGATTGGTCCATTTTTGCCGGTCTATTATTTTCCAGCCTGTTTTTTCTAATAGCCAATCGAGTTGCCAGTCTTCAAATTCATGGTAATGCCTATCCCAGGGGTCTGTTTTACTGCGGTAAGCTGGAGAAAACCACAGTCGCAATGGTATAGAAATAAAAAGTTTATCCGATTTTATTTCGTTTAAAATAGTGAAAGGATTTAGTAAATGTTCAAAAATTTCGAAAGCGGTTACAACCTCTTTTTGTTCTCTTAAAAATACGGATTGGTCCTTGTCTAAGTCTTCTCCGGTTGTGTTTGTAATTGTAAATCCTTCGGATTTCATGATTTTAGAGAAAGGGTTTTCAACGCCTAAGTCTAAGATGGTCTCTGAGGAGGAGACATGTTTTTTTAGAAATTCTAAAGTATGTTTGAATCTTTTATTGGGAAACGTTTTTTCGTACATGTTTTTTTGATTTGTCCGCTGGGGAACGAAGGCACAAATATAGTAATAAATGTGTTTTTGAAGATTGTTTTTTAGCCCGGATGGCAATGAAAATCCCGGAGCTTCAAAATGTAGTTTTTCAAGGTGCAAAAAGCGACTAAAAGAAGCTTTACTGCACCTTAGAAAAACAAGTTTTGTAGTGAGGAATTGTAAAGGACAGCCGGATTAGCTCCTGATTACAATTTCCTAAAAAGAATTAATATCGGTAAATAAAGGCGTTGATGTTCATTCCTGCTCCAACCGAGGCAAAAATCATAACATCTCCTTTGTGTATTTCCTGATTTTCTATTTTGCCTCGGATGAGCAGGTCAAAAAGAGTTGGAACGGTAGCAACACTGCTGTTTCCCAGTTCATGGATACTCATGGGCATGATGTCTTTAGGAACTGTTCTGTCGTATAATTTGTAAAAACGCTGTATGATTGCTTCGTCCATTTTTTCGTTAGCCTGATGGATAAGAATTTTTTTGACATCATCAATACCGAGTCCGCTTTTGTCTAAACAACTTTTCATGGCTGCAGGGACATGATTTAATGCAAATTCATAGATTTTACGTCCGTACATTTTTATGTAGCGAATGTCCGGATCTAAATCAGGATTGTAGGATTTTCCAAAGAATAAATAGTTGGCTTCGTCATTTGCATAGGTGGCACTTTCATACGCTAACAAACCGGTGTTATCATCTGAAGCTTCAATGATAGAAGCGCCAGCACCATCTGAGTAGATCATGGAATCCCTGTCATGCGCATCGACTACTCTGGAAAGCGTTTCTGAACCTATAACCAAGCAGCGTTTTGCCATGCCGGATTTGATGTAAGCATTGGCTTGAAGTACGCCTTCGATCCATCCGGGACAGCCAAAAAGGATGTCGTATGCAACACATTTTGGGTTTTTTATTTGTAGCTTGTGTTTGACACGTGTGGCTAAACTTGGAAGCATATCGGACTGGCTTGTGCCGTATTTTACATCCCCAAAGTTATGAGCAAAGATGATGTAATCTATTGTTTCAGGATCAATTTCAGCATTTTTTATTGCTTTTTGAGCAGCAGAAAAAGCGAGATCAGAGGAGTTTAAATGATCCTCTGCATAACGCCGGTGTTCAATTCCGGTAATGCCCTTAAATTTATTAATGACTACTTCGTTTGGATAACCAAAAGCAGTTCCATCCTCGTTTAAAAAAACATGTTCGCCAAAATCTGTATTGCTTATTTTTTTCTCAGGAATATAACTTCCTATTCCAGCTATTTTTATTTTCATTGCGTTAATTTTCCAAAATTTATGCTAAATTAATCATTAAAAAATTAGTACAGTCACAATATTTACTATGCATGCATATAATTGTGAAATAATAATTTATTGGCTAAAATATTGAATTTTTTATTGTAAAAGGAATGTTTTGATGCGATTTTTATTTCTTACTTCTTTCAAGTTAAAAAAAAATCTTTTTCATTTTTTTTGATCACGGGGCTTCTCTGGTCAGGTAATTTTATTGCGCAAAAAAAATGTCTCGATTTCTCGAGACATTTTGTGGTGGTTTAACTTTCCATATAGGCTTCAATTGGTGCGCAGGAACAAACTAAGTTTCGGTCTCCATAGGCATCATCTGCTCTTCGTACGGTTGGCCAGAATTTATTCTCTGCAATATAATCTAATGGGAAAGCGGCTTGTTCCCGAGTGTAAGGAAAATTCCAGATATCAATAGTTAGCATGGCTAATGTGTGCGGCGAATTTTTCAAAACATTGTTTTTGTCTTCTAATGTTGCGTTTTCAATTTCTTTACGGATTGCAATCATGGCATCACAAAAACGATCTAACTCTTCCAGGTTTTCACTTTCTGTAGGTTCAATCATTAATGTTCCTGCCACTGGGAAAGAAACCGTAGGTGCATGGAAACCGTAATCCATCAAGCGTTTTGCAATATCAGTAACTTCAATTCCTTTTTGTTTGAAAGGACGGCATTCTAAAATCATCTCGTGTGCGGCACGACCCATTTCTCCAGAATACAACGTATCATAATGACCGTTTAGTTTCTCTTTAATATAGTTGGCGTTTAAAATGGCATATTGAGTAGATTGTTTCAATCCTTCGGCACCTAGCATACAGATATAGCCGTAAGAGATCAAGCACACTAATGCGGAACCCCAAGGTGCAGCAGAAATTGCTGTTATCGCGTTTTCTCCACCAGTTGGAATTACAGGATTAGTAGGTAAAAACGGCACTAATTGTGGCGCAACGCATATAGGTCCTACTCCTGGTCCGCCGCCGCCGTGAGGAATCGCAAATGTTTTATGTAGGTTCAAGTGACATACATCAGCGCCAATAGTTGCAGGATTTGTCAATCCAACTTGCGCATTCATATTCGCACCATCCATGTATACTTGGCCTCCGTTATTGTGTATTAACTGTGTGATTTCTCTAATGGCACTTTCAAAAACTCCATGAGTCGATGGATAGGTTACCATCAGACAGGCAAGATTGTCTTTGTGTAAAACTGCTTTTTCGCGTAAATCTTCTACGTCAATATTTCCGTTTTCCAATGTTTTAGTTACCACTACTTTCATTCCTGCCATCGCTGCTGATGCAGGATTTGTTCCGTGCGCGGATGATGGAATTAAAGCAATGTTTCTGTGGTGATCTCCTCTTGACTGGTGGTACGCACGAATCACCATTAATCCGGCATATTCGCCTTGAGCACCTGAATTAGGTTGTAATGTTGTTCCTGCAAAACCAGTAATGACATTTAATTGGTTTTCTAATTTAGCCAACATTTCCTGATATCCTTGCGCTTGATCAAGTGGTGCAAACGGGTGAATGTTATTCCATTGTGGCATGCTTAACGGCAACATCTCTGAAGCGGCATTCAGTTTCATGGTACAAGACCCTAATGAAATCATCGAGTGATTCAACGCTAAATCTTTTCTTTCTAACATTTTGATGTAACGCATCAAAGCTGTTTCTGAGTGATGTTTATTGAAAACATCGTGTTGTAAAAACGTTGATGTTCTGTTTACGTTTTCAGGAAAATGATTGGTTTTTGATAACGTTTCAATCAGTGTAAGCGGAGTCCCATTTGCAGAAGCGAAAACAGCAATAATTTTATTCAAATCAGCAATGCTTGTCGTCTCGTTTAAGGAAATTGAAATCGTATTATCATCAATGTAATAGAAATTAATTTCGTTTTCTTCTGCAATTGTTTTTACTTTTTTAGCGTCAGCCTTGATGACAATGGTGTCAAAGAAAGCAGTGTTCATTTGCTGGAAACCAGATTTTTCTAATGCATTTGCCAATGTCGCTGCTGAAGCATGTACTTTATTTGCAATATATTGCAATCCTTTTGGTCCGTGATACACGGTATACATTCCGGCCATAACGGATAATAATACTTGAGCGGTACAAATGTTAGAAGTCGCTTTATCCCGTTTGATGTGTTGCTCACGGGTTTGCAACGCCATACGCAAGGCGCGGTTTCCATCCGTATCAATTGTCACGCCGATGATTCTTCCTGGCATACTTCTTTTATATTCGTCTTTTGTTGCAAAATAAGCGGCGTGCGGACCACCGTATCCTAGCGGGATTCCAAAACGTTGTGTTGTTCCAAGAACAACAGCAGCGCCTATTTCTCCGGGAGGTGTCAGTTTAGCCAAACTCAAAATATCAGCGGCAACAGCTACTTTTATTTCGTTTGCAGCTGCTTTAGCGATAAAGGCAGTATAATCATGTACTTGCCCAAATTTTCCCGGATATTGAAGGATTGCTCCAAAATAGTCCGATGAAAAATCGAATGTTTCATGGTTTCCTAGTACTAATTCGACACCAATTGGCGTGGAACGTGTTTGTAAAACGGATAAAGTTTGGGGTAGTATTTCTTCAGAAACGAAGAATTTATTGGTGTTATTTTTCTTTTGATCCCGGGAGCGAACGTCAAAAAGCAATGCCATTGCTTCTGCGGCTGCAGTTCCTTCATCTAATAAAGAGGCATTTGCAATTTCCATTCCGGTTAATTCGATAACCATCGTTTGGAAATTCAAAATGGCTTCTAAACGGCCTTGCGCAATTTCGGCTTGATACGGCGTATAGGCAGTATACCATCCTGGATTTTCAAATACATTTCTTTGTATCACTGCAGGAATAATTGCGGCATTGTATCCTAAACCAATGTAGGATTGAAAAACTTTATTTTTATTTCCTAGTTTCTGGATGTGATTTGCAAACTCATATTCGGTCATTGCAGGTTCTAAATCTAAATCAGATTTTAAACGAATGTCACTTGGAATCGTTTCCTGAATCAATTGTTCCAGCGTTGCTGCCCCAATTGTCTTTAACATGTGTTCTAAATCATTTTCTCTAGGGCCAATGTGTCTTAATGCAAAAGCGTCTGTTTTCATTGTATATAAAATAGGTTGTGTGTTTCTTGTTTTAAAAGACTGTAAAATTAAATATTAATATGCTATTAATTGCCTTTTTTAATTGGATTTTCTGTGAATTTTTCAACTAAAAGCCGTTCTTATTAACACTTTGATTAATTTTGTCTAATGAGGTTTTTTAAACAAATATTCGATTTTTATATAAATAGTAGTATTCACGTGGGTTTATCGTGTTATGCTTTAGTGCGAATGACGCACTATATGTTCCACATTCCAGTAGGTGAACCAGTTGCTAATTTTGTTTTTTTTGGAACTATTGTGGGGTATAATTTTGTGAAATACGATGCTTTGGCTCGATCCAAAAAGATAAAAATGCGCAAGGAACTAAAAGGGATTGCTTTGTTTAGTTTTTGCTCCCTTCTATTTGTAGGCTATTATTTCTTTATGCTGGAACGAGTGACGCAAATTACCGCTATTGTTTTTTTGAGTATTACCTTGTTGTATACGCTTCCTTTTTTTCCAAATAAAAAAAACGCAAGAAATTGGGCTGGTGTCAAAATTTATATCGTAGCATTGTGCTGGGTGGGTGTCACGCTAGGACTCCCAATTTTAGATGCGGGCATACCAATAACCATGGATTTCTATCTAAAATGCATGCAACGCTTTATCTTGATTTTTGTATTGGTGCTTGTTTTTGAAATCATTGATATGGCACATGACGATCCGCATCTTAAAACAGTTCCGCAACAAATAGGAGTGAAGCGAACCAAAATATTGGGACTGTTACTTTTGATTCCATTTTATTTATTGGAGTTTTTTAAAAGTAATTTAGATAAAGATCAATTGATTGTAAACTTCATTTTAGTACTGATGATTTCATTATTTTTGATTTTTGCCAATGAAAAACGATCAAAATATTATACTTCTTTTTGTGTTGAAAGCATTCCGATAGTTTGGTGGTTGTTACTTTTATTATTTTAGAAAGTTAAAGTTGGTTGACGTATTCACAGAAAAAAGTGTTTAATTGGTGAATATTATGTTTTAACAAGTAAAGAAAACTTCAGGGAATTTTTGAAATAATTATGGATTTTATTCTTGAAGTATTTCCGTTTTACTGCTTACTTTCAGAAAAAGCTTTCACAACTTTGTTTCTTTCGAGAATAAAATTAATCATGTGATTTTTTAGAAACAAAAAATCAAACAATTCCCCAAAGATACCATATGGTACTTCGTAAAATACTTTATCTTTCATTACCGTAAGCCCGTTTTTTTCGTAAAAAATATGTTCATGTCGGAATGATTTGAATTTTCCTTCTTCCATTTCATCCACAAAATAATCATACTGATTCATTGCTGTTATTCGGCTTTTGTGCGTGAGATAAAAACCAAAATGTTTCCCGCGCCAAGTTACCGTTTCGTTGTAATTTATTAATCCAGAAGTTACTCCGTCAATGGCCGTTTCATTTGTGGTACTGGCAGATTTTTGGTGAAAGTCGATGTCTCTGGAAATGTCAAAAACAGTTTGTATGGGAGATTTTATTTTGGTCCTAATTTTTATTTTGGTCATTACATTTGTATTTTTCGTTTGTCTTCAATAGTGATTTTTGAGCCAATGGCCAGAAATACAGATGTAGGTTTTAAATCCTTGATAAAAGCAAATTCTTTTCCATAAACACCTTCAAAATCAATTACTGACTCGTTTTTCGTTACTTCAAATTGTCGCCATCGGGGATGCGTGACTTGGTATTCAAAAGTTATATTTTCGTTGATTTTGGTATACCCAAAATAATGCTCCGTAATAAACTCAGCTTCGGAATCCGGTGCAATTGCAATGGGATTTTTTTGGGTTGTTACCTGAATCGTATTCCATTTGTTTTTTACTTTCCATTGGTAAATAAATTCTCTGGAGTTTTCATTTACTTTCAAGGTATGTTTCATGGGTAACGTCCGGTAATGCTCATTGTAAAACGTATTAGCGACAAATGAAATGGCAAGTTTAGGGACAATTTCGCTGATAAAAACAGCACCTCTTTTCCATACACCATTTTCAAAACGCTTTACGTAAAAACGAAGATTGACCTCTTCAAAATCAGAATGAAATGGGATTTTTATTCCTAAAACGCGCACGTTTTCAAACAAGAATCCAATAAAACTAACATAACATTTGCCGTTCCATAAATCGATTTCTGTTCCTTTTGGGACATATTTCTCTAGAATTTCCGGATTGACCACATAATTAATCAGGGCTAAATTATTCCACTCGGCTTTTAAGAAACTCATTTTTTTGTTGGTTTTAATTTTTTTAGGTGTGTGAAATGCTATTGAAAAAACCCGAAGCCTGTTACTTCAGGTTTTCAATAAGTTTTTTCTAAACCAATCCTGCTCTTCGTAACAAAGCTTCCGGTTTTGGTTCCTGTCCTCTAAAGCGTTTGTATAAAATCATAGGGTGTTCTGTTCCTCCTTTAGAAAGGACGTTTTCCTTGAATTTAGTTGCCACTTCTTTATTAAAAATACCTTTTTCTTGAAAATATTCAAAAGCATCAGCATCCAAAACTTCGGCCCATTTATAACTGTAATAACCCGAGGAATACCCGCCTTGAAAAATATGAGAGAATGAAGTACTCATCGCGTTTTCTTTTGTATCAGGATATAATTGTGTAGCTGCAAATTGCTCGGTTTCAAAAGCTTTGATATCCTCAATATTAGAAGGATCTTGTGCATGCCAGCCCATATCTAATAACCCAAAACTCAATTGACGCATCGTTGCCATTCCTTCCTGGAAACTGGCACTTTCCTTAATTTTATGGACTAATTCCATCGGAATCATTTCGCCGGTTTCATAATGATAGGCAAACAACGCCAAGGCCTCCGGTTCGTAACACCAGTTTTCCAGAATCTGACTTGGTAATTCCACGAAATCCCAATATACTGAAGTACCGGACAAACTTGGATATGTCGTGTTGGCCAACATGCCGTGTAATGCGTGACCAAATTCATGAAATAAAGTTGTTACCTCGTTAAAAGTTAATAAGGATGGCTTCGTTTCCGTAGGTTTCGTAAAATTGCACACAATAGAAATATGAGGTCTTTCGTTAATTTCTTTTTTAACATATTGCGATTTAAAAGAAGTCATCCAAGCTCCGTTTCGTTTGCCTTTTCTTGGAAAGAAATCAGCATAAAACACCGCAACTAATTGATCGTTTTCATCTTTTACTGCGTATGTTTTTACTTCTTCATGGTATTTATCTACTTCGTAAACTTCTTCAAAAGTAATTCCGTATAATTTTTGTGCTACTGCAAAAGCACCGTTCAAAACTTTTTCTAATTGAAAATACGGTTTTAAAATTTCATCATCTAAATTGAATAATTGTTGCTTCAATTTCTCCGAATAATACGCACCATCCCATTTTTGAAGTTGCTCGATTCCGTGTAACTCTTTTGCAAAAGTGGTCAATTGTGCAAATTCTTTCAAGGCTGCCGGTTTGGCTTTTTCTAATAAATCATTCGAGAAGGTTTTTACTTTCTCCGGACTTTCGGCCATGCGCTCTTCCAATACAAAATGAGCATGAGTAGCATAACCTAAAACTTGAGCTCTGTCAAAACGCAATTTGGCAATTTTCAGTACAATTTCCTGATTGTCAAATTCGTTGTTTTGAAAACCTTTGGCACCGAAAGCGATTGCCATTTCCATGCGTAATTCCCGATTGTCGGCATAGGTTACAAACGGAACATAACTGGGATAGTCCAATGTGAAAATCCATCCCTCTTTTTCTTGGCTTTTAGCCAATGAACGAGCGGCTTCGATAGTTCCGTCTGGCAAACCGGCTAAATCTGTTTTGTTAGTAATATGCAGTTGATAGGCCTGTGTTTCGGCCAAAATATTTTCGCCAAACTGCAAACTCAATTTCGATAATTCTTTATCAATTTCTCGCAATTGATTCTTTTTATCTTCCGGTAAATTCGCTCCATTTCTGGAAAAGCTTTTGTATTTTTTGTCTAAAAGCGTGGTTTGCTCCGTATTGAGGTTCAGTTTTTCTCGTTGCTCATACACTGTTTTTACTCGTGCGAATAAATCCGGATTAAGACGCACATCGTTGCCAAACTCAGAGAGCAGAGGCGAAACTTCCTGCGCGATTTTTTGAATTTCGTCATTGGTTTCGGCTGAATTCAAGTTGAAAAAGATGCTTGAGATTCGGTCCAAAACGTCGCCGCTGAATGCTAATGCTTCAATCGTGTTTTCGAAAGTGGGTTTTATCGGGTTTTGTACAATTACATCGATTTCGGCTTTTGCCAATTCGATCCCTTTTTGAAAAGCAGGAAGAAAATCTTCGTTTTTAATTTTCGAAAAAGGGGCAGTATTGTACTTTGTATTGAAAGGGTGTGTTAGGATGCTCATTTGTATTTTGTAATAAAAATAATTTGATGTTTAAAGAAATCAAAGGTACGGATTTAATAAAAAAAATGGGGTTATCGAAGGAATTGATTTGGGTCAAAATAGCGGATTCAAAAGTGTTATTTAAATGTTATTTATTTCTTTTGGAAACAATAAAGCCTTAAATTGTCAAAATAAGATTGGTTTTAGAATAATAAATCAAAGAAATATAACAAACAAAAGAAAAAGATGAATTATCAAATTACAATAAATAGAGTCAATACCGTAGATGAAATTGAAGAATATTGGACAAATGAAGACTATATTAAACTCTTAGAAAAATTCGATTATCCGGATGCTGATGATGGGGATGCCGCAAGTTTAAGAGAATTATTGTTTATGGCGATAAGTGATTTCGAATCAAAAGATGCCGCTGCAGTACTATTGGAATACAAATTATCAGAAGATTTGAATGAAGGTCAAATTCAGCAAATTTCAAACGATATGCTTTTAGATAAAGTATGTGAAGAATATCCTGAAATTGGATTGCATTCAACATTGTTTCATATCAACCAATTGCTTTTCAAAGCTTACAACGGTACTTTTCCTAATGCAAAAGCGACAATTGTTGAATGCAGTTTGGTCCCGATCGAAGATGAAAATGATAACGTACTGACTAAAGAAAATATTCTAAAATTATTAAACAACGGTTTATCTGGCAGTAATTTGATCAAAAGATTGTTCGATCTGCCAATGACTGAAAACGCGCCTTTTCCGGAAGCGGAAGATATTTTATGGGATGTTAAGACCGCAGATAATTTGAATTATACGATTACAACTTCTGAATACTGGTTAAGCAGAGAGGACATTATTGCATCAGAATTTGAAGGAGTTCTTGAAATTGTTGTTGATGCAGAATAAATGATTTCACTATCTGAATTCATAAAAAAAGCTCCGTCATGGAGCTTTTTTTTATTTTTGGAGGCTTTGGGAAGCGATATTAACGGCTTCTTTCAATCCGGTTTTGTACTTAATTACTTTCTCTAGTACACTTTTGTTGTGACTTCCTATGATTTGAGCGGCAAGAATACCTGCGTTCTTGGCGCCATTTAAGGCTACGGTTGCTACGGGAACGCCACCTGGCATTTGCAGAATGGATAAAACGCTGTCCCAGCCATCGATTGAATTACTGGATTTTATAGGAACGCCAATTACGGGAAGTGGCGACATTGAAGCGACCATTCCGGGTAAATGTGCCGCACCGCCAGCACCGGCAATAACAACTGATATGCCACGGGTGTGTGCGTTCATGCTAAAATCAAATAATTTTTCAGGCGTTCGGTGTGCCGAAACGATATCGACTTCAATTTCGATTTCAAATGCTTTTAAGATATCTATGGCTTCTTGCATGATCGGCATATCTGAGATGCTTCCCATTATTACGGCTACTTTCATTGTTTTTTATTTAAAGTTTAAAGTCGCAAAATGCCACTGAACACTGATTACTATTTACTGACCACTGATTACTCTAATCGTATTCTTTACCTCTTCAGCAATTCTTCGGGCTTCGTTGATGTCTTCATTAACGATGGTTACGTGTCCCATTTTTCTAAAAGGACGCGTTTGTTTTTTTCCATAAATATGTGGCGTAACACCATCCCAACCTAGTATTTTTTCGATGTTTTCGTAGACTACATCTCCTGAAAAACCTTCTTCGCCCACTAGATTTACCATGATTCCGGCTACTTTACTGTCGGTATTCCCTAAAGGCAAATCTAGAATGGCACGCAAATGATTTTCAAATTGCGAGGTATAACTGGCTTCAATCGAGTAATGACCTGAATTGTGCGGGCGTGGAGCCACTTCGTTCACGATAATTTTATCGTCTTCGGTTTGAAACATTTCTACGGCTAATAGTCCCACATGATTGAATTTTTTAGAAACATTCAATGCGATGGTTCTTGCTTTTTCGGCAACTCTATCATCAATCCGGGCAGGACAAATCACATATTCTACTTGGTTGGCTTGGGGATGAAATTCCATTTCTACCACAGGATACGTTTTTATTTCACCGGAAGGATTGCGACAAACGATGACAGCTAATTCTTTTTTGAACGGAATCATTTCTTCGGCAATACATTCTACATTGGCTAAATTATCCAAATCCGAAATGTGTCGAATTACTTTTACGCCATTTCCATCATAACCAAATTCCGTACATTTCCATACAAACGGCAGTTTTGTTTTCGAATCCAGAATATCAACAACGAGACTTTTTAAATTGTCAAATCGTTTGTAATTTGCGGTTGGGATGGCATGTTGAATGTAAAAATCTTTCTGAATTCCTTTGTTTTGAATGAGTTTCAACGTTTTTGGCGAAGGAAAGACCTTTAACCCTTCTTCTTCAAGTTTTACCAAAGCTTCCAGATTGACTAATTCGATTTCGAAAGTCAAAACACTTACTTTTTTACCAAAGTTATACACGGTTTCAAAATCCATTAAATCCCCTTTGAAGAATTGGTCACAAGCTATTTTGCAAGGCGCATCATCACTTGGATCCAAAACATAGGTTTGTATGTCGAACTTTCGGGTGTCAAACAATAGCATTTTGCCCAGTTGTCCGCCACCGAGAATTCCTAATTTGAAATCAGAAGAAAAATAATTCATGGTGTAATTGTATGTTTAAGCAAAGATACTTTATAATGATGGAATCCGAAAACACAATTTTATTTTCTTGGGAATTTTTATTGTAGCTTTTATAGCTTTCAATCCATTTTGAAGCCCTTTAATTTGTAATTTACTTAAAATTACAAATTAATTCCCATTTATCAATTCCCAAATCCGAATTCTGTATCTTTGCACATTATTTTAAAAATGAAAATAATGATACAACTTCACGACAAACAATTTGTTCCGTTTATTTCTGCTAAAGAAATTGATTTTGCCATCACTAAAATGGTGCAACAAGTGGAAGACGATTTTATAGATGAAATACCAGTATTTGTTGGAGTATTGAATGGTGCTTTTATGGTCGTTTCTGATTTTATGAAACAGTATAAAAAACCATGTGAAGTTTCTTTTATAAAAATGGCTTCTTATGAAGGAACTTCTACCACAAATGAGGTAAAACAATTAATAGGAATAAATCAGGATTTGACTGGACGCAGCGTTGTTATCATTGAGGATATTGTTGATACTGGAAACACTTTAGTGGAACTCAAAGAATTATTCAAAAAACAAAATGTAAAACATTTCAAAATAGCAACACTCTTTTTTAAACCGGAAGCATATACAAAAGACATCAAAATAGATTATATTGGGATTCGAATCCCAAATAAATTTATTGTAGGTTTTGGTTTGGATTATGATGGTTTAGGAAGAAATTTGTCCGAAGTATATAAACTAAAAGAATAACTACCAACACATTATGACTAACATTGTTTTATTTGGAAAACCAGGAGCAGGAAAAGGAACTCAAGCAGAATTTTTGAAAGACAAGTACAAATTAACACATATTTCCACGGGAGATGTATTTCGTTTTAATTTAAAAAACAACACAGAATTAGGCAAACAAGCAAGAGTTTATATGGATGCCGGGGATTTAGTACCGGATGAATTGACTACAAAAATGTTGATTGATGAGGTAAATAAACATCCAGACACAAACGGAATTTTATTTGACGGATATCCAAGAACACTATCACAAGCCAAAGATTTAGATGCCTTTCTTGTTTCAATTAGTTCGACTGTTGCCGCAACAATTGCACTCGAAGCCGATGATGAAATCCTGGTACAACGGTTGTTAGAAAGAGGAAAAACAAGTGGTAGAATTGACGATCAAGACGAAGAAAAGATCAGAAATCGCTACCAGGAATACAATGAAAAAACAGCGCCATTAATGGATTATTATCAGGGACAAGGAAAATTTCACGCAGTAAATGGAATTGGTACCATTGCAGAAATTACCCAAAGAGTAAGTACCGTTATTGATCATTTATAGGAGCAGTTCCAGCTGTACTTTGCAAGTCCTCAAGAAAAATAGTTTTTTTACCTTTGGGCTTTCCACTGCCATCTGGACTATAAAATTGAGGTTACAAACAACCGATTTCAAAACAAAAAATGGAGGAATCACATTTTAATACACAAACGAATCAACTAAGAAATTGGAAATACTAATAATATTTTTTCTAATACTGCTTAATGGAATTTTTTCCATGTCAGAAATCGCATTGATTTCGGCACGTAAAAATAGATTAGAAACTTCTGCAAAAAAAGGGAATAAAAATGCTCAAATTGCATTGGAATTAGCCAATTCTCCAAACAAATTTTTATCAACCGTACAAATAGGAATTACCTTGATAGGGATTCTAACTGGTATTTATAGTGGGGATAAAATCACATTTGACGTCGAAACTTACATCAATAATTTTGAGATACTCAAACCGTATGCCCATTCTGTTTCTGTTGGGATTGTTGTAGTGGTTTTAACTTTTTTTTCTATGGTTTTAGGAGAATTACTACCCAAAAGAATTGGTTTAAATCATCCGGAAACCATTGCAAAAACGGTGGCATTACCCATGAAAATTATTTCGGTAATTATGGCTCCATTCATTTGGATGTTGACGCATTCAACGGAATTTTTGTTGAGTATTTTACAAATAAAACCAACAGCTGACGGCAAAGTTACAGAAGAAGAAATTAGAGCGATTATCAAAGAAGGAACTGAAGGAGGCGAAGTTCAGGAAATAGAGCAAGATATTGTGGAACGTGTTTTTCATATTGGTGATCGGAAAATAAATTCTTTGATGACACATAGAAAATCAGTAGTTTTTCTACCTTTTCATGCGGATAAAGAACAGGTTAGAGAGTTTATGCTTAAAGAGTTGCATTCTATTTATCCTGTTTACGGTGAGAATTATGATGATATTGTAGGGGTTGTTAACCTAAAAAATATTTTTGCTCATTTTGAGAACGAAAATTTCAATTTGGCTGATATAATGACCGAAGCTCCCTTTTTGATGGAGCAAACCACGGCGTATGTAGCGTTAGAGAATTTTAAAAAAACCGGAATACATTACGCATTTGTATCTGATGAATATGGTGTTTTTCAGGGTGTTATTACACTGAATGATATTCTGGAAGCGCTGGTTGGAGATGCTTCGGATTTTTATAAAGATGATTTTCAGTTAATTGAAAGAGAAGATGGAACATGGCTCGTTGACGGACATTATTCGTTGCACGATTTTTTGACGTACTTTGAGTTAGATGAGTTAATCAATGATTACGAAGTGACTACGGTAAGCGGATTAATAATGACGGAACTATCTCATATACCCAAACAAGGAGAGAAATTAATTTGGCAAAAATTTGAGTTGGAAGTTATCGATATGGATGGCGTGAAGATTGATAAAGTGATGGTGAAAGCCTTAAAGGGTTAGAATTTGGTTTAAAGTTTAATGTGTAAAGTTAGTGTGCCGCTACTCTTTAATATTTAAACGATAAACTTTTAAACAAAAAAAAATGACTGAAGGGAATTTTGTAGATTACGTTAAAATATATGTTTCATCCGGAAAAGGAGGAAAAGGATCTACGCACTTGCACAGAGAAAAATTTATTGAAAAAGGAGGCCCGGACGGTGGTGATGGTGGTCGTGGCGGCCATGTATATTTGGTAGGGAATAAAGCACTTTGGACATTGTTTCACCTAAAGTTTGCCCGACATATTAAAGCCGGTAATGGTGGAGATGGTAGTGGAGACAGGAGTACCGGTGCAGATGGTGACGATAAATTCATCGAAGTGCCGCTGGGTACTGTTGTAAAAGATAAAGAAACGGGTGAAATATTATTTGAAATTACTGATGAGGGTGAAAAACAAATTCTTTCTCGCGGTGGGAAAGGTGGTTTAGGTAACTGGCATTTTAGAAGCTCGACAAATCAAACTCCCAGATATTCTCAACCGGGACTGCCTGGGGCAGAGATGGATGTTATTTTAGAATTAAAAGTACTGGCTGATGTAGGTTTGGTAGGTTTTCCTAATGCAGGAAAATCAACATTATTGTCAGTGTTGACTTCTGCAAAACCAAAAATTGCCGATTATCCGTTTACTACCTTGAAACCAAATCTTGGTATTGTAGCCTACAGAGATTTTCAATCTTTTGTAATTGCAGATATTCCCGGAATTATTGAAGGAGCAGCCGAAGGAAAAGGTCTTGGACATTATTTCTTGCGCCATATTGAACGGAATTCAACTTTATTGTTCTTAGTTCCAGTGGATACTCCGGATATCAAAGCGGAATATGATATTTTGGTAAATGAATTGACAAAATACAATCCCGAAATGCTTGACAAAGAGCGTTTGCTGGTGATTTCTAAATGCGATATGCTTGATGACGAGTTAAAGGCAGAGCTAAAAGTAGAGTTAGACGTTGCTTTCAAAGATGTTCCGTATATGTTTATTTCTTCTGTGGCTCAACAAGGTTTGACAGAATTAAAAGACAAGTTGTGGAAAATGTTGAACGACTAATTTTCATAAATTTCACAAAAAAGGTGTTCTAAAAAGACACCTTTTTTGTTGTCATAATTTAAGAATTAGTTACTGTTGTAGGTGTCAAATAAGAACTGTAATGTGTCAGGGACTGTATTAGCTAGTATATTAGGTATAGGAGTATCCTTATTAAGCCAGTTTTCTATGATTAAATCAAAATTATCACCTGCTTCATAAACTACTGGAACCCCCATTGTTTTTAGTGCTGCAGCATTACACTCCTGCTCATAATGATTTCGTATAGGAATGCTGAGTATTTTTTTTCTAAGATACAATGCTTCTGCGGGTGTCTCAAATCCACCACCGGTTATGACACCATGACAGTTGATTAAGCTTTGATTGAACTGTTTTTGATTTACAGGATAATACGTGATGTTGCCAATGGTATGTTTGAGTTTTACATCATTTAAAAACCAGTGAAAATTAATTTCGGAGCGTTTATTAAACGCTTTTTCTAAACAATCTTTTTGGAAAGACGGTAAATAAACCGTTATGTGTTTTAAGTCTTTTGGTTCGGCTTGTATGATTTCATCTTTAATAATTGGAGGGAGAATGAAAGAATCGTATTTCTCAAAATGCAATCCAATATATTGTGGAGAAGGGGCATAATGTTTTAGAATTATTTCTCCCATAAGGCTTTTTTTTTCTGGTCTTGGTGTCAGTTTTGACGCAAAACTAGCTTGATGTCCAAATTGTACCGAATGTACTTTCTGTAATTTACAAGCAAGAGAAGTAATTGAATCAAAATCATTTATTACAACATCATAATTTTTTAAAGGCAGCGAGCTTGCATCTTTGAACATCTGTATTGGTCTAATGTTTTTTGCAATATTCCAGTAGTTCAAGCCACCACATTTACTGTAGTGCAAGCTGCAACCGTCGCTTTTGTATTTTACCGGTAAATCAATTTTTAGACTAGCATTATTTCCACTCATGAAGAAGTCTACAGTGCCAAATTTTTGTAAATAAGGATAAAGTTGCATAGCTCTACTGATATGACCGTTGCCAGTTGCTTGAATTGCATAAAATATTTTCATGTTTGTTATTTAGATTGGATTATAACTGATTTCTTTTAAATATGGATTTATTAGGATAAGATGATTTTTCCTCAGAGTTATTAAGATAAAATTTTGGTTACAATGTCATTTATAATTGTATCTTCTTTTTTCTCATGGTCTATATAGTCCGTTTTTTTATACTGGTAAATGCTCCATTTTTCTTTTTTGTATTTTAATGCTGTAAGGTTTTCGACCCAGTCACCACTGTTTAAATACATAACTTTTCCAAATTCGTTTTCTACTTCCCTCATTTGGGGTTTGTGAATGTGTCCACAAACTACATAAGTGTATTTTTTTTGATGGCAATTTCTGCGGCCGTAGTTTCAAAATTTGACACAAAAGAAACTGCTTTTTTTACACTTTCCTTAATCATTTTAGAATAGCTTCTTTTTTCTTTTCCAAAAAGGACTAAAACCCAATTGATACAACTATTTATCAAAATCAATAAATCATAGCCTTTTCCGCCAAGTTTAGCTAAAATTTTAGCATAGCCTTTCGTAGAAGAATCGAAAACATCCCCGTGAAAAATCCAGGGTTTTTTTCCGTCTAAGTCCAGAATTAATTTATCTGCCAATTCAAAATTCCCTAAAATAAAATCGGAATATTTCCTTAAAGCTTCGTCATGATTACCAGTAATATAAATAACTCGAGTTCCCTGATTCGACATTTTTATGATTTGTCGCAATACATTCATGTGTGAGGCGGGAAAATATCTTTTGCTAAAACTCCACATATCAATGATGTCTCGATTTAAAACCAGCATTTTTGGCTGAATCGATTTCAAGTATTGTAGTAATTCATTGGCTTGGCAACCATATGTTCCTAAGTGTACATCGCTTAATACGACTAAAGGAATTTTTTTCTTTCTTTTCATAATTTGTTTTGACGAAATTAATTACTCTGTGTTATGGTAATGTGTCTTATGTATTATTATTATTATTACACGTTACATATTGATTTGTTAACTTTTTTTAAGACTAAAAAAGCTGTTTAATACTTTAAATTTTCCTTATTTTTGAAGAATGAAACATTTTATACTAGTCTTTTTATTATACCCTATTATGATTTGGTCCCAATCTGATTTTGAAAGAGCAGAAAAACTATATAAGGCGAATAAAATAGATCAGGCCGAGTTGGTCTTTGAATCTATTTTGCGGTCCAATCCATCGGATTTAAAAACGATGGAATATTTAGGAGACATTGCCGGGCAGAATAGATCTTGGGACAAAGCGATTGTTTATTACAAAAAGCTAAAAATTTTAAAACCTTCCGAAGCTGATTATCACTATAAATACGGAGGAGCTCTAGGAATGAAAGCCAAAGAATCCAATAAATTCAGGGCTCTTGGAATGATTGATGAAGTCAAATCCTCCTTCGAAAAAGCCATCAATCTGAATCCCAAACACATTCAAGCGCGCTGGGCTTTGATTGAAATATATATTCAGTTACCGGGTATTGTTGGCGGGAGTGAATCTAAGGCTATGAAATATTCCGATGAATTATTACGGTTGTCGCCTGTTGATGGATATTTGTCAAGAGGACATATTGAGGAATATTTTAAAAGGTATAAAGTGGCAGAACTACACTATAAAAAAGCAATACTAGCAGGAGGCTCCAAAACAAGTTATCAAAAATTAGCTGATTTGTATAAAAATAAAATGAGCGCGCCTGAAAAAGCAAAATCAATATTAGAAACCTATAATAATAAAGTTCAAGACTGATTTTTATTTCGTCTTGAATTTAAAAACCATAAATTAAAATGCGTACACATTTTATAGCTATTGGAGGAAGTGCCATGCACAATCTTGCTCTGGCATTACACAATAAAGGATATCAAGTTACAGGAAGTGACGATGCTATTTTTGAACCGTCAAAATCTAGATTAGACAAAAAAGGCATTTTACCTCCAGCATTAGGCTGGTTTCCTGAAAAAATAACATCAGCTATTGAAGCTGTAATTCTTGGCATGCATGCCAAAGCAGATAATCCTGAATTATTGAAAGCCCAGGAATTAGGACTCAAAATATATTCGTATCCGGAGTTTTTGTACGAACAATCTAAAAATAAAACACGTGTGGTTATTGGTGGCTCTCATGGAAAAACAACTATAACTTCGATGATTTTACATGTAATGCACTACCATGACATTGCTGTAGATTACATGGTTGGCGCTCAACTGGAAGGATTTGATACAATGGTGCATCTTACGGAAGAGAATGACTTTATCGTTTTAGAAGGAGATGAATATTTGTCCTCGCCGATAGACAGAAGACCAAAGTTCCATTTGTATCAGCCTAATATTGCTCTAATTTCAGGGATTGCTTGGGATCATATTAATGTTTTTCCAACTTACGAAAATTACGTGGAGCAGTTCGGAATTTTTATTGGCAAAATTACCAATGGTGGTATTCTAGTATACAATGAAGATGATGCTGAAGTAAAACGTGTTGCAGAAGCGGCTACAAATCCAATCCGAAAATTAGCCTATCATACCCCCAAATATACTGTTAATGAGGGTGTGACACTGCTGGAAACTCCGGAAGGCGACATGCCAATTGAAGTTTTTGGAGCACATAATCTAAATAATTTGGCTGGTGCCAAATGGATTTGCCAGAATATGGGTGTTGATGAAGCTGATTTTTATGAAGCGATTGCCAGTTTCAAAGGCGCATCAAAGCGATTAGAAAAAATTGCGGAGAGTAAAACAAAAGTGGCCTATAAAGATTTTGCACATTCCCCAAGTAAAGTGGCAGCAACGACTAAGGCGGTGAAAGAACAATATCCAAATCGTACTTTAGTGGGTTGTTTAGAACTTCACACTTATAGTAGCTTGAATGCGGAATTCTTGAAAGAATATGAAGGCGCACTTGAATATGCTGATACAGCTGTAGTTTTTTATTCGCCCGATGCCGTAAAAATCAAACAATTGGAGGAAGTAACACACGAGCAAATTGCTACTGCTTTTAACAGAAAAGATTTAATTATTTATACCAATCCAAAAGATTTTGCGAATTATTTGTTTAATTTAAACCTTGAAAATTCGGCTTTGTTGTTGATGAGTTCCGGTAATTACGGCGGATTGAATTTTGATGAAGTAAAGGAATTGGTAAAGTAAATAATGCTATGAAAGATTCTATAAGAATTGCTAAGACTACAAGCGAAAATCCTGATTTTATGGCTCTTATTAGCGCTTTAGATAAAAGTTTATGGGAGCGTTATCCCGAATTAAAAACCGACTATTGGGGTAATAATATTTTGGAATTAAACCCAAATGTTATTGTTGTATATTTAAAAAACGAAGCTGTTGCTTGCGGTTGTTTTAAAAAATATGATAAAAATACAATTGAAATAAAACGTATGTTTGTTTCTCCTGAGGTGCGAGGAATGGGATTGGCTCAAACTATTTTACGAGAATTGGAACTTTGGGCGCAGGATTCTGGATCATCATTTTCTGTTTTGGAAACATTATACAAGCAAAAGGAAGCCATTGCTTTGTATCAAAAAGCAGGATATGTAATTGTTGATAATTATGAGCCTTATGTGGGTTTAGAAAATAGTATTTGCATGCGCAAACAAATTTAAACAACAAGCGAATGGCTGAAAATTCCTTTTTTCCTATTACCAATTGGTCCGAAGACGATAAACCACGTGAAAAACTAATGCTGAAAGGTAAAAGTGTTTTGAGTGATGCGGAACTGATAGCTATTTTGATAGGTTCCGGCAGCAGGAATGAGTCAGCGGTGGATTTGAGTAAACGGATTTTGGCAAGCGTAGATACTAATTTGAATGCCTTAGGAAAATTATCACTGTCTCAGCTCATGCAATTTAAAGGAATAGGAGAGGCAAAGGCCATTTCTATTATTGCTGCTTTAGAATTAGGAAGACGCAGAAGAGGCGAAGAGGTTGTGGAATTGACGAAAATTACTTCCAGCAAAATCATTTTCGAAATCATGCAGCCTATTATTGGGGAATTACCACACGAAGAATTTTGGATTATTTATTTGAATAACTCCAATAAGGTACTGTCAAAATCTCAATTGAGTAAAGGCGGAATCACCGGAACATTGGTCGATGTGCGAATCGTTTTCAAAACGGCGCTCGAAATAGGAGCTACAGCATTGATCTTGTGTCACAATCATCCTTCCGGAACCTTGATTCCTAGTGATGCCGACAAGCAAATTACAAGAAAATTAAAATTGGCAGGTGATAGTTTAGAAATAAAAGTGTTGGATCATCTTATTATAACTGAAACCAGTTATTTCAGCTTTGCAGATGAAGGGATATTTTAAAATTACAAAATGAAACAAACACATATAAAGGACGTTTTTTTTGATTTAGATCATACCCTTTGGGATTTTGATAAAAATTCAGAGCTCACTTTTGAGACTATTTTCAATAGAAATCATCCAACGATAGCAACCAAGGAATTTATTGAAAAATATGTTCCAATTAACCAAGCGTGTTGGGCACTTTATCAATACGATAAGATTACCCATCAGGAGTTACGGTACAATCGATTGAAACACTCGTTTGATGCGTTGAGTTATACTATTTCAGATGAAGAAATAGAGACTATAGCGGAGGATTATATTCGGTTTTTGCCGGACAACAATCATCTTTTTGATGGGACAGTAGAACTTTTGGAGTATTTAAAACCTAAATACAATTTGCATATTATAACCAATGGTTTTGCGGAAGTGCAATTTAAAAAATTGAACAATTCAAAAATTGGAAGCTATTTTCAGACCATAACTAATTCAGAAATGGCTGGAGTAAAAAAACCAAATCCTATTATCTTTGATTACGCTTTAGATTTGGCCAAAGCCAAAAAAGAAAAAAGTATCATGATTGGTGATAGTTTAGAAGCGGATGTTCAAGGAGCACTGGATGCGGGACTGCAAGCTATTTTCTTTAATGAAAGTAAAGTTCAGGTAGAACAGCACATCATACAAATTAACCATTTATTAGAACTTAAAAAATATTTATAAAGATGAAAAAATCATTCGTATTCCTGCTGATATTAGTTGTTAGTTATTCCTATTCTCAATCGGTAAACGATTATAAAGCTGTGATTATTCCCGTTAAGTATGATTTCCTCAAAACAGAGAATCAGTATCGACTGACAACAATGTCTAAATTTAATCTAAACAAAGCCGGTTTTGAAGCTTTTTACAGCAACGAAGCCATTCCAAGTGATTACAATGACCGTTGCAGTTTGTTGTATATGGATGTTGTTAAAGAAAATGCTTTTTTGATGACTAAGTTATTTGTGACACTTAAGGATTGTTACGGGAAAATAATTTTCCAATCTGCAGTGGGGAAAAGCAAGGAGAAACAATATGAAACTGCGTATGGCGAAGCGCTTAACTACGCTTTTGAATCCGTTAATGAGTTGCAATATAAATATAACGGTACTACAAAAACAACTATGGAGCCAGAAGTTACCAAGCCCTTGACCGCTCCGGTGGTGTTGGCTCAAAAAGTAGTCAGCGCCTCAGTATCTGATGAAAAAGAAATGGATTTGCTTTATGCTCAGCCTACGGCAACCGGTTTCCAGTTGATTGATAGTTCTCCAAAAGTTGTTATGAAAGTTTTTAAAACCTCTAGTGCCGAATCTTTTATCGCTTTCAAAGGAGATATTAAAGGTGTTTTAATTGCTAAGAACAACCAATGGTTTTTTGAGTATTATGAAAACGACAAATTATATTCTGAAAAAATAGCAGTAAAGTTTTAGCGCAATTATAAATTAATTATTTTTCTAAAAGGGATGTACTGCAGTGTATCCCTTTTTGTATTTTAATAGCCATATTTATTTTTCCAGCGGTTTTTTAAGAATTCTCTTGTGATGTTTTCTCGGGAGTTATTTCCGGGAATATAGATGGAATTTTTGGACAGTTCATTAGGAAGGAATTCTTGTTCTGCAAAATTATTTGCGTAATCGTGTGCATATTTATATTCTTCGCCATACCCTAATTCTTTCATTAATTTAGTGGGCGCGTTGCGCAAGTGAATTGGTACCGGTAAATCGCCAGTTTGTTTTACAAGTTGTTGCGCAGTTCCAATGGCCAAATACGAAGCGTTACTTTTAGGGGAAGTGGCTAAATAAACGGCACATTGGCTTAATATAATCCTGCTTTCCGGATATCCAATTGTGGCAACCGCCTGAAAGGTATTATTGGCCATAATAAAAGCAGTTGGATTGGCATTTCCTATATCTTCACTACTCAGGATAAGCATTCGACGAGCGATAAATTTAACATCTTCACCGCCTTCAATCATGCGGGCAAGCCAATACACAGCACCATTTGGATCACTTCCCCGAATGGATTTTATAAAAGCTGAAACAATGTCATAATGTTGCTCGCCGGTCTTGTCATACAAAACGGTATTTTGTTGTACTAAAGCAAAAACACGTTCGTTTGTGATTATAACATCGTCTTCTTCGGATGCATGTACAACAAGTTCAAAAATATTCAACAGCTTGCGTCCATCACCACCGGAAAGGCGCAATAAGGCTTCTGTTTCTCTTAGTTTAATGTTTTTGGTCTGCAAATAAGCGTCTGTTTTTATGGCGCGTTCCAGAAGTGTTTCTAAATCTTTTTTGCTAAAAGCGTTCAAAACATACACCTGACATCGGGACAGTAGTGCTGGAATAACTTCAAAACTAGGGTTTTCTGTAGTGGCACCAATTAGGGTGATCCACCCTTTTTCTACCGCAGCCAATAACGAATCTTGTTGGGATTTGCTAAAACGATGAATCTCATCGATGAATAATATAGGGTTTTTAGCCGTAAACAAACCACCACTTTGCTTCGCTTTTTCAATCACCTCGCGAATGTCTTTCACACCGGAATTGATGGCACTCAAAATATAAAAGGGTCGTTTTGATTCCTGTGCAATAATTTGTGCTAAAGTAGTTTTACCAGTGCCCGGTGGCCCCCAAAAAATTAAGGAAGGGATAATTCCTTTTGTAATTTGTTGTGTCAAGGAACCATTTGGTCCAACCAAATGGGATTGACTAATATACTCTTCTAATTTTTGTGGTCGTATGCGCTCTGCAAGTGGTGCTTCCATTGTGCAAAATTAATATTTTTTTTAATCTAAGCCCATTTATGATTGTCAAATTTATTTTTTGGAGCTATTTCCAGCTGTACACTATATCCACGCAAAAAAGCGTGGGATGCCGTTTCCATCTGGGCTAGGAATTCTTGTGTTTAATTTTACTATTAGGTTACACTATGACAAAATTGCATTAAATTGCTTTTGGAGAAGTTTTTGAATTAAGAAGATCGTATAAACAAGTAGGATTCATGGACAAACATTTTAAATTCACGAATTTAGTTATTGGACTGCCTCTTTTTTTTGTAGTATTCCTGTGGTTTATTTTTTGGCTCGAAATTCGATTTGATTTTGACTTTGTCCAAAACGGTATTTACCCTCGAACATTTTCAGGTCTGCAAGGAATCTTGTTCAGTCCTTTTATTCATAGTGATATAGAGCATTTGTACAACAACTCAATACCTGTATTGGTATTATTGGTCGCTTTACAATTTTTCTATGCGAAACAATCGTTGGCGGTTGTTGGGTATGGAATTCTATTGTCTGGATTTATTACGTGGATTATTGGTCGGGAGAATTACCATATTGGAGCCAGCAGTTTGATTTATGTATTGTTTAGTTTTATTTTTTTTAAGGGAATTCAAACAAAGTACAATCGATTATTAGCCTTGTCTCTTGCCGTGATTGTTGTTTATGGGGGTTTAGTTTGGTATGTTTTTCCAAGTCCTGAGATTCCAGGTAATAAGTCTATTTCTTGGGAAGGTCACCTGGCAGGGTTGCTCTCCGGATTCCTTCTTACGTTAGTATATAAAACTCCAGAATATAAAAAAGTCCATAAGTATGATTGGGAACATCCGGATTATGATCCCGTGGCAGATAAATTCATGCAGCGATTTGATGCCAACGGTAATTTTGTAAATCTTCCAAAAAATGAAGAAAATGAGGAAAATGAAGTACAACAGCAATTATCAACGTATTATACTTCCAATTTCCATGTAGGGTATCACATTGTTACAGACAAAAAAAATGAATCAAAACGGGAGTCTTGATTCATTTTTAGTGTATTTGTTTTGGTTCCCTATTCTTTGGGAAGGGTTTGGAAATTAACTTCTCTGTCTTACCGCTTCGTATAAAAAAGCACCACAAGCTACGGATACATTCAACGAACCAATAGTTCCAAACATGGGAAGTTTAGCTTTTTCGTCAACAATCTTCAATACAGATGGGTTTACACCACGATCCTCAGATCCCATAATTATGGCAACAGGCTCGTTCAAAGTGATATCATAGATGTTTTGATCTGTTTTTTCAGTTGCAGCAACTGTTTTGATACCGCTTGCTTGCAATAAGAAAATAGCATCTTTGATGTGTTCTACTTTGCAAATTGGAATATTGAATACAGCTCCTGCAGAGGTTTTTACCGTATCACCATTCACAGGAGCTGAGCCTGCTTTTTGAACAATAATACCGTTTACGCCGGTGCATTCAGCAGTTCTGATGATAGCGCCAAAATTACGAGCATCAGAGATTTGATCTAATATTAAGAACAATGGTTTTTTCCCGTTTTCAATTACAGATTCAATCAACGTTTCTAAATCAAAAAAGGAGATAGGGGATATGGTTGCCACTGCACCTTGATGGTTATTAGGCGTTAATCTATTTAATTTTTCAACCGGAACATAAGAAAAGTTAATATTACCGCGCTTCATCACTTTCATTAAGTCTTTCATCAGTTCGCTGCTTGCTTCCTTCTGAATGTAGACTTTGTCTACGGTCGCGCCCGCCTGTATGGCTTCGATTATAGCTCTAATCCCAAATATTTGATGTTCTTTTTCCATGGTGCAAATATATAAAAAAAAACCACCATCGTAATGATGGTGGTTTTAGATAAATGGAAATTTATTTAATCTAAATTTTAACTAAGTTAAAAGTTTGATTTTGTGACGATCCACTGAAGTTTAATCTTAAGTTAATGTCCCCAGTACAAGAACCTACAGATCCTGATCCAGTTACAGTTACCTTCATCCAGCCTGTGTAGTCGAACTGCTCATTAGCAGTAACAGTTGCTACTGCATTTGAAGGGTTGATTGTTACTATCATATAGGAAGTCGAAGGATTGTTTAAGTATGGATTGTTTGTATTTCTAATTCTAAATGTATACAATCCATCAGTGGATACGTATTGAACAGGCACTATATCTCCAACTGCGTAGTCAGCCCAAGCATCAGCAGTTACTTTGTAGTTACCATTGAAAGCAGCTGCGCTAGCTAATGGACAAAAGAATTGAACTGAATATACGAACGCTGATGAGAAGTAAACTCCACCTACAACTGTACTAGAAGAGTTAGTATTAGTAAATGTTCTACCATCCGTTAACACTAATTCTAATCTCATTGTAAATTTATCGGATGTAGTGTAACCTCCGGTTGTAATCCCCAATTTAGCCAGAGTCTCAGCAAGTGTAGCACTTACTTCGCCTGTAGGTAAATTATTAGATCCTTTTGGAAAGGCTGTTGCGGAATATGATTTTACTAATTTTTCTGCACTTGTTACTCCATTTTTAGTGTGTTTTACATACAATCTAACCTCTGATAGAAGATCTCCATTTTTACTATCTTGTTCTTCAATATTTACTGACCATTTAGAAGTTGTATCAAAGAAATTAAAAGTAGATTGGTTTACTTTTAAAGTTCTTAAAATTGCACCTCTTGTAGTGTTGGCAAGTACATTGTCTGCAGTACTTTCTTCACTACTACAAGATTGTAATAGTACTATGCCCATTGCAAGTAAGCAATACGTTACGTTTTTTATATATTTTTTCATGTTTAATATTTATTAGTTACCAATTGGAAATCCAGTTGTAGCATTGTTATCCCAGAATACTCTTGCTGAAACGCTAGTTTTTTGCTTCATATTTGAATTAGAAGAAGATTCATTTGCAGGATATAAAAATGATCTTATAAATTGCCCAGGATTCGGTTCTAGATTTGGTTGAATTCTTTGAGGGAATCCAGTTCTTCTGTAAAAGTTGTACGCATCTGTACCGTTACCAAATAATGAGATAAACAATTCTTTTGCAAGAATTTCTCTTTGGCCTGTTAAAGTAGCAGCATCAAATTTGTTTCCAACTTCATTCATATAAGTTACATCTCTTGTTGTAGCAGGTACAGTTGATACAATAGCACCAGCATCTCTAGATATAAAAGCTCTCACTTTAGTAAATGATTTTTGAACTCCAGATAAAATAAATGCTTTAGCACTTCCAGTACCTCCGTATAACGCAGCTTCAGCTCTGTAGAAATCCATAGTAGAACTTAATAATATTGGTGTAACACCATCTCCTTTAGCTCCACTTAAGTTATTTACAGTTTTAAATGTGTTATCATCAAAACGACCTCCTGCAGGATAAACTCCATAAGCAGTTTTTTTGTCAGCATCTGGTGGAATACCAAAATTGTCTCCATGATCTCTACCCCAGTATCCATTAGCTACTGTACAGTAAGTATAACCTCCGGCTACGTAGTGAGCTGGAGCTGGTTCAATAGAACATTTTAATGTAGTAGGGTCAATTGGTGATTGTCCGTTTAACTGTCTGTAGAAGTAGAATTTCATTCTAGGGTCAGCTATAGACTTGTCAGTTAGCATTAAATCCATAAACCAGTTTGATTGGTATTCAGAAGTACCTGTAGTTAAATAGTTGTCTCTGTATAAAGGACTTCTTCCATCAGGGTTGTTAACATTTGAATTCCAGTCAAATTGGAAATCATCTGAAGCAGTTTGCATAAAGTTTCCTGTTGCTACAATAGTATTAAAACTAGCGATAGCTGAAGCGTCAACTAATCTTCTTTGAATGTAGATTTTCATTTTAATAGAATTAGCTAACTTAATCCACTTAGTCCAATCTTTATTGTAATAAAAATCATTGAAAGTAGTTGTTGTTGGACTAGTTTCTGAAAAATTTACAATTGCTTTATCTAGTAAAACTAAAGCAGCATTGTAAATTGAAGCTCCAGTATCTGCCTTTGCATTTAGATTAGTAGCTCCTAATAAAGCTTCAGTATAGGGTACATCACCAAAAAAGTCAACTAAGTTAACAATAGTGTATGCTTCTAATACTTGCCCCATACCAATATGGCGTTTCAATCCTTTTTCTGAAGCTTTAATATTCATTAATTGGATGTTCTTTAAAACTGTTTGATAAGAAACTGCCCATTTTGAGTCTAATGTAGCAGGGCTATAAGCATTTTCATAACTTCTGCCAAACATATTAGTCATCCTTGTCACTTCCATACTTGTTCTACCATAAGCTTGCATGTTAAGTGCGAAAGAACGTTGAACACCATTTAAATAGAAATCCACATCTGCTTTGTCAACAGATAATGCATTTGGATCCTCTTTCATATCCATGTCTATTGTCTCGCAAGAAGAGTATAATAATGCCCCTAAAAACAAAATTATTACACTTGCTATTTTTTTCGTATTGTTCATAATTGTTATTTTTAAATTTAGAAACTTGCTTTAATACTAAAACCATATCTTTTAGCCGTTGGGCCATTCAAGTGGTCAAATCCTTTACCATTACCTACTCCAAGACCAGCTACGTTAGGGTCAAAATTGATTCCTTTAGGAGTATTTATAGCATTGTAATACAAGTTGTTACCTGATACAGATATAGATAGAGCTCCAAATGGACTTTTATCTAATAATTTACGTGGTATGTTGTATCCAAAAGATATTTCAGAAAGTCTAATTACAGTTGCGTCATAAATTTTCATTTCGTCAGCACCAGCTATAATATTACTGAAATAATTATCTGAATTGTTGATTTGAATATCATTTACAGATCCATCAGCTTTTACACCAGGAAGAATATATGTATTTAATCTATCTACTGTATCAGTTGTAAGACCTCTACCTAACAAAGTTGCGATTGTTTGTGAAAACATATCTCCACCTGCGGTGTAATTAATTAAAAATCCAAAATTAAAGTTTTTATATGAAAAATTATTAGAAACGTTTAATATATAATCAGGGTTTGGATTACCAATGTTAAAGATACCTTGTTCGATTTTATACAAACCAGTACTTTCTACAACTTTATTTCCATTAGCATCTCTTTGAATTCTACTACCTACAATTATACCAAATTGTTGTCCAGGAATTGCAGCATTACCTAAGTTAGAATATCCATCGTAAACAATTTGTTCTGTGTCAGGACCTAAAGAAGTAACGATAGATTTTGATTTAGTTACGTTAGCACTAACATCCCAGTTAAATCCATCGTTTGCGTGATTTATAACGTTTATACCTAAATCAACCTCAAAACCTTCTCCGTCAATTTGACCGATATTTGTTTTTGTTGATCCAAATCCAGAACTTGGAGGTAATGGTCTATCAGTAATTAAATCTTTTGTTTTTCTTTTGAAATAAGAAAAATCTAAACTTACTCTATTACTCAGAAATTTGGAATCAAAACCAAGTTCAATTTCAGTCAATAGTTCGGGTCTCAAATTAGGATTTCCTAAGTTATTTGAAGCTGATACAATAGGAAATGTAGTTCCTGCATCGTTTATGTTTCCTCTTGGAGCTAATGTTACGTTGTTTGAAACTGGATATCCTGTTGCAAATCCAGCAGAGGTACCATAACCCATTCTTAATTTCAAATAATTTAAACCCTTATCTGATGCTATTTCAGAGAATATTTTTGTTGGAATAAGCGCTAAACTCGCACTTGGGTAATCCAGAGTATTAATATTTGTATTAGATACCCAGTCCTTTCTTTCAGAAAGTGTCAAATAAGCCCATTTATTATAATCAAGTTCAACTTGGCCATAGATACCTGCAATATTTCGGCTTTCTGAGTACTGAATTGGCGTTTGTGTTTTGAAGTTGAAGTGTCTAAATACTCCAAATCCTAATTGCTCTACACTATTAACTCCCTGACGGTCATATTTAGTAGATCTGGAAGTTGCCCCTACACTGAAATTCAGTCCTAAATTATCAGTAAGCGAGTACTGCCCGGTTACTAATATGTTATGATCCCATATTGTATTAAGGTTATCAAATGTTCTATAGTCTCCTAAAACTGGTCCAGAGGTAGATGCTCCTCCAGAACCTTTATTAGTTCCTGAAACGTTTCTTTCAGTATAATTATCAATACCTACTCTGTACGTTATGTTCAAATTGTCGTTAATGTCGTATTTCAAAGCTGAATTACCAAAAACTCTGTTTGTTAATTGTGATGTGAAAGCATTGTTTACTGTCCAATTTGGATTTACAATTCCACCATCATTTCTATAATAAACACTTCCTCCTGTAATAGGATCTTGGAAAGGTAATCCCATTAAATCTACGTTACGAGGTGTGTAAAACACATCTGAAAACACAGACAAACCTGTTCCTGAAGCTCCTGAACCTGTACTTAAAGCAACTGGTGGGCTTTTGAAATTAGTATTTGAATAGTTTAAAGTTCCGCTAATTGTAAATTTATTACTTAAAGCAGACTTACCACCAATAGAGATTGAATTTCTACCTAATTTGTTACCAGGTGTAAATCCTTCATCTTCTAAATGACCAAAGTTAAAGTTGAAACTAGTTTTTCCGTCAGCTGAAGCTCCAGCAATATTAACAGAAGTACTAGCAACTATTCCTGTTCTAAAGAAATCTTTAACGTTGTTTGGTTTTGCAGAATAAGGTACTCTTTTACCAATATATTCTGGAAAAGCAGAATTTAAGTTTGCTCTGTCGTATGGGTGTTTGATTGTGCCATCAGCAGCAATTCCAGAATTTGGATTTGCGTAACCACCAATACCATTTGGATAAAATCCAGGACCCCAGTTACTGTAGAAGTTACCAAAAGCTTGGTCAAATCCATTACCAAATTTATTTTGGTAATCTGGTAAAGATGCTATTTCGTTAGCAAAAAGTGATTGACTTACAGAAATCTCTGTTTTTTTAGGTCCTTTTTTTAAACTTCCACTTTTTGTAGTAATTAAAATTACACCATTTCTACCTTCAGTTCCGTAAAGTGTTGCAGCTGCAAATCCTTTTAAGATACTTACGTTTTCAATGTTGTTTGGATCTAAATCCAAGAATCTACTTGAGCCAGAGTTACCATTAATGAATGAACCATTAGCATTCGTGTCTGAGCTAAAAGGAACTCCATCAACGATGAATAATGGTTGAGATGATCCACTAACAGAGTAGTTGCCTCTAATGTTGATGTTTGTTGCGGAACCAGAAATACCACTACCATTAATGATTTGCACTCCTGAAGCCTTTCCGCTTAAAACCCTAGCTATATCACCTTCTGACCTTTGTTCTAGATCTTTTGCTTTAACTTGGCTAACTGCGTAACCAATTGCTTGTTTCTCTCTTTTTATACCTTGAGATGTAATTACGACTTCTTCTAGAGCTTGTGAGTCTTCCATAAGTGTAACCTTCAAGTTTTCGGAACTTGCTACTCTTTCCTGAGTTTTCATGCCAATAAAGCTAAAAATCAAGATTTGGCTTGATGTAGCTTTGATTGAAAATTTTCCGTCAAAATCAGTTTGCGTCCCTGATTTAGTCCCTTTTACTAATACACTGACTCCCGTGATAGGCATTCCTGCATTATCAGAAACAATCCCCGAGACAGATCGTTCTTGCGCAAAGGTCAATTGCGTCACAAGTACTAGTAGTAGTACTAAGAATCCATTAAACTTTAGTTTCATAGTTATTATTTTTGGTTAGATTCATCAAAAATCTTAATTTTAAGTTAAAAAACCTAATCTTATCCTAATTTTTTATTTTATATAATAGCAATTAACCTTAAAAAATGTTTTTTGTTTCTTTTTAAAGCCAAAAAATTGAACTAATTGTAATTTCAGTATTTTTTTTTAATTTATTGGGCTACTTGTTTCTTTCAAAAGAAGAATCAATTAATTGAAATTATTTTCGATAAAGGCCGGTCCGTTTTCTTGAAAAGATAGAATCCAATTTGTCCAAAAAATAAAAGGGAAGACAAAAATCGCGCAAGGTTCATTGCGCTTTTTTAATAAAGTAACAAAAACAATCCAAAGGATGTAATGAGGGTGGTTTATAAATAGTTTTCAAAGCGGGCAATCAGTTTGGAAAAGTATTTATTGGATAACAGTGTTTTTTCGGTGTTAACGTCTAGACCTAAAAAAAATCCCAAGATTCAATTGCTTTGAATCTTGGGATTTTTTAAGAAATACTTTATTTGGTGAGGTGAATTCCTCATTTTAGCTATTCTCCTAAGAAAGGGTATCTGTAATCTACCGGAGTAACGAAAGTTTCTTTGATTGTTCTTGGAGAAGCCCAGCGCAATAAGTTCAATGGAGAACCTGCTTTGTCATTGGTTCCTGAAGCTCTTGCTCCGCCAAAAGGTTGTTGCCCTACAACGGCACCCGTTGGTTTGTCATTAATATAGAAGTTACCGGCAGCATTTTGTAATTTCCCTGTCGCCACTTCAATGGCGTAACGGTCCTGACTGAAAACGGCTCCTGTTAATGCGTATTCAGACGTTGTATCTACCAATTCTAGTGTTTCTTCCCATTTTGCATCTTCATATACAAAAATAGTCATAACTGGACCAAATAATTCAGTTGCCATGGTGGTATAATGAGGATTAGTCGTTACAATTACCGTTGGCTCAATAAAGTATCCAACTGATTTGTCATAGTTCCCACCAACGATAATCTCCGCATCAGTATCTTTTTTGGCTTGGTCGATAAAACTGACCAATTTATCAAAGGAGCCTTCATGAATAACGGCAGTAATAAAATTACTAAAATCTTCTGGAGATCCCATTTTCATTGATTTTACATCCGCAATAATTTGCTCTTTTACAGCAGGCCATAAGCTTTGTGGGACATAAGATCTAGACGCTGCTGAGCATTTTTGCCCTTGAAATTCAAATGCGCCACGTACAATTCCCGTAGAAACTTGTTTAGGGTTTGCGCTTGAATGCGCTATGATGAAATCTTTTCCGCCTGTTTCCCCCACGATTCTTGGGTACGTTTTGTAATGGTGTATGTTAGTTCCAATTTTTGCCCAGATATCTTTGAATACGTGAGTGGAACCTGTAAAGTGAATTCCAGCAAAATCCCGACTTGCCAGAATGGTATCGGTAATCATTAAAGGGTCTCCAAAAACTACATTGATAACTCCATCAGGAATACCAGCTTCTTTGAACACTTCGATTATAATTTGCGCGGAAAAAACTTGACTATCACTTGGTTTCCAGATTACAACGTTCCCCATCATTGCGGCGCTTGCTGGAAGATTTGCGGCAATTGCAGTAAAGTTAAAGGGTGTGATTGCGTATACAAATCCTTCAAGAGGTCTGTACTCTAGACGATTCCACATATCTGAGGTGGATGCCGGCTGGTCTCCATATATTTGAGTCATGAATTCTACGTTGAAACGCAAAAAGTCAATTAGCTCACATGACGCATCAATCTCGGCCTGATGAACATTTTTAGACTGAGCAATCATGGTTGCGGCATTAATTCTTGCTCTGTAAGGGCCAGCAATTAATTCAGCGGCTTTAAGGAAAATGGCTGCGCGCTGTTCCCAAGCCATGTTAGCCCAAGCTGTTCTTGACTCTAATGCATTTGCAATAGCTTTCTCGATATGTGATTTTTCGGCAAGATGATACGTTCCTACACTATGTTTGTGGTCATGAGGCGCTGACATTGTTTTGGTATTCCCTGTTCTAATTTCTTCGCTTCCTATATATAATGGTACGTCAATTTTAGAATTCCACATTCTAGTATAAGCGGCTTGTACGGCGGCTTTTTCAGGTGAATTTGGTGCATACCCTTTTACTGGTTCGTTTACTGCTTTTGGCGCATGAAAAAATCCTTTTAGCATGATAATGTAATTTGATAATCTGTTTGAAGAGATTAAGATTAGAAAATTAAAAAATAAATTACTCGTTATTTTATCAAAAAATTATTGTAGTGCAAAAGTACAAAGGATAATTTTAAAATTTGATAAAACAGGAATAAGAAAAAGGAATATTTTAAGTAAAAAAATTAATTTAAAGCAAAGGGAGCACACAATCGGAAGGTAGGTACAATGACTTTGAAGTTTTTTGTTGAGGTAAAATTAATCATGTTAAAATACCCTTTCATCGCACCATAAGGGGATGATAATAGACAACCGGAACTATAGGTGTGAAATTCGCCAGGTTTTAAAACAGGCTTTTTCCCAATTACCCCTTCGCCATCAACAATTTCGATATCATTTAAGGAATCATAAATTTCCCAATGACGCGAGATCAATTGAACGGAATCTTTACTGTGGTTTTCAATAGTAATTTCATAACTAAATGCAAAATGAAGCTTGTAGTTCTTAACGTACGTACCTTCAAAACTAGTCAATACTGAAATTTTTATACCTCTTGTTATTTGAGAAACCATATTAAATGGGTGTGTAGGAGTTTAGTACTAACAAATTTACAAAAAAAGGGTGTCGTTTTGTTGAATTTTATGAAAGTTTTTTTAATTGATGGTGTTTATTGAATTTGCCATTCCTTTGCCCACAGCCCTGTCATAACGACCTATGTTTTCTCTGTAATAGACTACTATGGTATATTCATTTTCTGTTTGATAAAAATTGCCATCTATCGCATTTTCCGGATCAAGAACTCCTTTGTCATCTGCAACAAGGTATTGAAAGTTTGTGAACCCTTGTTTTATTAAAATAGCCTTTTCATAAAGCCCTTTTTTAGGATTATAGTCCATCTTATATTCAGGGATTAATGCGTAGTTATTGAACATACCGGCAACATAAATATTTTTATTCATTCTGAAAGTGGGGGCCGAAAGACTGAAATAGACCCAGGCATAATCCGCTTCGAATTCGCTGTCAGCAGCGCTTATATTCTTGACTACAAAAGCTCCATTAACATCTTGGGTAAAGGAATACGGAAAATTGGCTCTAGCAGCATTAGTGTATAAAAAAGAACCATAAATAGGGGTGCTAAAGTCTACCCGACCAATGGTGTTGTTTGCGGCTCTGATGTCTTTATTTTCGAAAAACAAAAACTCATTTCCCGCCCAAAACTGTGTTTCCGTATCGTATTTGTAGATCAAATCATTTCCTATTGTATACTGCGGAATTATATTTTTTATACCGCTATTAAGTTGTCCGTTTTGAAGTAATAGCACTCTGACATTCCGCAACGGAGTTTGGAAAACAATGGAATTAGATTTAATTGCAAAATCTAAATTGTGTTTCAATTCAATTGTGTTTATTGTTCGTGCTCGTTTGACTTGAATGGGAACCGTAACCAGGTCTTCGTATAAAATAAATTTTCTCGAAAACAGGATGTCTTTATTTTCATCTAAAACCTTTATCATATAATTTCCGCTGATTTTTAATTGAAGCGTAAACTGATTTGGAATTGCTAATTTGTAATGCGAATAGATTTGTAAGGTATTAAAAGAGTTCGTGTACTCCTGAATTCTTTGGTTGTCAAAACCTTCCAAATATTCATTTTTCGGAATTGCCGTTGGGTTCCAGTTGTAATCGCAATGAATTATTTCATAATAATAATTGGCTTCATTGCCAAAAAGATCATCAAATTGCAATTGAAATCCTTCGCCTAGTTTTAAAATTGGAATTATAGTTTGGTCATTTTGAACAAATGAAATGGTTTTAATGTGGTATGGCGGAGCAACTTCTTTTTCTATTTGCGCCAAAGAAACGCAGGAATAAAATGCAGTAAGCATAAAAGCAGCTATTTTGAGCAAAGGGTTTTCCATTTTATAAAACGTAAGATTGTGTAAATATAGCAATTACCTTTTGTCTTTGGTTCATCTAGTTTTTACATTAATTATTTCGAAAGTAATAGCTGTCAAAATCGTTTTAATTCGTTCCGGTCTTAAAGACTAACTGATTATTTGTATTACAAATAAACGGCTTATAAGAAAAATCAACTGACGCACTACTAAACTAAAAACCTGCTAAAAAGTAACTTTAGCAGGTTTTTTTATGGTGTAAATTTATACTTTCAATTATTTGAAACAAACCGGGATAATTTCCCCTTTGGCCAAACAATATTTTTCTACTAATTCAGGCGTAATTTTATCAGTATACTCTTCTTCGATTACTTTAAAACCGATACTTCGTAATTTATCAAAATAATCACGGCCATAAATACGGACATGATCGTATTGACCAAATATTTTAGCACGTTCTTTTTGATCGGTAATGGAATCATCTGCAAAAGTGGTGGCTCTGGATAAATCCTGTGGAATTTGTAAAATTGCCATTCCGCCCGGTTTTAAAACCCGATACAATTCCTGCATGGCTTTTGTATCATCCGGAATGTGTTCTAAAACATGATTGCACAGAATAACATCGTATTGATTGTCCTCAAAAGGTAAATTACAAATATCTGCTTTCACATCTGCTAACGGTGAAAACAAATCGGTTGTCGTGTAATCTAGATTTTTCTGGTTTCGAAACAGTTTATAAAACGCTTGTTCCGGTGCAAAATGTAAAACTTTTTTTGGAGACGTAAAAAAATCAGTTTTTTCATTTAAGTACAACCATAATAAACGGTGTCTCTCTAATGAAAGGGTACTTGGTGAAAGCACATTGTTTCTTTGTGTTCCGTAACCGTAAGGTAAAAAAGTTTTAAAGCTTCTTCCGTCAATTGGATCAGTGAATGTAGTTCCTTTTAACGCAAGTGCAAGAACTGGGCGTGCCACATAACTTAAACGAATAAGTATGGGCCGCGGAATGGTATTGAGTATAAGTTTAAAGAGTTTTTTCATTGTTGTTTCACAAAGATTCGCAAAGTAAACTCAAAGATTCACTAAGTTTTTTTTAAGAATCTGAAGTTGTATTTATAAATCGTTTTATATTGTTTTTTAAAATTTTACTATCGTAATTTATTAGTAATCCCAACGGATAATTTCCAAGCTTTAAATAGGTAAGTATTTGTGCAAAATGTACGGAAGTATAATTTTCAACTGTTTTCAATTCAATAACTAACTTGTTCTCTACTAGTAGGTCAATTCTATATCCTTGATTAAGTTTTATTTCCTTGTATATTATAGGAAGCGTTATCTCCTTTTCTACCTGCAAACCTGCTTTTTTGATATCATAAAAAAGACATTCTTGATAGGTTGATTCCAAAAGTCCCGGACCAAGTTGACGATGAACTTCAATAGCTAGACCAATTACTTTATAAGAAATTGCTTGTAAATCTTCAGAGATCTCTATAAATTCTTCGTTTGTCATTTATAAATAATTTAGGACTTAAATTTTTGTGAATCTTTGAGTTTACTTTGTGAATCTTTGTGAAATGCTTTACAATACTAAAGGCTCTCGTCTAAACTCATCTTCTTCTGTACTTACAATTCCTAACGCTTTATAAACATAAGCAAAAGTGGATAAAATTTCTGGTTTTCCATCGATAATGGCTACGTCGTGTTCAAAATGGGCACTTGGTTTTCCGTCAGCTGTCGTGATGGTCCAGCCGTCTTTGTGTTGCTTGATGTTTCTAGTTCCCATGTTAATCATCGGCTCAATGGCAACAACCATTCCTTCAACAAAGAGTTTGCCTCTTCCTTTTTTGCCATAATTCGGCATCTCAGGATCTTCATGCATTTTTTGTCCTACGCCATGACCCACTAATTCCCGTACGACGCCGTATCCATATGATTCGGTATATTTTTGAATGGCATTACCCACATCTTCCACGCGGTTTCCTATTTTAAATTCTCGGATTCCGATATATAAGGATTCTTTGGTTATCTGTAATAGTTTTTTAGTTTCCGGAGCCACTTCGCCAATTTCAAAAGAGTACGCATGATCGCCATGGTATCCATTTTTGTAAGCCCCACAATCTACCGAGATTACATCACCGCTTTCTAATGGTTTGTTATTTGGTATCCCATGGACTACTTGTGCGTTTGGACTCATGCAAAGGGAGTTTGGAAAACCATATAAGCCAAGAAAACTTGGTTCAGCACCATGATCGCGAATGAAGGTTTCGGCTAATTTATCCAGGTATAATGTGGTCACTCCTTCTTTGATTTCAGAAGCAATCATTCCTAATGTTTTTGATACGATCAGCGCACTTTCGCGCATTAATTCTATTTCCTCACGGGATTTTATAATAATCATAATTTCATTTTTTCAAGTTGCAAAAATACAATTTTATAAGTATTTAATCCGGATTGGCCATGATTTTAAAAAGGTCTGAATTAGAAATGTAAAAACGGTTTTCTAATGCTATTTTCGAAAGTTGTGATGTTACTAAATTGTTTTCTCGGATATTTATTAAAAACAACGAGCTTTCACCAAAAGAGAACAAACGTTCTTCTGAATTTAGCATGGTGAGATTGTCTTGCACTAATTCTTTGATTAACTGCTGTTGTTTTAAGAGTGATTTGATTTCTAGTTTCTGGGCATTGATTTTATTAGTCAATTGCACTTTTTCCAAATCCAATACAAATTCAGATTCCTGTACTTTGTATTTTGCCAGTTTCAAACTACCGCGCTCTTTTCTGAGAAATAAAGGAAAATAGAAATCCAATCCAATTTTATAATCCTCAAATTGATAGTTGTCAATATAACTAGGTTCTGAAATATAAGAGTACCCCACATCAATTTTAGGCAAAAGCATGTTAGCTTTTAGTTTTCGTTCCACATTCAGCATATCAATTTTGCTTTGCAATGCATTTATTTTGGGGTGATTGGTGATGGAGAAATCTGAATTCAATAAGTCATTGGTTTTTAAACTTTCCTGAATGGTAAATTCTAATTGTATTTCAGGAATTAAGGCATCGGATAATTCCAGCGGAATGTTGTTTTCTAGCCAAAGAAAAGTTGCTAGTTCTAATTTGGCTTTAGCCAATTTTAGGTTCGAATCCTCCAGGCTCAGCTTTCTGTTTTTCACAATAATTCCTGCTTCAACACTATCAATGGCGGGTTTGTCCCCTTGAATGATTAACGATTGAATTCCTTTGAAACGAATTTGTGCATTCTGGTTGTATTCCTGGTACAAAGCAACTTCGTTGAAGTTTTTCTTCCAATTGAAATACGCCAGGGAAGCATCATACAAAACCATAATAGCCTGCAGTTTTCGTTCTGCCTGACTTAGTTGCATTTGCATTTTGGCTTTTCGTACATCCGCCATTCTTTGATTTATAAACAAACCTTGACCAAGCGGAATGGTCACTCCGAGTGAAGTTAAACCTTGATTGGGAAGCGTGTTTTGGGGATTCAAATACACACCTTCGCTATTATCGAAGCCCGCTTTAATCTCGATGCCATACCACGTGGGTATTTTGAAACTGCTGTTTAAAATGGAATAATATTCGCTGCCTTTGAATTGTTTTTCACTGAAATCAACTTCAATTTTTGGGTCAAAACCACCACGAGCCATCATCAAATTAGCTTGGGATTTACTGATCTCTAAATTGGCATTTTTCACCAAGGGATGGTACTTTTTCACATACCCCAGAAATTCAGTAAAGGTCAGTTCGTTGGCTATTTTTTCTTGAGCACCCGCAGAAAGCCCGAAGAATAAAAATGCTAAAAATATCTGTTTCATTATTTTTTTTCTGTTGTTATTGTAGGCGAAGGTTTGTAATAATTAGGCGGAAATCCGTTCAAGGTTCTCCACAGCTCGAACCATACAGGAACATTGTCCAATAAAGCGATTGTTTGCGCACCAGCACCAATACTTAATTGAATAGGCCAGTTATCTTCGTTTTTATCTGGAGCAATCAAAACTCGGTACTTTCCATTGACGCTAATGAAATTTTCAATAGCCACAATTTCACCTCCAAAAGTTCCGTAAGACATATTAGGCCATCCTGAAAAAACAATAGTAGGCCATCCATCAAACCAAACGCGTACTTTTTCACCTTTGGCTAATAATGGTAAATCGATTGGATTTACAAATGTTTCCACAGCGATATCATAGTCGGAGGGCATGATAGTGGCTATTGGCGTGCCTTCTTTCACTGTTTCCCCAAGGCCGGATTGCAAGGCCCTGTTGATATAGCCGTTTTGGGATGCTTTGATGTAATACATTCCATTACGGATGCTGTAGTTTGCGTATAGATTCTCCAGTTTAGAAACTTGAACATCTGTTTCAAACTGGCTGCTGAGCGCTGTGAATTTTTCACTATTTGCTTTAGAAACTTTCTCCGTATACTCCGCACTTATTCGGTTTATTTCTACTTTGGCATTGATCAACTCGTTTTTACTGATTAAGTACTTGTTTTCTTGAGTGATGATTTTAGCTTCAACTTCTTGCAGTTTTAATCTTTTTTCTTCAATATCGGTCAGCGGTTTCAAGCCTTCTTTATTCAATTGTACGGACCGATTGTATTGTGTATCTGCAATTTTTAGTTGGGTTTTTACAGCAACAAGATCCATGCTGTCACTTTCTATTTTTAAAACGGATTGTTTGATTTTGTTTTGTGCTTGTTCTAGTTTCAAGACTTTCTCCCTTTCAATGGCCTGGATTTGTTCTGAAACCGTGCTTACCTTAAACCCATAAGATTGTAAAGATTGTTTTTTGGCATCGATCTGGCTTTTCGTATTTTGCACTAAATTAGGATCCATGTAATCTTCTTTGATCTCTGAGATAAAGAGTATAGTGTCGCCTTTCTTGACAAAATCGCCTTCCTGAACGTACCATTTTTCAATTCGACCCGAGATTATACTTTGGATAGATTGTGGTCTTTGACTTGGTTTTAAGGTGGTAACAGCTCCAGTACCAGAAATGTTTTGAGTCCATGGCAAGAAAAGTGCAATTATACCAAGTATGGAAACAGCCGCTATAATTTTATTTAAAATTTTGTAATGCGGCCTGTTTGTAAGATTTTTGACCGCTTCGTATTGGTCTAACTGTTGCAGTTTTGTTTGGTTATCTGAAATGTTTAGCATGACTATTATTTTTTTAAATCAAGTTGAATATGCCCATTTTTCATCGTGATTTTTCGATTGCATTTGGTTTCCCAATACGGGTTTTTTGAGGACACGATAATCGTCCATTTATTTTTATCGGATGTAATAAAATCTATAATTTCATTAGCTGCTTTTTCATCCATGGTATCAGTTGGATCTTCGTAAAAAAGTATTTTGGGTTTGTGAATGATGCTTCTTGCCAGCAATACTTTTTGTGCATTAGAAGAGGATAATTGTCTCCCTTCAGGGTAAATCCGGGTGTCTAATCCTTTAGGAAATAATTTTATAAAAGAGGTCAGTTGTACTCCGTCTACCGCCCATTTTATATCTTCGGGACTAACGGAAGGATCATTAAAAGTAATATTTTCTTGCAAGGTTCCCTCAAATGGTTTCTCTCCATATATGACACTTCCGATTTGTGAGCGGTATTGTTTTATGTTTATTTTACGAAAAGTGTCATCATTTACATAAAAGGAACCGCTGGTAGGCTGCAATAAGCCAGATAATACCCTAATTAAAGTTGTTTTTCCAGAACCATTTTCTCCATTTATAACTATTCGGTCTCCTTGTTCTATTTTTAATGAAATAGCGTTTAAAATTTCTTTTTCTGAATCTGGAAATTTGAATGTCAGGTTTTCTATTTCCATTGAGATTTTATTGTAACAGATGTTACTGTTAACAATGGAAGAATCTTCTAATTCTAAGTCCGTTACTTCCCCGATTTTTTCAATCGATGTGAGTACGTCATAAAAAGTTTCCAATCCGATAATGATTTTTTCAACGGAATTTATAACTAGTAAAATAATAATTTCAGCAGCTACAAATTGGCCAATATTCATTTGTTGAGATAAAACTAGGAACCCACCGATGGATAGCAAACTTCCGGTAATGATGACTTTAAAAATAATCAAATGCGTAAATTGTTTTTTGATCACATTAAAATGTTTATCGCGATACACCAGGTAATCGGTTACAATCATGTTGGTTTTTTTTAAAGCAAAATCATAATTGAGTTCATTTCTAAAACTAAAATTATTACGTGCCATTTCTTGCAGCCAGCTCGCTACTTTGTATTTGAATTTAGATTCTTTTAAACTCGTTTCCAGGCCAGATTTAAAAGAAAATTTGAAAATAAAATACAACAAAGCAAGTAGTAAGACACCAAATATGATAAAGTAAGGATGGTATAAGGACAATAATATTATCCCGAAAACAATTTGTAACAAGGCTGCAGAGAAATCAGTTAGTAACTTTGAAGTCCCTTTTTGAATGGTCATTGTGTCAAAGAAACGATTGGCTAGCTCCGGCGGATAGCTGTTGTATAATTCTTTTGATTTTATTTTAGGCAGCCGTGCAGCAAACTCAAAAGAGGAACGTACAAATATTTTTTGTTGTAAGTTTTCTGTAATCCGTAATTGCATGATGGATAAAATACCCACTAATGCCACACCAAAAATGACTAAAATGATAAGCACAATCCAAGATGCGCTAACTCTTCCGGATTGGATAAAATTTGTAATCGCCTGTATTCCCAGTGGAAGGGATAAACTGAGCAGTCCGGCAAAAATGGCGTAAAAAAATATTTGATAGACGTCTTTTTTATCTAATTCAAGTAGATTGTAAAATCGTTTTAAGGGAGTCATAATGGGAGTGTTTTTTTTTTTTTTAACTTAAAACTTTTTCTACAAGATTTTGATAAAAATTAGTGGTGCTATCAGAATCAGTACAATCTGTGATGGTTTTTAAATGGTTCATTAAAAAATATTGGTGCAAACTTCCTTCAACAATTGTTGAAATTAGGGATTTAGAAAAAGGGTATTCGGGATTTACTTCTTTTACAATAGCCACAATTCTATTGATTACTCTTTTGTAAATCAAGAAAAAACCTTCTTTATTTTCCTGATCGATTTCTTTAGTATGTAACGTTTTAGTGAATTCTGAAATGATGATTTTATTTAGAACGGCCTCGTTAATGTGTAAGGCACTATTGTCGTTGGTTATTTTTTCAGTAACAATTGCAATGGCTATTTTGAGTTTTTCTTTGGGATCCAAAACATTTGTTGTTGCAATAACTAGCTTGTTTTCCATCCAACTCCAATACCAGGACGATAAATAAACCAATAGTTTATGTTTGTTCTCAAAATAACGATAGATGGAACTTTCATTAGAATTGATTTTCTCACCTAATTTCTTGAAAGTAAAATTATCAAATCCAATCTCATGGATTAAAAGGATACTTTGCTCTATGATTTTTTTTCCTAAAGCTGATGTCTCAGGATCCTTTACATAGATTTTTTCGTTGACTTGTATTTTTAAATTGGAGAGAACCGTATTCATTTTATCGAAATTTTATATAAATATAGTAGCATTGCCAGCTATAAAAAAGTGTTTTACTAAATAAATTGTAAGCATTGAATTTAGATACATTTATCCTCTAATTTCTGGGTGTAATTTCTTTAATTTCAGATTCTATATTTGGTCAAGGCGCATGCTTAGCGCACAATAATTAGTAGTGTCATTCAGACGAACGGTGGATAAGCTGCAAAAGAGCTAGCCGTTTGTACCGCCCAAGTTTTTTACTTTTGATTAAAACAAATAATAATGTAGCAACTACTCGTATTAAATGCGGCCACCATGCTAAAACGTCCAGTCAGTGAATGGTTGCTACTCTATCTTTTTGTGCCTGTCTTATAGATTTACTCTAAAACCAAAATTTAAATTTTCTGTAGACCGCTCTGGGACCATGATTTTATTATCTTTTATTTCTAGCAATTGTAAGTGTTTTAATTGTTTGATTTCTTTTGGAATTTCTTTAAATTGATTGTTATTCAAATATAAAAACTCTAAATTTTTTAAACTACTGATGGTTGATGGCATATTGTTTAAATTGTCGTTTTCTAAATGTAATATTCGTAAAGATTTCATTTTGCTCATTATTTCTATATTTGCCTCTAAATTTAAATTTGTTTCATCGTTTAAAAAAAGTTCTTCTAAGCTTTTTAACTTCCAAAAATCTTCTGGTAAAACTGAAAAATTATTTCCGCTTAATTCTAGTACTTTAAGTTTTTTTAGTACTGTTATTTCTTTTGGAATTACAGTTAAATGATCGTTTTTCAAACTTAAGTACTCAAGATTTATAAATTTTGACCAGTTAAGACTGTCTAACTTAATGGTTTGATTACTCAAATTTAGGCGGAACACTTTTTCGGGCTCCTTTAAAGCCTGTTCTATATTGGTGAATTCTTTTTTGATTTGAATCGAATCAGCGATTTGCCCAATACTTATTTGGGTAATTAAAAAAAGGGTGATTGTGTAAAATATTTTCATTGTGTTTGAATTTAGTTTGATAAGTAGGGTTATTATTCCGATTTTATTCACTAAGTGCCACAAGTACAGCAGTATTCATGCTTTCTTGTAAGTGATTGTTTCTTGTTTGCAAATATAATAGTAACGCTATCAAACATAAAAGCATTTAACTTTTTTTTGTAAAAAAAAACTACTTGAATCAAGTAGTTTTTTATTGGGACATTTGTATGTAAGTAATAACCATGCTATAATGTCGTATTTTAAAATCAGGATAAAATTATGTAAAAATCTGATTTAAATCTGTTTTACTTAAAGTTAATTCTTTTGACTTTACGACTTTTAAACTTTCGACTTACTTAGTATCTTTAAAGTAAGGAATGGCAGGTCATAACAGCAGGTTTCTCCACACCCATTAATTCCAAGATTGTTGGAGCAATGTCGCCAAGAACTCCATCATGAATGGTTTTCAAGTCGTTGTCTACTAAAATAATGGGAACGGGATTAGTTGTATGTGCGGTGTTCGGACTTCCATCAGGATTGATCATCGTTTCACAGTTCCCGTGATCTGCTATGACAATGGTAGTGTAATTATGCGCTAATGCAGTTGTGATTACTTTTGCAACGCATTTATCAACGGCTTCACAGGCTTGTATGGCAGCACTCATAATTCCGGTGTGTCCTACCATATCACCATTGGCAAAATTTAGGCAAACAAAATCTACCTCTTCTTTCTCTAGTTCACAAACTAAAGATTCTGTTAATTCAAAGGCACTCATTTCTGGTTGCAAATCATAAGTGGCCACCTTTGGAGAGTTTTTCAAGATCCGGCTTTCGCCAATAAAAGGCTGTTCTCTCCCGCCAGAAAAGAAGAAAGTCACGTGAGGATATTTTTCCGTTTCGGCAATACGAATTTGCTTTTTTTGTGCTTTTTCTAAAATTTCCCCAAGAGTTTCCGTGATATTATCTTTGTTATATACGACTTTTATGTTTTTGTAGGTTTCATCATAATTGGTTAGCGTCACATAATACAAATTGAGTTTGTGCATGTTTTGCTCATGACAATCTTTTTGTGTCAATACTTCGGTTAGTTCTCTTCCTCTATCCGTTCTGAAATTAAAGAAAATAACCACATCATCATCTTCTATGATTGCGACAGGTTTGCCTCGTTGATCCACCATAATTGTAGGGTGAATAAATTCATCCGTTATATTGACGTCATAGCTTTCTTGGATAGAAGCTACTGCATTTGTGGTAGGTGTTCCAATTCCGTTTACCAATAAATCGTAAGCTAGTTTTACTCTTTCCCAGCGTTTGTCTCGATCCATTGCATAATAGCGTCCCACAACCGAAGCCAGTTTTACAGTAGTATTCGCCATATAATCCTGTAAATCCTGAATGTAATGTGTACCGGATTTTGGATCCACATCGCGACCGTCCGTGAAAGCATGAACGAAAACTTTTTGTAATCCGTGTTGTTGTGTAGCGTCAATCAAACCGCGCAAATGAGAGGTGTGTGAATGTACACCACCATCAGAAACCAGGCCTAAAAAATGTACTTTTTTATTGTGTGTTCTGGCATACGTAAAAGCATCAACTAAAACGGGCTCCTTTGCTAAAGTTTCATTTGCAACAGCAAGGTTAATCTTAGCTAAATCCTGATATACAATTCTACCTGCGCCAAGATTCATATGTCCTACTTCACTGTTTCCCATTTGACCTTCAGGAAGTCCAACATTTAAACCGTCAGTTCGTAGTTGAGCACTGGGGTACTTTTTATACAGGCCTTTAATAAAAGGGATATTGGCATTGTCGATTGCAGAAACTTTTGGATCAGGAGATTTTCCCCAACCATCCAGAATCATAAGAATTACTTTTTTGTTCATGGAAATTTATTTTAAACAAAGATAAAACATTTCTAAAAAGGTTCAAATGAATCAAAAACACTATTATTCATTCTAAGGGGATCACCTGCAAATAATGATTATTTTGCTATAGAAAAGGGACTTTTTTGAAATAAATGTATTTTAGAATTTGTTCTTAACCTCATTGTAATCGATAAAATAGCGAATGCTTATCGAAAAAACATGGCTTAGTGCTTCGTTGTTCAATAAATTAGTGACATTCTCACTAAATTCTTTATTAATATTTCTTTCAAATGCAGCTGCATTATTTCGATAGAGAACGGACACTTGGCTACCGGGGGCAAACCACCAGGAATAGGATAAATCCGTATTCCAGGAGTAAAAACTGGAATTTTTATTGGTAGTGTAGGCCATAAAATTAGCCAATCTGCCGTTTTGTTGCAATGACAATGCGTTTTTGTTTTCAGCATACGACCAGTATTGACGTATGGAGAGATTAAAATTCATCTGACTGTTTAATGAATATTTCCCTGAAAGAGTATTAGAATACGTAATTACATTTCTATTAGCAAAAACAATTGTGTTTGGTGTGGTTGCATTCATGTCGTCATTCACACTGTCTACATATCCTTTGTTATTGTTTTGTCTCAAAAAATTGAAATTGTAATTCAAAGATATTTTATCGCTAAATCGGTATCTCGGACCTAAAGAAAACCCATAAGAGTTTCTTCCGGTTTCATCAAAAATTGCAAATGAAGGGTTGAAATTAATTGCAAATGGATTATTGTAATTTGAAGAAAGATAAATAAAGCCACCAATTTTGGTTGGTTTTATTACAAATCGATCTGCCGATCTGGGTTCATAATAATCAAATGTTTCTAACGGATTGGCGTCAATTCCCATTCCAAAATAATGATTTTTTTTGTTATTGGAGTTAATCTGAAAGCTGATGTTGCTGGACTGCACTTTGCCAGTTTCTTTTTGAAATTGGGAGTACATATTTATTCGAGCATTAAAAGTGTTGAAATACTTTGTTGGATTCAAAATTCGATAACTGGAATTGCCATAAATACTAAAATAATTAGTCTCAAAATTGATTCCTAAATCATTGTTATCGAAATTTTTAGTTGTGATATCAGCGCCCAGTCCGTAACGAAATTTTCCGCTGGTTTCAGAAAAATTTAATTGGGAGTTAATCCCTGTTTTCTCTTCGGTATCATTTATGTAACTGTACTTAAAATCTCCTGAAATGTTGTAGGTGTTCTTTTTTGTATTCAAATCCCAAACTAATGCCGTAACATTCCCATCACGAAAATGTCCGTTCCGAGTTACATTGGTGTTTACAAATGCAACTGAGGAGTTTTTGCGAAAGCGCTGGTCTAAAACCAATACACTATAGTTAGCCAGAGGTTCAAGTTCAGTTCTTAATGCCCCGGTTTCATTGTTAAAAATAGTCGTTGGAGTATTTTTAGTAACAGCGTTTAAAATTCCTATTCCTAATCCGTCTTTAGTTCGTCCCGAAATTTTAAAGGCATTAATAAGACTAACATTTGGGGCTTCCGCAAACGATTCGTTTTCATTTAGTTTGTAGAAGGGCGTTCCTCCAATCCGTCTAGAATAGAGGAGATTACCTTTGCTGAACAAATCCGTTCCCTCTGTAAAAAAAGGTCTATTTTCGTTGAATTGCTGTTCAAAAGGACCGAGATTTAGAATTTGATCGTCAAATTTTGTTTGTCCAAAATCAGGCACAAGGATCATGTCCAGAGTAAAAGCATCATTTATTCCGTACTTTAAATCCAATCCGCCTTTGAGTGTCCCGATAGTTTTTTCTTGGCTGTTTGCATTTACATAAAAGGAAGAATACGGTAAAAGAAAGAGTCGGGTAGGTGGTTTTATATTTTCAATTCCTTCCAGAATTCCGGTTTGCTGGGTAAAGGTACCTAATTTCGAATCGATGAAATTCCAAGTGTATTTATGACGGTCTCGTCGTATTTCCCTAAAGAAATTAAGTCCCCAAGTTTGTTTCTTTTCTCCCGAAAATCGCAAGGCTGCATAGGGAATCCGCATTTCTACAATCCAGCCGTTTTTCGTAATTACTGCTTTGCTATTCCATACGGCATCCCAGGAATAATCTTCGCCATTGGTGTCTGTCATGATGCAATCAGCCTGACCGTCTGCTGCATTGACAAAAAATTGAAAATCTTGTTGCCCATCATTAAAACCATTTATAAAAACGCCAAAAAGATCAGCAGTGCCAAAATTATCTCTTTGGGTAATTTCTCTCAGGATTTTATCAGGATTTTCATCATACATAGTAGCACCAATATACAGGGCATCATTATCGTACACTATGCGAACCTCTGTCCTTTTATTGTCAGGAATTTTTTTGCCGTTATCAGGTTCAAACATGATAAAATCAGTAGCTATTGCTGCGGATTGCCATGTCGCTTCATTTAGGTTTCCATCGATAGTAATTTTATCGGAAATAAATTTAGTGTGTAATACTTTTTTTTGGCTGTAGCCAATAAAAGAGAGTGCTAAAAAACAAAATAAGAAAGAATTCTTCATGAAATAGTTCAATGGTTGGAACAAAATTAGAAAAACTAAAATAGTTTCAAAGTGAAAATGCACCAATTCACACAATAGTTTATTCTACTAGACTTTCTTTTCAATGGAATGTTACAGTTTGATTCAAAAAAATTAAAATTTATTTTTGATCACATTGTAGTCGATAAAATAGCGGATGCTAATAGAAAGCACATTGGTCAGGTCACTGTTGAAAATGTTTTTAAGATTTGCAGACAAATCTTTTTCCACCATATCTGTTCTTTCTAAACCAAAATTTCGGTACAAAACAGAGATTTCACTTCCTGGAGCAAACCACCAGGAATAGGATAAATCAAAGTTCCAAGAATTAAAATTCCTATCTTTATTTTGTGCGTAGGTATTGTTTGGAGTCAAATAACCGGAATTTTGTAAGATAAGGAATTTATGATTTTTTGAATAAGACCAATAATAGCGTGCGGTTAGATTTACAGTCATTCTATTGTTGATCGCATATTTTCCGGTAAAATCATTTTGGGCAGTTTCTCTGCTGCGTTCTGCAAAAATTATCTCCGTAGGTCCTGAGTCTACCCAGCCACGATCATTGGTTTTATTAAAATAATCCAATATGTAGGTAATGGAAAGCCTGTCGTTAAATCGGTATTTTGGACTTATATACAACCCATAAACGTTTCGATTCTTTTCATTGTATTTTGTGAAGGAAGGCTGGAGCACTAATGTAAAAGGATTGTTGTCGTTAGATGTGAAATTTACTGCTGCAAAAACTTTTTCCGGGAGAAATACATATTTGCCATATTCTCGTGGTTCATAAAAATCATAGGTTTTCAATGGAGAAAACTCTACTACAAATTCTAAAGCGTCGTTATTTAATGTTGTGGCCTTAGTTTCTGTTCCAAAAGCACCAGTCTGTAACTTACCGGAGGTGTTGTCCATTTCAAAATTTATATATTGATTGATTCTGAAGGTATTAAATAATTTTGTCGGATTTACAATTCTGTAGCTTCCATTTGCATAGGCATTGTGGTAATTAGAATAAAAATTGATTCCTAGATCATTGATGTCATAGTTTTCTGAGACGTATTTTCCAGAAAATCCATACCGATATTTTCCACTAGTTTTGGCAAATCCTATCTCTGTTTTAAATCCGTCGTAATCCTCAGTCGTTTTGATGGAACTGTATTTGAAATCGCCATACAAACTATAGGTATTGGCTTTTGTATTCAAATCAAATAACAATGCAGAGGTATTTGCATCTCTGAAATCGCCATTTCTGGTGGTATTTGCATTTATAAAAGTAACAGATGAGTTTTGGTTAAAACGTTGATCCACTACAAATAGATTATAATTAGTCAAAGGTTCAATTACTTCTTTTCTAATTTGGCCGGTGTCGTTGTTTAAAATAGTAGCTTTAGTCTTTTCCGTAACGGCATTCAGGAATCCAATTCCCAATCCTTTCTCGGTTCGGCCGGATATTTTTACGGCATTCAGTAAGTTTACGGTGCTGGGATAATTTGTTATTTCTTCTTGATTTTCAAGCAGTAATTCTGTAGTGGATCCTCCGCCAATTCGTCTGGAATAAAACAAACCACCTTTGTTGAAAAGATCGGTTCCCTCTGTAAAAAAAGGCCGGTTTTCTTCTAATTGTTGCTCAAATGGCTCTAAATATAATATGGCATTATCAAATTTTGTCTGACCAAAGTCAGGTACCAAAATAGCATCTAATGTAAAGGAATCATTGATGCCGTATTTGATATCCAAGCCCGCTTTTAAAGTAATACCGGAGCCTATCGCACTTTGTTGGTAATACGCCGATGAATACGGAATCAAAAAAAGTCGTGTCGGTGTCTTTATATTTTCAATTCCCTGCAGGATTCCCGCTTGCGGAATTACGGCTCCAATTTTAGTATCAATCCTATTCCAGGTATATTTTTGTACGTCACGCTTGATTTCCCGCATAAAGTTTAACCCCCAGATTTGTTTGTCCGCTTTGGAAAATCGTAAAGCGGCGTAGGGAATCTTCATTTCTACCGTCCAGCCAAATTCAGTGAGTGTTACTTGGCTGTCCCAAATTGCATCCCAACTAAAATCTTCAAAATCTTCCGTTGCTATACAGTCCATTTGTACGCCTGCCGCACTTACAAAAAAACGAAAATCTTGCTGGCCATCATTGAATCCATTGATATAAACGGAAAAATGATCGGAAACGCCAAAAACATCTCTATTCGTAATTTCTTTCTGAATTTTAGCAGGTTCGTCATCATACAGCAGTGCTGCGATGTAAATGGCATTATTGTCATACAATATTTTTACCTCTGTTTTTTTATCCACACTGATTGGTTTACCATTATCAGGCTCAAACATGATAAAATCCAAGGCTACTGCGGCGGACTTCCATATTTCCTCATTAAATCTTCCGTCAATTACAATGTTTTCTGTGGTGGGTTTTGCCTGAAGCGTTTTTTTTTGACTTTGAGCATTCAAACTAATGAATATAAAATAAAATAAAGCTGTAGGTACTAATTTGAACATAAATCTGCGAGATGATTGATCAAAAATAGTGAAATTAACATATAAATAGGATTTTTTTAAATTTATTACTCACTATTAAATCGCTTTTTTCGTTAAGTTAAAAATAAAACTTTGTTAAAAAGTGGTTTCTAGCCTGATTTTTAACCTACGTTTGCAATTCTCAATTAGTCCATAACTTAAAGACAATCAATGATCTATAACATATTTCTTACTATTTTTTTGCAGTTAATCTCGTTTGTGCCAATCAAAAACAACTTTCCTGAACCAAAGACACACACGCCAGTGATTTACGCTGAAGCTGTGAAACCGAGTTTGGACGATAATATTACAGTGGCATATAATAATTTGCATTCCAATAAATTTGCACTGCCTAAATTAGAAAGTTTCTCCGAAGCGCTAAAAGGATACTATTTGTTAAAAGAAAAAGGATTGGTCAAGAAGGAAATTTTGACCATAATTGATTTTAGTTTGTCTTCTACTATTAAAAGACTCTGGGTGATCAATCTGGGTACCGGTGAGGTCTTATTTCATTCTTTGGTTGCACATGGTAGAAATACGGGCGATGAATTTGCTTCTGATTTTTCAAATACTGCGGAATCCTTTAAGAGTAGTTTAGGCTTTTATTCGACAGGCGAAATTTACGCTGGTAAACATGGGATGTCACTTCGATTAGATGGTCTGGAAAAAGGAGTAAATGATAATGCCAGAGCAAGAGGCGTGGTGATGCATGCAGCAGCGTATGTTTCTAATTCATTTATAAAAAACAATCAAAGATTAGGAAGAAGTTTGGGCTGTCCTGCTGTTCCTGTAACCTTGTCTAAAGCAATTATCAGTGTTATCAAAGATAAATCCTGTTTCTTTATTTATCATCCTTCAAGAGTGTCAAAATTTGGATCCAAATCAGCTTTGTAATTTGCCGTATAAATCAGCATCAAAAGTATCGCTATCATCTTTAAAAATCAATTTATTGTTCTCGCTCCAAGCAGTCCAATATAAGAGATGAAAGGTGACTTCTTTTTTGATTTCGACAAATTTTGTTCTTTTGTTCTGTAACGTTTCTTTGATTTATTCCAGATTCCAATTGACTCTGTCGTACAGTAAATATTCCGTTACTATTAACTCCTTTATAAAATACTCTGTTTTTTTGTAAAAGCTAAGGGCTTCTTTTGGGGCGTTGAACTAAATTACACTTGGTTTATATGTCAGACGCTGTTTTTCTCCGGTAACAATTCGTTTTTTGCCTAAACCAGGTTATTTGATACTATTTTAGAATGGTCATTACCCATATTTGAAATTGCTTTTATTGGTAAATAAATCATTTTTAGCCTTGAATACGAGGGCTATTTTTAAGAGATTATAGCAACATACTATTCAAAACGGCAAGTTGTTGCTCAAGTATCTCCGTCAAAACGACCGTTTTCTAGCGAGTTCGCCTCCCTAAATCCAAGATATTGTACTTAAAAAGTCTTTAAACAGCCCGTTTTTTGATGTTTTGCTTTATTTTTTTTAAGTATTTTTTGAGTAGTATAAAGACATAATATTTTCATATTAAATTCGTTATGATTTGAATCCTCTTTTAAAAAAAGACTGTCGGAGTAAGTTTGAGACTTTTTAAGAAAAAAACTTGCATTGCAGCAAACTTATTAATTATATTTACACCGTTGTTAATGCGAAAGTAGCTCAGTTGGTAGAGCTCCAGCCTTCCAAGCTGGTTGTCGCGAGTTCGAGCCTCGTCTTTCGCTCTGGATTTCAAATTTTGATTTGAGATTTTATTTTACTGTTATCATGCGAAAGTAGCTCAGTTGGTAGAGCTCCAGCCTTCCAAGCTGGTTGTCGCGAGTTCGAGCCTCGTCTTTCGCTCTTTCAAGCCAAAACATAATTGTTTTGGCTTTTTTTATGTCATTTATTTTAGGATTACATTACAAAACTCAAATCAGTTCCGCTTTCCAGTTCTTCAGGACTTTGATTTTGTCGAAACAATCGTGCGGTCAGATTGCCTTTCAGAATGATTGAATTTCCTTTTATATCCAGCCAGCTTCCTTCTCTCAATCCTAAAACCGGAACAGTATTAAATGCATGGTATTCTTTAATTCGGGTTTCGCGAGTTTCGCCCATATGTTTTGAAGTAGTATCCGGATCTAAATAATGTGGATTCAAATTGAAAGGAACCAATCCCAGGGTTTGAAAACTTGGGGGATAAACTATTGGCATGTCATTTGTTGTTTGCATCGTTAATCCGCAAATGTTGCTTCCTGCGCTTGTTCCTAAATACGGAGTTCCGTTTTTTACCACATCAGAGAGGGTTTCCATAAGGTTGTTTTTGTATAATTGTGATACTAAAACAAATGTATTTCCACCTCCTGTGAAAATTCCTTCTGCTTTTTTAACAGCTAATGTGGTGTTTTCAAACTCATGAATTCCAATTATTTCTTTATTTATTTTGGCGAAAGCCAAGCGTACCATTGCAGTATACTCTTTATGAGAGATCCCACCAGGTCTGGCGTAAGGAATAAAGAGAATCGTATTACAGTTTTGAAAATGCACTTGTAATTCTGGTAATAAATAGTCCAGATAGTTCTCGTTAGCAAGAGTCGATGTGCTTGCAATTAGGATATTTTCCATTTTTTTGATGCATAATTTGCGCTAAAGGTATTAAATCAGGCTTTTTTATTTCAAATTTTTAATTAACATTTTTTTACCAAGGCATTAGTAATTAATTTGGAGTGCATTAAGATACTTTTACGATAAGTCAGTAAGGACTTTAAGAACGATGATTAGAATTATGTATTTGTTTTTGGCTTTTGCAACAACAGCGGCGATGTCACAAGAAGGAAGCCGAATACAACTGAACGGAAAAGTGACAGCTGATGTTTCTGTTCCGGAAGGGGTTTATGTCATAAATAAAAAAACAGAGAAGACTTCTATTACGGGTCAGGATGGTAACTTTTCTATTATGGCTGCCGTTGGTGATACGTTGTTGTTTTCAGCAGTGCAGTTCAAAGATACCAAAATACTTTTGACCCAAGTCCATTTTGATCAAGGGATTCTTTTTGCAAAAGTAACGCCCATCGCGAATCAATTACGGGAAGTTATTGTTCGAAATGGGATCAATGCAGTATCAATGGGGATAATTCCTAGAGAGCAAAAAATTTACACCCCTGCAGAACGCAAATTATATACTGCCAGCAATCTTAATGCCAGTGCTAATGTGGGTAGCATGATGGGAGGGTCCGTGTCAGCAGATCCGTTATTGAACTGGATTTCAGGAAGAACAAAAATGCTAAAAAAAGAACTTGAAGTGGAGCAGAAAGAATCCTATTTGAGGCAATTAGAGAACCTGTTTGCCGTTGATTATTTTGTGAGTAAGTTTAAAATACCGGTTGAGTATGTCAAAGGATTTAAACATTACAGCCTTGAAAACGAACGATTTGTGGCTGTTTTGAAATCTAAAAATGTGATGATGACCACTTTTTTGATGGGGGAATTAGCTATAAAATATAAAGAAATAATTGCCAGTGAAAATTAAAAATACAGTACAGTTGTTATTCTTTCTCGTAGTTCAAGCCACTTTTGGACAGGTAGAAACGGTCAAGGAAATTCGAGGAAAAATCACTTCGGATTCTGTTGCCGTGGATCGCATTAATATTGTAAATATATCAACAGGAAAAGCAACAGTGTCACAGGGTAATGGCTTTTTTGTTATACCTGCAAAAGAAGGCGACGTTTTAGTCTTTACTGCCGTTAATCTGGAAACATTACGCCGAAAAATTAATAAACAAGATGTATTAGAAACGGTTTTTTCGGTGATAATGATCCCAAAAAGCATTGTTCTGAATGAGGTTGTAGTCGGTGAATCTTCGATTTCAGCAGAGAGTTTAGGGATTATTCCCTACGGTCAAAAGAAATATACGCCTGCTGAGAGGAAATTATACACCGCAACTTCCGGTGGAGGAATTGATGGATTGCTCAATACTATTTCTGGACGAAAAGCCATGTTGAAAAAAGAAATTATAATTGAGAAGAAAGAACAGTTGTTAGCGAGAATTGAGGTGCTTTTTGAGGATAAGTACTATACGCAAACATTAAAAATACCCTCGGATTATATCAAAGGATTTCAATATTATTGTGTAGATAATGTAGCTTTTGCAAATGCTTTGCGTGCTAAAAATAAAACATTGGTTATGTATTTAATTGTAAGCCTTGCTGGAAATTATAACGAAATAATAGCCCTTGAAAATCAATAGTGTTTTATCGGGGATGTTATTTTGCTAAACCAAATTTCTTTTGGACAAACGCACCATGAAAAGATGCTAAACAAGATTATTGGAAGAACGAAACGGCTTAAGAAATTAGTTGTTCTGGAGAAAAAAGAAAACGATATCAAATTAATTTCTGAATTGTACATTCCAGAATATTTTACGGTTCAATTGGTGCTTGCAAGTGATTACGTAAATGATTTTAAATATTTTATAGTAGATAATGAATTTTTTTTGGAAGTTTTAGCCTCCAAAAATAAACAAAAGACTACTTTTTTTATGGTAGCTTTGGCCGAAGAATATAAAGCTATACTTGCCAAAGAAAATAGACAACAGTCTTTAAAAAAATAATACTAAAAAAATTACAATGAAAACAAGAATAAAAATCATTTGTTTAATTTTCTTTTGCCAATTTTCTTTTGGTCAAAATGAAAGCAGGAAGTCTTTACATGGTCAGTTTATTAACGAATCTGCTTTAGTGGATCACGGGTATGTTTTTAATTTAAATTCAAAAACCAGAACTTTTATAAGTAATCAGGGCTTTTTTGATGTTTTGGCGAAAGCGAAAGATACGTTGCTTGTTTCAAGTAGTTTATTCAAGTCTAAAAAGATAGTTGTTGTGGACAAAGATTTTGAAAAATCATTGTTTGTAATTAATTTAGAGACACAAACTACGCTGCTCAATGAAGTTATTGTGAAACGAAAAGCCGAAATTAAACCCATAGTAGGAGGTTCGCAGCGCATTGTAGATATGCAATTTGTAGATGACGAAAAATCATCTCCTATTAATAGAACGATGCCGTCAGACGGGACTATAGAAAACGGAATGGATTTTGTCAGAGTGTTCAAAATGGTTTCGAAATTATTTAAGAAAGATTCCGAAGATAAAGCAGGTTTAAATCCAAATGTAGATTTTTCGGATGTAGTCTCGAAAGGAATGGATGCTTATTTTTTTACCAATACATTGAGGTTGAAAAAGGATGAGATAGGGCTTTTTCTGGATTACTGTGAGGGTGATCCAAAAGCAAAAACCCTTTTGAAACAAGAAGATGAATTTTTACTGATTGATTTCTTAATTACCAAGAACGAAGAGTTTAAAAGAATTACTACTTTTGAAAAATGAAATCGCCATGATTCCAGAATACAAATAAGATTGAAGAATGGCGATACCATTTTCCGATAAAAAACAAATAGAATCTTCGAATGAAAAAAATAATTTTAATTTCCTTTTTTGGACTGCTATTTTTGACGTTAACTTCGTTCAGTATGCACAAGTTTTACGTGGCATTATATCAGGTGAATTACGCTCCCGAAAAGAAAATGCTCCAAATCACCTCGCGTATTTTTGTAGATGATTTGAATAGTGCTATCGGAAAAAAGTACAGTAAAAAAATCAACTTGGGTTCTGAGAAAGAAACCGCTGCGGATTTGGTTTTATTGCAAAAGTATTTCACTGAAAAGTTTTCCATAAAAATTAATGGACATCCCACCACGATGTATCTTTTGAGTAAAGAAATGGAAGGCGATGTGCTTATTTGTTATTTGAGCATAAAAGATATTCCAAAAATAACGACTCTTGAAGTGTATAATACAGTCCTTATTGAAGGAAATAACGAGCAGCAAAACATCATGCATTTTAAGGTTTTTGGGATTAAAAACACGATGCTGTTTACAGATTCTGTATCAACTGGAGTTTTAAAGTATGAATAAATTTTGAAACGGCTATTTAAAATGCTAATTTCACACAATTAAAGAACCATAAATTTACTATGAAAAAAATATTTTTATTTTTATTTCTTCCTGCGTTGTTAGTTGCGCAAGAAAAATCGACTTCGGTAACGCCAAAACAAACCGGAAGGTACGATACCAATAAGTTTAGTCAAATGTATGATTTGTTAGCTACGCCTAACCTATTTCGTACGGCTTCAGGAGCTCCGGGTCCTGCTTATTACCAGCAACAAGCTGATTATAAAATCAATATTGATTTAGACGACAAAAATTCTAAGCTAACAGGCTCTGAAACTATTACGTATTATAATAATTCACCTGATACCTTAGAATATTTGTGGGTACAACTAGACCAAAATCAATCCGCTAAAAATTCGCAAACCCCTTTAGCAGAAAGCCAAAGAATGGAACAGGTTTTTCCGGCGGGAAACTTCACAAATAAGTTTTTAAAACAAGAATTAGAGCGTGGTTTTAATATTGACTTTGTAAAAGACGCGAAAGGAAATCCGTTATCTTTTACGATCAACCAAACTATGATGCGTATTAATTTAGAGACACCGATGAAACCAGGAGAGAAATTCTCTTTTGCAATCAATTGGTGGTATAATATCAATAATTACAGAGCTGAAGGCGGCCGATCCGGGTATGAATTATTTGAAAAATCAGGGAATAAATTATATGTAATTGCGCAGTTTTATCCTAGAATGGCAGTATACAATGATGTTGAAGGATGGCAGAATATGCAATTTTGGGGAACGGGAGAGTTTACGTTGCCTTTTGGTGATTTTGATGTGAACATCACGGTACCTGCAGATCACATTATGGAAGCTACGGGTGATCTTATGAATAGGAGTGAAGTGTTTACGGCGGCGCAACTAAAAAGATATGAGTTAGCACAAAAAACGTACGACAAACCTGTAGTTGTTGTTACGCAAGCAGAGGCGGAAGCTAGCGAAAAAGGATTTTCAGATAAGAAAAAAACATGGAAATTTAGCGCTAAAAACGTGAGGGATTTTGGTATTGCTACTTCTAGAAAGTTTATATACGATGCAATGGCCGTTAAATTGAATGATAAAACGGTAATGGCAATTTCAGTTTATCCAAAAGAATCCAATCCACTTTGGGGAGAAACGGCAACAAGAACCGTAGCACACACGCTGAAAAGTTATTCAGCGCATACTTTTGACTATCCTTATCCTAAAGCAGTTTCAGTATCTGCTGAAGATCAAGGAATGGAGTATCCAATGATTTGTTGGAATTACGGGCGTCCAGATGAAAAAGGTGTTACTAGTGATCGCATAAAAAATGGAATGATAGGTGTAACAATTCATGAAGTAGGACACAATTTCTTTCCTATGATTGTAAATTCTGATGAACGTCAATGGTCCTGGATGGATGAAGGACTGAATACCTTTATGCAGTATATGGCAGAGCAAGAAATGGGAACTAATTTTCCTTCCAGTCGTGGTCCAGCAAGTAAGATCGTTCCGTACATGAGCGGGGATCAAAAATTCTTGGAGCCTATTATGTCTAATTCGGAGACAATAGTTCAATTTGGGGCAAACGCCTACGGAAAGCCAGCAACAGGCTTAAATATCCTTAGAGAAACTATCATGGGAAGAGAGTTGTTTGATCATGCTTTTAAAGTATATGCAAACCGATGGAAATTCAAGCACCCAACACCAGAAGATTTTTTTAGAACTATGGAAGACGCTTCTGCAGTAGATTTAGATTGGTTTTTTAGAGGTTGGTTCTACTCCACGGATTTTGTAGATATAGGCATCAAGGAAGTTAAACAATATTATGTTTCACTGACTCCCACGAAAGATTTAAAAGACGCCACAGTACGAAGAGGTCGTTTTGGACAAGAAAAAGGACCCTTCCTTTATTTAGTCCCAGAAACAAGTGAAGAATTGTCCGCTAAAGATAAAAAAGCATTAGCAATTGCAGATATAAATTTACTTTCGGAGTATGTAAATCAAAATTTTACTGCAGATGAAAAAGCTAAACTTAAATCGCCAAAGTATTTCTATGAAGTAGATTTCAACAAGCCAGGCGGTATGTTAATGCCAATCATTGTTGAGCTAACCTATGAAGATGATACAAAAGAAACCTTCAAATATCCTGCGCAAATCTGGAGAAAAAACAATGATACTGCTAAGAAAGTGTATGCAACTGAAAAAGCAATTAAAAAAATCCAGATAGATCCAAAATTAGAAACAGCTGATATTGATGTAACCAATAACACGTGGCCAAAAGAAGAAGTGAAATCTAAATTTGATTAAATAAAACGGTACTGTTAAAAAAAGACTCTTTTTAGAGTCTTTTTTTATGAAAAAATTAAAACGCAAAGTTTCAAAATTAGGTATCTTTGTAGCAACTAAAACAAAAAATATGTTTGGCATAGGAGGAGGAGAATTAATATTTATTATGTTTATAGTGCTCATGCTTTTTGGGTCAGATAAAGTGCCTGAAATGGCACGTACGATGGGTAAAGCAATGGCGCAATTGAAAAATGCAACTAACGATATAAAAAGCGAAATTCAAAAAGGAGCAGAGGCGAATGGGTTTGACACCAAATCTTTAAGCGATTTTCGAGGTAATATTACGACTGAAATCAATAAGGCAAAGGACAATTTGATGGGGGATACCTCGCAATTTAAAAACATTACAGAAGGCGTATCGACCGAAATTAATAAAACTACTGAGAGTTTACGGGAAGAAACAACTTCGCAGATCAACACAACAAAAGAAATTATTGAAGATGCTGCAGGTCCCATAAAACGTCAGGTATAATGATAGAAAAAATAGTATCCCTTGATACCCAGTTATTTGTTTATTTGAATGGTTTAGGTTCGATTACTTATGATGGGTTTTGGCTATTTATCACCAGTCAATTCAATTGGATTCCGCTTTTTTTGCTTTTGTTGTATTTCATTTATAAAAAATTAGGCCTACAGCAAACCTTATATGTATTGTTGTTTGTAGCTCTTTTAGTTACAATCACAGATCAGACAACGAACTTATTCAAGAACGGATTTCAACGATTGCGTCCCTGTAATAATCCGGAAATCAATTCCTTTATTCGTATTGTGCAAGTCCGCAATTCCTTTAGTTTTTTCTCGGGTCACTCCTCAAACACAATGGCTGTTTGCGTTTTTTTATACTTTGTTCTCAAAAAAACGACTAAATATATGGCCTTTCTGTTCTTATGGCCTTTAGTTTTTGCCTACAGTAGAATCTATTTAGGATTGCATTATCCATTGGATATTTTATCCGGCTATTTATGTGGCGTTATTTTTGGAACACTTATGTTTAAAGGATATACAATAGCACAGAAAAAATATTTCCCAGTTAATCCTATCAAGTAGCAGGAGTCGTTTCCTGCTCTAGACTGTATTCCAGATATAAAACTACGACTAAAGATCTTGTTTTTCTACATCGGGAGATGTCGTTCCTGCCGGGGCTAAGGCATTTGGTTTCAAAAATTATTAAACTAAAGCACTCTGCTCACTGTCAATCCATCACGAATAGGCAATAAAACAGTTTCTATACGGGGATCATTTTTTAATAATTGATTGTAGGCTTGTAATACTTTTGTACTCACATCATTGGTTTGTAAGGGTTCCAGAACTTTTCCGCTCCACAAAACATTATCGGATAGGATAACGCCGCCTTTATTCATTTTAGGAACAATCATTTCAAAATAATTCAGATAATTTTCTTTATCAGCATCGATGAAGACCAAATCAAATTGCAGTTCTAAAGTTGGGATTATGGCTGTTGCTTCACCTAAATGTTGTACAATTTGCTTTCCCCAAGATGACTTGTCAAAATGTTTGCGCTGGAAATCAACTAATTCTTCTTTGATGTCAATCGTATGCAATTGACCATTTTCCCGCATGCCTTCGCACAAACATAAAGCGGAATAGCCGGTATACGTCCCAATTTCCAGAATGTTCATAGGCCGAATCAATTTTGATAGCATACTCAAAACCCGACCTTGAAAATGACCACTTAACATGCGTGGCAATAAAATTTTCTGGTAGGTTTCTTTATTTAGTGCCGCTAATAAAGCAGGCTCTTTTTCGGAATGTTGCTCGATATAATCTTCTAATTCTTGGGAAATGAAATGCATTAGTTGAGTTTTTTCAATTTGTGACAAAGTTATCAAATTATCAAATCAACAAATCAACAAATTGTCATTAACTTTGCACCATGCAAATCGAGAAAAAAGACATACGAGCAGTATCCAAAGAACAATTACGCGAATTTTTTATCACTAACGGAGACAAAGCCTTTCGCGGAAATCAGGTCTACGAATGGTTGTGGAGCAAGGGTGCGCATAGTTTTGAGGATATGACTAATGTGTCTAAAGAAACGCGTGCTATGCTTGAAACACACTTCGTGATCAACCATATCAAAGTAGATACAATGCAACGCAGTGAAGACGGAACGGTAAAAAATGCTGTACGTTTGCATGATGGGTTGGTGGTGGAATCAGTCTTGATTCCTACTAATACCAGGACTACAGCTTGTGTTTCCAGTCAGGTGGGGTGTAGTTTGGATTGTAATTTTTGCGCTACAGCGCGATTAAAAAGAATGCGAAATCTGGACCCAGCGGAAATCTATGATCAGGTAATAGCCATTGATAAAGAAAGCCGTTTGTATTACAATCATCCGTTATCAAATATCGTTTTCATGGGAATGGGAGAGCCACTTATGAACTATAACAATGTCTTGAAAGCTATTGAAATGATTGTTTCTCCAGAAGGGTTAGGAATGTCGCCTAAACGCATTATGGTTTCTACTTCAGGAGTGCCTAAAATGATTAAGAAATTAGCGGATGATGAGGTAAAGTTTAAGTTGGCCGTTTCGCTACATTCAGCAATCGATGAAATTCGTTCCAGAATCATGCCGTTTAGCGCAAACTTTCCATTGGCAGAGTTGCGGGAATCATTAGAGTATTGGTACCGAAAAACAAAAAGCAAAATTTCCTACGAATATGTTGTTTGGAAAGATATAAATGACAATAAAGCTTCGATAGAGGCCTTAGTAAAGTTTTGTAAATATGTTCCTTGCAAAGTGAATCTTATTGAATATAATCCCATTGATGATGGGGAGTTTCAACAAGCCTCTGATGAATCAATAGAGGCGTACATAAGAGCGCTTGAGGCTGCCGGAATTGTTGTAAAAGTGCGAAGAAGTCGCGGTAAAGATATAGATGCTGCCTGCGGACAATTAGCAAACAAGGAAGCGTAAAAGGATTCGGTTTTTATGGAAATATCAAAATAATGGCAGGTTAATAATGTACCTTTGAATTCTAATGAATGTGACCTCTAAAATTAAACAGCCCATTTTTGATGAAATGGAACTTTTTGAAAAAAAGTTCTACGAATCGATGACGTCTCAAGTGGCTTTGTTAAATAGGATCACGTATTATATTGTCAATAGAAAAGGAAAACAAATGCGTCCCATGTTTGTTTTTTTGACGGCCAAAATGGTTTCGGCAGGAGTTGTAAACGAGCGGACATATCGTGGTGCTTGCGTTATTGAACTGATACATACCGCTACATTAGTTCATGATGATGTAGTGGATGACAGCAACCGCAGAAGAGGTTTTTTCTCATTAAATGCGCTTTGGAAAAATAAAATTGCCGTACTTGTTGGTGATTATTTGTTGTCCAAAGGATTGTTGCTTTCTATAGACAATGGTGATTTCGATTTACTCCGAATTATTTCTGTTGCTGTGCGCGAAATGAGTGAAGGAGAATTACTCCAAATTGAAAAAGCCCGAAGACTTGACATTACAGAAGATATCTATTATGAAATCATTCGGAAAAAGACAGCTACACTTATTGCTGCCTGTTGTGCTCTGGGCGCAAGATCTGTTATCGAAGATGAAGTCCAGGTTGAAAACATGCGGAAGTTTGGAGAACTCATAGGTATGGCTTTTCAAATAAAAGATGATTTATTCGATTATACGGAGGAAGCCATTGGTAAACCAACCGGAATTGACATCAAAGAACAAAAGATGACATTGCCACTTATTCATGTTCTGAATACGTGTACTTCAAAAGAAAAAACGTGGTTAATCAACTCCATAAAAAACCATAATAAAGATAAAAAACGCGTCAAAGAAGTGATTGCTTTTGTGAAAAATAATAACGGATTGCTTTATGCGGAACAAAAAATGGTCGAATTTCAGCAAGAAGCCCTTTTGAATTTGGATAACTATCCCAATTCCGAGTTTAAAGAGGCGCTGATTTTGATGGTCAATTATGTCATTGAAAGAAAAAAATAATTTTTTTTAAAATAATCTTTTCTCGTTAACTATCCATTTTATTGATTTAAATTTTTTCAGGTCGAAAATTTTGGTTGTGTTTTTCTTTTTTAGAACTCTTGCTGCGTTTCAAACTTGATGTCAATATTATGATAATTTTTGCAGATGCTTAATCGGTATATTTTATATATGGGAATGGATGTAGGAGTTAAATATTATTAGTTTTTTTGCTTCGAAAAAGAACTGTATTTGGTATAGTTATATCACGACCAATAAAAGCCGAATTTTTATGGGACCCCTAATGAATTAAAAATTAGGGCTTTATTTTTTATACTGTCTCGGAGATTGCAGAGAACGATATGTATTGCACTTTTTTTATAATAATATTAAAATTTTAAGTGCCAAATGTCTTTTTGTTTTGTTTTATGTACTAAAAGGTACAGTATTTAATCAAACAAAAATACTAGAAAGATAAAGGTAGTTTAAAGTGATTTAGCGGATACTAATGGTCTTTTATTAGGTAAGAAACTATAAATGCATGCTATGTGTATTAGCAGCTTGAATCTAATGGAAGGAATATTTTAATGGTAGTGCCTTCATTCTCTGTTGAAACAATACTAAAAACACCATTTATTTTTTTTATAATTGTTTTGCTTAGAAAGAGACCCATGCCTAATCCTTGTTGTTCTCTCTCTTCTCTTTTGAATTGTTGCGCAGCGCCAATTTTATTTAATTCAGATGGACTAAACCCTATGCCATAATCTTTAATAACCAGTTCATAGTATTCCTCATTATATTTTTGGCCGGAAACAATAATAGTAGGATTTTTTTTAGAAAATTTCAATGCGTTATCAATTAATTCAAAAAGGATGAAATTTAAGTACCTTTGACTAATTTTTATAGTAGCTTCATCTATTTTGAAATTAATTGTATTATTTTTTTTATCATAAATCTCAAAAATTTTGCTAGTAGTATTTACAAATGTCGTCGCTATTTCAGTTTTTGACTGGTGATCAAACTCGATCGTATTGTTTTTAAGATTTTGATAGAGTATTAAGTTTTGCATTGTCCTGTTTAATCGTTCTCCAGATACTTTTATTGAATCATAAAATGTAGCGATTTCATTTTTTTTATAGTCTTCTTTAGCATCCATGAGCAATTCGATGGAACCTAAAATCCCTGAAAGCGGAGTGTTTATTTCATGTGCAAAATGATTTTTTTCTCCGATATATAAATTATTATTGGCATTCTTTATTTTTTCAAATCGTTCTATTTTTACAGCTATTATTTTTATTAATTCTTTGATTTTAAATGGTTTTGATAAAAAATCATCAACGCCTTCCAGCAGACATTTTCTTCTCAAATTATTTTCTTTTTTTGCTGTCAGAAAAATGAAAGGAATGGGACTTAAAGATTGGTTTTCTGAAATTATTTTGTGAAATACATGACCATCCATTACGGGCATCATTATGTCGCATATAATTAAGTCAGGAGTCCAGTATTCCAGAAGGTCTAAGGCGTTTTGGCCATTAGAGGCAACTTTCACCTCATAATTTTCATATCGTAGAAGTTCAGCAATGGTCTCTCTAATATTTGGGTCATCATCAACTAAAAGGATATTATTTTTTTTCATAAGGGAAAATTAATTTTATTCGAGTTCCAATATTTTCTTGAGTTTTTAGTTCTATTTTGCCATTTAAAAAATCTGTAAACTGTTTTACAACGGCTAATCCTAATCCGGAACCAGTTATTGCAGTTGTGTTTGAAGCTCTAAAAAAGGATGTAAATACATATTGAATATCATTTTCGGGAATTCCAATTCCATAATCAATCACCTCTATTTCCAGTTCTTTTTCTAAATAGGTTATAAGGAGTAATGGATCTGATTTTCCTTTCGAATATTTAAAGGCATTATTGATTAGGTTCGTTAAAATGTGAGTCATTAAGATTTCATCAGTAAAAAAGAAATGTTTTTTACCTTTTATTTTTACTTGAATTTTGCGCTTGTGATGTTGATTATTAAAATAAAGATTGAGTAAGGAGTTAATGAATGTATTAAAATCTAGAACTTTTATCGTTTTTTGAATTTTTTCTGATTCGTATTTTCCAAAAATTAATATGTTGTTCATTAACTCGATCATTCGATCGACTTCATTTTTTATTCGGAACGTTTTCTTTTCTAAGGATTGGTGTGTGTGTTTGTCAAAATGATCTAATTTCAGCTCAATGAGTTCCGCATTAGAATAAATAACCGTCAAAGGGGTTCTAAATTGATGGGACGCCATCGTGACAAACCTAGATTTCATTTCGTTAAGTTCTTTCTCTTTTTCAAATGCTATCTTGATTTCTTCGGAGGCTTTAATTCTATCGCTGACATCTCTGCTGGAAGTTTGTATACCAATGATTATGTTTTCATGATTTAATATTTTTTTTAAAGAGGTTTCCAGCCATATATAGGTATTGTCTTTTTTTCTAAAGCGATACGTTACCGTTTTGTTTTTACTGCTTTTAAGAAACGCTTTATAATAATTCAACAGCTCCACATAGTCGTCAGGATGAATGTAATCAAATATTTTTTTGTTTATTAATTCATCAGGTGTGTATCCTATTATTTCCTTTGAAGAATTGGAAATATAGTAATAACTTCCGTCCATTTTTTGTTGACAAATTATATCGGTTGTGTTTTCTGCAATGAATCTAAATTTAGCTTCGGACAATTCTAATTGATTTTCTTTTTCTTTAATCTCGCTAATATCAGTATGTGTTCCGATAACTTTTATTGGCTTTCCTTTTTTATTTTTTTTAAGTATTCCGGAATATTTTATCCATATTATATGTCCGTCTTTATGAATCATTCGTGCAGTTCCTTCATATCGATTTAATTTTTGAGTAATAAAGTATTCTAAATCGATGGCAACTTGAATCATGTCCTCTGAGTGAATACTTTTTTGCCATAATTCTTTATCTTTAATGAAATCGTCTTCAGTATATCCTAACATTCCTTCCCAATTATGAGAGTAGGTCGTTTTCTTAGTTTTAATATCCCATTCCCACATTGCTTGATTTGAACCGGCCATATAAAAATCAAATCTTTCCAAAGTTTTTTTTAATTTTATATTAATTTTATCTTTGTAAAGTCTGTCACCAATATTTTTAGCAACTGTCTGTAAGGTTTTAATTTGTTCTTCTTCCCATTTCCTTTCCTCTTTGCATATCGTGTAGCTTATCCAGCCCCAGAATGTAGTATTAGAAAACACAGGGGTAAACAGGTATGATTTGATCCCTTGTGTTTCCATGTGCTTTTTAAAAAACACATTTTTATTGTCTCTTACAAGACCATGCAAAGGCTTATTTTTTGATAATATATCATAAAGTTCTGGATAGGTATCGTAGGTAAGATTATTTAGATTAAAACTCTCAATTTTAGGGTTAGTTTTATGACCCTGCCTCTTGTTGACGTAATAGTAGGTTGTTTTGCCATTGGTTGTTTTATTCTTAAAAACGGAACAGCTGTCGATTTGTTGTCCTTTGGCAATGTCGCTTAAGCATAAATTCAAGGTATCAGTTATGGAATTTTTTTTTAATACAGTATTAGTGACTTTAGAAATGTTTAATAAAAGATTTTTCATCAAGCTAAGACGGTTTATTTATTTAATTTTTTCATTACGCTAAATCAATTTTATTTAGACTAATTTATTGCTGGCAAAGCACGTGACTTTTTGTTTTATGGGGAAAATCTATTTTATCAGTTAAACAATATTTAATTGTATTTCAATCAATCTTTTGTTAATTTTTTTTAGACGTGATTGCTACATTTTCGAGGTGTAGTTTTTAAATGATAAATAAAGATATTTTAATTTTAATTTATATGAATACTAGTCCTAATAATTTAAAAAATAATAAGAATAATTTAAAATTAAAATAGTTAATTTAGATGCATGATAAATCAAAAAAGGGGAATAGTATTAATTGAAGATGATGTAGCGCTTGGCAGCTCAATATCGGAGTTATTGAGCCTGAGTGGTTTTAATGTCAACTGGTTCAAAGATGGTGTTGATGCACTGGTATACTTAAACAAACACATACCCGATATTATTATTAGTGACTTGATGATGCCTAATATGAATGGAGAAGATTTGTATTTTTTTTTAAAAAAAAATGGCAAACTAAACGCAGTGCCATTTGTAATAATTACTGCTAATATAGACGATAGCGTTCAATATAAGCTACTTGAAAATGGAGTTAATGATTTTATTGTGAAGCCTTTTAAAGTTAGAGAGTTAATTTTCAAAGTCAATAACTTGCTAGAATTCAAAAATAATATAGAAAAAAAATTTAAACCAGATCCCTTTTCAAAAGTTACTATAAAATTATCTGAAAAAGATTTTCTTACCAGTGTAAATGAACATTTGTTGAATAATTTAAAATTGAATGTTGATATTGATGAATTGTCCAAAAAACTTTTCATCAGTAAATCAACTTTAGATAAAAGAATCAGAAAACTTACAAATAAGAACATTAGCCAATATATGAGAGAGTTTCGATTGGATTACGCCATTAAGCTGATTCATCTTGGAGAAAGAAACATACAGTTCTTGGTTCATGAAACAGGATTTAATTCGTTTTCATATTTTACCACAAGTTTTAAGTTATATAGTAATCTGACGCCCAGAGATTATATAAAATCCATCCATAACGACAGTAAATTACTAGAGAATAACCAAGAAAATAAGAGGTAATTAATTGTTGTATTTTTTAATTTTATTTTTGCAAACTTGTAATAAAATCTCGACTTTTTACGAGTAAAAGAAAATCAGTACTTGTTTATAAATAAGTTTAGGTTTTGTCTCTTTTTACATCACTAGCTTAGATCATAAACAATTTATTTTTTGATATTTTACATGTATTAAAACACTTTATTTATGGTCCCGTAGGTTAGCAAAAAAAAGGCTGTCCGAAAAATAATTTTCGAACAGCCTTTGTAGTGCTTTACACTCTAAAGAATTACGGTACGTACCAGAAAGGTCCTTGTGTGATAATTTGAGAAGAGGTCAAATTAGGAACATTTGCAGAGTTTGCATTGTATTCTGATAATGGGTATATAAGTCTCTTAGGTCTTGATGGCTGTAAATTAAAACCATTAATTGATCCCGGTATAACAGGGAATCCGGTTCGTGTGTAATTTATATAGTTTTCAACACCATGAATACTGCTTAATGCAATCCATTTTTGAGTTAATATCGCTTGTATCTTATTAGAAGAAGCAGCCCATCCAAAACCGGATTTAAGATTTATCTCAGTCAAGTATGTGCCTATTGTAGCTCCTAAATAAGTAAAAGAAGATTGTACGCCTTCGTTGAACAAAGTTTGCGCACTTCCAGTAGTTAGAAATCCTCTTTGTACTGCTTCAGCTTGTAAAAATTTGCTTTCTGCTAATAACATTAGTGCTCCTGATTTAGAAGATCCAGCTGCTGTTCTTTGTGCAGTATTGGCTCCAACATAATTAGATAGTCCTAATCCAAATCTTGAAGTTCTTTTACCATGGTGCTAAGATTTAAAAAAAAACCACCCCAAAAAATGGGATGGTTTTGAATAATTGAATTAAGTGATAACTAGAATTTATCCCAGAATATTTTTGTTGTTAATAAATCTCCACCAATTGCATTTGAGGCTGTTGTGTAGTTTGAATTGTTTACTTGTTGTTCAAGAACTGGGTAAGCCATTCTTACAGGAACTTTTCCTCCGGCATTAGTTATAGCTGAACTTGGCGCTGTCAAAATTGGAAAGTCTAATCTTCGCCAGAAATTCCAAGAAGTTAGACCTTGGTTATACATAGCTACCCAAGCTTGCTCTCCAATTGACTTTTTCCAATTAGAAGCATTGAATGGATTTACAACAAGGTAAGTTGATGCTTCTGATGTTGTACCACCCCATTCTAATATTGAAGCTGTTACTGCAGTTCTGTATGCACTAGGAGCAGCAGTTGGATTCCAACGTGCATTAGCTTCAGCAATATAGAAAGCAACTTCAGTATAGTTTAAGATAACGCCTGGTGTAGTTTCAGTGTACGCATAAGATCCGATATGTGAGAAATCAGCAAATTCTCCACCTTGTCCAATGGTTTGTCCGACATAGCCACCGCCTGTAACTTCCTCATAATAATTATCTATTCTTGGGTCATTTGAGGCCGCCATGTAATCGATTAAGGTTTTTCCAGCAAAAAAGTCATCTCTGCCACTTGCAGAAAGATTTTCATACAAAGGATTGAAGTTTGGAGATGCTGCAAGATATTGAAATTGACAATTTCCAGTCGGCGACGTTATTACTCCTGCTGCAATAGCTTGTAGTGCTGTAGATTGGGCTAAAGTTGGATTTACATCAGCAATCGCAATAGCAAGTTTTAATTTTATAGAATTTGCTAATGCTTTCCATTTAGCAATATTACCACCGTAGTATATGTCCCCATCGTTAAAAGATTTAAACCCAGTTGCATTCGTGTTTAGATTGGAGATGTCTTCATTAATTCTTTTAATTAGGTCAGTGTAAATGGTCGACGCGTCATCATAAGCTGGCAATGGAAAATCGTTCACATTTGCACCTTGGATATAAGGTATATTACCAAAAGTATCAACTAGATTTTGATAAGTGTAAACCTGCATTACATCGATAATAGCTAACTGGTTTTTTTTGTTAACTGACCATCCTGATGCTTCATCTGCTGTAGGTGCGTAATTGATAATAATATCTTTAGCTTTCCCTAAATTATTAATTACGCTTACATAGTTTAATGAAAATATATTATTAGATACGTTTCTGTTTGTAAAGTCATAATTACTTTCGTTCACATAAGTAGTTTCTTGCCAATATTGCATTGTAAGCCTAAAATTGTTAATATTAACACTTGGAGTGTTAACATAGTCGCTTAGTTCTTTTTGAGCGAAATTTAGTAATGATCCTGGCACAGCAGTATATGCACTATTGGGATCGGTATTTATATCTTCACTAACACATGCTGTCATTAACAAACATATGGTTAGTATTGCTATGATTTTTTTCATTTTCATCTTTTTAAAAATTAACTTTAACATTGAAAGAAATATTTCTCGTAGTGGGCATAGGTCCAGACTGGTAACCTTGAGTGTTACCAGATGATAATCCAGCTTCAGGATCAGCGTAAGGTAAACTTTTATCTATTATCCATAAGTTATTACCTATTACACTAAATGATGCACCTTTTATTGATTTTCCGAGAATAGTTGAAGGAAGACTGTACGTAAGAACAACTTCTCTAAGTTTTACAAATCCAGCATCATATAAAAATGCAGCAGCTGGTGGATCTGTACCTAATACTTGGCTTGATTGAGATCTGTCTAATCTCGTTGTATTGGTTATATACATTGGTTGACCGTTAGTAGAAGTAAAAGCAGGATTAGCCATTACACCTTGTAAAAGCTCTCCTCCGCCGTTAGTTAGTGTGTTTCTTACGGGGTTGCCTAAATCGTTAGTTCCAACAGAATTAGCATAGATTCCTGTTCCATATCCGTAATATTGGTCAAGTGAAAATATACTGCCTCCTTTTTTGATATCAATCAAAAAACTGAAAGAAAGGTTCTTATACGTAAATTTATTATTTATACCTCCTGACCAATCTGCTTGATATGTTCCTAATTGATTATCCGTAGTGGTAGAAACAACATATGCTCCATTCTCACCAATTATTCTATTGCCTAAGTCATCAAGTTCATAAGTTGTTCCCCAAATAGAACCATAATCGCGATTTAATGGTGCATTAATGCTGATACCACCTTGAAGGGAGTTAATATTAATGTTTTCAATTCCAGGAGCTAATTCTGTAACTTTTGTGTTTGGATTTGCCCAGTTTACATTTACATCCCAGTCAAAATTCTCTGTTTTGATTGGTGTAAAGTTAAGTGATACTTCAAACCCTTTTGTCGTCAATGTTCCTGCGTTTATAGTTGTAAATGCTGCCCCTGTTGCCGTTGATACTGGTAGTGGTAAAATTTGGTCAAAAGCTTTATTCTCAAAGTATGCTACGTCAAAGCCTAATCTGTTTTTTGCAAATTGCATATTTAAACCAAATTCAATATTATCCAACTGTTGTGGTTTAAGATTTGGATTTTTGGCATTAGTATTATAAGAATAAACTGGTGTTTGAAAAGGTGTAAGTGAATTATAAGTATTTTGTAATTGATTTGGATCTGTATCTGAACCTACTTGTGCATATGCGGCTCTAAATTTACCAAAATTAATAAATTCAACATCTTTTAACCAATTTGAGAAAACGACAGTTCCAGAAATCGCTGAATACCAATATGCATTATTTTCAACTGGTAATGCAGAAGATTGATCTCTTCTTACAGAGCCTTCTAAGTAGTAAGTCCCTTTGTAGCCTAAAGTTGCCTGTGTGAATAAACCAAGAATTTGTTTTTTAGTATCAACAATTCTAGGTAATGTTGGAGCGGATACTGAGTTAGATATTGTGTATAATCCCGGTATAAATAAGCCTCCTGAAGTTGATTGTTGATTTGAAAATCTATTTTGTACATTGTAATTAGTACCTACTATTACACTTAAATTTAGTTCTTCAGCTAAATCTTTTTTGTACGTCGCCAAGAAGTCATAATTTTGTTCGCTAAAATTATAAATATCTAATGCATAACCCGAAGGTTGAGCCGGTAAGTTAGCTAAATTTGAGTTTGATCCAATAACATTTGGATAAGAGCCTGTAGCTAATCTGTCTTCTGTTCTTAAATTAAATCCATCAGTACCTGCTCTTCCTAGTAAACTAAATTCTTTTGATATGTCGTAAGTTACACTTGCATTAGCAGCAAATCTTTCTCTTGTATCGGTATTGTAGTTTTGGTTTCTTTGAAAATAAGGATTGTCCCAATACGCAGGTGAAATATTAGTTGCGTTCCTTTGATTCCACGTGTAATTTTGCTGCCCTAAATTGTAAAACTGCTTTTGTTCCTTGATATCTACATTGGTTGCCCACCATTGTCTAAAGTTAGACATTACATTACCATTATATCCAGTTGCGTTTCTGTTTCTCGTGTTTTGATTAACATAGGTTGCGTTGAAGTTAGAACTTAATTTATCGTTAAATTTATAACTTGCTGCCGCATTAAAGTTGTTTTTGCTTAATAAAGCGTTTGGTAAAACATCATCACTTTTTGTATTTGCGTAAGTCAGTCTATAAGTCGCTTTATCTGAACCTCCGCTAAGAGATATGTTATTAATTGTTGAAGATGCTGCTTCAAAAAAGCTTTCAGGAGTATTCTGTGCAACAACCCATGGAGTTGCTTGTCCAAAAGTAGCAGATCCTGGTACAAAAGCATCATATTGAAAAACAAGGGATCCATCATACTTAGGTCCATAAGATGCATCATCTCCAGTTCTCGCTCTAGGCTGCCCTTGATATGTTGAAAACACTTGTCCGAAATAACCTTGTCCATATTCCGTTTGGTATTTTGCAAAAGTGGACTTGTCAATCGTGGATCTAGTGTAAGATGAAGAAAATTCTACGGATAAATCTTTACCTGCTTTTCCTTTTTTTGTTGTTATTATTATGGCTCCGTTTTGTGCTCGTGATCCATATAATGCAGTCGCAGCTGCGCCTTTGAGGACATTGATTTCTGCAATGTTATTCGGGTTAATATCTGATGCCGCATTTCCGAAGTCTAAACCTCCACGACCTCTTCTTTGGTCGCCACTGTTTACATTAGTGTTTAATATTGGCACGCCATCGACAACAAATAATGCTTGGTTATCTCCCAACAAAGATTTAAAACCTCTAAGAACTACATTTGTAGATCCCCCAAAGTTTGTTCCATTAGTTACGCTAAGTCCTGCAACTTTACCAGATAAGTTGTTGACAAAATTTCCAGTTGGCACAGTTGACACTTGTTCAGCCGTAACTTGTTGTGAAGAATAACCTAGAGATTTTTTCTCTCGTTTAATTCCCAATGCCGTTACCACGACAGCGTCAAGTTCATTTGTAGCATTGTTTAACTTTACGTTAATAATTAATGTGCTAGCTGTCTTTTCTTGAGTCATCATCCCAATGTAACTAAATATTAGCACTTGGGTTGATGAGGCTCTGATGGAATATTTCCCGTCAAAATCAGTTTGTGTTCCAGTATTTGTTCCTTTTACTAATACACTCACGCCCGGTAAAGGCAATCCTGCATTGTCAGAAACAACACCTGAAACAGCTCTTTCTTGCGCGAAAGTTAGCTGCGCAACAAGTACTACAAGTAGTACAAAGAATCCATTGAACTTTAGTTTCATTTTATAAATATTTTGAATTAGTTTAGCAAATTTCTTAATAATTTGTTAATATTCCTAATTATTTATTGTTAAAAATTAGCGATAATTTAATTTTTTCAATAAATACTATTAATTAGGCAGTATTTTAGGTTTATTATAACAAAAATCAAAAAATATCTCATCAAATCATGTGTTTTGTGATCAATAGGCTCATAATTGTTTGTGGAAATCTAGATTTTTTTTACTGCTATGCTCTTATGTAATGTAAATGTCCTGTTAAAAAAAGTAGAGACTGGATATTGTGTCTTACTGGATTCTAAGGAAATAGATATGAAAACTGCATACCATATCAAAAAAGGTTTTAAATTCTTTTATTTAAGTTTGAAGTAAGTTAGGAAGTAAAACAATGGCTATAAAACAATTTTTATTTAGGGGTGTTGTTTAAAATTAATGAGATGAAGTTGAAAATTAATTTAAAATGCTGTTCGCAATGTTTTTTGATTATTATTTTTTTAAGCTTGACTTTTTTTAATAGAACAAAAGTCGTGTAATCTGTTTCTAATGTTTTAAAAAGATACATTATAGCTGATGTGTACAATTGTATTGTTTATTTCTAGAGGTTGATTTGTGGTCCTCCCGCTGGCAAGTGCTAATTTGAATAATCCATTTTTTGTTAATAATCCCAATCCCATTCCAATGCCTATTAAGTTTTCTTTTTTGTCTTGTTGGTCTATTGCGGATTTATCTTTGTAAATACTGTAATCTAAAATTGAATGAACGTAAAGATTGGGAGATACAATATAGCGATATTCCGTGAGTAGTGAAGTCATGAGGTAGGCTTGCAGGCTATTTTCAGCAAAACCTCTGACGCTGTTGAATCCACCAAAACGGTGTAATTCGTTGGTGACATAAGTATTGCTTTGTAAATAATAATTAAGGCTATTGATATGGATGGAATTTTTTTTATTTAGGTTAAAGTTGTGTACGGCTTGAATGTTTATAAAATACTGGTTGCTTTTTGTTGTGTTTTCGGATTGGGTATTAAGTGCTCTGCTTCCTATTCCTGATTGTAGTGTGAGGCTTGATTTTGTAGGAAAAACAGAATTGGCTGCATCCAATTTGATATAATTAAAACTTGACGTTAGGAACGAATTATCGAAATCGCTAATTGAATTATTGTTTAAATTTTGGATAGCGCTGGATTCTGTTTTTTGGTATCCTAAATAAAATCGGGTGTTGTAATTAATGAAGTAGCTCAGGTCTATTGCGGTTTTAGTGTTTTGAAAGGTCGTGTCTTGTCGGAATAGCTGAATTTGTGCTTTTAGGCCTATTGGAGTTTTTAGCAAATAGGGCAATTCTACACTTGCTTTAAATGTTTTTTGGTTATTGCCATCGCTTTTCCAATATACTGAAAGTTGTTCGCCGGTACCTAAAATATTTTGGAGTTGTACATCTAAATATCCATTCAATGTGATTTTTTGATTTTCATTGTTAGAAAATCCAATGAAACCGTCAAATGTGTTTGATTTTCTTTTTTGAAGATAAACGTACACTTTTGTGGTATCTTTTGTAAATAGAATTTCCGGATATTTTATTTGACTGATGAATCCAAAATTTTCAAAATCAGTGTAAATCTGATCGAGTACTTTTTGGTTAAAAATGCTTGTTTTGTATTTTCTGTTTAGTTGAGCAAAATGTCCGGATGGGAAATTTGTAGTTGAATTTGTGTCTTCGTAATTTATGGTTATCGCATTTAAGATTCTTTTCTTGTCGGTTTCTATTTTTAAATTGGCGTACAAAACGGCATTTATTCTTTTGATGTTTGTCAGCTTTAGTTTAGCTAATGCAAACCCATTTTGTTCTAATTCTTGTATTTTTTTACGCAAGTAAAAATCTATTTCTGGGTAAGGTAGTATAATAGTTTCTTCTTCTTCTTTTAAAAGTATAGGAAGGTTTGGTTTTTTGTTGCTACCTATATATATATGTATCGCTTTTATTTTTTCTCCTAAATGTATTTTAGCACGATAACTGGAGTCATTTATTTGGATTAGTGGTCCGGTAATGTTGTCAATGTATCCAATTCTTGAAAGATCTTCGGACAGCCTGTTTAATTCAATCTCAATTGACTTTGTGTTTGTGTGTTTTGGGTTATATTTTAAAGAGTCGATTGTCTTTGTTTCCAAGGTTGATTTTCCTGTAATTAGTACCTGAAAGCTTTGAGCAGAGCAGTGTAGGCCTAAATTAAAAAGGAGAATATAAATAAGGAAGTGCTTCAAGTGAATTTTGTTTTATTAAATAGAATGTAAATATCTGCTTTTTGCGATTAAAATCGAATGATAAAATAATCTTATTGAAAATTAGTAGATTAACGTTTGTAGAATAAAAAATATTTTCTACATTTGCAACCCCGTAAAAAGCGGGAATTTAATATAATAAGAAATTTTTAGTATTAATTATGCCAACAATTCAACAATTAGTAAGAACAGGAAGAACTCAGATAACTAAGAAGAGTAAATCGGTTGCTTTAGATTCTTGTCCTCAAAGAAGAGGGGTTTGTACGCGTGTTTACACTACAACACCAAAAAAACCAAACTCTGCAATGCGTAAAGTAGCGCGTGTACGTTTGACAAATGGTAATGAAGTAAATGCGTACATCCCTGGTGAAGGACACAATCTACAAGAGCACTCGATAGTATTAGTTAGGGGTGGAAGGGTAAAAGATTTACCAGGAGTTAGATATCACATCGTTCGTGGTGCCCTTGATACGTCAGGAGTAGCAGGAAGAACGCAAAGAAGATCTAAGTACGGAGCAAAACGCCCAAAAGAAGCAAAAAAGTAATTAATTAGTTTAAAGTCTAAAGTCAAAAGTCTAAAGTGTATTTTGTACATTAAGTCGTTGTGGCGTTATGACATTAAGACTTTTTTTAAACAAAAAGACATGAGAAAAAGAGCGGCAAAGAAGAGACCACTTTTACCAGATCCTAGGTTTAATGACCAACTGGTAACACGTTTTGTGAACAACTTAATGTGGGATGGAAAAAAATCGACAGCGTTTAAAGTATTTTATGATGCAATTGACATCATTGAGTCTAAAAAACAAGATGCGGAGAAACCATCATTAGAAATTTGGAAAGATGCCTTAACCAATGTTATGCCTCACGTAGAAGTACGTAGTCGTAGAGTAGGTGGAGCTACATTTCAAATTCCGATGCAAATTCGTCCAGACAGAAAAATTTCTATGGCGATGAAATGGTTAATTCTTTATTCTAGAAGAAGAAACGAAAAATCGATGGCTCAGAGGTTAGCTTCAGAATGTTTAGCTGCGGCTAAAGAAGAAGGAGCTGCTGTTAAGAAAAGAATGGATACTCACAAAATGGCAGAAGCTAATAAAGCATTCTCTCACTTTAGATTTTAATTCTTAAGAAATGGCTAGAGATCTAAAATATACAAGAAACATAGGAATTGCTGCTCACATTGATGCTGGTAAAACAACAACAACAGAGCGTATATTATTCTACACTGGAAAATCACACAAAATTGGTGAAGTACACGATGGTGCTGCAACAATGGACTGGATGGCACAAGAGCAAGAAAGAGGTATTACAATTACTTCTGCAGCTACAACTTGTGAATGGAATTTTCCAACTGAACAAGGTAAAGTTTTATCTGAAACAGCTCCTTATCACTTCAATATTATCGATACACCGGGACACGTTGACTTTACAGTTGAAGTAAACCGTTCTTTGCGTGTTCTTGATGGTTTGGTTTTCTTATTTAGTGCTGTTGATGGTGTTGAGCCTCAATCAGAAACGAACTGGAGATTGGCAGATCAATACAGAGTTCCACGTATTGGATTCGTTAATAAAATGGATAGACAAGGATCTAACTTTTTGATGGTTTGTCAACAAGTAAGAGATATGTTGAAATCAAACGCAGTTGCAATCACTTTGCCTATTGGTGAAGAAAATGATTTCAGAGGTGTTGTGGATTTAGTTAAAAATCAAGCTATAGTATGGCATGAAGAAGGTTTAGGAGCAACGTATGATATTGTGCCTATTCCAGAGGATATGCTTGAAGAAGTGAAGGAGTACAGATCGATTCTTATTGAGGCAGTAGCTGATTATGATGAGACTTTACTTGAAAAATTCATGGAAGATGAAAACTCTATTACAGAGGAAGAAATCAATATTGCATTGAGAGCTGCTGTAATGGATATGGCTATCATTCCTATGATTGCTGGTTCTTCTTTTAAAAATAAAGGAGTTCAATTCATGTTAGATGCAGTATGTAAATATTTGCCATCTCCAATGGATAAAGATGGTATTGAAGGAATTCATCCTGATGATGCTGAATTGTTAGAAGAAGATCAAACTAAAATATTGCGTAAGCCCGATGTTAAAGAGCCATTTGCTGCTTTAGCTTTCAAAATTGCTACTGACCCATTCGTAGGTCGTTTAGCTTTCTTCCGTGCTTACTCAGGACGTTTAGATGCGGGTTCTTACGTTTTGAACACACGTTCAGGAAATAAAGAAAGAATTTCTCGTATTTACCAAATGCATGCAAACAAACAAAACCCAATCGATTATATTGAAGCGGGTGATATTGGAGCGGCAGTTGGATTTAAAGATATCAAAACTGGAGATACGTTGTGTGATGAAAAACACCCAATTATTCTTGAGTCTATGAAATTCCCAGCACCGGTTATTGGTATTGCAATTGAACCTAAAACTAAGGCTGACGTAGATAAAATGGGTATGGCTTTGGCTAAATTAGCTGAAGAGGATCCTACATTTACGGTTAGAACAGATGAAGCTTCTGGGCAAACTATTATCTCAGGTATGGGTGAGCTTCACTTGGACATCTTAGTTGATAGAATGAGACGTGAATTCAAAGTTGAAGTAAACCAAGGTGAGCCTCAAGTTGAATACAAAGAAGCATTTACAAAGTCTGCTCAACACAGAGAAACGTACAAAAAACAATCTGGTGGTCGTGGTAAATTCGGTGATATCGTATTTAGATTAGAGCCAGCTGATGAAGTTGATGGTAAAGCTCCTGTTGGATTGCAGTTCGTTAATGCTGTCAAAGGTGGTAACGTTCCTAAAGAATATATACCATCTGTAGAAAAAGGTTTTAGAGAAGCTATGAAAACTGGTCCTTTAGCAGGATATCAAGTAGATAGTTTGAAAGTAACTTTATTGGATGGGTCTTTCCATCCTGTGGATTCTGATGCACTTTCTTTTGAGCTTGCAGCAAGAATGGGGTATAGAGAGGTAGCTAAAGCAGCTGGTGCTGTTATATTAGAGCCAATCATGAAAATGGAAGTGATTACACCTGAAGAAAACATGGGAGATATCGTAGGTGATATCAACCGTCGTAGAGGTCAGGTAAATGATATGGGTGATAGAGCGGGTGCTAAAACCATTAAAGCCGATGTGCCATTATCAGAAATGTTTGGTTATGTTACTACTTTAAGAACTTTATCTTCAGGTCGTGCAACATCAACAATGGAATTTTCACATTACGCTGAAACTCCTTCGAATATTTCGGAAGCAGTTATCAAAAAAGCAAAAGGAAACGCTTAATCTTTAAGAAAATGAGTCAAAAAATCAGAATAAAACTAAAATCTTACGATCACATGTTAGTAGACAAGTCTGCTGAAAAGATTGTAAAAACAGTTAAAAGTACAGGAGCAGTTGTTACAGGTCCAATCCCATTACCAACTCACAAAAAACTTTTCACAGTATTACGTTCTCCACACGTTAACAAAAAAGCAAGAGAGCAATTTGAAGTAATGTCATACAAGAGATTGATTGACATTTATTCCTCTTCATCAAAAACTATTGATGCCTTGATGAAATTGGAATTGCCTAGCGGTGTTGAAGTAGAGATCAAAGTTTAAGTAGCTTACTAGTAAGAAAAGGACGCTGTTTTTAATCGAAAATTATTTTTTTGGTTTGTGTGTAAATATGTTATACATTTGCACCCACTTAAAAAATAGGATTTGGTTAAAAGCTGCGTTCTATATTTATATTTAATAATTAATAATTAATAATTATGTCTGGGTTAATTGGTAGAAAAATCGGCATGACTAGCATTTTCGACGAAAACGGGAAGAATATTCCTTGTACAGTAATCGAAGCTGGACCATGTGTTGTTACCCAAGTCAGAACCAAAGGTGTTGACGGGTACGAAGCGTTGCAACTTGGTTTCGATGACAAAAACGAGAAACATTCCACAAAAGCGGCTTTAGGTCACTTTGCAAAAGCGGGAACTGTAGCTAAGAAAAAAGTCGTTGAATTCCAAGATTTCGCAACAGAACAAAAATTAGGGGATCTTATTGATGTTTCTATTTTTGCTGAAGGAGAATTTGTAGATGTACAAGGTGTATCTAAAGGTAAAGGTTTTCAAGGGGTTGTAAAACGTCACGGTTTTGGTGGTGTCGGTCAAGCAACTCACGGTCAACACAACCGTTTAAGAGCGCCGGGTTCTGTAGGAGCGTCTTCTTATCCATCCAGAGTATTCAAGGGAATGCGTATGGCTGGACGTATGGGAGGAGACAATGTAAAAGTTCAAAACCTTAGAGTTTTAAAAGTAGTGGCTGAAAAGAACCTACTTGTTATTAAAGGATGTATTCCTGGATGTAACAACTCTTATGTAATCATTCAGAAGTAATGGAAGCAAAAGTATTAGATTTCAACGGAAAAGATACTGGAAGAAAAGTGCAACTTTCTGATTCAGTATTTGGTATAGAACCAAACAATCACGCAGTATACCTTGATGTTAAGCAGTATCTTGCTAATCAAAGACAGGGAACGCACAAAGCTAAAGAAAGAGCTGAAGTAGCGGGAAGTACGCGTAAGATTAAAAAACAAAAAGGAACTGGTACTGCTCGTGCGGGTAGTGCAAAGAATCCATTGTTTAAAGGTGGTGGAACAGTTTTTGGACCAAGACCAAGAAGTTATTCATTTAAATTGAATAAAAGCTTGAAACGTTTGGCTAGAAAATCTGCTTTCTCTATTAAAGCAAAAGAATCGAATATTATCGTTCTTGAAGACTTTAATTTTGAAACACCAAACACTAAAAATTTCATCAACGTTTTGAAAGCTTTAGAGTTAGAAAATAAAAAATCTCTGTTTGTGTTGGGTGATGTAAATAAAAATGTATATTTGTCGTCACGCAATTTAAAAGGCTCTAGCGTAGTAAGTAGCTTAGAATTAAGCACTTACGATATATTAAACGCTAATAATTTAGTGCTTTTAGAGAGTTCTTTGGAGATAATTGAAGAAAATTTAAGTAAATAATAGGATATGAGCATCATAATTAAGCCTATAGTAACGGAAAAAGTAACCAAAGAAAGTGAAGTTTTAAACCGCTTCGGATTCGTTGTTGACAAAAAAGCAAACAAAGTGCAAATTAAGAAAGCTGTTGAGGCTGCTTATGGAGTAACTGTTTTAAGTGTCAATACGATGAATGTTAGGCCAGATAGAACTACTAAATACACTAAAAGTGGTTTAATAAGTGGAAAGACGAATGCAACTAAAAAAGCAATTGTTCAAGTACAAAAAGGAGAAACAATTGATTTTTACAACAATATCTAAGATAGAAAAATGTCAGTAAGAAAATTAAAACCTATTACCCCAGGTCAGCGATTTAGAGTTGTGAATGGTTATGACGCCATTACAACTGATAAGCCGGAACGCTCTTTGATAGCGCCGATAAAAAACTCTGGTGGTAGAAATAGTCAAGGAAAGATGACCATGCGTTATACGGGTGGTGGTCACAAGCAGAGATATCGTATCATTGATTTTAAACGTACTAAAGAAGGAATTCCTGCTACGGTAAAATCAATTGAGTATGATCCAAATCGTACTGCATTTATCGCTTTGTTAGCGTATGCTGATGGAGAAAAAACGTATGTTATTGCTCAAAACGGATTGAAAGTTGGTCAGAAATTAGTTTCTGGTCCTGAATCTCAACCCGAAATTGGGAATACATTACCGTTGAGCAGAATTCCTTTAGGAACTGTTATTTCTTGTATCGAATTGAGACCTGGTCAAGGAGCTGTAATCGCTCGTTCAGCTGGAACATTTGCTCAATTAATGGCAAGAGATGGAAAATATGCGACAATTAAAATGCCTTCTGGTGAGACAAGATTGATCTTGTTGACGTGTTCGGCTACAATTGGAGCTGTGTCTAATTCAGATCATCAATTAGTTGTATCAGGAAAAGCTGGTAGAACAAGATGGTTAGGTAGAAGACCTAGAACAAGACCTGTAGCGATGAACCCTGTCGATCACCCAATGGGTGGTGGTGAAGGTCGTTCTTCTGGTGGACATCCACGTTCAAGAAATGGAATACCAGCAAAAGGTTATAGAACTCGTTCTAAGAAAAACCCGAGTAACAAGTATATCGTAGAACGTAGAAAGAAATAATAAGATATGGCACGTTCATTAAAAAAAGGACCTTTCGTTCATTATAAGTTAGACAAGAAAGTTCAAGAAAACATTGCAGGTGGAAACAAAGGAGTTGTTAAGACATGGTCTAGAGCTTCTATGATTACTCCAGACTTTGTTGGGCAAACTATCGCAGTTCATAACGGTCGTCAATTTGTACCAGTTTACGTAACAGAAAACATGGTAGGTCACAAATTAGGAGAATTTTCACCAACTAGATCTTTTAGAGGTCATGCTGGAGCAAAAAATAAAGGTAAAAAATAAGAAGCAATGGGAGTTCGTAAAAGAGAAACAGCAGATGCGAGAAAAGAGGCTAATAAGTCTATTGCTTTCGCAAAATTGAATAACTGCCCCACTTCACCTAGAAAAATGCGCTTAGTAGCGGACTTGGTAAGAGGTCAGAAGGTAGAAAGAGCATTGAACATCTTAAGATTTAGTTCTAAAGAAGCTTCAAGAAAATTAGAAAAATTGGTTTTGTCTGTAATTGCCAACTGGCAAGCAAAAAACCCTGACGCTAATATGGAAGAAGCAGGTTTATTTGTAAAAACGATAACAGTAGATGGTGGAATGATGTTGAAAAGACTTCGTCCAGCTCCACAGGGTCGTGCACACAGAATTAGAAAACGTTCTAATCACGTTACAATCGTGCTTGGATCTATTAATAACACACAAGCAATTTAATAAAGATGGGACAAAAGACAAATCCAATTGGAAATAGACTTGGTATCATCAGAGGATGGGACTCAAACTGGTATGGTGGAAATGATTACGGTGATAAACTTGCCGAAGATTATAAAATCAGAAAGTACATCCATGCTCGTTTATCAAAAGCTAGTGTATCAAAAGTAATCATCGAGAGAACTTTGAAACTTGTAACCGTTACTATCACTACAGCCAGACCGGGTATTATTATTGGGAAAGGTGGACAAGAGGTAGACAAGTTGAAAGAAGAACTTAAGAAAGTTACTGACAAAGAGGTTCAAATCAACATCTTTGAAATCAAAAGACCTGAGCTTGACGCGTATCTAGTTGCTACCAGCATCTGTCGTCAAATCGAAAGCAGAATTTCTTACAGACGTGCAATCAAAATGGCAATTGCCGCCTCTATGCGTATGAACGCAGAAGGTATCAAAGTTTTGATTTCTGGTCGTTTGAATGGTGCTGAGATGGCTCGTTCAGAAGGTTTTAAAGAAGGTAGAATTCCTCTATCAACTTTCAGAGCTGATATTGATTATGCTTTGGCAGAAGCTCATACTACTTATGGTAGAATGGGGATCAAAGTGTGGATCATGAAAGGTGAAGTTTATGGAAAGAGAGATCTTTCTCCACTTGCTGGAATGGACAAAAAACAATCTGGTGCTGGTGGTAAAGGTGGCGATTCTCCTAGAGGAGACAGAAAGCCTTTTAATAAAGGTGGTAAACCAGACGCTCGTAAACGAAAGTAAATTTTTAAATTAAAGAAAAATGTTACAGCCTAAAAGAACAAAATACCGAAAGGTACAAAAGGGTAAAATGAAAGGGAATTCTCAAAGAGGACATGAACTTTCTAATGGAATGTTTGGTATTAAATCTGTACATGAAGATGGAATGTTCTTAACTTCTCGTCAAATAGAAGCTGCACGAATCGCTGCAACTCGTTTTATGAAAAGAGAAGGGCAGTTATGGATCAAAATATTTCCAGACAAACCAATTACTAAGAAGCCTCTTGAGGTACGTATGGGTAAAGGTAAAGGAGCAGTTGAGTATTGGGCTGCCGTTGTTAAACCCGGAAGGATTATGTTTGAAGTTGGAGGAGTTCCTTTGTCAGTTGCTAAAGAGGCGTTACGTCTTGCGGCTCAAAAGCTTCCAGTAAAAACTAAATTCGTCGTTGCTAGAGATTTCGAAGCATAATCTATATTATATTATGAAACAATCAGAAATAAAAGATCTTTCTGCAGCAGAGTTGCAAGAAAAGCTTAGCCAAACTAAGAAAACATACGCTGATCTAAAAATGGCTCACGCTATTTCACCAATTGAGAACCCACTTCAAATTAGAAGTGTAAGAAGAACAGTTGCAAGATTAGTTACTGAACTTACTAAAAGACAATAACTGTAGTCTGCTGAAAGATGGAAGAAAAAAGAAATTTAAGAAAAGAAAGAGTTGGTGTTGTAACTTCGGACAAAATGGATAAGTCTATTGTTGTTGCAGAAGTGCGTAAAGTAAAACACCCATTATACGGTAAGTTCGTGTTGAAAACTAAAAAGTATCACGCACACGACGAAATGAACGACTGTAACATTGGAGATACCGTAAGGATTAGCGAAACGCGTCCTTTAAGTAAAACCAAATGTTGGAGGTTAGTTGAAATCTTAGAAAGAGCTAAATAATTATGGTACAACAAGAATCAAGACTAAAAGTAGCAGATAATACTGGAGCAAAGGAAGTTTTAACTATCCGTGTTTTAGGAGGTACCAAAAGAAGGTACGCCTCTGTTGGTGACAAGATTGTAGTTTCTATCAAAGATACTGCTCCTAACGGAAGCGTTAAAAAAGGAGCTGTTTCAACTGCAGTTGTTGTACGTACCAAAAAAGAAGTAAGAAGAGCCGATGGTTCATACATTAGGTTTGATGACAACGCATGTGTGTTATTGAATGCTGCTGGTGAAATGAGAGGAACTCGTGTTTTTGGTCCGGTAGCAAGAGAACTTCGTGAAAAACAATTCATGAAAATTGTATCATTAGCACCAGAAGTGCTTTAATTTGTTTTAAGATGATAAAGCTAAAAATAAAATCAGGTGATATAGTAAGAGTAATTGCTGGAGACCATAAAGGTGCGGAAGGTAAAGTATTACGTGTGTACCGTGAGAAAAACAAAGCGATTGTTGAAGGTGTTAACATGGTATCGAAACATACGAAACCAAGTGCAAAAAGCCCTCAAGGTGGTATCGTAAAGAAGGAAGCTTCTATACAAATATCTAATATTTCTTTAATTGATCCTAAAACTAAGGAAACAACAAGAGTTGGTATTAGAGTAGAAGGAGATAAGAAAGTAAGATTTTCAAAAAAATCTAATCAAGTACTATAGTAATGGAGTATATACCTAGACTAAAAGAAGAATATAAGAGCAGAGTAATTGCTGCTCTTAAAGAGGAATTCGGATACGTAAACGTAATGCAAGTTCCAAAATTGGAAAAAATCGTTTTAAGTAAAGGAGTTGGTGCAGCTGTATCTGATAAAAAACTAATTGACTATGCGGTTGATGAGTTGACAAAGATTACTGGACAGAAAGCAATATCCACTATTTCAAAGAAAGACGTTGCGTCATTCAAATTGAGAAAAGGGATGCCTATTGGAGCAAAAGTTACTTTGCGTGGAGAAAGAATGTATGAGTTTTTAGATAGACTTATTACTTCAGCTTTGCCGCGTGTAAGGGATTTCAGTGGTATTAAAGCTACTGGTTTTGATGGAAGAGGAAATTATAACCTTGGAGTTTTGGAGCAAATCATTTTCCCAGAAATTGATATTGATAAAGTTAACAAAATTTCAGGTATGGATATTTCCTTTGTAACTACTGCTAAAACAGACAAGGAAGCAAAATCATTATTGGCTGAACTAGGTTTACCTTTTAAAAAGAATTAAGACATGGCTAAAGAATCAATGAAAGCCCGCGAGGTTAAGAGAGAAAAAACAGTAGCTAAGTATGCTGAGAAAAGAAAAGCTTTGTTAGAAGCTGGAGATTTCGTAGGTTTGCAAAAGTTGCCAAAAAATGCTTCACCAGTTCGTTTGCACAATCGTTGTAAATTAACAGGTAGACCAAGAGGGTATATGCGTCAATTCGGTCTTTCACGTGTTACATTTCGTGAAATGGCAAATAACGGATTGATACCAGGTGTTAAAAAAGCATCTTGGTAAAATTTAATTATGAATTTCAAATTATGAATTACATTTTAAAATGTAATTCGTAGTTTGAAATTTATGATTATAGAAATTTATAAATTGGTTTCAGGTTCGGCAAATACTTTGTCGAAAACCGTTGCCGCAAATCAATACATATGTATACAGATCCTATTGCAGATTATTTGACGAGAGTTAGAAACGCTGTGGCTGCAAACCACAAAGTCGTTGAGATTCCTGCATCTAATCTAAAAAAAGAAATAACTAAGATCTTATTTGATCAAGGTTATATCTTGAGTTACAAATTTGAAGACAACGCTGTTCAGGGTTCAATCAAAATTGCTTTGAAGTATGATAAAGATACTAAAGAGTCCGTAATTAAAGATATCCAAAGAATTAGTAAACCAGGTTTACGTAAATATTCAAGTTCTTCTACCATTCCTAGAATCCTTAATGGATTAGGCATCGCTATTGTATCTACTTCTAAAGGGTTGATGACAGGAAAAAAAGCGAAGCAATTGAATGTAGGTGGTGAAGTAATTTGTTACGTATACTAATTTAAAGACTATAATAAGATGTCAAGAATAGGTAAAAGTCCGGTTGTAATCCCTGCTGGTGTAACTGTTGAAGTTGCAAATGGTATTATTACAGTAAAAGGAAAAAATGGTCAACTAACTCAGGAGTTTTCGGACGTTACTGTTACAGTTGAAGGGGATCTAGTTCAAGTAGAAAGATCTTCTGATCACAAAGACCAAAGAGCAAAACACGGTTTGTATAGATCTTTGATCAATAACATGATTATAGGTGTAACAGATGGTTTTACTAAGTCATTAGAATTGGTAGGAGTTGGTTACAGAGCTTCAAATCAAGGACAAAAATTAGATTTAGCACTTGGTTATTCTCACAATATTGTTTTAGAAATTGCTCCAGAAGTGACTTTAGAAACAATATCTGAAAAAGGTAAAAACCCTATCGTGAAATTAACATCATTTGACAAACAACTTTTAGGGCAAGTAGCTGCGAAAATCAGAGGTTTCCGTAAGCCAGAGCCGTATAAAGGAAAAGGTGTTAAATTTGTAGGGGAAGTATTAAGAAGAAAAGCAGGTAAATCAGCTTAAAAAATAAGATTATGTCATTAACAAAACCTGAAAGAAGACAACGAATTAGATTCAGAATTAGAAAAACAATTAGTGGTACTGCTACTAATCCAAGACTATCTGTATTTAGAAGTAACAAAGAAATTTACGCGCAACTTATTGATGACGTAAACGGAGTTACTATATTGGCGGCTTCTTCAAGAGAAAAAGAAATAGGTAACGGTACGAACATTGAAGTGGCTACAGCAGTTGGAAAACTAGTTGCTGAAAAAGCTTTAAAAGCTGGGATAGACGTAGTAACTTTCGATAGAGGAGGTTATTTATATCACGGACGTATTAAATCATTAGCGGAAGGCGCAAGAGCGGCTGGACTTAAATTCTAATATAGTATGTCTAATAGTAAATACAAGAATGTAGAGTTAGTAAAACCAAGTGGTCTTGAATTAAAAGATCGTTTGGTAAGTGTAAATCGTGTTACTAAGGTTACAAAGGGTGGTAGAGCTTTTGGTTTTTCTGCTATTGTAGTCGTAGGTGATGAAAACGGAGTGGTTGGACACGGATTAGGAAAATCTAAAGATGTTGCTGAAGCAATTGCGAAAGCAGTAGAAGATGCTAAGAAAAATTTAGTGAAAATTCCTTTGAATGGTCAGTCAGTTCCTCACGAACAAAAAGGTAAATTTGGTGGTGCACGTGTATTCTTAATTCCTGCCTCTCATGGTACAGGAGTTATTGCTGGTGGAGCTGTTCGTTCAGTTCTTGAATCAGTAGGAATTCATGATGTATTATCTAAATCTCAGGGATCTTCAAATCCTCACAACGTAGTAAAAGCAACTTTTGATGCTTTATTACAAATGAGAAGTGCTTATACTGTTGCAAAACAAAGAGGCGTTTCTTTAGAAAAAGTTTTTAAAGGTTAATTCAAGGAAATTATGGCTAAATTATTAGTAAAACAAGTTAGAAGCAAAATCAACTGTCCTCTTACTCAAAAGAGAGGTTTGGAAGCTTTAGGTCTACGTAAAATGGGACAAGTTGTAGAGCATGATTCAAACCCTACAATCCTTGGGATGATAAATAAAGTTAAACACTTAGTTTCTGTTAAAGAAGCTAAATAACAAATACTGTTATGAATTTAAGTAACTTACAACCTGCTGAAGGTGCTACACACAATCAAAATAAAAGATTAGGTAGAGGAGAAGGTTCCGGAAAAGGTGGTACTTCTGCAAGAGGTCACAAAGGAGCCAAATCTCGTTCTGGTTATTCTAAAAAGATTGGTTTTGAAGGGGGTCAAATGCCACTTCAAAGACGTGTACCTAAGTTTGGTTTTACAAACATCAATCGTAAAGATTACGAAGGTGTAAATCTTGATACACTTCAACTATTAGTTGATAATGGTGTTATTAAAGATACTGTTGATATGACAGTTTATGTTGCTAATCGTTTAGCTACTAAAAATGAAATCGTTAAGATTTTAGGTAGAGGTGAATTGACAGCAAAATTAAAAGTAACCGCTCACAAATTTACTGCTACTGCAAAAGCTGCTATTGAAGCTGCTGGTGGAGAAGCTGTAACAATGTAATTTTTCAATTAATATGAAGAAATTTATTGAGTCAATTAGTAATGTTTGGAAAATCGAGGAACTGAAAAATAGAATCCTAATTACATTGGGTTTGCTTTTAGTGTATCGTTTTGGGGCTCAAGTAACCTTACCAGGTATTGATGCTACACAGTTGGGTAATTTAGCCGGACAAACTAAAGAAGGAATTGGTTCAATTCTTGATATGTTTACTGGAGGAGCTTTTTCACAGGCTTCTGTTTTTGCCTTAGGAATAATGCCTTACATTTCTGCTTCAATTGTTGTTCAGTTGATGGGAATTGCGGTTCCATACTTGCAAAAACTTCAAAGCGATGGAGAAAGCGGTAGAAAAAAAATTAATCAAATTACACGTTGGTTGACTATTGGTATCACCTTGGTTCAAGGTCCTACTTACATCTACAATTTATATAGAACGTTACCTAGTAATGCATTTTTATTGGGATTCAATTCATTTGAATTCTTATTTTCGTCAGTAATTATTTTAGTCACAGGTACAATTTTTGCGATGTGGTTAGGAGAAAAAATTACAGATAAGGGAATAGGAAATGGTATATCTTTGTTGATTATGGTGGGTATTTTGGCAAGGTTGCCTCAGGCATTCATCCAAGAATTTACCACGAGAGTGACTAATAATAACGGTGGTCCGATGTTGTTAGTTATCGAAATTATCATTTGGTTATTGGTTATTGTTTGTTGTGTACTGCTGGTTATGGCGATTAGGAGAATTCCTGTTCAATATGCCAGACGAACTACTTCAGGGGATTTTGAACAAGACATGTTAGGTGGAAATAGACAGTGGATCCCTTTAAAGCTTAATGCTTCTGGGGTGATGCCAATTATTTTTGCTCAAGCAATTATGTTCATTCCAGCTGCTTTGGCAGGACTGTCTAAATCAGATGCTTCGCAGTCAATCGTTGGCGCTTTTAGTAATATGTTTGGTTTCTGGTATAATTTAGTTTTTGCAACGTTAATAATTGTATTTACTTTCTTTTATACTGCAATCACAGTTCCTACTAACAAGATGTCTGATGATTTAAAGAGAAGCGGTGGTTTTATACCGGGCATCAGACCAGGAGTTGAAACTTCTGATTATCTTGATAAGGTAATGTCTTTAATAACTTTTCCAGGATCTTTATTTCTTGCTTTGATTGCCGTGTTCCCGGCGATAATTGTAAGTGTTATGGATGTTCAACAATCCTGGGCAATGTTTTTCGGAGGTACTTCATTGATAATTATGGTAGGTGTTGCCATTGACACAATGCAGCAAATCAATTCATATTTGCTAAATAAGCATTATGATGGTTTAATGAAAAGTGGTAAAAATAGAAAAGCAGTAGCTTAACTTTATGGCAAAACAATCAGCAATAGAACAAGACGGATCGATCATTGAAGCATTATCAAATGCAATGTTTCGTGTAGAGTTAGAGAATGGACATATAGTAATCGCGCATATATCTGGAAAAATGCGTATGCATTATATCAAATTATTACCTGGTGATAAAGTGAAACTAGAAATGAGCCCTTACGATTTGTCAAAAGCAAGAATTACTTATAGATATTAAAGGATATTCAAAATGAAAGTTAGAGCTTCAGTAAAAAAGAGAAGTCCCGAGTGCAAAATTGTGCGAAGAAAAGGGAGATTGTACGTAATAAACAAAAAGAATCCTAGATTTAAACAAAGACAAGGATAATTATGGCAAGAATAGCAGGGGTAGATATCCCAAAAAATAAGAGAGGTGTTATAGCACTTACCTACATCTTCGGATTAGGAAATAGTAGAGCTATTGAGATTTTAGAAAAAGCTCAAGTAAGCCAAGATAAAAAGGTTCAAGACTGGAATGATGATGAGATCGGAGCGATTCGTGAAGCAGTATCCACTTTCAAAATTGAAGGAGAATTGCGTTCAGAAGTTTCTTTAAACATCAAACGTCTTATGGATATTGGGTGTTACAGAGGTATTCGTCACAGAACTGGTCTTCCATTAAGAGGACAAAGAACTAAGAATAACTCCAGAACAAGAAAAGGTAAAAGAAAAACTGTTGCCAACAAGAAAAAAGCAACTAAATAATAAGTAATATGGCTAAAGCAACTGCAAAAAAACGTAAAGTTATCGTTGAATCAACGGGAGAAGCTCATATTTCTGCTACCTTCAACAATATCATCATTTCTTTGACAAACAAAAAAGGTGAAGTTATTTCTTGGTCTTCAGCTGGTAAAATGGGTTTTAGAGGTTCTAAAAAGAATACTCCATACGCAGCCCAAATGGCAGCAGAAGATTGTAGTAAAGTAGCTCTTGAAGCAGGACTTAAAAAAGTTAAGGTGTATGTTAAAGGACCAGGAAACGGACGTGAGTCTGCGATCCGTTCTTTGCATAACGGTGGAATTGAAGTGACTGAGATTATCGATGTTACTCCAATGCCTCACAACGGATGTCGTCCTCCAAAAAGACGTAGAGTTTAATAATATTTTTTTAGTATAACCTAGATAGAATACCGATTATCGAAGGATAAGACCTGAATTCATAATCTCTATCTTAAACAATTTAAAATGGCAAGATATACTGGTCCAAGTACAAGAATCGCCCGTAAATTCGGCGAAGCAATTTTCGGAGACGATAAAGCGTTCGAAAAAAGAAATTATCCACCCGGACAACACGGGATGGCTAAAAAAAGAGGAAAAAAATCTGAATTTGCTATCCAGTTAATGGAAAAACAAAAAGCTAAATATTCTTACGGAATTTTAGAAAAACAATTTAGAGGTTTATTCAAAAAAGCATCAGCAACTAAAGGTGTTACTGGTGAAGTTCTTTTACAATTATGTGAAGCACGATTAGATAACGTTGTTTTTAGAATGGGTATTGCCCCTTCAAGAAGAGGAGCTAGACAACTTGTTTCTCATAGACATGTCACTGTTAATGGTGACGTTGTAAATATAGCTTCTTACCACCTTAAACCTGGTGATAAAGTTGCAGTTCGTGAAAAATCTAAATCTTTAGAAGCAATCGAACGTTCTTTGTCTAATTCAAGTCATGTTTATGAATGGATTACTTGGAATAATGATATCAAAGAAGGTACTTTCGTTTCTGTACCAGCTAGACTTCAAATCCCAGAAAACATTAAAGAACAATTAATCGTAGAGTTGTACAACAAATAATAATTGACTTAGTCGAAATTTATGGCAATATTTAATTTTCAGAAGCCCGATAAAGTTATCATGATCGATTCAACCGATTTTGAAGGTAAATTTGAATTTAGACCTTTAGAACCGGGTTACGGATTGACCGTTGGTAATGCACTTAGAAGAGTTTTGCTTTCAGCATTAGAAGGTTATGCTATTACATCTGTTCGTATTGAAGGTGTAGATCATGAGTTTTCTACTATTTCAGGAGTTGTTGAGGACGTTACCGAAATTATCCTTAATCTTAAACAAGTACGTTTCAAACGACAAATTGAAGATATTGATAATGAATCAGTTACTATTTCTGTTTCCGGTAAAGATCAATTAACAGCTGGTGATTTTCAAAAATTTATTTCAGGTTTCCAAGTTTTGAATCCAGAACTAGTTATCTGTAATTTAGATCCTAAAATTAAACTTAATTTCGATTTAACGATCGAAAAAGGTAGAGGATATGTTCCTGCTGAAGAGAACAAAAAACAGAATGCTGCAATTGGAACTATTTTTACAGATTCAATTTTTACTCCGGTAAAAAATGTAAAGTATGCAATTGAAAACTTCCGTGTAGAGCAAAAAACAGATTATGAAAAATTAGTTTTTGAAATTAAAACTGATGGTTCTATCAATCCAAAAGATGCCCTTACTGAAGCTGCTAAAGTTTTGATTCACCATTTCATGTTGTTCTCTGACGAAAGAATTACACTCGAGGCTGACGAAATTGCACAAACAGAATCGTATGATGAAGAGTCATTGCACATGAGACAATTGCTTAAAACTAAGCTTGTTGATATGGATCTTTCTGTAAGAGCATTAAATTGTTTGAAAGCGGCTGAAGTTGATACACTTGGTGATTTAGTATCGTTCAACAAAAATGACCTAATGAAATTCCGTAATTTTGGTAAAAAATCTTTAACTGAACTTGATGAACTTGTTGCAGTTAAAAATTTGAACTTCGGTATGGATTTAGCAAAATACAAACTAGATAAAGAATAAATTACTTCATATTTTGATCTCCAAAATGGATAGCATCAAGATGAAAGTATAAAAAAACACGTCATGAGACACGGAAAAAAATTCAATCACTTAAGCAGACAGACTGCACATAGAAAATCTATGTTAGCTAATATGGCTTGTTCTCTTATAGAGCACAAACGTATTAACACTACTGTTGCTAAAGCAAAAGCGCTTAAACAATTCGTTGAGCCTTTAATAACAAAATCAAAACAAGATACGACTCACAATCGTCGTATCGTTTTTGCTTACTTACGTAGCAAATATGCGGTAACTGACTTGTTCAGAGACGTAGCTGCTAAAGTAGGAGACCGTCCAGGTGGATACACACGTATCATTAAAGTTGGGAATCGTTTAGGAGATAATGCCGATATGGCAATGATCGAGTTAGTAGATTTCAATGAACTTTACAATGGTGGTAAAAAAGAAGTTAAAAAAGCAAAAAGCCGTCGTGGTGGGAAAGCTAAAAAAGCAGATGAGGCTACTGAAGCTACAGCTGCTGAAGGTGAACCAACTGCAGAGACAGCTGCTGAGTAATTATGAAAATAATCATTCAATAAAAATCAAGGATAAGCTATTTATAGTTTATCCTTTTTTTTTGATTTTTTCGGAACAAAAAACGTAATATTTAATAGTGAATTGTCTTGCTGTTCACTGTATCTTTTGCTTTTAAAGAAAAATCAAAAAGATGCCTCCAGACGCTCCAAGGTCTTCAGAGCTATAGGGTAGAATTTTTATTATACAATAAATTTCAAAAACTTGCATCCATTGCTTTAAACAATTAAATTTGCACAATATTTAACTATATATGAAACCCGCTTTGCGAGTTCCATGATACTATTATAATAACATTAGATAGCAACGAATGAAATATACAACAAGACAAAGCGCCATTCTTTTATTGAGTGACGGAACCATATTCCATGGTAAATCTATTGGAATCAGCGGAACTACCTTTGGGGAAGTTTGTTTTAACACCGGAATGACAGGTTATCAGGAAATATTCACTGACCCTTCTTATTTTGGACAATTAATGGTTGCTACGAACGCTCATATTGGAAATTATGGAGTAAACGATTCAGAAATAGAATCAGGTAGTGTCAAAATTGCCGGGTTGGTTTGTAAAAATTTTAGCTTTAATTATTCTCGTTCCGATGCTTCAGGTAGTTTAGAAGATTATTTTATCAAACAAAACTTGATCTGTATATCTGATGTAGATACGCGTGCCCTGGTTAGTTATATTCGGGAGAACGGTGCTATGAATGCTGTAATTTGTACAGATGATACCTCAGTAGAAGAACTAAAAATTTCTTTGTCAAAAGTCCCTGATATGAAGGGTTTAGAATTAGCATCTAAAGTTTCTACTACGGAACCTTATTTTTTTGGTGAGGAGAAGGCAACCTATAAAATTGCAGCACTTGATTTAGGAATAAAAATGAATATCCTCCGCAATCTGGCTAAAAGAGACTGTTATATCAAAGTATTTCCTTATGATTCGACGTACCAGGATTTAGCTGCATTTAATCCGGATGGATACTTCTTATCTAATGGTCCTGGTGATCCTGAGCCTCTTTCGGGTGCTATTCAAGTGGCTAAAGAAATTCTTGACAATGATAAACCTTTATTTGGAATCTGTCTTGGACACCAAATAATTGGTCTTGCTAATGGAATTTCTACTTATAAAATGTTTAATGGGCACAGAGGAATAAATCATCCTGTAAAAAATATCATCACTGGAAAAGGGGAAATAACTTCTCAAAATCATGGTTTTGCGGTTAATAAAGAGGAATTGGATAATCATCCAAATCTTGAAATTACGCATCTTCATCTTAATGATGGAACTGTTGCAGGGATGCGCATGAAAAACAAAAATTGTTTTTCTGTTCAATACCACCCTGAAGCAAGTCCTGGGCCCCATGATTCGTCGTATTTATTTGATCAGTTTATTGAAAATATTAAAGGATAAAGACAGTTATTTAATTGTGAAAATTTTAAAACAGAAGGGTTTGACTTTAATCATAAAGTCAGGCCTTTTTTTATGCGAAAAATAATTTTTATACTACTATCTATGATATTTTAGTCCTATTTTGCGCTGTCTCGATGCAATACGCATCTTGACTGTGAATTTTAAAGAAAAAAAGCACTTTCAAAAGTGAATATAATTTCACGAATATATAATGAAAAAAGTAAAATTAATTTGGTACTGCAAAATAAAATTTTAATAAAGTAGAAAAGTGTTATTTCTAAAATAATTATAACGTTTTCGTTAATAACATTCATTATTTTCATAATGTCATTACAAAAGATAGAATATATTTGTATTACTAAATAAAAATTAGAAAATATGAGTATAATTATCAAAATTCACGCAAGACAAATTTTTGATTCAAGAGGAAATCCTACAATTGAAGTAGATGTAATTACAGACAATGGTGTTTTAGGAAGAGCAGCAGTTCCATCTGGAGCTTCTACCGGTAAACATGAAGCAGTGGAGTTACGTGACGGAGGAAAAGCTTTTCTTGGTAAAGGAGTTTTGAATGCGGTGAAAAATGTGAATACCCTTATTTCGGAAGAACTTCTTGGAGTTTCCGTTTTTGAACAAAATGTTATTGATCAAATGATGATTGATTTAGATGGCACGCCTAATAAATCAAACTTGGGAGCAAATTCAATTTTGGGTGTGTCTTTGGCTGTTGCCAAAGCGGCAGCAAATGAATTAGGATTGCCTTTGTATCGATATGTAGGCGGCGTTTCTGCGAATACATTGCCCGTTCCTATGATGAATATCATCAATGGAGGTTCACATTCTGATGCGCCAATTTCGTTTCAGGAATTCATGATCATACCCGTTAAAGCAACTTCTTTTACGCATGCAATGCAAATGGGGACTGAGATTTTTCATAGCCTTAAAAAAGTATTACATGATAGAGGTTTAAGTACAGCTGTTGGTGATGAAGGTGGTTTTGCGCCAAACCTTGCCGGTGGTACAGAGGATGCATTGGACACGATCAAAAAAGCAGTTGAGGCTGCTGGTTATACTTTTGGTGACGAAATCATGGTGGCTTTAGACTGTGCGGCTTCTGAATTTTTTGTAAACGGAAAATACGATTATACGAAATTTGAAGGCGAAACGGGTAAAATTAGAACTTCAGAAGAGCAAGCCGATTATTTAGCTGAATTAGCAGCTAATTACCCTATTATCTCTATCGAAGACGGAATGGATGAAAATGACTGGGATGGGTGGAAATACCTGACGGATAAAATTGGTGATAAAGTACAATTAGTAGGGGATGATTTATTTGTTACTAATGTGGAACGATTGTCAACAGGAATCGAAAAAGGAATTGCAAATTCAATTTTGGTTAAAGTAAACCAAATAGGTACTTTGACTGAAACTATTGCAGCGGTCAATATGGCTAAAAACGCCGGCTTTACCTCGGTAATGTCACACCGTTCCGGAGAGACGGAGGACAATACTATTGCAGATCTAGCAGTAGCATTGAATTGTGGACAAATCAAGACCGGTTCTGCATCTCGTTCAGACCGTATGGCTAAATACAATCAATTATTGCGAATTGAAGAAGAATTAGGCGATACCGCTTATTTTCCGGGAAAAAACGCTTTTAAAATAAAATAAGTTCTAATACTATCTTTTTTAGCCATTCACTTCGTGTGAATGGCTTTTTTTTGGTAATATTTAACATTTTCATTGTGTTATTCTCTTTTTAATTAGTGTTTAATTCCCTAGATTTGATAAATTATTATTTTAAAAGTTTATTTTCAAATATATTATGTCAAAAACAGCAACATTAGAAATCGACGGAAAAAAAATTGAACTGCCTATAGTAGTAGGTAGCGAAAATGAAGTTGCCATCGATATTAACAAATTACGTGATTTATCCGGTATAATTACTCTTGATCCGGGCTATAAAAATTCAGGTTCTTGTAAGAGTGATATTACTTTTCTGGACGGAGAATTAGGAATTCTTCGCTACAGAGGATACGCTATTGAAGATTTAGCAGAAAAAGCTGATTTTCTTGAAGTGTCTTATCTTTTAATTTTTGGAGAATTGCCTACTACTAAACAGTTGGCGCAATTTGAAACGGATATCAGAAAATACACGCTGGTCAATGAAGAAATGAAAAACATCATTGATGGTTTTCCAAAAACAGCCCATCCAATGGGTGTTTTAGCTGCTTTGACAAGTGCATTGACTGCGTTCAACCCTAAATCGGTTAATGTAGATAATGAAAAAGAAATGTATGAAGCAGTTTGTAAAACCATGGGGAAATTCCTGGTTATTGCCACTTGGACCTACAGAAAAAGTATGGGTTATCCTTTGAATTATTATGATAACACTAAAGGGTATGTGGAGAATTTCATGCATTTGATGTTTGAATTGCCTACAGAGCCGTATACGCCAAACCCTGTGGTAGTTGATGCATTAGACAAGTTGTTTATACTTCATGGCGATCATGAGCAAAATTGTTCCACCTCTACCGTTAGAATGGTGGGTTCCTCACATGCGGGATTATTTGCATCAATATCTGCCGGAGTTTCAGCTCTTTGGGGGCCGTTGCACGGTGGTGCCAATCAGGCAGTTCTTGAAATGCTGGAAGAAATCCATAGAAATGGCGGTGATGCAGATAAATATATGGCTAAAGCCAAAGATAAAAATGATCCTTTTAGATTGATGGGTTTTGGACATAGAGTCTATAAAAACTTTGATCCAAGAGCAAAAATTATCAAAAAAGCAGCAAATGAAGTTTTAGCAACTTTAGGAGTTGAAGACCCAATTCTTGCTATTGCTAAAAAGTTAGAAGCAGCGGCTTTGGAAGATGAGTATTTCAAATCAAGAAATTTATATCCTAATGTAGACTTCTACTCTGGAATTATTTACAGAGCGCTAGGAATTCCTACTGATATGTTTACAGTTATGTTTGCCATAGGGCGTTTGCCGGGTTGGATTGCACAATGGAAAGAAATGCGAGAAAATAAAGAGCCTATCGGAAGACCAAGACAAATTTACACAGGACATCCTTTGCGAGAATTCAAGACCTCTGATAAAAGATAAAAAATAAAAAGCTTCACAAATTTGTGAAGCTTTTTTTATATTTGCTAAATGTCCCGTCCTGAAATAGCGATACACAAAAAGTATCCTAATGGAAAAACATGAAGAAACACGCTATGTGAAGC
>NZ_RYDL01000005.1 GCF_003968755.1 Flavobacterium sp. RSP15 | reverse complement strand
CGCTTCACATAGCGTGTTTCTTCATGTTTTTCCATTAGGATACTTTTTGTGTATCGCTATTTCAGGACGGGACATTAAACACATAAAAAAAGCTCCGTTTTAGTACACGAAGCTTTTTTTTCTATAAGGTAATGGTGAATTAATAATTGTTTAGAATAAAATCGTGAGTTTTTACTTTTGAAAAGTGTTCTAAATAAAAAATTTTAACAAAGCTAATGAAACAACGGCAAGATAATCTTAAAATAATCTTAAAATTTTGAGTACTCAGGTGTTATATTGAAAAGAAAAGCGAAATCAATAAAAAGATGACAATTTGACATTTTAAAAGAATTGGCAGTACTTTTGCAATCCCAAAAAGAATAAAAATGAAGTTTAAGAATATTTTTAAAAATACGAGTACTATGACTACCGAAAATACAGAAATCGATCAAGAATTAGAGGAGTTGACATTAGAAGATAATGCCAATGAAGAGCAAATCATTGTTGAGGAATTAAGTGTAGAAGAGCAATTAACGCAAGACTTAGCTAAAGAAAAAGATAAATATTTACGCTTATTTGCTGAATTTGAAAATTACAAACGCAGAACAACCAAAGAGCGTATTGAATTATTCAAAACGGCTAATCAAGAAGTGTTATTAGCGATGCTGCCTGTATTGGATGATTTTGACAGGGCTTTGGTTGAAATAAACAAATCGGATGACGAATTGTTGACAAAGGGAGTGGAGCTTATTCATGAGAAATTAAAAAGCACTTTGATTTCTAAAGGATTAGAGCAAGTTGAGGTTAAAGCTGGAGATGTTTTTGATGCGGATTTTGCAGAGGCAATTACTCAGATTCCAGCTCCAAAGATGAAGGGGAAAATTGTTGATGTTCTTGAAAAAGGATATAAATTAGGAGACAAGATCATTCGTTTTCCAAAAGTGGTTATCGGTCAGTAGAGATGCGATTTATTGCGTCTTAATTAAATAGACAAAGACGAGATACATTGCGTCTGTACTGTATAAAAAAATAAAAATGAAAAAAGATTTTTACGAAATATTAGGCATTTCTAAAAGTGCTGATGCTGCTGAAATTAAAAAAGCATACAGAAAAAACGCTTTACAGTACCATCCTGACAAAAATCCCGGAGACAAATCGGCAGAAGATAAATTCAAACTAGCTGCTGAAGCTTACGAAGTATTGAGCGACCCTCAGAAAAAAGCCAAATACGACCAATACGGCCATCAAGCTTTTGATGGATCGGGTGGTTTTAGTGGCGGAGGTGGTCACGGAGGTATGAATATGGATGATATTTTCAGTCAGTTTGGGGATATTTTTGGTGGCGGTTTTGGTGGTTTCAACAGCGGTGGAGGCGGTGTTCGTCGCGCTAAAGGAAGCAACCTGCGCATCAAAGTAAAATTGACGTTGGAGGAAATTGCCAACGGCGTGGAGAAAAAAGTAAAAGTAAAACGTAAAGTTCAGGCCCCTGGAGTTAGTTATAAAACGTGTTCAACCTGTAACGGTCAAGGACAAGTAATGCGGGTTACGAATACCATTTTGGGCAGAATGCAATCGGCTTCTACCTGTCCTACCTGTGGTGGTTCCGGACAAATTCTAGATAAAAAACCAGCCGAAGCAGACGCGCAAGGAATGATTCTTGAAGATGAAACGGTTTCTATAAAAATACCTGCGGGTGTGGTAGACGGTATGCAGTTGAAAGTGTCTAATAAAGGGAACGATGCTCCGGGAAACAGTATTCCGGGAGATTTAATTGTGGCAATTGAAGAGTTAGAGCATGAATTCTTGAAACGCGAAGGAGAGAATTTACACTACGATTTATACATTAGTTTTGCTGAAGCAGTACTTGGAATTTCCAAAGACATTGAAGCTATAAACGGAAAAGTGAGAATCAAACTAGAAGAAGGAATCCAATCCGGTAAAATTTTGAGATTAAAAGGAAAAGGAATTCCGAGTATCAATGGGTATGGAAACGGCGATTTACTGGTTCATGTCAATGTTTGGACGCCAAAAACGCTGGATAAAGATCAAAAACAGTTTTTCGAAAAAAATCTTACGGATGAGAATTTTATTCCAAATCCGGAAAAATCAGACAAATCCTTTTTTGAGAAAGTAAAAGACATGTTTTCATAAAAAAGTTAGACTCGAGTTATCGATTCGATTATAAAAATACATTACCCATCCTTGTTATAATAAGGATGGGTTTTTTATGAAATCGCCATTAACAATTTGTTTGCAAACAAACACCAATACACTTAAGGCAATAACAGAGGATCGCTAAAAATTAAATGCTACATATAGGAAACAATTCTTAGTATTTTGGCACTAATTATCTACTTTTACACCAATTAAAAAATAAGCATGAGTAATATTCTTGAAGTGAATAAAGTTGTCAAGCAATACGGTGATTATGTTGCGCTTAACCAGGTTTCATTAACGGTTCCCAAAGGAAGTATCTACGGACTTTTAGGTCCAAACGGAGCCGGAAAAACATCACTTATCCGAATAATAAACCAAATTACATTACCGGACAGTGGCGAAATTATTCTTGATGGCGAAAAACTGCAACCCAAACACGTTCAATATATAGGCTATTTGCCGGAAGAAAGAGGCTTGTACAACACGATGAAAGTAGGAGAACAATGCTTGTATTTAGCACAGATGAAAGGGCTTTCTAAAGCTGAAGCCAAAAAACAACTGGAGTATTGGTTTGAAAAGTTTGAAATACAAGGCTGGTGGAACAAGAAAATCCAGGAACTTTCTAAGGGAATGGCTCAGAAAATTCAGTTCGTCGTGTGTGTGTTGCACAAACCAAAACTATTGATATTTGATGAACCTTTTTCTGGTTTTGATCCCGTGAATGCCACTATTATCAAAGAAGAAATTCTGGCGTTGCGAGAAGAAGGAGCAACCATAATTTTTTCGACACACCGCATGGAAAGCGTGGAGGAATTATGTGATCACATCGCTTTGATTCACAAATCAGATAAACTGATCGAAGGAAAACTGGACGATGTTAAAAGACAATTTAAAACCAATAGTTTTGAAGTGGGTATTTTATCGGATAATGCAGCGGGATTGATGTCTGCTATTACACAAAAATTTAGCGTTGCTCCGGCACATTTTAAATCACTGAACAACGAGTTAAAACTGGAAATCCAACTCGGAAATGCTACCCCAAATGAATTATTGAATATCCTTACACAATGTGGACAAGTAACACATTTTGTAGAAAAAATTCCAAGTGTAAATGATATTTTCATTCAAACAGTAACACAATAGATGGTTAGACTTCATAGATTGTCAGACTTTTTACAGTTTCCTAATCTAATTGTTCTAAAAAAATCTAAGTAATCTAAAAATTTAAGCAGTCTAAAAAATGAGTATCATTTCATTAATCATAAAAAGAGAATTTATTACTAAAGTGCGTAATAAATCTTTTGTTGTAATGACTTTTTTAAGTCCGTTGTTATTTGTTGGGATAGCAGCATTTATAGGCTATTTAAGTTCCATGAAAGCGGATACCAAACGGATCGCCATTCATGATGAATCCGGTTTGTTCGTTAAAGAATTTATACTTAAAAACAACAAAAACAGCCAATACAAATACCTCGATTTATCTCTTGTAGATTTAAAATTTTTGAAAGACAGCATCGCTGACGAGCGCTATGAAGGACTATTATATATTCCAAAGTCAGAAAACACAAAGGATTTCGAAAGTAAAATACAGTTTATTTCAAACAACAGTCCCAGTATTTCTTTTATAGAAAAAGTTCAGGATGTGATTGCCAATAAATTGACGAAAAACAATTTAGAAAAAGCACATTTAGATACGCTTGCCATTAAAAAAGCCCAGGCCCAAGTCAATATTAGTTTGACGAAAGCATCGGGTGAAGAGAGTATCAAAGGACTTAACGAAATCAAAATTGGGATTGGTGGCGCATTTGGATACCTTATAATGATGTTCATAATCATCTACGGAAACATGGTGATGCGAAGTGTGATCGAAGAGAAAACCAGCCGAATCGTAGAGATTATTATATCCTCAGTCAAACCGTTTCAACTGATGATGGGCAAAATCATTGGAACTGCGCTAGCCGGATTGCTGCAGTTCCTTATTTGGGCTATCATTGGACTCTCATTAATGTTTGCAGCCTCAGTCTTTTTTGGGGTAAATGTGGGTCCAAGCGCCAGCGTTTCGCCTGAATTGATGCAAGCTGCACAGCAGGAAATGACTGGAACTGCCCAAATGTATATTAAGGAATTATGGAATCTGCCCATTGCAAATATCTTGATTGGATTTGTGATTTATTTCATCGGCGGTTATTTTTTGTACAGTTCGTTTTACGCAGCCATTGGTGCCGCAGTAGACAATCAGACGGACTCACAACAATTCCTTTTACCTATCATTATGCCATTGATGCTGAGTGTTTACGTTGGTTTTTTTACGGTTATCAATGATCCACACGGAACAATTGCCGTTATTTTTTCAATGATTCCGCTTACATCACCAATTGTTATGCTGATGCGAATTCCGTTTGGCGTACCTTTGTGGCAAATCGCCATTTCAGTAACGCTGCTATTTGGCACCTTCTTTTCTGTAGTTTGGTTTGCCGCAAAAATATACCGAATAGGAATACTAATGTATGGCAAGAAACCCACTTGGAGGGAATTATATAAATGGTTGAAATACTAATAGAAGTTTAATCGGTTATTTGGTTAACGATTAACCCAATAAAGAAAAGAGATGTCAAAAATACTAATCATAGAAGATGAGGCCGCCATTCGAAGAGTACTTACAAAAATACTTTCGGAAGAAAATGATACTTATCAGGTGGAAGAAGCCGAAGATGGTCTTGCAGGTCTTGAAAAAATAAAAAATAACGATTACGATTTGGTTTTGTGCGACATCAAAATGCCTAAAATGGATGGTGTTGAGGTACTGGAAGCTGTCAAAAAAATCAAGCCCGAAATTCCTATGGTGATGATTTCTGGTCATGGCGATATGGAAACGGCTATCAATACAATGCGTTTGGGAGCCTTTGATTACATCTCAAAACCGCCCGATTTAAACCGATTGTTGAATACAGTTCGAAATGCTTTGGACAAAAAGCAACTCGTAGTAGAGAACAAAATTCTGAAGAAAAAAGTTAGCAAAAACTACGAAATGATTGGCGAAAGCGACGCCATCAATCACATTAAAGTGATGATTGAGAAAGTAGCCCAAACCGAAGCCAGAGTTTTAATTACGGGACCCAACGGAACCGGAAAAGAACTGGTTGCACATCAATTACATGAAAAAAGTGAGAGAGCTAATTTTCCTTTAATCGAAGTGAATTGTGCGGCTATACCATCGGAATTGATTGAAAGCGAATTATTTGGTCACGTAAAAGGAGCGTTTACCTCCGCAGTGAAAGACCGCGCAGGAAAATTTGAAGCGGCAGATAAAGGCACTATTTTCTTGGATGAAATAGGAGATATGAGTCTTTCGGCGCAAGCTAAAGTATTGCGTGCTTTACAGGAAAGTATGATTACCAGAGTGGGAGCGGACAAAGATATCAAAGTCGATGTTCGTGTAGTTGCGGCAACCAATAAAGATTTGAAAGTCGAAATTGCTGAAGGACGTTTCCGGGAAGATTTATACCATCGTTTGGCCGTGATTTTGATAAAAGTTCCGGGATTGAACGAAAGACGGGATGATATCCCGATGTTGATTGCTCATTTTGCCGAAAAAATTGCTTTGGAGCAAGGAAATGCGGTAAAAAAATTCTCTGCAGCAGCGATTCATTTATTGCAGGATTATGATTGGACAGGAAATATTCGGGAATTACGAAATGTAGTGGAGCGTTTGATTATCCTTGGCGGAAGCGAAATTTCTGAGAATGATGTGAAGTTATTCGCATCTAAATAAAATAAAATTAATGATTTAAAAATTTAATGATTTAAAGATTCGGTACTAGTTTGAATCTTTTAATCTTTTAATTTTTAATCTTTCAATCATAAGAAATGAAACTAAAAAAAATAAACCAAGCTTTGCAACAAGCCCTGATTGAAAACGGTTTGACTGAGGCCAATGCAATTCAAAAAGAAACATTTTCGACACTAAAAAGTGGTTCGGATTGTATTATTATCGCACCAAAAGGAAGCGGGAAATCAACTACAATCGTGCTAAATGTAATTCAGAGATTGACAGGCGCAACTGAAGAATCGCCAAGGGCTTTGATAATTGTTGAAGACAAAGCGAAAGTATTGGAAATGGAATCCCTATTTGAAAAATATGGGAAGTATTCCAATTTAGAAGTCTATGGTGTTCATGACAAAGGCGATATGGAATACGATAAGAATTATATTTCCAGCGGAATTGACGTGTTGATAGGGACTCCAAATAAGCTAAGTGAAATGTTTACTACGGCTGGTTATAATGTAAACCGATTAAAAATGCTTGTTCTTGATGATGCAGATCCAATTTTGAAATTGCGCCATGAGACAAAAATCATGCGTATTTCGAATAGCATTGTCAAGACCCAACGTATTATTTTGTCGGAACAATTCACAGAGCGAATAGAGGTTCTTGCGGAAAAAATGCTGGTGGAGCCTTTTGAATTCGATTTTGATGGAGAAGAGGAAGAGAAGGAAGATTTAGAACCTGAAGTTGGAGATGACTTCCATAGCTAGAAGAAAATAAATAATTTATACTCCTTATGCTCCGCAAAGTTTTTAACTTTGAGGAGGTTTAGTTCAGTCTATGCTCCGCAAAGTTTTTAACTTTGAGAAGGTGTAGTTCAGTCTCAGACTGAAATAATAACAATAGAATAGGCTACATATTTGCTCCGCAAAGTTTTTAACTTTGAGGAGGTGTAGTTCAGTCTATGCTCCGCAAAGTTTTTAACTTTGAGAAGGTGTAGTTCAGTCTTAGACTGAAATAATAACAATAGAATAGGCTACATATTTGCTCCGCAAAATTTTTAACTTTGAGGAGGTTTAGTTCAGTCTATGCTCCGCAAAGTTTTTAACTTTGAGAAGGTGTAGTTCAGTCTATGCTCCGCAAAGTTTTTAACTTTGAGGAGGTGTAGTTCAGTCTCAGACTGAAATAATAACAATAGAATAGGCGATATATTTGCTCCGCAAAATTTTTAACTTTGAGGAGGTGTAAGTATCAGACTGAAATAGTAACAATATGAAAGAAGGCTACATTATCCGAGACCAATCAAAACCTCATTTTATTACGGCAACAGTTGTAGATTGGGTAGATGTGTTTTCTAGAAAAAATTATAAAGATTGCATTATTGAAAGTTTGGATTTTTGCATAAAAAACAAAGGGATGATTTTGTTTGGATTTGTAATTATGTCCAATCATATTCATTTGATTATTCAATCCGAAGAAAGTAAATTATCTGATTTGATCAGAGATTTCAAAAAGTTTACAGCAAAGACTATTTTGAATAAAATAGAAAACGGACCGGAAAGTCGCGCAGACTGGATGTTAAAGCGATTTGAATTTGCTTGTAAAAGTCATACGCGTAATGAAAAATATCAGTTTTGGCAATATGGCAGCCATCCCGAAGAAATCTTTTCTGAAAAATTCATGTGGTCTAAATTAGATTACATCCACATGAACCCAATACGAGCGGGAATAGTTATTAAAGCGTCACATTATTGCTATTCAAGAGCATCAAATTATGTAAATGATGAAGGAATCATAGCAATTACAAAAGTTGACAATCCAGTAATAGATGTTTTAAAACCGTCTTCAATAACGAATAATTTTATTTGGTAACAAATTATTAGATTATAAATAATAAGGTCAGGAGACCTTTTACGCATCCTCAAAGTTGGAAACTTTGCGGAGCTGGGAGCTAAGAACAGGATATTAGATTATAAATAATAAGGTCAGGAGACCTTTTACGCATCCTCAAAGTTGGAAACTTTGCGGAGCTGGGAGCTAAGAACAGGATATTAGATTATAAATAAAAAGGTCAGGAGACCTTTTACGCATCCTCAAAGTTGGAAACTTTGCGGAGCTGGGAGCTAAGAACAGGATATTACATTGAAAATAATAAGGTCAGGAGACCTTGTACACATCCTCAAAGTTGGAAACTTTGCGGAGCTAAACAATTAAATAAAGAGCAAAATGGGATTAATGAAAGTGTTTTCGGGAAGTGAAATTTTAGCAATGGCGTTACAAGAAAAAATCGAAGCGATTGGTGTAAATGTAGTAGTGAAAAATAATATACAATCGGCTCGATTGGGAGGATTTGGAAATTCAGATTTGGCGGTTGAATTGTTTGTTCAGGAAACCGAGTTTGCAAAAGTAAACCCCGTTATTGAAGAATTCAGAATGAGTATTTAAATTAGTATACTTGGTATTGAAATACGGCTACTAGATAGATATAGCTGCAAAAAAAATAGAATTGATGGATTGGTTACAGTGCATTGATCATGAACGTAAACTGAGAAAATAATAGTGTTTAAATCTGTTCTCGACCTAAAGGTTGTTGCTCACACTATAGCTGTTATCCAATTGATAAAGAAGAGTGTATAAGTGGGAGTTAAAGAAGCTGACGAACGAATTTTATCAGGAAAATATACAACTATTGAGGATTTATAGAAAGAAATGGAGAAATGGTAATATGCAAAAGCCAATTACCATACTTTAGTATAATAAAGCGAAAGCCGATTTAAGACTAATAGTTGAATTTATTAAATTTAACTATCTTCAAGGAGCGAGAAATGGTCTCAGAGATATTGTAATTCAAAGTAAAAATATTCATTTTGTGGAACATTATCAACTTGATGAATTCTTGGGAGGACCATACAGAAGAATGATTATTCTAACGTATAAAATTATTTACAAAATTCATTCTGAAATAAAAATTCGGATTCTTCAAATTTTTGACAATCGTGAGAAGGCAATCAAATTAAAAAAATAATTTGTGAATCTGCGGTAATAGATACTACTACGTTTAAAAAATAAAAATGAAATATAAAATGTTGGTTTTGGACATGGATGATACTTTGTTGAACGATGATCATACCATTTCAGACGAGAATAAAGGGATGTTGGCTAAGGCGCAGGAATTAGGGGTTTATGTTATTCTGGCTTCTGGACGACCTACACCTGCAATGATTGCCTACGCCAAAGAGCTACAATTGGATAATTCCTACATGATATCCTACAACGGGGCAGTAATTACCGATTTAAAGGAAGATAAAATTATTTTTGAGCAAATGTTGACACAAAAGCAAATCCATGAATTGTACGATTATAGTATAAAAAGTAAGACACATATTATTACCTATATTAATGGTAAAATTGTAAGTGAAACGGATTCTGAATACATAGAAATTGAAAAGGAAATTACCGGTTTAGCCCATAATAAAGTGGTGAGTTTTAAAGAGGAAGTGCAGTCTTCAGCTGTAAAATGCATTTTATTGCAAGAGCCAAGTTATTTAAAAGAAGTAGAAAAAGATTTGAAAGCGACTATGCCGCATCTAAGTGTCAGCATGTCTAAGCCGTTTTTTCTGGAAGTAGCACAAAATGGAATTGATAAAGGAGCCAGTATTGAATTTTTAGCCAAAAAATTAAATATTCTGCAAAGTGAAATTATTGCTGTTGGAAATGCAGGGAATGATTTAACCATGATTGAATATGCCGGATTGGGCGTTTGGGTAGACAATGTTGATCCTGAATTGAGAGATAAAGGCGATGTTGTTGTTGCATCAAATAATGATCATGGCGTTGCTGAGGTTGTGAGACGATTTATTTTGAATTAAGATTTCTTTTTAGGTGGTTTACAAGTTTTACAGAAATCAGAAAGTTCTTGAATTCTTATTAAAACATCATCGTTAAGTTTTATTAATATATCCTTTTTTTGTCCCAGATTAGTTTTTTTAGAGGCTTCTCCGTGTTCTTCTACATATTCTTTTTGGATAGCATCATAAAGCGGTTGAAGAAAACTAATATCTGAAAAAGTGCCTTTGTTAACGTATAAGTCTTTTCTAAGTTTTCGAGCATAAAGTTCTGATAAATCAAATTCATATTGAGCGAATTTCACCATACGTTCAGCAGTAATAGTATCAGTTGCTATTATGGAAGCCGATTCTTGTTTGAATGTAGAACTTACTTTGGAATTGAAGTTTTTTGTAAACACGAATTCAACGTTACTCATTTGTATGCTAAAATTTAGTCCAGAAGCAGTTTGTATGCTATTACTATTCACATTGCCAATTTGAGTTGCTTTTGATTTAAAATCGGAAAGTTGGATTTGATATTTTCCATCCCATTCAATGTTGTTCTGAGCATTTATTTGAACCGCAATAAAAAGGAATATAATTGAAATTGTTTTTTTCATTTTGACAGTATAAATTATTGGTCTAGAAGATGCTAAGATATAGAATTTATTGATTTCATTTTCCAGAATATTGTTCGTAAATTTGCACTCTTAATTTTTTGACAACGATTTCATTAATTGAGTTATCTTATGGGAAACAGAAAAAAAGTTGCTTTTTATACACTAGGTTGTAAACTGAATTTTTCAGAAACGTCAACAATTGCCCGTACCCTGCAAGACGGGGGTTTTGATCGGGTAGGTTTTGAGGAAGTGGCTGATATGTATGTGATTAATACCTGTTCCGTTACGGAAAACGCGGATAAGCAGTTCAAGCAAGTCGTGCGCAAAGCGATGAAATTGAACAATAAAGCCTTTGTAGCGGCGGTGGGTTGTTATGCGCAATTGAAACCGGAAGAATTAGCGGCTGTTGATGGAGTCGATTTAGTCCTTGGTGCTACCGAAAAATTTAAATTGACCGATTATATCAATGATTTGTCGAAAAATGATTTTGGTGAAGTACACTCCTGCGAGATTTCCGAAGCTGATTTTTATGTGGGGAGTTATTCGATAGGGGATAGAACCCGTGCTTTCTTAAAAGTACAGGATGGTTGTGATTACAAATGTACCTATTGCACAATTCCATTAGCAAGAGGGATTTCCAGGAGTGATGAACTGGAAAATGTATTGAAAAATGCAGCCGAAATCTCCAAACAAAACATCAAGGAAATTGTGCTTACCGGCGTAAATATTGGTGATTACGGAAAAGGAGAATTTGGTAATAAAAAACACGAACATACTTTCCTGGAATTGGTTCGGGAATTAGACAAAGTAGAAGGAATAGAAAGATTGCGAATATCCTCTATTGAACCGAATTTATTGAAAAATGAAACGATTGAATTTGTATCAAAAAGCAGAACTTTTGTGCCGCATTTTCATATTCCGTTGCAGTCTGGAAGCAATGATATTTTGAAATTAATGAAGCGTCGGTACCAACGTGAAATTTATACTGAAAGGGTAAATAAAATTCGGGAAGTGATGCCGCATGCTTGCATTGGCGTAGATGTGATTGTGGGTTTCCCGGGAGAAACAGACGAGCATTTCCTGGAAACCTATCATTTTGTGAATGATATGGATATTTCGTATTTGCACGTTTTTACCTATTCTGAACGTGATAATACTGAGGCAGCAACCATGGCAGGTATTGTTCCTGCTAATGTTCGGGCTAAACGCAGTAAAATGATGCGCAGTTTATCCGTCAAAAAACGCCGTGCTTTTTACGAAAGTCAATTGGGAAGCAATAGAACCGTTTTGTTCGAAAGTGAAAACAAAGAAGGCTATATTCACGGGTTTACGGAAAACTATGTGAAAGTAAAAACGCCTTGGAATCCGGAATTAGTAAATACATTGCACGACATTAAATTGACAAAAATTGATGAGGATGGAAGTGTACGAATGGAATTTGTTACAACTATGGTATAGTTTTAAAACATATAAGTAAGTCGAAAGTTTAAAAGTCGTAAAGTCAAAAGAATTAACTTTAAGTAAAATAGCTTTAAATCAGATTGTTACATAATTTTATCCTGATTTTAAAATACGACATTATACCATGGTTATTACTTAAGTCATTTAAGCAAAAAATTAAAAAAGCATTAAGGGGTTAAGTTCATTAAGTTTTATGCTTAATTTTCTTAATCCCTTAATGCTTTTTTTTTACTAGATATTGGTCATTCGACTTTAAGACTTTTGACTTCCGACTACTTTTAAGGATTTGTAGACCAGATACTGCTATTTTTGACAAATACGCGTCGGTTTAATTTAAGCTGTGCGATGATTAATTCGGCCATATCTTCGGCTTGCATGACTGTGTCCGGATTTCCGTCGGTCAGTTTTAAATCTTTGGCCATTTCCGTGGCAACCGTACTTGGGGTTAAGGCTGTTACACGAATATTGTGTTTACGCACTTCCTGCATCAACGATTCCGTTAATCCTAAAACGGCAAATTTTGAGGCACTGTAAGCACTTGTCAGTGCATTGCCACTTAATCCGGCTGTGGAAGAAATGTTGATGATGTCCCCGGTTTGTCTTTCGATCATATTGGGTAAAACGGCACGAGTTACATAATAGGTTCCCATTAAGTTTACCTGAATGATGCGTTCCCAATCCGTAGGTTCTAATTCTAAAAATTTTCCAAAAGCGGCTATACCGGCATTGTTGATTAGAATATCAATGGTTCCAAATTCAGCCAATGCTTGCTCAACGGCAGCGTTTACCGAGTTGATATCAGCAACATCAGCAGTTATTGCGAGTGCTTTTACGCGCAACGAACGCACTTTTGCCGCTACGCTGTCTATTTCGTCCTGTGTTCTGGCAATCAAAATTACATTGACACCTTCTTTGGCTAGGGCCAAAGCGATTGCTTTACCAATTCCTTTTCCTGCGCCGGTGATCAGGGCATTTTTATTTTTTAAATCTGTCATTTGGAGAATTATTTTAAGCCAATAAAAGGCTAAGTTTACTGTAAAAGTAGTCCGTTTTACATTTGAAATCTATTTTGATTTTCTATTTAATCTAAATTTAACGTTCTGCTATTTTGACAGCAACGAACATTTTTTAATCAAATAGACTTTATTTTTTGTCCAAAGTCAGTTTGTAAATTTCGGTTTCTAAAACCTCGGTATCTTTGTCTTCACAGAGCAGGAATTCTATTTTTTCTTTTGAATTGGTGTATAAAGTCAACCCTTCGAATTTATGGGTGCTGCTAATTTTTTGTGTGAAATCGATTTTCATGGTTTTCAGGTTGATGCTTCCAATAAGACTTCCTAAAATTTCGCCATCCTCATAAGTAGATTTGGTATCTTCGGCTGTGGCCAAAAAATAAATGCTGTTGTCGACTAAAACGGCATCGGTAAAACTACTTCGTACTCCTTGTATTTTTGGGAGTTTGTAGTTGTTTGAAAGAATAGCGAAATCAGTAGTGAGGTTTTTTCCTTCGATGGTAAAAAGGACATTCTTATTGGCGCTTCCGTTGCCACGATTCACTAAAAACCAACTTTTGCCATTGTAGATGGCACCTTCAATGTTGAAATCTTCGGCTTTTATTTCCCCGAAACTTTGCAGCGCTGCATATAAATTAGTGATATCATTTGTGGCAGTTACTCTTTTATGGCTGGAGTTGATTTGAATCATTTTGTTTCTTTTTTCGGTGGAACCGGAGCCAAAAACATACACGCTGTCTTCAAAATGGGTTATGGCTTCAAAATCAGCTTTGTCTTTTTTTGGTGTGTTCTCTGTAGGATTTTCCAGTAGCGGATAGCGTTTTAAATCTTTGGAATCGATGTGATATTCGTAAAGAAAGCCGCTGTTGTCGCCAATAATCAGTAGCGAATTGTCTTTGTAAATAAGTCCCGATGCGGAACCAATGCCGATGATTTGAAACAGTAATTCGAGTGTGAATTTTTCCATTGTATGTGTTTTGAAAACAAGTGCCTAGCCCAGATAATAGTGGAAATCCTTTTATTATTTTTCTTTAAAATAATAAAAGATTGCAACGAATAGCTGGAATATGCTCCTGAAATTCATCAGGATTAATCCTTATAGTTTGTTACATTTGAGTTGCAAAGATAAATTATTTGTTATGAAATCTATAAATCCCAATGATTTTAAAGTGATTGGCAAAATGGAGCGAGTTGCAGGATGTGACGCATGCGCGCAACAGGTTCTGGGTTTTGATTTGTTTGCAAGGCATGGATACATCGTTAAGTGTAGCCTGATTTGGGAAGTTTGCGGTTTTTAACCGAATGCAAAATAACGTTATAGTTTGAAACCATAAGCCACACGAACGCCAATTTGTCCTACACCTTCTCCTGGAGTTCCATTGTTATTCACTCTAGGGAAATCAGAATAGTGCTCATATCGCAAAGAGATATCAATGTATTTTGTAGCGTAACCAATACTTGGCGCTACGATTAATGAGATTTCATTATAACCGTTAGTCACTGCAAAAGCAGCACCGGCTTCTCCCATTACATAAAATTGATCGTCCCATATAAAAGCTTTAAAACCTGCTTTTGCTGGAATAAATCCTAGATCAGCTCCGTCAACTTTACTTACAAATAAGTTGTTGAAACCAGTTGTTACGGTTACAGAATATCGTTTTGATAAATCATATTGTAATCTGGCATCGGCTCCTAAGGTTAATTTGTATGGATCATTTACGGAATATCCACCATTTACACCAACTCCTAAACGGAATCCTTGATCATAGTGCTCTACTTTGGTTGTTTCTTGAGCTTGTACATTATTTGCAAACATCATTACGATGGTACATGCAAAGGCGATTTTCATTTTTTCTGTGATTTTCATAATTGTATTTTTTAAATTTCTGTTCTGTAGGTTAAAATGCCCCCAAAACAATATATCAAAAGTAACAGTAACAATGCTGAAAAAGTTATACAATTATTTCGTTATGTTATAGAATTTATAACTTGCAGCCTGTTTCACTAAAAAAGTAGTGATATATATCAAATAGTAGTGATGCAATTGAAAGCTTCTAATTATATTTGCCATCAAAAAAGCAAAAAGTGAATTTATCCCAATACTTCAAAGAGTTTTCTTATAATATAAGATTAGCGTATCCCATAATTTTAGGAATGTTGGGACATACCTTAATAGGGATTGTTGACAATTTCATGGTAGGAAAATTAGGGTCTACGGAGCTGGCGGCGGTATCACTGGGAAACAGTTTCATCTTTATTGCGTTATCGATAGGAATAGGATTTTCAACAGCAATTACTCCTTTAGTTGCAGAAGCTGATGCGGAAAAAGAGGAGGATAAAATCCGTTCTATTTTTCACCATGGATTGCTTTTATGTACAGTTCTTGGAGTCGCTTTATTTATTCTGACCGTTTTGTCCAAACAAATTATGTACTTGATGCACCAACCCAAAGAAGTGGCTGACATGGCTGCTCCGTACATTGACTGGGTTGCTTTTTCTTTGATTCCGGTAATAATATACCAGGGATACAAACAATTTGCGGATGGTTTAGCAAAAACTAAATATTCTATGTATGCCATACTTATGGCTAATGTGGTGCATATTTTTTTTAACTATGTTCTTATTTATGGCATTTGGATTTTTCCTAAATTAGGTATTCTTGGGGCGGCTTTAGGAACTGTCATTTCAAGAATTATGATGGTCGTTTTTATGCATTATTTAATAAAAAGGAATGCAGCATTAAAACGATATTTCAAAAATTTCAGTTTCAAGGAAATACGAAAATCAGTGTTGAAAAAAATCATCAATCTTGGGTTGCCTTCAGCCATGCAAATGCTGTTTGAAGTAGCATTGTTTACCGCTGCTATTTGGCTTTCAGGTTCGATTGGAAAAAATAGTCAGGCCGCCAATCAAATAGCCCTTATCCTATCATCATCAACATTTATGGTCGCCATGGGATTGAGTGTTGCCGCCATGATCCGCGTGAGTCATACCAAGGGAATGAATGATTACAAAGAATTGATTGTTGTAGCCCGTTCTATCTTTTTACTGGCTATAATTTTAGAAACATTTTTTGCCATTATTTTTGTGGCGTTTCATCAATACCTGCCACATTTATTTTTGAATATGTCTGATTCGGCTCAAATGATTGATAATTCTGAGATTATCACTATCACATCAAAATTACTGTTAGTAGCCGCTGTTTTTCAAATTTCAGATGGAATTCAAGTTGTTGTTCTTGGTGCTTTACGTGGCTTGCAAGATGTAAAAATCCCCATGTATATTACCTTTGTGTCCTATTGGGTTATTGGTTTTCCAATTTCCTACTATCTGGGAAACTATACCAATCTAAAAGCAGTTGGGATTTGGATCGGGCTTTTGGCAGGATTGACGGCAGCCGCTTTATTTTTGTATATTCGCTTTGCAAGATTGACAAGAAAGTTGGTTGTGAAGCATTCAAAAAAATAAAGTTCTTCCAATGTTTTTAAAAAAAGTCTTTATTTAAGTTTAATTGCTGTAAATTGTCATTTAATCTTAAATAATTTTAAATGATTTTAATTATATTATTAGGAATTCTTTTAGTGATTGTAAGTTTTACACTAAAAAACAATCCAAATCAATTTACACAATTTGCTCCTATTGTCAGAATAATAGGATTTATAGTAATTCTTCTTGGTCTTTTTTCTTCGGCTTTTAAACAAGTAGAAGCGGGTAAAGTGGGCGTTAAGACACTTTATGGGGATGTGCAACCTGATATTTTAAATAGTGGTTTAAATATCATTAACCCGCTTATGGATGTTACTTATTTTGATATACAAACCCAAAATAATACCATGGCTTCCGAAGTGAGCGAAGGAAGTACACTTGCAGGTGGTAATGCCGTTCGTGTTTTGTCGAATGATGGACTGGAAGTTGTTATTGATCTAACGGTTTTATTTCGAATCATTCCTACGGATGCGCCTAAAATTTTAAAACAAATTGGGGTCAATTATAATGACAAAATTGTGCTTCCGGTTACTCGAACCCGAATTCGGGATAATGCGGTCTATTATGATGCAGTCTCTTTGTATTCAACCAAAAGAAATGAATTCCAACAACGTATTTTCAAAAGTATAGAAGCTGATTTCAAAAAAAGAGGAATTGTTTTAGAACAATTGTTGATTCGAAATATTAATCTTCCAACATCGGTTAAAAAGACCATTGAGAGTAAAATTAATGCAGAACAGGATGCTCAAAAAATGATTTTTGTTCTTCAAAAAGAGAAACAGGAAGCGGAACGTAAAAGAGTAGAAGCCCAAGGAATTGCAGATTATCAAAAGATTATTTCTACAGGTTTGTCTGACAAGCAATTGCAATACGAATCCATAAAAGCACAAAAAGAATTAGCGGCTTCTGCTAATACTAAAATTATATTTATGAATGGTAAAGGAAATACACCAATAATCTTGTCGGATAAATAGTTTTTTCAAATCCTTAATCGTTAATTTGTTTCGCAAATACACATTTAATAAAAAAGTAAATTAACGATTATAGCAACATGGAATTACCAAAATTTTTACTGGGTGACAATACCGATTTTCCGGAAGATATTTTTATCATTCATTTGGATTATCCCCGATTTATTATCAATCTGAAAGACGATGAAGTCGAATTTATCGAAGAAGCCGAAGATCTGGATGAAGGCGAACTAAATGCAGAAATGGAAGGATTAATTATTCTTGCCAATGAGTTTTACGATAGAGAAATCAAACTTTACGAGGAGTAAATCTATTTTTTAAAATAGGTTTCTAATAAATTTTGAGCGGCTGCAAAGGGTGAAATTTCATCATTTTGCACCGCTTTTTTAGTTGCATTCATTGATGCTTGAATTTCCGGATTATTGTAAAAATTAGTTTTTAATTGTTCGTTGATGGTTTCTAACATCCAATATTGGTTTTGTTCTTTCCGTTTTTCAAAGAAATAATTATTGACTTTAGTAAGTTCCAGAAATTTATGAATGGTTTCCCAAACTTCCGCTATTCCTTCGTGACTTATGGAGCTACAGGTAGAAGTGGTAGGGATCCAGCCTGATTTTTTAGCCGGAAAAAGATGCAGAGCTCTCTTGAATTCCAGTTTGGCTAATTGAGCTTTTCGGAGATTGTCTCCATCGGCTTTATTAATTACGATGGCATCAGCCATTTCCATAATACCGCGTTTTATTCCTTGTAAATCATCACCAGCCCCGGTAATTTTTAACAACAAAAAGAAATCTACCATGCTGTGTACTGCGGTTTCACTTTGACCAACACCCACCGTTTCGATCAATATAGTGTCAAAACCGCAGGCTTCACAAAGCGTGATGGTTTCCCTGGTTTTTCGGGCTACTCCACCTAGGGTTTCCCCTGAAGCAGATGGTCTGATGTATGCATTTTTGTCTTTAACCAATTCCTCCATTCGGGTTTTATCACCTAAAATACTTCCGTGCGAAATGGTACTGCTCGGATCTACTGCCAAAACAGCTACTTTCTTTCCTAAACTGGTCAAGTGCAAACCAAAGGCTTCAATAAAAGTGCTTTTTCCTACTCCGGGAACCCCTGTTATTCCTATTCTGACGGATTTATTGGCGTGAGGCAAACAAGCATTTATGACTTCATTGGCTTTCGCTAAATGGTTGGTGTTTGTACTTTCTACTAACGTAATGGCACGACTCAAAGCTGTGATATTTCCCGCTAATATGCCGCTAAAGAGTTCGTTAGATGAAGGTTGTATTTTTCTAAATTGCTGGATATGTTCCACCGCTGCAGCACTGATAGCTTCAGGAGAAGAAATCCCAGGTTTTTCGTTAAGGGCAGAATGAGGTAGTTTTTTATTTGGCAAAGCAACTTTTTTTAAAAGTAAAATTAATAAAAAAGGATGGTGAATGAATAGTGATTTGCATAAAATATCAAATTGATCGTGATCAGGCTTTTGATGCACAGCTAAATCAATAATTTTATTTTTTGAATTGAGTTTATAAAGGATTTGTCAATATCTTTGCACCATTATGAATAATTTTATCTTGATTTTTGTTTTTTTATTCCTCGGTATTGTGCTACAAAATATAAAAGCATTCCCTGTTATTAGTGTTTACAAGCTGTTAAATAAGCTTGTTATTTATATTTGCCTTCCGGCTCTGGCCCTGTATTATATTCCAAAAATAGACTGGAGTCCTGAATTGTTATTCCCTATTGGGGTAGCCTGGATTGGATTTGTAGTTTCCTATTTGTTTTTTAGTTTTTTAGGAAACAAATTTGGCTGGTCTAAGAAACTCACTGGGTGTTTAATTATCACGACTGGTTTAGGGAACACATCTTTTTTAGGTTTTCCAATAATTGAAGCGTTATATGGTGAAGAAGGTTTGAAAACGGCTATTTTAGTAGATCAGCCCGGTTCTTTTGTTGTGCTTTCGACCTTAGGGATTCTGGTGGCAACAGTATACTCTACCGGAAGTCCAAATGGTGTTCAAATTGCTAAGAAGATTCTGTTTTTTCCACCTTTTATAACTTTTTTAGTAGCCTGTTTGATGAATGTTTGTAATGTGGATTTCCATGAGTACATCCAAGTTTTATTTCAAAAAATGGGAAGTGCAGTAACTCCTTTGGCTTTGCTATCGGTTGGTTTGCAATTGCGTTTTGAACGGAAAAGCCAGCACTGGAAGTTTTTAGGACTTGGCCTTTTGTATAAATTAATTTTGACCCCGGCTCTTATTTATGTGTTGTATGTATTGATTTTGCAACAGCATTCTAAAATTATTCAAGTTGCTATTTTAGAGTCGGCTATGGCCCCAATGATTACAGCTTGTATTTTAGCTTCTACGCACGGTTTAAAACCTCGATTGAGCAGTATGATGATCGGTTTTGGAATACCACTATCTTTTATCACGTTGTTGTTTTGGTATTTTTTGGTTCAATTGGTGTAATTTCTCGGTTGCTAAAGAAAAACGATAAACTAGCTTCACTTACTTCATTCCAATATCGGAAAGGATGTTGATACGTTGGTATAGGACTATGATTTCAGACTGTTTTGAAAGAAAAAAAGTTGATTTTAGTTTGAAATCCAGAAAAAGGAATGTGCCATACTGTTATATGGGTGCAGCGTACTCCTATTTATTTTGAATAAAAAAAGCTCGCTTGGATTAAAATCTTTAGCGAGCCTTTTAAAAAATAAAAAACAAACAAACTTATTTTTGATTCTCCAAGCGGTAGGAAGTTGTTTCAGTGTAGGTTTTTCCAAATTGATCTGTGGCTTTAATCTCGATCGTATGTACGCCTATTTCCAGATTCGTAGGAATTTTTCCTTTCCAAAGATGTTTGCTTTCTATAGGATTAGACGAGCGTCTACCAGGAATTAATTCTTCGGTTAGATCCCATTCATAAACCTCAGTGGCATACGAAGGATCTATTTCCTTTACATAGTCCATTGCTTTCCATTCGTCTTGGTCTACACGGTATTCGAGGTTGTCGTTTTTACTTCCCATAAAGAAATTCACATAAATTCCGGATCGTGTAGGACGGCCTTTTTCAACTACTTTGGGTGCAAAAACTTCCATTTGATAGGTTTTGGGTTTGCCCGCCACTTTATAATCCAGACTGTATTTATTTCCTTTAAAATTAATAAAGGCGTATCCTTTTGGTGTTCCATCACGCATGGTCGAAACCGGAACGCCTTCAGAATTCAGTTTTCCGGAATACCAATCTCCGGAAGTGGTTCCTACATTGTAATGATGGTGTGGTTTTTCCTGTAACCAGCCATCGGTTTTGCCAAAGTAATCCTGGCGTTGAATGTGGGTATGGGCAGAAAGAGAAAGTGTGTTTGGGAAATCTTTTAAAAGCTCGAATAACTGATCCCGATCTTCATCTCTGAAAGTATCTTCATCGGTAGGCTCACTTATTGGAATATGAAAAGCCAGCACTATTAAATGTTCTTTTGAAACCAATTTCAAATCATTGGCTATAAACTGCAACTGTTTTGGTGTAAAACCGCCCCAATATCCTTTTTGATTTCGGGGATCAGGATAGAGCACATTATCCATGACGATAAAATGGACTTTACCATAATTGAAGGCATAATTTGCTGGGCCAAAATGGGCTTCGTAGGTTTCATCGGCCATTTCATCTGTGGTGGCATCAAAATTAAGATCGTGATTTCCCAATAAATTGTACCACGGAATCCCCGCTTTTTGTACCGCTTTAATGTAAGGATTAAAAAGAGCAAGGTCATTTCCCACTAGATCTCCCAGGCTCAATCCGAAAGGAACATTTTTAATTCCTTCTACTTCGGCTACAATCCCTTTGGCAAAAAAGTCAACTTCAGCCTGGGTATAAGGTTGCGGATCACCAAAAATAAGGGCTGTAAACTCTTGATTTTCCTGTTGGGGAACCAAACCAAAATCGATTGATTTAGGCAATTTTCCCGTGGGGTCTACTCCTTTGAATTTTAATTGAGGAGAGCCTTTGGGTTTGTGATTGTAAAAAAACTGAGGCAGATTATTTTCATCCACGCCTACTTTATAATTGGCGGGTTTAATTACGGCTATAATTGCATCGTCGCTAATAGGCAGGATGTATTTGCCTTTTTCATCGGTAAGGACCACTTCCAGACCATTGGTTACGGAAACATTAGCAATTCCTTTTTCATTTCGTTCTTTTTTGCCGTTCTGATTGTGGTCTTCAAAAACACAACCTTGAACGTTGGTTTGTGCCATAATTCCTATTGAAAACAGCAAGGCATAAATGGAGAATGTTGATTTTTTCATTGTTTATTTATTTTAAATTAAGATTTTATTTGTCCCACCAAACTTTAGTGTTAATATCATCTGTACCCAACATTTCAACTGCTTGGAGGTAATTTTGCTGGTTGTTGATTTGAATGCTCGTTGGATAATAAAAACGGGAAGGCATAATTCCATTATTTTCCATGGCAGTCGTTTTTGGAAGAATTGGGAATCCAGTTCTGCGGTATTCAAACCATTGTTGGTAATCGATAAAATAAAGGGCATAATATTTTTGAAGCATGATTCTTTCTAAAGTGCCATCATAAGCTGCTAATGAATTATCAAAATAAGTACTGGGTATTGTGACTCCCAATTGCTCCATGGCGGCCTGAACTCCTTTTTTATAATGCGTTTCGGCATCCGTAGTGAATCCTCTTTGCGCCATTTCGGCTTTTATAAAGGCTACTTCGGCATACGTCATCAAGAAAATATTCATGGGATTTGTTATCTGAGTTGCATTAAACGTAGAAGCATTGTAAGCAAACTGAGATTCAGCTCCTGCATAGGCACTGGGAATTCCTTTGTAGCCTATGGAAACATTGTTCAAGTCTCTTGCAACACCAGCAATAACAGGTCTTCGGGGATCGGCCATGATGTTTAGATTGTCTATAAAAAAAGAGGCTATTTTTACGTTTAAACTAAAATCCTGCGGTCTTCCCCAAGGAGAAACATTAGGGGTTACTCCAGTTACTTTCAGGATGGCAGATTCGGATGTGTTTTCAAAAACAGGGTATTGTGTTGGATTTTGAATCATCGTTGCCAACTTTTGAAAAGAATTGGTTTCGGTACGGTTGGATATTCTCAACAACAAACGCATTTGAAGGGAATTAGTGAATTTTCTCCATTTCGTGACATTGTTTTGAAAGAGGATGTCACTGGCATAAATCATAGGTGTAGCGGAATTATAAAGGGCATTTGCTCGTTCTAAATCGGCTAAAATAGTGGTGTAAATTAATTCCTGAGAATCAAATGCGGGATAAAGGTTGCCTTCCTCACCGTTTACAGCTTCGGTCATGGGAACCGGTCCAAAAATATCCGTAAGATTGGCATACACCCAAGCATTTAGTGTCAGTGCAATGGCTTCATAATTGCGATCCTCTGCCCGTATCGCCGCAGTTTTCATTTCCTTGATATTATTGAGCCATTTGTAATAATTAGCCCAGGACGAATAGCCTATTTCCTGACTTAAATCATAACGGTGAAGCCCACCGGAAACGCTGGGAAAGGGGAGCGATACCTGCATCAAATCGAACGTGACACCCGCACTTCTAGTCGCGTTGTGTGTAGCCAGACCATAAATAATAGGATTAATTAATGTTCCCGGACTTATCTGGGCAATCCGGTTAGGGTCTTCATTGAGCTCGCTAAAATCGCCCGTGCAAGCAAAGTTTAGCAGTATTAGAACTAAAGTTGCAGTAAAAATTTGTATCTTTTTCATCTTTAAATAATAGTTTAGAAATTCACTTTTAAATTAAAACCATAGGTAGCAGGAGTGGGCATTTGACCCATTTCGATACCGGGTAAAATAGTATCTCCATTTAAGGCTGCCGTTTCCGGATCGAAAATAGGAAAGTCAGAAAGAACTGCTAAGTCTCGACCAAAAACCGATACATCTAAACTTGTAATGCCGGTATTCTTAAGCCATATTGGAGAGAAACTGTATTGCAGACTTACTTCTCTCAATTTTACATAAGAAGCTTCAAAAGAGTTGGACTCGACATTGGCTCTGCGGTAATACCTGGCGTACCAGTCCGGAGTCAGTGCCTCAGTAGTGTTTTGAGAATACGTACCATCGGAATTTAATACTACTCCTTCGCCTACAATCACTCCTTCTTCGCGTCCTTTTATGGTAGATCTGATTTTACCCATTTCAGATAGTTTATGATGGGTTTGGGAATAGATGATACCGCCAAGTTGACCATCCAACATGACATTTAAACCTATGTTTCCAAATTTAAAACTGTTGTATAATCCGGCTCTCCAATCCGGAGTGGCATCGCCTATGTATTGAATTTCATCCGGATAGGCCGGTAAACCCGCATTGTCATATACAATCTGACCGTCAGGAGATCGTACAAAACCGTAGCCGTATATTGCGGTTGTTGTGCCACCCTCTTTGGCAATCAATGTGGCTGAACCTCCTGAACCAATGGTTTGTTGTCCCTGAATACCATCGGCAAGTTCCATGACGCGATTCCAGTTTTTAGACCAAGTTAAAGTGGTTGACCACTTAAATTTATCCATATTGACAATTTTTCCGGTTAGGGTGAGTTCAACTCCTCGATTTCGAACTTCGCCAGAATTCATGATGCCGGAACTGAATCCCGTTGTGATGTCTAAGGGAACAGAAATAATTTGGTTTTTAGTTGTTGTCTGATAGACCGTCGCGTCAAAATTGATTCTGTTTTTGAATAATCGCCCTTCAAAACCGGTTTCAATACTGGTGGTGATTTCCGGTTTAAAATTGGCATTATACAAGGTTGATGGCGCTACTGCTGAACTTGCAAAGGCAGATTGATCGTAGTATTTACTGGTTCTATACGGATCAGTATCATTACCCACTTGGGCAAGAGACAATCGGTATTTAAAATATTCCAGTGATTTGGGTAAGTTGAATATTTCAGAAAGAATAAAACTGGTATTTACAGAAGGGTAAAAGAAAGAATTGTTTTGTACTGGTAAAGTACTGGACCAGTCGTTTCTGCCCGTAACATCTAAGAAAATCTGATCTTTAAAAGAAAGGGAGAACAGTCCGTACAAGCTATTGACTTTTTTATAACTGTCATTTACACTTATGATTGGATTGCTGATCCCATTTGCCAATTTATAAACATCAGGAACTACTAAGCCTTCCACAGCAGCATCCATTCTTTGGTATTTATAGCTCATCGCATTTCCACCTGCTGACGCAGAAAAGGAAAAATCGTTTGACAGCTTATTCTTGTAAGTCAATAAAAAATCAGAATTTACTTCCTGCATAAATACATCCTGTGTTCTAAAAAATCCTTTAGCATACCGGTTGATACTGTAGGGTCTTTTTTGCTCCCGATCCTGATGGTAGGTGTTTAAAGCAGTTCTCAATAAAAGATCTAAATTGGGAGCCAACTGGATTGTGGCGTTCAGATTTCCCACGATTTGGTTACTTGCTAAGGAATTTGTAGCTTCATTGGCAATTAAATAGGGATTATCAATATAACTACTGAAAGGTTGCAGCTGTTGGATTTGGTTTTGACCTTGTCTCCAAATAGGGCGGTACCAATCGAGATCTACATTTGGATTTTGGAAAATCGTAAAGTAGGCGATAGAGCCATTATTGTAACCGGTACTCGGTAAATTGTCACTGTCTCTGTTGTTGTAATTGATCACCGAAGCAATTTTAATTTTATCCGAGATTTTATAATCCGCATTCACAGAGGCTGTAATTCTTTCAAATCCGGTATTAGGCATGATCCATTCATTTTTAGAATGACCAATAGACATTCTCATGGAACCATTTTTGTCCCCGCCTTGAAGCGTGAGGTTGTTGTTTATAGTAATTCCGGTACGCCAGAAATCTTTAATATTATTCTTGTAGGGAATCCAAGGGGTTCTTTCGGTTCCTTGAGTCTGCGTTACAGGATCGTATTGAAAATAGGATTGTCCGTCAAATTTTGGTCCCCAGGCGCTACTGGTGGAACCCGTATTGTTTCCATCGGCAGAACTTAAATAGGAATAATACGGATTTCCATTTCGATCAAATGATTTTCCGGTACCCTGACCATATTCATATTGGTAATCTGGCCAACGTTGAATGACGTCAAAAGTGACTCCTGTGTTATAGCTAATCCCAAGGCCTTTGTTCTTTTTACCGGATTTGGTAGTGATAATTAACGCACCATTTGCGGCACGACTTCCATAAAGTGCAGTGGCTCCGGGTCCTTTTAAGACCGTTACATTTTCGATATCATCCAGGTTAAGGTCTGAAATACCGTTACCAAAATCAACTGGAGAATCGCGGCCCATATACGCACTGTCAGATCCTGAGCTGGTTATTTTACTGTTTAAGGGAACACCATCTACAATAATTAAGGCATTATTCCCATTGGGATTCAACGAATTATTTCCTCTTAAGGTAATTTGTTGGGAATTTAGAGGCCCGGATCCTGAGGAAACGATATTTAAACCGGCCACTTTTCCTTTTAGGCCTGAAGACCAGTTATTTGGAGCAGTTTGTGCCAGATTATCAGCATTGATGGTTTGTTGCGAAAAACCCAATTGTTTTTCCTGTCTTTTAATTCCTAAAGCGGTTACCACAACCTCGTTCAGCGCATTTGTGTTCGCTGTTAAGCGGATTATCAGTGGCGCAGAATTATTTGCGGATACTTCTTTGTCATCAAAACCCATATAGGAAACTACTAAAATCGCATTAGCCGTGGAGGTGGTCAGACTAAATTTTCCGTCAAAATCAGTTGTGGTGCTGTTTGTAGTTCCTTTTTCTAAAACGCTTGCTCCAGGTAAAGGCAAGCCTTGAGAATCATTTACTGTGCCGCGGGTGAGCTGCTGGATTGAAGGAGATTTGGTTACAGAAATGGTATTGTTGATGCGGCGAAATTGAAAGCCAGTTTGGGCGGTAATTTTATTTAAAATAGTATGTATGCTTTCCTTGTTTACCACTAAAGTCAAACGTTGTTTTGAAGAGGCGATTGCTTCGTCAAAAACAAAGGTGTAAGGAGTCTTTTTTTCTAAGATATCAAAGACTTCCCTGATTTGGATTTCTTTGATGTCGATGGAGAAATTTTTCTCCTCGGTAGTTATAGTTGTATAAGGCATTGCAGCCATTTCAGAAAATATGAAGAGGAAACTGAACAGGTACAGGTATTTTTTTAATTTTAGGGAAAAAAGAAATTGGATTTTCAAATTCATTTTAATAGGTTTTAAATATTTATTTTGTTTTAATGGGATCTCAATTCGAATGCCACTTAAGTATTGGTTTTAATAGCGAATTCCAGCATTTACTTCTTTGGTTTTTCTCGTATAAAAATGGTGTTTTGGTTTTGAACGTGAATTTCTAATTGTTTTACCTCGGCAATACTGTTGAGGATAGTAGTGATATTTTCGTTTTTAAATTTTCCGGTAATCCGGAGTTGCTCTAATTCCGGATGCTCAAAAAGGATGGTCACATTAAATTTATTTCTCAAAATTGCGACTGTTTCGCCAAGGCTTGTATTTTCGAGCACTATAATATTTTTAGTCCAAGCCAAGAAATCTTCCCGGGTATTGTTTGTGAGCAGTGGAAGCTGTGATGTATGAAAACGCAGTTGTTGGTTTTTAGTTAGCAATACGTTGTGATTGGGATTTTCTTTAGAATTCACGGTTACTTTTCCGGATAGCACACGGATGGTATTGGGGTAATTTTCATACGCGCTAATGGTAAAAGAAGTTCTTAAAACTTTGATTTTGAATTGGGAGGTTTCTACTGTAAAAGGACTTTTTGGATTGCGAACTACTTTGAAATAAGCTTCTCCTTTAAGGTCTAGTTTTCGGTTGTTTTTGAAATTGGTTGCGTAAGTAACGCTACTGTTGCCATTTAAAACCAGCTGACTGCCATCAGGCAAAAAGAGTGTTTTTATTTCCCCTTTGGTAGCGGATTGTGTGATGCGATTTGTACTGGTAGATTGGGTTATTACGAAAGAAATTCCGATAAAAAGAAGTGCAATGGCAGCTATTTTGCCCATATTCGAATAGCGTTTTTGCAGCTTTCCTTTGGGCTTGTTAATGGTAGTATTTATTTTATGCAGGATTGCATTTCTTTTCTCTTGGGTTAAAGAAAGGATTATGATGTTTTGTTCTTTCTCTGTTTGTTTAAAGAAGAAGGTTTCTACAGCCTCTTTTTCGGATAGCGTGCATTTATTTTGAGCATATTTCTGGGCTAATGCGAGGAAGTCTTCTTTTTGCAAAACGGGCCTTTTTACTATAAGTACCCGCTGGTATTGTTTTTACGTAGTAGGAAATTCAGTCTTAAAGATTTGGTAACAGAAGGGGGAGTGGATTAACATTGTAGCAACATTCCCGTAATAAAAATCGAGAATTGGCAGGGGTCAATCTTCATTTTAAGCAATTTTAATCCATCACTGATGTGCTTTTCTACGGTGCGGACTGAAATGTTTAATTTTTGGGCAATTTCAATATTGGTGTAATGTTCCAATCGGCTCAGGATTATGACTTCTTGGCTTCTGGGAGGGAGTTTCTTTATTTGCTTAAAAATTTCGGATTCAAATTCTTGGTATACTAAATGCTTATCCGTTCCGGAAGGATTCGGGATGTTTTGGAGTATTTCAAGATGTCCGGAATCAAATTTTAAATCCCGAATGTGATTGGCAACTTTGTATTTGACGGCTCGGAGTAAATAACCTTCTAAATTTTCAATAAATGTATTGGCTGATTTTTCCCAGAGACTAATAAATATTTCCTGAACAATATCTTCGCAAATGGCTTCCTCTTTGTAGATTTTAAAAGCATAGGTATACAATCTTTTCCAATAACGGTCAAATAAGATGCCAAAGGCAAGCTGATCCTGGTGCTGCAATCTTGTTTGTAATTCCGTATCGGATAATAGCAGTAGTGTTGTTTTCATGCTGTAGTAGTTGCTACAAATGAAATCAATTTTAACAAGCTGGGATTCGAAAGGAGTTTAAGCTATGGTTAACGAATGTCGATGATTTATTACCAACGGTGTTAAACATTTTTTTTCTGGTTATTAAAAAGAAAAACGGCGCTGAGATAAGCGTCGTTTTTTATAAAGTGAAAATGGAAGGTTTTAGTTTAGCATTTTTTTCCGCTGGCTTTTGCCATTGTTGCCGCACACTTTTTTCCTTCGGCTTTGCATTTTGTTTTGCATGTTTCAACTTCTGCGGCAGTCATTGCTTTGGAGTCTTTTTTGGCACAACAGGATTCTTTTTTAGCTTTTGCGACAGCTTTTACTTCTTGCGCACTAAGAGCGCTAGTAAAGAATGCAATTGCAACAAATGTTAGTATTTTTTTCATGTTATAAATTTTAAAGGTGGTTTATTTACTTTGGATATCAGTCCAAATATAGATAATAATTCAAATCAATTTTAAAATTCAGAGTACTATTTATTTAATTGTTTTTGATTTTTTTCTCCAAAAAGAAACAGATTATTTGATAATTATCTTTTCGCGAAGCATTCCTTTTGAAGTTTGTAACTGTGCAATATAAACACCGGAACTTTCTTTTTCAAGGGGAAGCTGTATGTTTTGCTGATCTTGATTTTCAACCTTCCAACTGGAGACTACTTGCCCAAGAATATTGAATAAAGTAACTTCTTGAACCGTTGTGTCTGTTTTTTTGTTGTGGATCATCAGCACGTTTTTATTTTGCGAATGCAGAATTACTAGAGTGTTACTCGTATGGATGGGATCCGTTATTCCAAGGCTCTTGTCTTTGAAACGCAACGAAAAGCGATTGTGGAATTCCCCTTTGGCAAGATTGATTTCAAAAGTTGCATTCCTGATATTATGATGGGTTTTAGTATTGTCATCATAAACAAAAACAGGTTGATTGGTTTCGAAATTTTCCAGACCGTCGATTAAAAATTGTACAATTCCTTCCCGATCTGTTTTTACGCCGATGGGGTAGGATGATTCCAGGTCAAAGTAGCCTTCCCCTTGAATTACCAGTTGCTTTGTACCATTTAAGAAATACATGTCGCTAGGCAGATCATCCATCAAGAAGCCGTCATAACCATAATCAATCGCGCTGGTTGCTTGCCCCTGCATAAAAGCTAACAAGACTTGGCGATGGAAATTATTGGTTGAGTTGAAACCCAAGCGGATCCTTTTCAGGGAGTCTTTTTTTACAGGATCACTGGCATTAGTATTCCATGTATTTTTTGCTTTTGTGGTAGCTGTAGTTTTGAAAAGAGTATTGGATGCTGCATCCGTTTCTTTCTGAAAAGTTCGTTGACCGTTATTGAAAATTACGGTTCCGCCACCACCCGTTTTGCCAAATACAAAGAATCCCTGGCCAACTGGAATATTTTGCTTTGGAATTTTGTTGCTCAACCCTACGCCACTGATCATATCCGGTACCACTGGCGGTAAACCACCGGATAAGTTAAGCACAGCGTAGCCTCCTAAATAATCTCTTAAAACATGTGTATTGTTGTTGGAGGAGTGTTCCCAGAAATAGAGCGTACCGTCTACGCCTGTGTCTTGTAATTGGTCTATGGAATTCAGATTGTCATTGATGAAAGCAAAGGCATCTAAAGCTGACGGATAGGGATTTCCGGTAAGTAATAATTGTGTTGCGCTCACTGTATTTGTAAGTATAATTCCATTATTTGGTTTTCCTGTAAAGGTATAATTTTGAGTTTCGGAGGCTGCTCCGTTTCCTTTTAACGTAAATCCCTGTCCCACTCGCAACGGACTGGTTTCATTTATTTGCACCCAATTTGCGTACGCACTGGCATAATTGTCAAATTTATAAAGCCAATACCGGGCTAAACTAATTGGGTCTGTTGCGCGTCCATCATAGCCTCCAATCCAATTGATTGCTGCTGGCATTGCAGGATTTGTTCCGTCTCTAAACACCGCATTGACGGTATAATCCGTATTGTTTGCCATTGTGTTTACGGGGCTTACAGGAGAGCTCCAGAAGTTGTAGTTGTAAAGGTTGGATTGTCCTTGCTGGTCTCTTTCTATAGTGCCTGCGCTGGCCACGTCTAATTCGCTTTGCGCAGTTTGCACTAATTGTGATTTTCCTACTAAATCAATTTTACCGTCTAATTTTAAGTACCAGTCATTTTGTATTTTAGTATCATTATTCATTGTTATTTTTTTTCCGGAATCAACCAGCATTCCTAAATCAATGTTGTTTGCCGTTTCAATAATGTCATGTTGTACTTTGATTATTGACCAATCGTTTTTCATGATGTCATTTCCGCTGATTTCTTTGGTTGGACTATGCACTGCTGTTGCAAAACTACCGGTTCTTTCTGTCAGGAAAGGCAAGGGTGCCTGTTGTATATCAATGTTTTTATGATTGTAGATTTTTGTTCCGGTGAGGTCAATTGTCGGGGTAGATAGGTCATCAATAATGTTATCTTTGTAGGTGTCCATTCTGTAATACCGAAGCAGGTTTGCAAAAGGCAATGAAGCCGGGGTGACAGCAATATTTTTAGGGACGATAGTTCCTCTAACTTCTGAGCCAGTATTTTGTATTTCCTGATACACCATTCGTTGTAATTGAGAGTCCGTTAGCGCCACATTGAAGACGCGTATTTCATCTATTTTCCCTTTGAAATATTTTGTGTTTGCAATGGGATTCTTTCCTAAAGTAAGCAGTGAGGGATCAATAGCAATACTTCCGGATGCTGCTTGGGTTGTTACCAAAGTACCATTTAAATATAATTTCAAATTATTGCCGTCAAAGACCGTGGCTACATTATACCATTGAGAAACATCTAAAGCAGTACCAAAAGTTACTGTAGTGCCATTTACAACCGCTTGCAGTTTTTTAGCCGCTGAAATACGGATTTGAAATTTATCCTGACCCACAATAACGCCGTCTGTTATAAAAGCAGGATTCAAATTGATCCATGCCATTAGGGAAGCATTGGCTAAACCACCCAGAATGGAGGTGCTTTGTCCGTAATCGTTTCGACCGTCAAAATCAAGAAATAATTTAGAGTGTAAATCCCTTGGAGAACCAAAAACAGCTGGATTGGTATCAAAAGCATCCGGAATACCATCTTTATCGGCATCAGTTGTTCCATCAATAATTCCATCGTTGTTAGTGTCCAGCGTTTTATAATCATAGATTAACAACGTTTTAGCGATATCAAATGTAAGTCCATTAGATTTTACATCAATGTAATTTGGAATTCCATCGCCGTCAGTATCCAAAAGATAATTGAGAAAAGGCGCAACATTTTCTCCTTGTCCTAAATTTCCATATTGGTTGATTCCGGTACCGTAATCGTAAATGTCTAATATTCCATCACCAAAAAGTTCTATGGTACCATTACCGTCCGTATCTTTATTTCTAAAGGTCTCAGAATCTAATCCATCTCCTGTGCCATCCCCATTAATATCGCCATCTCCATTGATAAAACCAGCCACAGCATTCGTATTTCCTGTACCGGATTCATCTACATCAAAAAGGCTGTCATTGTCACTGTCTAAATCTATGTAGTTGGGTATGCCGTCTCCGTCTGAATCTAACGCGGGTAATGCCGCACTCGATTCTGCATTGTCGTGTAATCCATTGCCGTTTGCATCAGCCCAAGCTGCATCAATTTTACCTTTTCCATTGCTTAGATTTCCTAAGCCTACTTCAATAACATCCTCGATGCCATCATTATCAGCATCCAAATCAAATAGATCCGCAACACCATCATTATCTAAATCACATAAAGTTTGAGCGATCAGGATGTCATCCAGCGCAAGGTCGTTACCATTACCTCCGGGCGCATTATTTTTGAAGCGAATGATGAATGCATTGGTGTTTCCTAGATTGACACTCATGGTAAATTGTTGCCAGACACCCTGTGCACAGCTATTGTCTGCCGTAGTTCCGGAGCACCTTCCAATGTCACCAGTATTGAAAGATGCTAGTTGATTGTTTGATAAATCAAAAAACTCAACGGTTATATTGGGCAAAATAGATTTGGGATAAGTGGAGGATGCCATGATGTTTAATGCCCAAAAACTATAGGTAATGGGTAGATTCGAAAGTATTCCGGTAATCGTTGTTTCATAAAATACACCGGAAGCAAAACTGGCATTAAAAACAGCCATTCGTCCATTAGTATCTCCGGCAGTATGGTCTTCTCCATTATACCAAGCTAAATCGCCATGAATATTTTCAGTATCACTTGCCGATGTTCCTGTTATTTTAGAAACTACTGTGTATTCACCATCGTCTAATATCTTGGTCGATTGAGATGGACATTCGGTTGTATTAGTACCGGTAATTCCATCTTCGTAGCAATAGGTAGTTGTGGCATTATAGGCAGTAGTAAAGGAAGAGGTTCTTCCTCCCGTTCCAAAGGTTTCATTTAAGAACTTATAATTTACTTTACGCCCGTTTGAATTATTGCAATTTATTTCTTCGGTGGCATCCAGAATTCCATCATTGTCATCGTCAATGTCGATATTATCAAAAATACCATCGCCATCACTATCAAAAAAGGTTTGTATTCCAAGGCCTTTAATGGCAAAATTATACGGATTTTCATCAGAGTCATTGTTTACTATCGAAATTGTTGCTGTTTTTGTGCCAAGGGCATTAGGGTCAAAAGCAATCGAAAATGTAGAACTTCCTCCTGCAGTAATTAAAGGACTAGGAATGGTGGTAAGTGTGAAATTAGCAGCGTTAGTGCCAGAAATAGTGATGGAGCCTATGGAGAGTGCAAGGTTTCCCGTATTTTGAATAGTATATGTTTTTGTGATGATTCCCATACTGGTTTCCATTGATCCAAAGTCAGTCCAATCATTTATACTTGGTGTTGTATCGCCATTTGCAATTGAAATAGTGTTTCCTTTTATATTTATTTCGTTGGCAGCCAATGAATTATTTGTTCTATTTGAACCACTACTGCTATTAAGGCTACCGAAATTTTTATCACTTAACGCTACAACGGGTATAGTTGTTGCAAATGTAGAAAGACTTCTTGCATCACTTTTTGAATTAGAGGATTCTGCACCTGCTGCGTCCCATGAATTTATCAGTACATTGGTTGCTGCAGCGGGAACTGTAAAAACTTCAGATGCGCTAAAAATTTGTTTAGTTTGAGAAGAACCGCAAAAGATAATAAAAAACAGAAGAATTGTAAAAAAAAGCTTTTTATCAGATAAAGTAGTTTTTTTCATAATTTAATTGGGGTGTTTAATTAATTATGCTTTAGGATTCTTTTTTTTAAGTTGAAAGAGGTAAATTTTACAAAAACTTTTAGAAAAAGTAAATTTAAATATATTACTTCGATAATCTGTTTAAAAGCACGTAAAATCGATAAAATACATATATAAATAATAAACATAAGTTAAATATTACTTTTTAATAACATATTTTTAAGTTTTTCCGTAAATATGTTTTGCGGTACTTGCATTAATAGTATTATTTATAGTCCGGTTCGTAACTAATACCACTTAATTATTTCAGCCACGAATTATCAGAATTACCCCGGTTTTCTATTTTAATTTTAAAAAAATTGGTAAAAAGTATTGTAATTCGAGGCTCTTTTTTAGAAATAGTTGTTTTCTATAAATGTTGTCTGCTTCGCTGAAAGTCCTCTTGTTTTATAGCGTCTGTCCTTTTACAGCATTATCAAAAAGGCACATGCTAAAAATGGAATTGGGTTATTTATGACTCAGCCTGCAATACAAAAGAATGGAATCGAAAAAGTATAAAAAGCAGCATCCGTAGATTGAATGGATTTTGCGGTCAATCATGGGTTATTTTTGTTAGAATAAAAAAAATCAATTTATTGGTGCCAAATACAAATGGGTATCGAGAAAATCTTTAAAATACGGATGTAGTGACTATTGTCGGATTTCTTTATTTCGTTGTTTATAAAAAACGAGATGCCTTGTTGTTGTTGTTGTTGTTGTTGCAGAACAAAGTCAATATCGCGATGCCGTACTGTTTGAAAATTATAATTTCTTTGTGGTTTGGCTTTTTGTTTTCAAGAATTTCCATAAAGGTTGGTGCCGTATTTTTTAAAATTAAAATGGATTGGAACTTATTTCACGATAATTTTTTTGCTTATGATTCCTTTGGACGTTTTCAGTTTTACAACATACACTTCAGCTTCTTTGTCCTGAATCTGGATTTTCATATTGGTTTGTTCTTTGTCCGCAACCTCCCATTCCTCCATTAATTTCCCTTGAATATTATAAAGAGAAACAGACAGAACGGTGTTGTCATTTGTACTATTTGTAATATTCAAAACATTATTAGAACGGGTAAAGAATACAGTAATTGCGTTCTCATACACTTGATCTTGTACCACAAGACTTTTGTCAGTAAATCGCAAAGCGAAACGATCCGTAACATATCCTTCGGGAAGGTCCACTTCATAAAGCGTATTTTTTAGACTATTATAGGTGTCTGTTTCTTTATCGTAAATAAAAATATTTTGGTTTTCATCAAAGTTTTCTAAGGCATCAATACCAAATGATACTTTTCCAGCAGCTTCAGTTCGAACCCCAATAGGGAAGGAGGCCTCTTGATCAAAATAGCCTTCTCCTTGTATGGCTAATCTATTTTCGCCATTCAATAAATACAGATCATTTGGAGAACCATCAATATTATAGGCATCATAGCCATCATTCATCTCCGCGTTCGCTCTTTCCTCCATAAAGGCTAGAAGTACCTGTCTATGAAAAGTTTTATCGATAACATTAAATCCGAGACGTATTTTTTTGTGCGTGTCGTTCTCAATTCTAGCATTGCTGTTGTCTGTCCAATGATTTGAATCTTTAGGTGTTTCAGGGATTCTATACAGTGTCTGCGAAAGACCGACAGAATCTTCTTTAACAAAATCTCTTTGACTATTATTGAAAGTGACCGTGCCGCCAGATCCAATTTTTCCAATAACAAAAAATCCTTGCCCTACAGGAATATATCTTTTTGGATCTAATTTTGAGGATGATCCGGTGCCACTTATGAAATCGACTCCTGTAGCACTTGGAGCGACTCCGCCGGATAAGTTTCTTATGCCGTAACCCCCTTGATACGCCGCTAAATTATGCGAATTGTTGGTCGAATAATGTTCCCAGAAATACAAGGCGCCATCAATTGCCGGATTGGTTGTTGAAGTTTCTATAGAATTAATATTATCCATTATAAATTGATCAGCATCCAGTGCTGAAGGATACGGATTGCCTACCAATAATAACTGATCAGAACCAATGGTATTTGTTATAGTACCATTATTTGGTTTTCCTGAAAAGCTAAGGTTTTGTGTTCCTGAAGTTCCCGGTCCTTTCAAGGTGAATCCTTTTCCTGCTTGAAGTGTGCCTGTTTCGCCTATTTGAGTCCAATTAGCATAATCAGAGGCATTCAGGTTGCTGTCAAATTTATAAATCCAGTAGCGCGCTAAACTAAATGGAGTCGTAGCGCCGTCATAACCATTAATCCAAGTTATCGTTCCTGGAGCTGCAGGATTTGTTCCGTCCTTTAAGACTTCAGCTACAGTAAAATTATTATTATTGGTAGTATCGTTAATTCGGCCCACCGGAGCACTCCAATAGTTGTAATTGAATTTATTGGCTTGGCCTTGTTGGTCCCTTTTTATGGATCCTGCACTTGTTGCATCTAAATCACTGCCTAGTTTTTGTACCAATTGGGATCTACCTACTAAGTCTATTTTTCCATCGAGTTTTAGATAATGGGAGACTTCTATTTTGGAATCGTTAGTTGCACTTAAAGTATTGCTGTTAACAAATAATCCTAGAACGGTTTTATTTCCTGAAGAAGTAATAATGTGGGTTGTTTTTACAATATTCCAATCTATGGGAGTAGTATTATTGATAATAGATAAACTATATGGTACATCTTGATTTCCTCCATTTTTCCATGTTGTTGGAGTTTGCCATAACCCATTACTATCACTTATGTATGGCATCGGAGCAGTTTGTACATTGATTGATATTTTATCAGGAATTACTAAACTTCCTCTGTTTACATTTACTGAATCATCGTCAAGATGTGTTCCTATGTAAGAGTTCATCGAGTAATAAGCAATTAAATTATTCCAAAGTAAGGTATTAGTATCGTTTTTAGTAATTGTAGAAGGAATAATAGTTCCAATTGTTCCTGTATTACTTTGTACTATTTCTTGGTTCATAATAAATTGAATCTCTTTTGCGGTGAGTACTCGATTCCAGATTCTGAGTTCGTCTATATCACCTTTAAATAAGTTATTAATGGCGTTTTTAGTTATGAACTGACCACCAATACTGAAAGTTCCTGTTGATGTACCAGGATCTCTCGTCTTTGTCACTGTTTTTTCAAAAACACCATCAATATAAATAGATAATGTTAAGGAAGTATAAGTATATGCTATATTATGCCATTTTGTATTTGGTAAAATGGTATTTGTTATCGCGGTACTTAAAACACCTATGTCATTGTACCATTCAAACCTAATTCTATTGTCGTTTTGTAAAACTATTTGATATCCATTTCCAGCAGCGGATTTTTTTGATAAAATAGTTCGTTCATTTGCTAAAGTATTGGTACCGTTTGGTCGTATCCAGGTCATAAAAGAAAATGCAGCAGGTAGTTCGTTGCTATTGCCAATTCTTACAAAATCGTCAAGCCCATCGAGTGTTATATGTAACGGTTTTGTGGCTCTATGTGCCACACCAAAAGTGATGTATTTAGTTCCATCAAAATCATATAAACAGGTTTGATTGCCACTCGCTGTCGACATGAAAACAGTTTCAAGTCCTGTTGTAAAAGCTGAATTGGTAGCCACTACCATTACGTATGCATCTGTTGGACCTAAAGCAGGTAATCCGCTTAAGAATGTCGCAGCTGGAATGTTGACACGAACGGTGCCTACGTCTATTCCTGTTTTTTCTACTACTTTCCATTTCCTGTTGACTACCTCAGTACTAGTAGAAATGGTTGTTGGTCCAAGATCAATGTTTAAGTTGATTCCAGAGTTTGACATTGTGCCATTGTTGGATCCCCACATCAGATAGTTTCTATCTCCTCCAAAATTATTTGGATTATTACTATTGGTGCTTGTTATATCACTAAGCCCAATAGTTAAAACTGTATTAGGATTTTCACTTTTAGATTGCTTTTGTATTAGTACAGTATTATCATCTCTTCCTATTCCAGCTATGTCATAATTAAAGCCTGTATTAGCTGCAACATCCCAAATAGGATCTCCATTGGAATCGATGTAGTTTACATCTCCAAAATTATCTGCTGTCGTACTTCCGCTTGCGTGTAAGGTTACTCCATTCTTAATTCCCAGATAAGATTGTATTTTTTGTTGCTCAAGCTCAGTTCTGGCGGTCGAATAACTTGCTACCTCTGTTATTCTACCATCTAGATAGGTGTTAAGTAAAACTCCTCCTACTAAAAAACCATTAAGAGTAAATCGACCGACTCCTAATTGATAAACAGAATTGTTAAAATCCGAAAAAGTTAACGGAGTTCCTGTACCACTTGTCCCAGTTGTAGCTGTATGAGTATCAATTTTTTTACCATTCAAATAAATTTCAGTAACGTTTGGAGTTACTGAGGTATTTGATTTGATATTTAAAATCATTACAGTTCCTCCAACAGTATTTGTAGGAGAAGGTGGTGCATAACTTCGACCATAAGAGTCTGGATTACTGGACACTGAATAGGTTCCAATCATGTGGGATATTAAATTGTCACTATTAAATCGAGAGGAAATTCTTCCTAATCCCAGTCCAGTTCCATCTTGTCCAAAATTTTCAGTTGTTATCCTTCCAGATATTATTTCTTGTGAATTATTTGTTGATTTATCGGAATTACCGTTTGTTTTTACTACAACATAATAATCCGTAGACCAATAGCCTCCCTTTCCTTTTAAAACATTACTTCCACTTCGACTAAAATCTACAACAGGATTAAAATTAATGTTTCGACTCGCATCGTTTCTATATTTAGGAGCAAAAGTACCATAACCGTTTGCACTATTGTCATAGGCTTGGTCTGACCATGAGGTTACTGTACTGTTATCAGTTGTTGAGTTTGTCCCTACATTTGCTTTCAACCAAAGTTTAAGATTTCCGTTTATATTACCAGGCCCTATCGCTGGATTTGCTGGTGCAGTAATATGTTCTCCTTTAATTATGACATTGTCAATAGCTACTCCGTCATCGTTACGATTATTATCTGATCCAAAATTAATTCTAAATCGTAAAGAGGTAGCATTATTTAATCCAGCGACATCACTACCAGATATCGAGGCTTCTATAAATTTAGATGGACTTTGCTCTACTTCAGTATTTATTCCAGACCATCCATGAACATCATTACCTATACCATTAACATCCATGTCGCTGTACCAATTATTCCCATTACCAGCGTTTCCTAATCTGACCCATCCTGTTAATCCAAGTGCGTCCGTTGTGTATTCTATATTCATACCATCGACGCCTGATTGTGTGACGTAGCGAATGTCAATATAGAATTTAACATTATTAAAACCGCTAGTTGAAATTACAGGACTCGTTAATCTCGTTAAATAATTAATTCCATAATCGTTGTAATTGTTTATGCTCCAGTAACTTCCTTCTCCCACTATAGGGTTAGCGTTATAGGACCATGATCCATTTCTATCTGATTCAGTGCTTGATGTCCAGCCTCCATTATTAGCGTCAAAATTTTCGTAATGTATGGTTTTGGTCTGTGAATATCCTAAAAAAACAAGACATAAAAACGCGACAGTAAAACAGGTTGTTTTTGTAAAGAGTAAAGTTCTTTTCATGTTTAGGTAATGTATGAATTATCGTGGTTATAATTGCAAACTGTTATGGTACAAGAGACTAATTATCGTTATTAATGAATTTTAATCCTCATTCAATTAAGACTTTTATACTAAAATTGAACTTTTCAAATATAAAATATTTTTTAGTAAAACACTCCTTTTTTACCGTTTAAAAGCGAGTATTATCGTTTAAACGCATAAAAATATATTTTTTCTACTTTTTTTGTGAAAAAAAATAGGCAAGGCAGTACTGAATTTCTACAAATCGAGGCGTAATAATTTCTAAAAACACTTAAACAGGATTTTAATTTACTGTAATAACAAATCATGCTTGTTTTAATTTTTTTCTATCTTTTTTACGGATTAAAACGCAATTTTTAACTAATTTTAGCACCTTATTCAGAGTATATAGCTGGGTCAAAATGGAGTCAAAAGCATCTTAAATAGTATGGCTTTCAGTCTTTTGTTTTTAATTAATTTAAAGGTTTGGGCTGCTTTTTGCTACTCCTTAATTCGCATTAATAATACAGTTTTATTAAAAAATATGAATTCATCCTCTGATAATGCAACACAAATTGACACTACCGTTATTGCACAGCAAACCGTGTATCCTGTCCTGTTTTCTATTGCATTTGCTCATTTGCTAAATGATTTATTACAGGCCGTTATTCCGGCTGCGTACCCTATTTTAAAAGAAAATTTTAATTTAACCTTCACCCAAATCGGGTTAATTACCTTAGCCTATCAATTAGCGGCTTCCATTTTGCAGCCGATCGTAGGACTCTACACGGACAAAAGACCAAAACCATTTTCCCAAATTTTCGGAATGCTTTTTACCTTATCCGGAATTGTGGGCTTGTCCTATGCGTCCAGTTTTTCAATGATCATTGTTTCGGTTGTATTAGTCGGGATTGGTTCGTCCATTTTTCATCCTGAAGCATCCCGAATCTCCTTTTTGGCCTCTGGAGGAAAACGGGGTTTGGCACAATCCATTTTTCAGTTGGGGGGCAATGCCGGAACAGCGATCGGGCCTTTACTGGTTGCCTTAATTGTGGTTCCTAATTCTCAATATTACATCATTTGGTTCGTCGCCGTCGCCCTTATTGGATTGGTTGTTTTGAGTAGGATTGCCCTTTGGTATAAAAAGCATTTGAGTTTAAAGAGCACTAAAAAAACGGTAATCAATTTGCCTAATTTGTCTCAAAAAACGATCGCAATCTCCGTGGGAATTTTGATGGTTTTGATATTTTCAAAATTCTTTTACATGGCCAGTATGTCCAGTTATTTCACCTTTTATTTAATCGAAAAATTTGGATTATCAGTGCAGGATGCCCAGTTTCACTTGGTTCTGTTTTTAGCCTCTTGTGCAATAGGAACTTTAATTGGTGGACCTTTGGGCGATAAATACGGCAGGAAATACGTCATTTGGTTCTCTGTCTTGGGAGCCGCGCCTTTTACCTTACTGTTGCCGTTTGTCGATTTATTTTGGACCGGAGTCCTTTCCGTCCTCATTGGAACTATAATGTCCTCAGCCTTTCCGGCTATTCTGGTTTTTGCACAGGAATTACTACCTAAAAAACTCGGAATGGTTTCTGGACTTTTCTATGGTTTCGCCTTCGGAATGGGCGGTTTAGGCTCTGCTTTACTCGGAAATCTAGCAGATCACACCAGCATCACTTATGTCTATTACCTGTGTGCCTATTTGCCGTTGATCGGAATTATTGCTTTCTTTTTGCCTAATTTAAAGAAAAAATAATACTTTTTCGTAGTTATATTTACTTCGTCAGTTCGCTTCGCGCGTGTCCTGCTCTGCACTTGTATTCCAAGGTAATATAAACTACAGCTGAAAAAGCCTCGTTTTTCTAAATCGGGAGATGTCGCTGCTATCAGAGCTCTAGGGTATTTGGTTTCCTAATGGCATTATTTTTTTATAGGGCTTCGTTCTGGTTTTTATAAAAATTAGTAGAATTTTAAGAGTTGTTTTCCCTCTAAAGTGTGTTTATTTCGATACCTTACAGTGTTACTAATTATTAAAATAAACAAGTATGGCAACAGTACGATTAGGCGATATTGCTCCTGATTTTGAAGCAGAAACGTCACAAGGAAAAATAGAATTTCATCAATGGCTAGGAGATTCTTGGGGTATTTTGTTCTCACATCCTGCTGATTTCACACCGGTTTGCACCACTGAGTTAGGAACAGCAGCACTGTATTATCCTGAATTTAAAAAACGAAATGTCAAGGTAATCGCATTGAGCGTAGATGGCGTCGATTCACACATGGAATGGATTAAAGACATCAATGAAACTCAAAATACTACTGTAGATTTCCCTATAATAGCCGATGAAGGCAAGCATATCGCGGAACTATATGACATGATTCATCCCAACGCAAGTGAGAGTTTCACCGTTCGTTCCGTTTTTATAATAGGACCAGACAAAAAAATAAAATTGACATTGACCTATCCGGCATCAACCGGTAGAAATTTTGATGAATTATTGCGTGTCATCGATAGTCTGCAATTGACAGCTAATTACAGCGTGGCCACACCGGCCAACTGGAAAGATGGAGATAGCGTTGTAATTTCGCCTGCGGTTAAAGATGAAGATATCCCGACTAAATTTCCAAAAGGCTACGAAAGGGTCAAACCGTATTTGCGAATGACTCCGCAGCCCAATAAATAATATTTTTTAGAAAACCGTATAAACATGAAAGCAGAATGAATTTATTTTCATTCTGCTTTTCTATTTTGTCAAAAATTAAAAATTACTTCTTATTGGTGATTAATAAACCAGAAACAATGATGCCCATACTAATAATTTGTATCAATCTAATTGCTTGATTTAGGAAAAAGTAAGCAAGAATACCGCTGAATATTGGGATTAAATAATAGATTAGAGCTGTTTTAGATGTGCCTATCAATCGTATGGCTTCGTTCCACAAATAGAAAGAAACCAGCGAAGCAAAAATGCCAACATAGGAGGTAATCAGTATCGTTTTAGTGTCAAAAATAACTTTTTTGTAAAGCAAATGTTCACAAAGATAAAAAGGAAAAAGGAGCAGTGTGCCTATTACAAAAACACTAAACAAAAATACTTTTGGTGTTAATTCAGGTGGTTTTTTACGCACTAAAATAGTGTAATACGCAAAAAAGAAGCAAGCCACAAGCATCAATAAATCCCCAATGGTAAAGTTGATTTTTAGCAAGGCCTGAAGCGAACCTTTGGTAATTAGCACTAGAACCCCTGTGATTATAGTTACAATTCCTATGATTTTTAGATTAGAAACGGTCTCTTTAAAAATAATTCTGGAGATTACAACAATAAATAACGGAATCGAAATGGCGATTAGCGATAAATTCACAGCACTCGTTGTTTTTCCTGCAATGTAAATTAACGTGTTGAAAATAGTGATTCCCAATACCGCCGTAAACACAAGATACCGGAGGTGTTTTTTAACAATTGTGAAATTTCTAGTAGTACTTTTTAAAGCAAATGGAGCCAAAACGAGACATGCAATTGTCCAGCGCCAAAAGGCCAGTCCTATAGGAGGAATGTGGTCTTTTATGCCACTGGCGATGACCATATTTACGGACCATAACAAGGTAGCAAATAAGGCAAATAGAACTCCTTTAGTGGGATTACTCATTAAACCAAATTATGAATTTTAGCATACTGTAATAACATAATAGTCTTGGCATCCTGCATTTGACCAGATTCAATCATGGCATACGCTTCTTCAAAAGACATTTCGATCACATCTATATTTTCTTCCTCATGTGCTACTCCGCCACCGTCACTTACTTTCATAGATTCATCGTACTCGCCAACAAATAAATACAATATTTCAGTTACAGCTCCTGGAGACATATATGTTTCCATGACTTTTTTGACTGTAGAAATACGATATCCTGTTTCTTCTTCGGTTTCTCTAATGATGCATTGCTCTGGGTTGTCTTGATCCAAAAGGCCGGCACAAACCTCAATCATCATGCCGGTTTCATTCCCGTTAAGATAGGTTGGCAAGCGAAACTGGCGTGTAAGAATAACGGTTTTTTGTAAAGTGTTATAAAGCAAAATGGCGGCTCCGTTTCCTCTATCATAGACTTCTCTTTTTTGGGTAATCCAGGAGTCGTCTTTTTTTTGATAGTCAAAAGTGACTTTGTTTAAAAGGTACCAATTGTCTGAGAGCAATTCGGTTTTTTGTATTTTAATGGTTGGGTTTTTCATTCGTAGGAATTGATTTTTAAACTAAAAAAAACGTCCCGATTTATCGGGACGTTTCATAATCTTATTTCAGAATCGTTTGCTTTCTGTCTGGACCTACAGAAACAATTTTGATAGGCACTTCTACTTCTTTTTCGATGAATTCAATGTATTCTTTTAATTCGATTGGTAACTCATCATATGTGGTCATGCCAGTCAAATCTTGTTTCCATCCTTTGAAATCCTGATACACTGGAGTTACATTTTCTGGTTCAATGTTGTATGGGAAATGTGAAATATTTTCTCCTTTATAATTGTATTCCGTACATACTTTCAACGTTTCAAATCCTGAAAGGACATCCCCTTTCATCATCATCAGTTGGGTTACACCATTCACTTGAACCGCATATTTCAGTGCTACTAAGTCTAACCAGCCACAACGTCTTTGTCTGCCGGTTACTGATCCAAATTCATTTCCAACACGGGCCATAGTTGCACCATCTTCGTCAAAAAGTTCAGTAGGGAACGGGCCACTTCCAACGCGTGTTACATAGGCTTTGAAGATTCCGTATACTTCCTTGATTTTATTTGGAGCAATCCCTAAACCGGTACAAGCGCCTGCGGCAGTTGTATTAGACGAAGTCACAAATGGATAGGTTCCAAAATCAACATCTAATAACGAACCTTGGGCTCCTTCACATAATATTGATTTACCTGCTTTTTGCGCTTGGTGTAAATATTCTTCGCTATCAATAAAGTCTAATTTTTTTAGCTCTTCGATAGCTTCAAAAAATTCTTTTTCTAATTCTTCTAAATTGTATTGTATCGCAACATCATAGAATTTTATCATGGCTTCGTGCTTGTCAGCCAAAGCTCTGTAACGATCTGTAAAATCTTCTAATTCAATATCACCCACACGGATTCCGTTTCTTCCGGTTTTGTCCATATAAGTAGGGCCAATTCCTTTTAAAGTAGAACCAATTTTTGCTTTTCCTTTAGATGCTTCTGATGCGGCATCTAACAAGCGGTGCGTTGGTAAAATTAAATGCGCTTTTCTTGAAATGATTAATTTGTTTTTGATGTCTAATTTAAATTTTTCAAGGCCTTCAATTTCTTTTTGAAAAACTACAGGATCAATTACAACTCCGTTTCCAATGATGTTTACAGCAGTTTTATGAAAAATACCGGAAGGAATAGTTCTAAGAACATGTTTTATTCCATCAAATTCTAAAGTGTGTCCTGCATTTGGACCTCCTTGAAAACGTGCAATAATGTCATATTTCGAAGTAAGAACATCCACAATTTTTCCTTTTCCTTCATCTCCCCATTGCAACCCTAGTAATAAATCTACCGTCATTCTATATGTTATTTGTAGTTAATTTTTATAATTAGGAACGATCTTGTTCGTTCAGAGTATTCTTTTCCTTTTTTACACCGTAAAGGTATAAGGAGTGATTTGTAATTTCTATATCGAAAATTTCCTCAATTGTTTTTTTGATGCTTTGGATTCTAGGGTCACAAAACTCGATTACTTCACCGGTATCAGTCATGATAATGTGATCGTGCTGTTTGTCAAAATATGATTTTTCGTAATGTGCCTGATTCTGTCCAAATTGGTGTTTGCGCACTAAAGCACAGTCCAATAATAATTCGATCGTATTGTAAAGGGTTGCCCTACTAACCCGATAGTTTTTATTTTTCATTTTGATGTAGAGATTCTCTACGTCAAAATGTTCTTCACTATCGTAAATTTCCTGAAGAATAGCATAACGTTCAGGCGTTTTGCGATGTCCTTTTTTCTCAAGATACATTGTAAAAACATTTTTTACAATTTCTTGGTTCTTGTTGTTATCTGTGGAAATGAGTGTCATATACTGGCAAAGATAATTTTTTTAGTTTAAAGATTAAAGTTTCCGGTTTGTTTAGTTTCAAGTTTGTTCTGTTTCAGGCGGGAAAAGCTATATTATTTAAAAAACAAGCAACTTTTCTAGGTTTTATAAACTCGGGTTACCTTATCTATTCCGTCAATTTTTTTGATATTATTGATTAATTTTTTTAAGATCGTATTGTTCCGTACAATTACCGCCACTTGTCCTTGAAATATACCCGCATCAGTGCTCAAAGAAATACTCTGGATGTTCACATGCATATTATTCGAAATCACTTTTGTCAGCTGGTTGGTAAGTCCTAAAACATCCATTCCGGTTATGTTTATGATGGCCTTGAATTCTTCTTGGGAAGAGTCAATCCATTTGGCCGTCATGATCCGGTAGGCATAGTTGGATTGCATTCCAATTGCGTTTGGGCAATCTTTTTTATGCACTTTTATCCCTTCGTTTATCGTGACAAATCCAAACACGTCATCCCCGGGAATTGGATTGCAACACGGGGATAATTTATAATCTAGTTTGTCATGTTCTTTGCCAAATACGAGTATGTCATAATTGCTACTTATTATTGGTTTATGAATGTCCTCATCAGCTGTGCTGGCGGTTCGTTTTATTTTATTCTTGAAAAAATTAATAAAAGTATTGCTTTTTTGGGCTGCATAATCTTTGAGTTGTTGGTTTTCTATAGCGCCAATCCCTACTCTGTAAAATAAATCTAAGCTTGTTTTTAACTTAAAAAAATTGACTAGCTCATTAACTACAGATTCATTTAACGTTATTTTTAAATGCTTTAGTTTACGCGTCAGCAGTTCTTTTCCTTCTTCTCCAATTTTCTTGGTGTTCTCGTTTAAAACATTTTTTATCTTAGTTTTGGCTCTTGAAGTGGTCACATAATCCAGCCAGTTGATCGTTGGTTTTTGATGTTGTGACGTGATTACTTCAATTTGATCACCACTTTTTAATTCGAAATTCAGCGGGACTAATTTCCCGTTTACACGTGTTCCCCTGGTGCGAATGCCTATTTCGGAGTGAATGCTGAAGGCAAAATCAAGCGATGTAGCGCCTTTGGGCAAGGATTTTATTTCTCCCTTTGGGGTAAAAACAAAAATTTCTTTTGAATATAAATTCATCTTGAAATCCTCCACAAAATTTACTGCATTTGTCTCAGAATTCTCTAAGGCTTCTTTAAGTAGATTGAGCCAGACATCCAAACCACTTTCTTCGGTAGTGCCATTTTTATATTTGTAGTGCGCAGCATATCCTTTTTCGGCAATTTCATCCATGCGTTCGCTGCGTACCTGAACTTCAATCCAGCGCCCTTTGGGACCCATTACGGTAATATGCAAGGCTTCGTAGCCAGTCGATTTTGGGGACGAAATCCAATCGCGCAACCTACTCGGGCTAGGCCTGTAGTGGTCCGTTACAATGGAGTATATTTTCCAGGCTATGAATTTTTCGTCATGGGGAGTTGATTTGTAAACAATTCGGAGTGCAAATTTATCATACACTTCGTCAAAACTTACATTTTGAGCCTGCATCTTTCTCCGGATGGAGTAGATTGATTTTGGCCGGCCTTTTATGATATAATCAATTTCTTCAGTATCTAAGGATGTTTTCAAAACATTTGAAATAGCCTCAATATACGCATCCTGCTCCTCTTTAGTTTCTTTTATTTTACTTACGATTTCATTGTATACTGCTGGTTCCGTATATTTTAACCCTAAATCTTCCAGTTTTGTCTTGATATTGTACAAACCCAATCGATGGGCCAATGGCGCATAAATGTACAAGGTTTCAGATGCAATTTTAGTCTGCTTGTCCTCTTGCATCGAATCCATGGTTTGCATGTTGTGCAGGCGATCAGCAAGTTTAATCAGGATTACGCGCACATCATCATTTAGCGTCAAAATCATCTTGCGAAAATTTTCGGCTTGCATTGAAACGTTTAGGTCTCTTTGCACCATAGATATTTTTGTTAATCCTTCAACAATTTGGGCTACTTTAGGATTAAATAAGCGCTCGATGTCCTGAATTGTAGTGGGTGTATCCTCGACCACATCGTGCAATAATGCAGCTGCAATAGAGGTTGCTCCCAAACCTATTTCTGAAGCAACAATTTTTGCTACAGCGATAGGATGAAAAATGTAGGCTTCACCGGACTTTCTGCGTTGCTCTTTATGGGCTTCTACAGATACATCAAAGGCTTTTCGGATGAGTTTTTTGTCCTCATCACTCAAGGTTTGGTAGCTTATTCGAAGTAACTCTTTGTACTCCTGAGCTATAGCTTTATTTTCTTTTTCTAAATCTATTTCGATCATAACGGCATGGTTCATTTCTTAAAAATAGCAATAAGTTAGCAGATATGCAATTTTATTTAAGCACGATATTACAGGATTTTTTTAAACGCTAAATTTTGAAAGTCATAACTGAAATCAGTCCGTCCGGAAATGGGTTTAATTGTGATTCAGACTGCTTTTCCAGTTGTGTTGCATTTTAAAAATAAATGCACATCAGCATGAAAATACATATTATTTCATTTTACCACACAATTAGTGGCTTTGCAGAAAAAATAGTACCGGAAGGCTGTGGCGAACGTTTGGAAGCAAAATGAAATTTCTCTTTTAACTAAAAGTAGTCCTTCTCTAAACCCATTGTCTTTAGTTATGCCAATGAGAATTTTGAAATCTCCTATTGAAAAAGCATTCATCTTCAGTCTAAAATCCCCGTTGTCTTTTGGCTTCAAAGATCAAGATGGCTGCAGCAACGGAAACATTCATCGAATCGATTTCGCCCTGCATTGGAATAATAATATTGTGGGTGGCTTCTTCTCGCCATGCTGCTGTCAAGCCAGTTGCCTCTGTTCCTACTACTAAAGCCGTTGGTGTGGTGTAATCTTGGGTATGATAGGAAGTGGAGTTTTGTAGGGTTGCACAATAAAAATTGATTTTTCGTTCCTTCAAAAAAGCAATAATTTCTGCTGTAGTTCCGGTTGCAATTTGGTTGGTAAACAAACAACCTACGCTGGAACGCACAATATTTGGGTTGTATAAATCGCTTTTTGGGTTGGCAATAATCACGGCATCCAGATTAGCAGCATCCGCAGTGCGCAACAAAGCGCCAATGTTTCCCGGTTTTTCAGGTGCTTCAGCAACTAGAATCAATGGGTTTTCGGATAATTCTAAATCGGATAATCGCAATGATTTGGTTTTGGCTATAGCCAAAATACCTTCGGTGGTATCGCGATAAGCCAGTTTCTGGTAGACTTCTTTATTGATTTCGATCAATTCTGCATTTTCAGACAATTGATGCGCTTCGGTCTCGGAACAAAGTTCAGGTAAAAACAATAAAGTTTCTATTTCGTAACCGCCTTTGATTGCAATTGAAATTTCCCGTTTTCCCTCTATCAAAAAAGTACCGGATTGTTTGCGTGCTTTTGCTTTTTCCTGCAATTGCACTAAGGATTTTATGTGCGGATTTTGTATCGAAGTAATTTGTTTCAAGGCTTTCCTCTATTTAATTAAACACGACAAAGATACACAGAGAAAATCCAGTTTTCTAATCTGATCCGAATATTTATTTGGAAGCAATAGCAGCATTAATGCCAGTTGCTTTGGTTATTTTTACGAGTATTTTCTTTATTTTTGTCAAAATTCCAAAATTAAAAAATTTCAATCTAAATGTTTTACTTTCTAGACTTTGTCGGTACGATTGCTTTTACCATGTCAGGCGCATTGACCGCTATGAGTAAAAAACTCGATCCTTTTGGGGTGTTCATCATTGCGTTTGTAACGGCTGTTGGCGGCGGAACCTTGCGAGATGTTATGATTGGTAGGACGCCCGTGGGCTGGATGCTGGACCTGAATTACGTGTATGTGATTTTTTTGGGGTTTGTTTTGTCGATTATTTTCAGGAAAAAATTTGATCGTTTGCGCACTTCTTTGTTTTTATTTGATACCGTCGGGCTGGGCGTTTTCACATTAATTGGTCTTGAAAAAGGAATAAATATTGGTTTGCATCCTGTTATATGCATTGCATTAGGAACGATCACAGCTTGTTTTGGAGGGGTTATTCGGGATATTTTATGCAACGATATTCCGGTGATTTTCAGACGGGAAATTTACGCCACGATTTGTATTCTGGGCGGAATGCTGTTTTTTATGCTTCGGGAATTTAATTTGGATAAGGATATTTTATACATAACAACGTCGATTTTTATTATTGTGATTCGGTTGATGGCCGTAAAATTCAAATGGTATCTGCCCACTTTAGAACCTAAATAAAAAATGATTACTTTCACAAAGTCTAAAACCAAAGCGTGAAAAATTATACCGTCAAACGATATCAAAAAAGCGATTATGCCCATTGGAATTCCTTTATTGGTCAAGCCAAAAATGCAACCTTTTTGTTTCACCGTGATTTTATGGAATACCATGAGGATCGCTTTGAAGATTTTTCAGTACTTATTTATGACAAACAAAAACTGGTAGCAGTTTTGCCAGCTAATAAATTGGAAAACAGCATTTTTTCACATCAGGGTTTGACCTATGGCGGCTTGGTTTATTCAGCGATAATAAAAGCAGAAATAGTAGCGGAACTTGTAGACTGTGTTTTGTCTTTTTTTAAAGACCATAGCATCCAATCCTTTTATTTGAAACAAATCCCTTTTTTTTATCTTTCAAAAGGAAATGCTGAAATGGAGTTTTTCTTGCTTAAAAAAGGTGCTTTTCTGGAGAAGAAAGAAATGAATTTGGCCATTAATTTAGCAATGCCTTTGACGGTTTCTAAAAGTAAATTGAAGCATTTGAGAAAAATGGAAGTATTTGACTTGCAACTTGTCGAGGAAGCGGAGCCGGACTCTTTCTGGGAATTGGTTTTAGAACCAAGATTGCGTGAAAAATACAATGCAAAACCAGTTCATACCTTGCAAGAAATCACAAAATTAAAGATATTATTTCCGCAAAACATCAAACAATTTTCAGTGTATTATGACGATGTAATAGTTGCCGGAGTGACCCTGTTTGAAACCGAAAAGGTGGTGAAATCACAATATGGAGCCACCACTAAAAAAGGCGAGGAGTTGCGCGCATTGGATTTTGCATTTATTACTTTAATAGAAAAATACAAAAAACAAGGCATGCTTTTTTTTGATATGGGTATTGTAAATGATACTAATGAAAGCGGATTTCATGCCGGACTTTTGAAACAAAAAGAAGAATTAGGCTGCACGGTATATGGCCAAGACTTTTATAAAATGAATCTAGTATGATACCATTTTTAGATTTAAAAAAAACAAACAAGCCCTATGAAACCGCTTTTCAGGAAAAATTAAAAGGGTTTTTAGCGAATGGTTGGTATATTTTAGGGAATGAAGTCAGCGAGTTTGAAACCAATTTTGCGGCTTATTGCGGAACAAAATACTGTATTGGGACGGGAAATGGTTTTGATGCTTTAGTGCTCGTTTTTAAAGCCTATATCGTGTTAGGAAAACTGCAAAAAGGGGACGAAGTCATTGTGCCAGCAAACACGTACATTGCCAGTATTCTCGCTATTTTGCAAGCAGATTTAATTCCGGTTCTGAGCGAGCCAAAATTAGAAACCTATAACTTGGATCCCGATTTAATTACAGCAAAAATCACTTCTAAAACAGGAGCTATTCTAGTCGTTCATCTCTACGGACAGCTGGCAGAAATGGAGAAAATAAATGAAATTGCTGCAGCAAACAATTTATTAGTAGTAGAAGATGCGGCTCAGGCTCACGGGGCTTCCTTTGAAGATGAAAGTGCGAAGACCCAAAACCAAAAGCCAAAAACCCAAGCCTATAGTTTTTATCCTGGGAAAAATCTAGGGGCATTAGGCGATGCCGGTGCCGTTACGACTAATGATTCTGAATTAGCCAGGGTTATTCAGTCGCTTCGAAATTACGGATCGGAAACCAAGTATTATAATGACTATGTAGGGATAAACTCCAGATTAGACGAATTGCAAGCTGCTTTTTTAAATGTGAAATTACCGTTTTTAAATGCTGAGAACGACCGCCGAAGAACAATTGCCAATCGCTATTTATCCGAAATAAAAAACGATAAAATAACACTTCCATTTTGGGATTTGTCAAACAATCATGTCTTTCATTTATTTGTCATTCGAACTCAGGATAGAACGGATTTACAAGAATATTTACGTCAAAACGGAATTCAAACGGTTATCCATTATCCAGTTTCGCCCCACCGTCAAAAAGCTTTCTCTTCTGAGACTGCGGGATGGAATATGTTGTCCTTTCCAATTACTGAAAAAATTCATGAAGAAGTTTTGAGTTTGCCCATAAGTCCTGCCTTGACATCGGAGGAGGTTCGTCATATTATTGCAATTTTAAATACATATTAAAAAGTGTCCGATAGTAAAACGTCATATCATCGCATTGTAAAAACGACTTCGCTTTTTGGAGGCGTTCAGTTTTTTATGATTATTATTGGAGTCATCCGGACTAAGTGTATTGCTGTTTTTATTGGGCCTGAGGGAATGGGGATTATTTCTTTGTTGAACTCGGCTATAAATCTTGTGGGCGGTGTTACTGGTTTAGGGATTGAAACCAGTGGTGTAAAACACCTTTCCAGTAGCTACAAAAACGACAATTTAAGTACGATTGCATCTGTAGCAGCACTTATAAAAAAGCTCGCAGTACTAACCGGGATTTTAGGATGCGTTCTTGTGATCCTGTTTTCTAGTTGGCTGAGCCAAATTACTTTTGGGAATTCGAATCATACTTTTACCTTTGTTTTTATTTCGATCACCTTGTTGTTCAGGCAATTAATGATTGGCCAGCTGGTTGTTTTGCAGGGTTTAAGAAAAATGCGGCTTTTAGCCAAAGCTAATTTTTATGGAAATGGATTGGGGTTGTTAGTTTCAATTCCGTTGTATTATTATTACCGGATTGATGCCATTGTCCCGACAATCATAGTTGCCTCTTTAGCCTCACTATTGGTTTCTTTTTATTATTCGAAAAAAATACCAATTGAAAAAAATGTGTTTTCCAAAGAACAAGGAAATGCCGAAGGAAAAAGTATTATTAGACTAGGTATTTTATTGACATTAAGTGGTTTGCTGACCTTGTTATCAACGTATTTGATTCAAATTTTTGTTGGAAAATGGGGTGGTTTAGAACAAGTTGGGTTTTATAATGCCGGTTTCACATTGTTGAATTCCTATGTGGGAGTAATTTTTACGGTCATGAGTACCGATTATTTTCCAAGATTAGCGTTCATTAGTACGGATAATGAAAAAGTAAGAACCAGTGTTGTTCAGCAATCGTTTGTTTCAATATTGATTATTACACCGGTAATCATTTTATTTTTAACGTTCATTCCGTTGATTGTTAAAATTATATTTACACCGGAATTTAACGCCATTATTCCAATGGTTTGTTTTGGAATATTAGCAATGATGTTTCGGGCCGTTTCGTGGTCAATGGGTTATATTTTGATTGCCAAAGGCGATGCGAAAATGTTTATGCGAACTGCTGTTGGATTTAATAGCATTTCGCTTATTTTGAATATTTTAGGGTATTATTATTACGGTTTGGAAGGTCTTGGATTTAGTTTTTTGCTTTATTATTTCATTCATTTTTTGGGTTTAAAAATAATCACCAAAAAAAGATATGGGTTTTATTTTGAAAGCGATTTTTATAACACTTATTTAGTTTGCATCTTGCTGTGTGTGGCAACTTTTTTGTTCCGATACCTCCCAAATCCAATTTTAAAGTATGGCTTAATGTCACTAATGGTAGTAGTGTCGATTGTTTTTGTTTTATTTGAAATGAACAAAAAGACCGCATTAAAAGAATTGTTCAATGCTATAATTAAGAAAAAGAATGATTGAAATACTTAAGAATGTTTACAGAAAAGTAAGATTTTTTTATCATCGGTTACAACTGTATTATTCCGTAAACTGGACCAAAACGGTATATTTTAATTTTAAAAAATTTCCGTATCCTATTGCTAAGCAGCTCCCTGTATTTTTTTATGGAAAAGTAAAATTTACTTCAATAACGGGTGCAATCAAAATTGAGGGAGTTGTCAAAAAGGGAATGATCGGTTTTGGACAACCTTATGAAATGAATACGCTTCACAAAGGAATTGCCGAAATTACTATTTTGGGAACGCTCATTTTAAAAGGTCACATACAATTGGGTAAAGATTATTTTATTTACATTGGTGACAAAGGATTGTGCGAATTGGGACACATGGCTTCATTGGCCTCAAATGCAAAATTGATTTGTATGGAGCATGTTGTATTAGGGGATTACGCCCGTTTTGGTTCGGAATCACAAATTATGGACACTAATTTCCATCAGATGATGGATACTACTACGGGTGAAAAGTTTAAAATGACTGCACCAATTAGAATAGGAAATTACAACTATGCCGCCAGCAGGGTTACGGTACTGCAAAATACGACTACCCCTGATTTTTGTACGATAGGCTCCAGTAGTGTGTGTACTGCGGATTATACGTCATTTGGTTCAAATATTTTGATTGGTGGTATTCCGGCAAAATTTATAAAAAATGCCATTTCCAGAGATTGGGAGGGAGAGAAAGCCTTGCTGGACGAGTATTTGATAGTGTAGTTTATGAAGCTAACAAATGGAATCGCAACTTAATTTCCATAATAATATAGCGTAGTAACAACGTATTATGAGCAGTTTTATAGGCGAGAATCATCTCAAAATGAATGCGTTTTAAAATTGCTTTATCCTCTTTTTTTGTTCTATTAAGCCCAATTGCTTTTTTAAGTATCAAATATGTACTCTGATTAATTTTTCTAGCTCTGGCATCTTTTTTCTTAAAAAAATGCGTGCCTAGGGAGTGGTGTACAATTCTTTTTTGAACCAGAATAGCATCAATAAAGTCAAATTCGTACGTTCGGGAAGCCCGAACCCAAAAATCCAAATCCTCGTACGCCAGCGTTTCATCATAGCCGTTCAAAGCATCGAACAGTGATTTTTTGACCATTGATGAAACGGAGCAAATACAGTCACCACCAGAAAGAACTGATTCATAAATATCTCCCGTTGTTCTTTCCTTGACTACCTTTTGAAAGCTATCAACAGGGAAATAATAAGATTCGTGTTTGCCTTTTTCAGTGATTAATTCGACGTTTCCATATACAATTCCAAGATTTTTAAAAGTTGTGTTGTTGAAAGCATTTATTTGTGAAGTGATGCAATTGGGCAATAAAACATCATCAGCAGCCAAGTCAATAATATAATCCCCTTTTGCTGTTTTTAAGGCATTATTGAAAGACTTAGTATTCCCTAAATTAGTGTCATTGGCTATAAATGGAATTTGTGGATAATCCAGAAGCCATTTCTCAATTACGGATTTAGAATTATCAGTACTGCAATCGTCTACGATAATCAACTCAATAGTATTGTAGTGTTGGTTTAATACGGACATTAAACTCTCTACAACAAAATCTTTATGATTGTAACACAAACAAATAACGGTGACTAGTGGATTATCTTGCATGTTTTTTTAAAAGCGTTATATTTGAGACGAAAATAACAAATTGAGAATGATAATACCCAATAAAAAATATAAAATTGCATTAATAGGGTACCGCTTAAGTGATGGAGGTGCTGAAAAAGTGATGGCTGTTTTATCCTTTTTTTTTGAAAAACAGGGCATAGAAGTTCATATTATTATTGTCCTGGATGCCGTTTCCTATTCCTATGCCGGAAAATTAGTCAATTTGGGTAAAATGAAAAACAAAACCAACGGTTTTTTAAATAAATTCAGTCGGTTTTTATTTTTGAAGAACTATTTGAAAGAGCATGAATTTGATTTTATTATTGATTTCCGATTTAGGATAAAACCCATTCAAGAATTATTAATTTCAAAATGGCTTTATAAAACCAATACTATTTTCACCGTGCACAGTTATTTGATTAATCATTATATGCCCAATTGGTCGGTGCTTACCCGATACATGTATGGAAATTGTTATAAAGTGGTTAGTGTTTCTAATCAATCGAAAGAGTTAATAGCGCGAAAGCACCAGCTGAAAAATGCGATTACCATTTACAATCCTATAGATATTGAGGAAATTGTCAGGAAGAGTGAAGAACCTGTGGCACTTAACTTTGAGTATATTATTGGGATAGGTCAAATGGAAACTAATATCAAGCAATTTGATAAATTAATTGAGGCGTATGCCCATTCGACTTTACCCCAAAAAGGGATACATTTGGTTTTATTAGGGGAAGGCGAAAGGAAAAATATTCTTTTAAAGTTAGTAAAAGAAAAAAAGCTGGGAGATAAAGTTCATTTTTTAGGGTTTAAACAGAATCCGTTTAAGTACCTGAAAAATGCTAAATTCTTTGTTTTGAGTAGCTTGAATGAAGGACTGCCAAATGTTCTACTAGAATCATTAGCCTGTAATACACCGGTAATATCCTTTGACTGCTTAACTGGTCCAAGTGAAATAATTGTAAATAAAGAAAATGGTTTATTAGTTGAAAATCAAAATGGTAGTAAAATGACGGAAGCGATGAATTTATTCATTGAAGGCGAAGTATTGTATCAGCATTGTAAACATAATGCATTGGCAAGCGTACAATCCTTCTCAATTGAAAATATAGGCATGCAATGGTTAGATGTAATGAAAATTAACAGAAAATGACAACAGTAGAAAACGTACAAGTATTAAAAATTCCTGTAATAGACGATGTTCGTGGAAACTTAGCCTACATTCAAAGGGATGTAATTCCATTTGAATTCAAACGAATTTACTATCTCTTTGATGTGCCTAGTACTGCTTTTAGAGGTGGTCATTCCCATATTCAGCAACAAGAAATTTTAATTGCATTGAGCGGTAGTTTTGAGGTGGTTGTTGATGACGGTGTCGAGAAAAAAAGCTACCTATTAAATAAACCAAACGTAGGTTTACTCATTACAACAGGAATTTGGAGAGAACTGCAAAACTTTTCTTCGGGATCAGTTTGCTTGGTTTTAGCCTCAGATGTGTTTAAAGAAGAAGATTATATCAGAGATTATGACGAATTTTTGAAATCAAAAAAATGAAGTTACTATTTGTAGTTCCTAACATTAATAACGCCGGAGGTGTGGCAAGAGTTATTGCTGTCAAAGCCAATTATCTGGTTGAACAATTAGGCTATGAAGTTGTTATTCTGACTCAAAACGGAGGTCATTCTCCTTTGTTTTATTCTTTTAATAAGAAGATCACTTTTCACGATATGATTTTAAAAGGAAAAAATCTTTCTTTTTTGAAAGCGTATTGTAAGAAACTAAACAGTTGTATTAAGACTATAAACCCGGATGTTATAGTGGTTTGTGATAATGGTCTGAAGGCCTATGTAATTCCTTTTATTGTGAAAAATAAAATTCCTTTGGTGCTAGAAATGCATAGTTCCAGGTTTATTGAAGAACGTGAAATTGTGACGAACAGTTTTACTAAATTATTCTCGAATCTTGTTTTGCTATTAAAAAAAAACGGAATAAAAAAATACGATCGATTTGTTGTTGAAACAAACGAGAGTGTTTCAGAATGGAACATAAAAAATACAATGGTGATTCCGAATCCTTTATGGTTTGTAACGGAAGAATCAGGTGAATTAACAAACAAAAAAGTAATTGCGGTAGGGCGACATACGTACGAAAAAGGATTTGACAGGATGTTACAAATCTGGAAAAAAGTGGTTTTAAAACATCCAGATTGGATATTGGAAATTTATGGAAAATCTAATGAAAATATCGATTTAAAACAACTTGCCCAAAAATTGGATATTTCAAATAATATAGTCTTTTATGAACCAGTTCAGAATATTAACGAAAAATATTTAGATGCTTCATTTTATCTGATGACGTCTCGATATGAAGGTTTTGGAATGGTGTTAATTGAGGCAATGGCTTCCGGATTACCCTGTATTGCTTACGATTGTCCTTGCGGACCAAGAGCAATAATCACGCATAAAGAAGATGGATTTTTGATTGAAAACGGGAACGAATTGGATTATGCAGCAGCTATAGAAATTTTAATCGAAAACGAGGTGTTACGAAGTGAAATGGCAAAAAAGGCAAAATTATCGAGTAAAAAATATCACATCGATGCCATTATGCAAACTTGGCATCAATTGTTTATTGGACTCAAAAAAGGAGTTTAGGTTCTGCTCTTAAAGTCAATGGAGCATAAATAACCTGCTCTGAACAAATTAAAAACCAGTATATTAGGATTGTCTCCGGTCAGGTTTTTAAATAATAATTTTTCAAAAACGGCATTTATTTTTGAAATAATAAAAGTTGATTTGGTTGTTTTTAAAAAATGATACAGTTGTAATAATCGTACAAATTCAATGTCAATTTTTTTCTTCTGATACAATAAATTTAAATTTTCTAAAGACTCTTTGGTTTTGTTCAAATACACTAGATTAGTGTCTAAATCGCCATGTTCAACAGGGTTTTCTATATGGCTTACTTTGGATTTTAATTTGCTTAGTTGAAACGAGAGTTGGGTGTCATCGTGACCGTATTTTTTTATGGTTTTGTCAAATTGTACTGCGTCAAAACAGACTTTTTTAATTATGGTATTATTAAAAAGTAGTGAGTGATAGGGTTTTGTCTTTCTGTTTGCAGCGGATTTATCTTCAATGAATCTTCCGTACTTCCACCGTAGTTTTTGATTGTCAGAAGGACATTTTTCTGGATGCAAGCGTCCTCCATAAACCACATCAAAATCAAATAAATTAAATAAATATGTTTTGATATAATCAGAATTCACAATAGTAGAATCCCCGTCTATAAAAAGTAAATACTCAAATTTTGCTTTTTCGGCAAGTGAATTCCTGTTTTCTCTGTGGGCAATGTTTTCTTTTAATGAAACAAAACTGCAGTGAGAAAGCAAATTTATTTTTTCATTAAAAATATTTAGGGAAGAATCAGAAGCATCATCTTGGCATAAAATCTCAAAATCAATATTGCATTCCAAACATTGTTTGCGCAGCTCCAATGCCAAAGGATACACATTATAATTGTATATTGGAATAAGAATAGAAAGCATTAAACGGCTCTCTGTTGCACCACTTCAAAAATTCGTTCGTCTTCACATTTTAATGTTTTCGAAGGGAATTTCATAAGCAACGCATAATCATGAGTGGCCATAATGACTGTTTTTCCATTGGCATTGATGCTTTTTAATACTTCCAAGACTTCAGCACTGGTTTGTGGATCCAGATTCCCGGTAGGTTCATCCGCAAGTATAAGTTCAGGATCGTTGAGTAAAGCTCTTGCAATGGCAACACGTTGTTGCTCACCACCTGAAATTTGGTGTGGCATTTTGTTGCCAAACTCTTTCATTGCTACTTTGTCCAGCACCTCATCAATTTTTCGCTGCATTTCATCAGCATCAGTCCAGCCTGTAGCTTTCAGGACAAATAACATATTGTCTTTGATGGTTCTGTCCGGCAGTAATTTGAAATCCTGAAAAACGATTCCAATTTTTCTTCTCAAAAACGGAATGTCATCTTCTTTTAAGGTGGCTAAATCAAAGTCAACAATACTTCCTTCGCCTTCTTTTAAAGCCAAATCACCATACAAGGTCTTCATTAAGCTGCTTTTTCCGGAACCTGTTTTTCCTATAATATACAGGAATTCACCATGTTTTACCTCCAAATTTACATGAGCTAAAATAGTTTTTTGTTCTTGGAAAATGGTAACGTTTTTTAAAGACAGGACAGATTGTGACATAATACAGTTTATTTATGGGGTAAAAGTAACAAGATAACGGTTCTATTCAAAATAAATTCTATTCTATTCAACGGATTTTCAAAAAACAGGTATAAACAAGGGAAAGTCCGAATTTTATTTAAAGCCAATTTATCCGCACTTTATTGCTGCTTGCAGTTCCCATTTTAGCATAAAAAAAGAGTAGAAAATGAAGGTTTTCTACTCTTTTAATGAAATATAATTTGTTAAGGACCTTTTCAGTAGCCTCACCCAAACAGGATAGTTTTGTTGCTTTAAGGAACAAATGAAATCAAGACGCAAGTTCTTATTTTTTAAAGAGCAATCCTCTCTCGGGATAATCCGTTATGATGCCATCAACTCCCCAACCTAGAACCGTTTTCATCCGACTTGCTTCATTAATAGTCCAAGGAATAACTTTCATTCCTTTGGCCTGTAATTCCGCTACAATTTCGGCAGTCAATAGCGTATGTTCTGGACTGTAGCTGTCTGGGATAAATCCCAAAGCATCTAAATTTGTTTTGACACTATCTTTATAGACCAGAGCCGCTAGTTTGTAATCCGGGTAGGCTTTATGGATATAACGCAGTACTCTAAAATCAAAACTCTGGATTGTTAGTCTTTCCATAGGGATACGTCCTTGGATTGTTTTAATAAATAAATCCGCAAAAACCTGAGGTGTTGGATGGTATTTATTGTCCCCCTCTGGAGTACTTTTTATTTCAATATTATAGAAGATCTTTTGGTCAGATAAAAGTTCAGACTGCGCAATTACATCCAACAGCAATGGTTTTGAAACCCTACTATTAGTCTGCTCAGGAAATTGTGGATGTTTGATGCTACCACAATCATATTGACGTATTTGTGAATAAGTAGTCTGATAGATATTTAAGTTTAATTCGTCCTCCTTGTTAATAGTGTTTCCTAAACTATCCAAACAAATTATGTGGTTGAAAAAAGGATCATGTGATACCAGTATTTGGTCGTCCTTTGTAACAACTACGTCTAGCTCTAAGGTGTTTACTCCCAATTTGATTGCGTTTTTAAAGGCAACTAATGAATTTTCGGGGTAGAGTCCTCTTGCTCCACGATGCCCCTGTAAATCAAAATTAAAGAGAGTTTGAATTTCACCAGGAAGTAATTGGACTGTTTGTTTTTCTTGTTGAGCCTTGCAACCTAGCGTACATATTGCTAAAACTGCTGTTATTATGATTTTATTCATGTTTTTATTGTAAAATTGTTTGGTTTAAAAAGTCTACCGTAGCCTGATAAACACCTTGCCAATCCTTTGAACGTAAATCACAAGCAATAACATGATCCCCACTTTCCGGAAAGGCTATTTTTGTTTTTTTGTTTTCAGGCGTTCCTAAAGAGTTGTACATTGTATGCATGGCAGAAACGGAAACGACTTGGTCCTGTTCTTTTTCGTTTTTGTAATAATAGCCTAAGAAAACCGGACACTTGACCTTTGTAAATGTAGTTTCAGTCATGTTTTGTTTGAGCATAGTGATTAAGGAAACATAGCCATTGATGTGGTAATTGGTAGACCAGTACTTAGCTTGTTCCTCTGGGCGGTTTTGTGTTCGCATATTGCCACCAATAGTTTCTTTGAATTTCTCTCTACCACCAGGCAGGATGATACCCGCCATAGCAGGATTAAATAAATCGACAAAAGGCGAATAGAGGATCAATCCCGAGATGCTAGGATCTTCGGATGCCAATTTCAAGCTTAAAGTTCCTCCCGTTGAGGTACTGACCAAAATTACTTTTTCTCCCAGTTTTTTCCCAATTTCTAATGCTAGTTTTGCAGAGGCAATATAGTTTTCAGGCGTAAGAAATTCAAAGGTATTTTTACGATAAATACCATGTTCCTCTAAACGCGAGAGGTAGATGTTGGCTTTGTATTGTGTAGAAAGCATTTTTAAAACCGGTTCTCCTTCACGGTGACTAGCGCCAAAACCATGCAAATAAACAAAAGCAACAGCTGTTTTTTTGTTTTTATATCCATCAGCCCATATTATTTTAGCCGCATTGTTTGGCTTGATTCCAATTACTTTAGCCTCAGTATTTGCGAGATAGGAATCTAAGCTGGATATTTCTACTGTGCTTATTCCTTCTTGGCTAAAAATAGAAGTACAAAAAAAGAGTGTTGCAAGTAGTGTGTTTATTGTTTTTTTCATTTTTGTTAAAATTTAACAGCCATTTGTACACCATAGAACTTAGGAGCACCAGCTATAAAAGTAGGGATTCCAAAAGCACCACCGGTATTTCCGGCATCAATAATATACTTTTTGTCAAAAAGGTTAGTCATGAATAATCCTATTTCGTATTTTTTTCTAATGGTTAATCCTGTTCTGATATTCAAAAGACCATACCCTGCTTGTGAAATATTAGGTAAGTTTGTTTCTTCAAAAAACACTTTCGATTTGTATGTATAGCTTGGCCTAAGGTAAAGGTCTAAGATAGTGTTTACAGATGGATTGTAATTAAAACCAACAGAAAAGGAATGTTTTGGAGTCAATCGGAAAGTATTTCCCGCCAATTGTTGTTGGTTTCCGTCTGAATCCGTTTCATCAAAGGCAGCATCGATGTACGCATAATTGACAAAGAAAGAACTGTTTTTTGTAAACTGATATTGCAAGGCCGTTTCAAAACCAAAAGTTGAGGCAGAACCACTGTCATTTGGCTGAATCACTAAACCATTCTGTTCGTCTAATCGTGCGATAGTCGTTTGAAAATTGCTGTAATCGTATATAAAAGCATTGATGTCAAATTGCAATCGGTTGTTTAGGAAGAGAGATTTGGCGCCAAATTCATAAGACCATACCGTTTCATCCGATAATACATTAACAGTTTTCGCGGTAACATTAATTACGTTAGGTCTTCGGCCTCTGGCAACATTCCCAAAAAGAGTAATGTGGTCCGTTATATCATAATTTATAGCAAATCGTCCAACAGCAGAGGTGAAGGTTTCGCTGGCAGTACGTTTTCCATTTGTAGGAGCAAATAAGTTGTTAGGAAAAACTCCTAAAAAATTACCCAATACACCAGGCTGATCTGCATTTTGAACCTCTAAACCGGCATTACTATTTTCTAAAGTAGCTCTTACACCCAAAGTAAAAGTCAATTTATCGGTTAAATCATAAGAGGCATCTGCGAAGATATCTCCAGAATAATTCTCTCCAAAATTGGTTGATTTTTCTTTGTTGAAAGCTAAAAGCGGAGCTCCTGCCAATGGACCAAAAGCAGGGTCGTTTGGAATATTTGGGTATAAGGTAGGAACGCCATTAACGATTAGTGTGTTTCTAGCTGCCAATAAGGCAAAATAGCTTTGTTCATTTACTTCAAAAGGAACCGCTTGAGATCCTTTTTCATAAAAAACATTTGCGCCAAAGAAACCGGATAATTTATTTTTATCATTAAAATTAAATCTCATTTCTTGGCTGAATTGTTTTCCTTCGGCAATTTCTCTAAAGTAAAGCACTGGAGCTGCCGTACCATCGGCATCAAAAGCTTCATCTGATTTAAATTCTCTGTAAGCTGTGGTGGCGGTCATATCCCAATTAGGATTGATTTCAGATTTCAATATCGCTGTAAGACCATAAACTTTTCTGTCGATCCCCAATTCGGTTCCTCGTTCTAAGTCCGCAAAGGTATTTGGGTTGGTTGTTCCACCTAAAGGGGCATAAGTTCCGCTTTTGAAACCCGTTCCCGGAGGAGTGTCCTGTTGCCAGTTTGCAATTAAATCTAAACTGGTTTTATCACTCATTAAATATTTTAAGGAAGTTCTAAAAGCTAGCGTTTCTTTACCATTCAAGTTGCCTCCAGATCTGTTTTCTATAAAACCGTCTCTTTTACTCAGGATTCCGGCTACTCTTACAAATAGTTTGTCCTTAATAAGGGAAGTGTTTACAAACCCATTCATTGAGAACTGGTTATAATTACCCGTTCCTATTTTTAGTTCTCCTGAATTTTCGTTTTTAGCTTTGTTTTGAATAATATGCATGGCACCAATTTGTGCACCTCTGCCAAAAAGAGTTCCCTGAGGGCCTTTTAGAACTTCAACGCGTTCAATGTCAAATAACTCTACTACAGATCCTCTGGATTTACTGATGGAAACGCCATCTTGAAAAATTGAAACGCGTGGTTCTACTCGAGAATCCCCACTATCACTGGTAATTCCTCTAATAACGATCCCAGGATTATTTACACTTTGAATCTGGATTTGTAATCCAGGAACATAATCTGAAAAGGCATCATATTCTGAAATCCCTAAATTTTCAATAAATTTCCCCCCATAAGAGGTAATGGCGATGGGAACATCTTTATTTAATTGTTCTCTTTTTTGGGCGGTAACAATAATACCATCTAATTGAAAGGAACTTTCTTTTAAAATAAAATTTTGTGTTGTTTCGGATTGGTTTAAGGATATTGAAATTTTTTGGCTTTCGTAACCAAGATAGGCCACTTGAATTGTGTAAGTGCCGAATTTTATATTTTGCAATTGGTAACTTCCAGCAATATCAGTTATCGTGTTCTTAGATGTGGTATTAATATTGATTGATGCACCAATAAGAGGTTTGCCTGATTCGTTTGTAATAATTCCATTTAAAGTGCTGTTTTCTTGTGCTTTAATAGTAAAAAACCATAGTGTACTCAATAAAATAAAATAGTAATTAACTTTCATTTTTTTTATATGTTTATGTTTAAATTTATTAAAGTAAAGATATTTTTAAGGTGTTAAGCCAAAACTCGTTGTCCGTTACTATTGTGTTAACGGATCCGGTGATCAGGTTATTAAAAGGTATAATAATTGGTCAGTCTGTTTTAAGAAGGTTAAATTATAAACGGTTAAAAAAAAATATTCATAATAAAAACCAATCGCAATTCGTTATAAAGATCAGAATGCAATACATTTGAATTATTAAAATAAAACCACAATGCGTAAAATTTCTTGGCTTTTCTGTAGTTTCTTCATTAGTAGCACTATCAGTATTTCGGCACAAAAATCAACTATTTATACCCACGATTTAAAGGATTTCAACAAAGCGGTTTCGTTGTTTAACGAAGAACAATATGCATCGGCACAAATTATTTTTAATAAAGTAAAAGAATCCGCCGGCACCGATGAATTAAAATCAGATTGTGCCTATTATGTGGCAAATTGCGCCATTCGTACTAATCAAGCCAATGCAGATCAGATGATGGAACGCTTTGTTTCGGATTATCCTACGAGTGTCAAACAAAATCAAGCGTATATCGAGGTGGCACAGTATCATTTTAGTTTGGGAAATTATCCCCAAGCCCTGCAATGGTTTGACAAAGTGGATGAAAGGAATCTGAGCAGAAAGGAACAAGACCAGTTTAATTTTCAAAAAGGGTATAGTTTTTTTAATGCCAAAAAGAAAAAAGAGGCAACTATTTATTTTAATAAAGTGGTGAATGCTCCTGAATATGGTTCGCAAGCTAAATATTACTTGGGATTCATGGCCTATGAAGGAGATGATTATAAGCAAGCGACAAAATATTTTGACGCCGTTTCCGGAGAAGAAAAATACAAGGAAAAACTGTCTTATTATCAGGCGGATATGAATTTTAAATTAGGAAATTTCCAAAACGCAATTGATTTAGGGGAAAAAGCAATGGCCAAATCAAATCCTTTAGAAAAATCGGAACTTAATAAAATCATTGGCGAAAGCTATTTTAATTTAAAAAAATACGATACCGCAATTCCCTATTTAGTTGCTTATCAAGGTAAAAAAGGAAGATGGAATAATACGGATTTTTACCAATTAGGATATGCGTATTACAAACAAAAAGACTACGAAAATGCCATTTCTCAGTTCAATAAAATCATAGGTGGGAAAGATTTTGTTGCACAAAACGCCTATTATCATTTGGGGGAAAGTTACCTCAATACAAACAAGAAACAGCAAGCTTTAAATGCTTTCAAAAATGCTTCGGAAATGTCATTTGACGAAGCAATACAGGAAGATGCGGGTTTGAATTACGCTAAATTAAGCTATGAACTTGGAAATTCCTATCAAAGTGTGCCTGCAATTTTGCATGCTTTTTTGAAGAAATACCCCAATAATGCCAACCGTTCAGAAATAGAAAGACTCTTGATTGATTCTTATATTTCTTCTAAAAACTATAAAGAGGCCTTAGTAATATTGGAAAAAAATAAATCCCCTGAAAACAAATTAGCGTACCAGAAAGTTACTTTTTTCAATGGTTTAGAATTGTATACAGACGGTGATTATCCGGAAGCCTTGACTATGTTTACGCAGTCTATGAACGAACAGAAAGATCCGTATTTTACTGCCAGAGCGGCTTTCTGGAAAGCAGAAACAGAATATGTTTTGAATGATTTTAAAAATGCGTTGTTGAGTTTTAAACAATTTGCAGGCTTTGCACAAGCCTCAAAAACTCCTGAATATAAAAATCACAATTACATGATTGCGTATGCTTATTTCAAATTGAAAGAGTACGATCAGGCAGGGAATTATTTCGAAAATCAGATTGAAAAAGCACCAGAGGATAAAGTGCGTTTGAATGATTCGTATTTGCGTTTGGCGGATTGTCGTTTTGTAACCTCAAAATACGGTCCCGCAATGGATGCGTACTCTAAAGTGATAGCCTCTAAAAGTGTCGATGCGGATTATGCGTATTTTCAAAAAGCAATTTCCTATGGATTTATGGATAAAAACGATAGAAAAATAGAGGAATTGAATGCTTTTTTACAATTGTATCCAAAATCAGGTTACCGAGATGATGCTTTATTTGAACTAGGGAATACATATGTTGCCGAAAATAAAAATGATTTGGCTTTAAAAGCGTACGAGCAACTGAATACAGAATTCAAAAAGAGTTCTTTTGCCTCAAAATCTATTTTGCGCCAGGGATTAATTTATTTTAATTCAGACAGGAATGATCAGGCAGTAGTGAAGTTTAAGAAAGTAGCGGCTGAATTTCCTCGGTCTCCGGAGGCATTAGAAGCAGTAGCTGCAGCCCGATTAATTTACGTAGATATGGGCAGAGTAGATGAATATGCAACTTGGGTACGTACCCTAGATTTTGTGGCTGTCACGGATGCAGAGCTGGATAATGATACATTTGAAGCTGCCGAAAAACAATTTCAACAAAACAATACCAAACAGGCAATTACAGGTTTTAGTGGGTATTTAAGTCAATTTTCCCCAGGAATACATGCCTTGAAGGCTAATTATTACCTGGCGCAATTGTATTTTTCTGAAGGATCTGAAAGCAAATCAATTCCTAATTATGAATTTGTAACAGCCCAATCCAGAAGTGAATTTACGGAGCCATCTTTAGTGCGTTTGGCACAGTTTTTTCTGAAAAATAAGGAATATGACAAAGCAATTCCGGTATTGTCCCGTCTAGAAAACGAAGCAGATGTTTCTCAGAATAAAACATTTGCACAATCCAATCTGATGAAATGTTTTTATGAAAATAAGGACTATCCAAATTCAGTAGTGTACGCGGAGAAAGTCTTAATGAATCCAAAGACTGATGATAATGTCAAAAGTGATGCGCAAATTATCATTGCACGCGCAGCAATGCAAACTGGTGATGAAGCGATAGCACGAGAGGCTTATGCCAAAGTAATGACAATTGCTAAGGGGGAATTAGCGGCCGAAGCCCTGTACTATGATGCTTATTTTAAAAATAAAGAAGAAAATTTTGAAGCTTCTAATGTTGCCGTTCAAAAATTAGCCGAAAATTATGCGAGCTATAAGTATTTTGGAGCCAAAGGATTAGTCTTAATGGCGAAAAATTTTTACGGACTCAAAGACAGCTATCAGGCGACTTACATTTTAGAAAACGTCATTCAGAATTTTACTGATTTTCAGGATGTAGTTTCAGAGGCACAAACTGAATTAGACAGAATCAAAGCGGAAGAGTCCAAAACAAATGCATCGATAACTAAATAAAGCTGCGAGTGGAAGTTAGAAAAACAACCAAAATCAACGCGAAAAAATAACTGAAAACAAAAAAAACATACGGAATGAATCTACCTTTTTACATCGTTGATGTTTTTGCAGAGAATAAATATACAGGCAATCAACTCGCGGTTTTTTTAGGTGCTGATTCCTTGAGCGACCAGCAGCTGCAGACAATTGCCCGCGAAATCAACTTTGCCGAAAGCACCTTTATTACTAAGCTTCAACCGGAGAATAAAACTGCTGCGATTAGGATTTTCACACCAGACCACGAAATGCAGTTTGCAGGCCATCCAATCATAGGAACATCATGGGTTTTGATGCATAAAATATTTGAGAATAAACCTGAAAAGATTTCGCTGTCGGTTCCAATTGGTGAAATTCCGGTACATCAATCGGGAGATTTGGTTTGGCTACAGGCGGCTCAACCGGAGTTTTTGAATACTTTTTTAACGGAAGATTTTTTATCCTTCAGCAATTTAAGCAGAGCTGATTTTGAGGATGAATTTCCCATTCAGGAAGTGACTACAGGAAGCGCTTTTGTGATTGTTCCTATTAAAAGTAAAAAGGCACTAGAGCATTTGATTCTTGATAAGGATAAAATGAACGAATGGCTGCATGCACACTGCAAAACCAGTCATAGAGCGTTGTATTTTTATTGTTTGGTAGAAAAAAAGCTGAGCAGCAGGATGTTTTGTATTGAAGCGAATCAGCTTATAGAAGACGCGGCTACGGGAAGTGCGAGCACGTGTTTACAGGCTTTTCTTTTAAAATATCACTCGCCGGAAATTCAAATGATTAATCATCAGGGCGATTTTATAAACAGAGCCTCTCAGATTTATTTCGATGGAAAATTAGCTGAAAATCAGTTTGATATTAAAATTGGGGGAAAAACACAATACCTCGCAAAAGGAGAATGGGAAGTGTAACGTACCGGTTAAAAATGCAGTAGTAAAAAAAGTAGCAGTAGGAAGTTAGCAGTAAAAAAATAAAACATGACATTTAAAAACAAAGTAATATCGGTTATAAATAATAGCGTAACGTTTTCGGATCCGTTCCCTTTGGGGAGCGTTGGGTTGGGGATTTTATTTCTTTTCGTTTCTCAAGTTTCATTTGCACAAAAGAAAGAGCAAATAGGTACCGAGACCGTAAATGTAGTCAAGCCCTACACACCAACCATATTAGATGCTTTCAAAGTGAAGGAAACACCGTCGCTGGACGAAGAAGATAACACAAAAAAGGAAACCGTAAAGTATACTATTTTCTCTTTCCCGGTAGCATCAACTTTCACGCCGTCTAAAGGAAAAGCAGCAGGTGTAGAGAAAGAAAAAGAAGCCGTTTTGTTTCAAAACTACGCCACATTTGGTGTAGGGAATTACGGAACCTTTATAGGGGAATTATATGTGAATCATGACCTTAATGCTACGGATTATATTGGTGGCATGTTTCGGCATCACTCCTCCCAAGGGGGTATTGAAAATGTGATTCTGGACGATCGTTTTTATGACACTTCGATTGATTTGATGTATGGATCAAATCGAAAAGAAGTTTCATGGAATCTGGATTTAGGATATCAAAACCAAACGTACAATTGGTATGGATTACCGGCTGATTTTGGTACTACGCTGGCGCCTCAGGACAGAGCAATCTTGATCAGTGGAATTAGGCCGCAGCAATCCTACAGTACGCTGACGTTAGGAGGGAATGTAGACTTTAACGAAAGTTTTTTTAATAAAATGAGTCTGAAATTTAATCATTTTTCTGATATTTTTGATTCTTCAGAAAATAGGTTTTACGCCAAGCCAACTGTAGAATTTGATGTGATGGATAGTGCTGTAAAAACGGACTTAATCGTAGATTATGTTGATGGAAGTTTCAATAATAATTATTTAAATACCAATACAGAACCAATCAAATACGGTTTTACAAATCTGGGAATTGCACCTAGTTTTGTGATGCAGGAGGAGGATTGGACACTGAATATTGGTGCCGCTATTTTTTATAGTCTGGACAATCAAAACAGCAATAATAAATTTTTTGTGTATCCAAAATTTAACGCTTCCTATAATGTTGTTGGTGATTTGATGATTTTTTATGCGGGAGCCGAAGGAAATTTAAAACAAAACTCGTACCAGGACTTTGTAGATGAAAATCCTTTTTTGTCACCAACACTCGCTATTGCACCTACGGATCAGCAGTATGATGTTTTTGCAGGATTAAAAGGGAAATTGACTAATAATATGAGTTATAATATAAGAGGTTCCTATATTAATGAGCGCAATAAGGCGTTGTTTAAAAGCAATGATTACAATGAAAATGCAACCAATCAGGACTATGCTTTTGGGAATTCTTTTCAAGTGGTGTATGACGATATGAGAACATTGAATTTTTATGGAGAAGTAAAAGCTGATTTTTCTAAGAACGTGACTTTTGGAATCAACGGAAGCTTTAGCAGTTTTACAAATGATTTTCAACAAGAAGCGTGGAATTTGCCGGCTATAAAATTAAATTCGAGCTTGGATGTTAACATAACAGAGAAGTGGTTTGCTGGTACAAATGTGTTCTATGTGGGCGAGCGAAAAGATTTTCAGGTTAATACCAATGTGGTGACTAACGCTGCGCCTGTAACTTTGAAGTCTTATTTTGATGTCAATGCAAATGTTGGTTACAAATATAGCGACCGATTGACTGCTTTTGCCAGAGCCAATAATATCACTAATAATGCATACCAAAAATGGCAAAACTATCCAGTGCAGGGATTTCAGGTGATTTTAGGCGTGAACTATAAATTTGATTTTTAATCCCTACCCCAGCCCTCCCCGAAGGAGAAGGAGCCGAAAAGTAAAACAATCTTCGCTTTTTTTATTTAAAAACTTTGAATGCCCGACAGGGTTCAAAACCCTGTCAGGCATGTAAATCTACTTATGACTTTCAAACAAAAAATACATACCCATTACCTGCAATTAGTTCAGGATCGAATCGATGTTTTCAAAGACATGATTGTGGCACTTACCGAAGATTCTAAAAACGATGCTAAAGGTTCAGCCGGAGATAAACATGAAACCGCTTTGTCTATGATGCACATTGAGCAGGAAAAACTCAATCGTAAATTAAGAGAAGTACTGGACCAAAAAACAGTTTTGGATAAAATTGATGCGACTGTAATCGCCGAAACGATTATTGTGGGGAGCTTGGTAAAAGCGAACGGAATCTATTTGTACCTGAGTGTGGCACTTCCTAAAATCAATGTCGAAGGAATCAATATTATCGCATTATCACCACAATCACCTTTGGGAAATAAACTGATGGGAAATCAAGAAGGGTTTACTTTTGAGATAAATGGTACGAAGTATTTGGTTGAGGATATTAAATAAAAATCCGTTATTTACATCCGTCTCATTTGCGTCCCATTTTACAATCCGCAACTTCAATTCTATTTTTAGCGCCTTTCCATTACGGTTTAAACGTAAATTCTATTTTTTAGTTATAAATTATAACTAAAAAGAGTATTTGCGTTTTTCAATTAGAACTATAACTCCATCTTTGCCCTATCAAAATGAACAAAGCAGGTTTCTTTCATAACTTGACTCGAGAGTTTTACTCGAACAGGCGAAGCAAACCTTAAACTTTAAACAAAAAAATTATGTGCGGAATAGTATGTGCCTTTGATTTAAAACAAAAAGCGGAAGTTTTAAGACCGCAAGTATTAGAAATGTCTAAAATTATCCGTCATCGTGGACCGGACTGGAGTGGAATTTTTAGTAATGAAAAAGCCATTTTGTCTCACGAACGACTGGCAATTGTTGATCCTGCTTCAGGGAAACAACCGTTGTTCAGTGAAGACAAACAACTTGTTTTAGCAGCAAATGGTGAAATTTACAACCACAGAGAATTACGTAAACAATTTGAGGGTAAATATAACTTTCAAACCGAAAGTGACTGCGAAGTAATTCTAGCACTTTACAAAGAAAAAGGGCCTCATTTTATAGATGAAATGAATGGGATTTTTGGATTTGCTATTTATGATGTCGAAAAAGACGAGTATTTTGTTGCTCGGGATCACATGGGAATTATTCCATTATACATAGGTTGGGATGAACACGGAACTTTTTATGTGGCTTCTGAATTGAAAGCATTAGAAGGCTATTGTACTAAAATTCAATTGTTTCCTCCAGGACATTATATGTCAAGTAAAGATGGCGAATTTGTACAATGGTATAAAAGAGAATGGACAGATTATGATGCTGTAAAAGACAACGTAACCAGCATTGATGAAATCAAAGTGGCTTTAGAAGCTGCTGTTCACAGACAACTAATGAGCGATGTACCTTATGGTGTCTTGCTTTCAGGAGGTTTAGATTCTTCTATTACTTCGGCTGTCGCCAAAAAATATGCGCAAAAACGTATCGAATCCGGAGATGTTGCTGATGCTTGGTATCCGCAATTGCACTCTTTCTCGGTAGGATTAGAGGGCTCTCCGGATTTAGCAGCAGCTCAAATCGTAGCGGATCATATTGGAACCATTCACCACGAAATTAAATTCACTATTCAAGAGGGGTTAGATGCAATTAAAGATGTAATTTACAACTTGGAGACTTACGATGTGACTACGATTAGAGCATCAACACCAATGTGGTTGATGGCAAGAGTTATTAAATCTATGGGTATCAAAATGGTGTTATCAGGTGAAGGAGCAGATGAACTTTTTGGAGGATATTTGTATTTTCACAAAGCGCCAAACGCGAGAGAATTTCACGAAGAAAACGTACGTAAATTAGGAAAACTTCACATGTATGATTGTTTACGAGCGAACAAAAGTTTAGCAGCATGGGGAATTGAAGGACGTGTGCCATTTTTAGATAAAGAATTTATGGATGTGGCGATGCGCGTCAATCCACAAGATAAAATGATCAATACAGAACATCCTATGGAAAAGTGGGTGGTTCGTAAAGCTTTTGAAGAGATGTTGCCGCCAAGTGTAGCTTGGAGACAAAAGGAACAATTTAGTGATGGTGTAGGTTATGGGTGGATTGATACGTTAAAAGAAGTTGTCGCTGTTGAAATTTCGGATGAACAATTAGCAAATGCTAAATATAAATTTCCGTTGCAAACTCCTACTTCAAAAGAGGAATATTATTACCGTTCTATTTTTCATGAGCATTTTCCAAGTGATGCCGCCGCTTTGTGTGTGCCGCAAGAAGCAAGTGTGGCGTGTAGTACAAAAATTGCATTGGAATGGGATGAAGCGTTCAAAAACATGAATGATCCGTCAGGAAGAGCGGTGGCAAGTGTGCATGATGATGCGTATGTAAAAGCATAAATACAATTAAATAAGATTTTATAAACAGATAAAACGCTCTCCATTTTGAGAGCGTTTTTTTATGAGAAATATATTTCGAGAGTAGTTTAGAATTTGAAGAAACATTATAATTACACATTGTCTAAAATAATTAGGAGGAGTTCTTTATATTAGCAAAACTAAAATGTTTATTATGAGAGATATTACTTTATTCTTTGTTTTATTTTTATTGATTTCGTGTGATCAAAAAAATAAGATTTCCGTTGATACCATTATTACCGGTGCCACTATTTACACTGTCAATAACTCCTTTGAGAAAGCTTCGGCTATGGCAATCGATGAAGGTAAAATTATCGCTATTGGGACTAATGGTGAAATTTCAAAACAATATGAATCCAAGAATACGATAGATGCGAAAGGTAAATTCATTTATCCAGGCCTGATTGATGCACATTGCCATTTTTATAGCTATGGATTGAGCTTGCAGGAATCGGATTTGCGCGGTACCAAAAGCATGAACGAAATAATTTCCCGTTTAAAGGCTTTTCAAAAAGATAAAAATCCAACCTTTATTGTGGGTAATGGTTGGGATCAAAACGATTGGAAAGTCAAAAAATATCCAACAAAAGCAGATTTAGATGTTGCGTTTCCTGATATTCCTGTAGTTTTAAATCGAATCGACGGTCATGCCATTATTGTGAATAGTAAAGCTTTGAAGTTAGCAGGAATCACAAAGGATACGAAAGCTGTTGGTGGTCAGATCGAAATTGCAAACGGGGAGCCAACAGGAATTTTAGTAGACAATCCAATGGAATTAGTGTTCAAAATAATTCCAAAACCAACCCGTAAAATACAAATAGCCGCTTTGCTTGATGCCGAAAAAGTGATGTTTGATTACGGATTGACGACCGTAAATGATGCAGGATTGGATCCGGACATTATTCACTTGATGGATAGTTTGCAAAAGGCAAAAGTGATGAAGCTTAATGTATATGCAATGATTACTGCAAATCAAAAAAACATTGATTTATACTTAAAAAAAGGAATTTATAAAACAGATAATCTAAATGTGCGTTCCTTTAAAATGTATGGTGATGGTGCCTTGGGTTCGCGTGGCGCGTGCATGCACAAACCGTATTCCGACAAGCCAGGCGAATATGGCGCTTTGTTGGCACCAATTTCTGGATTAAGCGATGTAGCTAGACAAATTGCAGCTTCAAATTTTCAGTTGAATACACATGCCATTGGTGATTCAGCAAATACGGTGATTTTGAAAATTTACAGAGAAGTTTTGACAGGCACAAAAGACCGAAGATGGAAAATTGAGCACGCTCAAGTTTTGCGTGAAGCGGATTTTGACTATTTCAAATTTGGAATTATTCCTTCGGTTCAACCCACGCATGCCACATCTGATATGTATTGGGCTGAAGACAGATTGGGAAAAGCAAGATTGAAAAATGCCTATGCTTATAAAAAATTACTTCAAAAAGCTGGAATGGTAGCTCTTGGAACTGATTTCCCAGTAGAGGAAGTGAATCCGATGCTTACTTTTCATGCTGCTGTAGCCAGAAAAGACAGTAAGGAATATCCAAAAGGTGGTTTCCAAATGGAAAATGCGTTGACTAGAGTTGAAACTTTAAGAGGAATGACTATTTGGGCCGCCTATTCTAATTTTGAAGAAAAAGAAAAAGGAAGTCTGGAAGTAGGAAAATGGGCTGATTTTGTGATGTTTGACCAGGATTTAATTATGGTGAAAGAGAATATGATAGTAAAAATGAAACCAACGAATACCTATTTAAAAGGTCAGAAAGTGAAGTAATTGAATTGTCAGCCTTCTAATAATTTACGATTAATTCTGCAAACAATAGCATTTTGTAGAATACATTGTTAAAACATAGGAGTCATATAAGTTTTTAATTTGAATAAAATTAAATAAAACTAAAAGTTCATTTAAGTAAAGTCACATAGCCTTGCAAAGAACTTTTTTAACTTATTTTCCTTTTAATAACGATTTGAGAAACTGACTTTTTTAAACTTACATGACTTATATGTTTAAAATTAATGCTGTTTATTTTAAAATGTAGCGATAATTTACAGCTGTAATAGAATATTTTAATTTATTGGTATTTGAATTACATTTTTAAGACAAAATGCATTTTTTTGTTTTAAATAGTAACTAAATATCATAATTGTGTTTTGTATTTGTAACTGCTATTGCATATTTGTCGACTTAGAATTGGGAAAAAATAAAAATATAGAGTTATGTGCGGAATATTAGCCATTATCGGAAGAGGAAAAGAGGAACAATTGTTTGGAGCACTTTCAAAAAGAATGACGCATCGTGGTCCGGATGAAAGTGATTTACATGTTACTGAAAAAGGGCATATTTTAAGTCACGAACGGTTGTCTATAATTGATTTACATTCTGGAAAACAACCGATACAAGGCACAAAAACGGCCTATATGGTTCATAATGGCGAAATATACAATCATCAGGAATTGAGAGATGGTGTGTTGAAAAGGCATGCTTTTAGAACCAAATCAGATTCAGAGGTTATTGTTCATTTGTACGAAGAGTTTGGATACGATTTTTGCAATATGCTGGATGGCGACTGGGCTTTTGTGGTAGTAGATGGCGATGATTTTATTGCCGGCAGAGATCCAATGGGAGTGAAACCGTTGTATTATGGTTTGGACGAAAGAGGAAGAATCTATTTTTCCTCCGAAATGAAACCTATTGCGGATCAGTGTAAAACATTTTCTACTTTTCCTCCGGGACATTATTATACTCAAAAAACAGGTTTTGTGAAATATTACAAACCGGAATATGAAGATTATTTAAAAGCCGACCAAGAATTAGATTTGGATTTAATCAGGGAAACGTTGACTGAAGCAACTCGTAAGCGTTTAATGAGCGATGTACCCATTGGAGTGTTGCTTTCAGGAGGATTGGATTCTTCATTAACATCAGCAATTGCTTCTAGGTTATTGGCGGAAAGCGGCAAAAAATTACAATCATTTTCTATTGGATTAAATGCGGATGCGCCAGATGCTACGGCTGCCAGAAAAGTAGCGGAATTTTTAGGGACTGAACATCATGAAATTCATTTTACTGTTGCAGAAGGAATAAAAATCTTAGATAAATTAATCTGGCATTTAGAAACGTATGACGTGACTTCGGTTAGAGCAAGTACACCAATGTATTTCTTGTCGAAAGCGATTACGGATTTAGGTGTAAAAGTGGTGCTCTCAGGCGAAGGAGCCGATGAGATTTTTGGGGGATATTTGTATTTTAGAAATGCACCTTCGGCGGAGGATTTCCAAAAGGAAACTATTGAAAGAGTACAGAAATTGTTTACCGCCGATTTGTTAAGAGCGGACAAATCAACGATGGCGCACGGATTAGAAACCAGAGTTCCGTTTTTAGACAAAGCGTTTTTGGATGTGTCAATTCGCATCAAAGCCGAAGAAAAGATGCCTAAAACGTACGATGGAAAAGAAAAATACATTTTAAGAAAAGCATTTGATACGCCTGACAATCCGTATCTGCCGGAAGAGGTTTTGTGGAGACAAAAAGAACAATTTTCGGATGGAGTAGGATACAATTGGATTGATGAATTAATTGATTATTGTGCTACGCAAGTTACGGATGAGCAATTAGCCGGAGCTGCAGCTGAATTTCCGTATAATTCTCCTACAACCAAAGAAGCGTATTTTTACAGGTCGGTATTTAATAAATATTATCCTCAAGTAATTGCGGCACAAACGGTTAGGAAGTGGATTCCAAAATGGCAGGAAAACCTTGATCCAAGCGGAAGAGCGAATGCGGCACACGTTCAGGCAGATACTGAAATTGCCAAAATAGGAGTTGTAGTTTGAAACAATAATTTAAATTTTTTATAAATGAAGAACGCTCTCAATTTTGAGGGCGTTTTTTTGTAATTATATGAACAAATGTTAATAACTTAAGGGCTTAAAAAGGTAATTTAACGGTTATATAATTTGCGTTTTTATATATTTGCGTGTTAGACAAAAAGTACATTTTTTTTAGAATAAAATATATATGAGCGAAGAAATCAAGAAGGACAGTTATTCAGCAGATAGTATTCAGGCATTAGAAGGAATGGAACACGTAAGGATGCGTCCTTCGATGTATATTGGAGATGTGGGAGTTCGAGGTCTGCATCATTTAGTGTATGAGGTTGTGGATAACTCTATTGATGAGGCAATGGGAGGCCATTGTGATACCATAATAGTTGATATTAATGAAGATGGATCCGTTTCTGTTGAAGATAATGGGCGTGGTATTCCGGTAGGGATTCATAAAAAAGAAGGGGTTTCAGCGTTAGAGGTTGTAATGACCAAGATTGGTGCCGGAGGAAAATTTGACAAAGATTCGTATAAAGTTTCCGGAGGACTTCACGGTGTTGGGGTTTCGGTTGTAAATGCATTGTCAAACCATTTGAGAGCTACCGTTCACAGCAGTGATGGTAAAATATATGAACAAGAATACGAAAAAGGGAAAGCGTTATACCCGGTTAAGCAAATTGGTGAAACGACTAAGAGAGGGACAATTGTTACTTTTTATCCGGATCCAAGCATATTTACCCAAACTATTGAGTATTCGTATGATACTTTATCGGCTCGTATGCGTGAATTATCTTATTTGAATAAAGGAATCACGATTACATTTACGGATAAAAGAGAATTTGATAAAGACGGAAATTTTGTTTCGGAAGTATTTCATTCTGATGAAGGTTTAAAAGAATACATCCGTTACTTAGATGGGAACCGTGAGCCAATTATTGCGCACGTAATTTCTATGGATCATGAAAAAGGAGAAATTCCGGTAGAGGTGGCGTTAATTTACAATACCAGCTATACGGAAAATATTTTCTCGTATGTGAATAATATCAATACGCATGAGGGAGGAACGCATTTGCAAGGTTTTAGAACCGGTCTTACAAGATCGTTAAAGAAATACGCAGATGCTTCCGGAATGTTAGACAAATTGAAATTTGATATTTCAGGAGACGATTTCCGGGAAGGATTGACCGCTATTATTTCGGTAAAAGTGCAGGAGCCACAATTTGAAGGACAAACGAAAACGAAACTTGGGAACAGAGAAGTTGTTTCTCCTGTAAGTCAAGCGGTAAGTGAGATGATTGAAAACTATTTGGAAGAAAATCCAAATGATGCCCGTATCATTGTTCAAAAAGTTATTCTTGCAGCACAAGCACGTCACGCAGCCAAAAAAGCACGTGAAATGGTACAACGCAAAACCGTAATGGGTGGCGGTGGATTGCCAGGAAAATTATCAGATTGTTCAGAACAGGATCCAGCAAAATGTGAAGTATACCTTGTCGAGGGAGATTCGGCGGGAGGAACCGCAAAACAAGGTCGTGATCGCATGTTTCAAGCTATTTTACCTTTGCGTGGTAAGATTTTGAACGTAGAAAAAGCAATGCATCATAAGGTTTTTGAAAACGAAGAGATTCGAAATATATTTACTGCGCTAGGCGTTACAATAGGAACTGCCGAAGACAGCAAAGCATTGAATATCGAAAAATTACGCTACCACAAAGTAATCATTATGTGTGATGCCGATGTCGATGGTAGTCATATTTCTACTTTAATCTTGACGTTCTTCTTTAGATTTATGAAAGAATTAATCGAACAAGGGCACGTATATATTGCCGCACCGCCTTTGTATTTGGTTAAAAAAGGAAACAAAAAAGAATACGCATGGAATGATTTGCAACGTGATCAGGCAAATGAAAGAATGGGTGGAAGCGCCGGAATTCAACGTTATAAAGGTCTTGGGGAGATGAACGCGGAGCAATTATGGGAAACTACAATGGATCCAGGCTTCAGAACATTACGCCAGGTAACTATTGACAGTTTGGCGGAAGCCGACAGAGTTTTCTCCATGTTAATGGGGGATGAAGTGCCACCACGAAGAGAATTTATTGAGAAAAATGCAGTTTACGCAAATATTGATGCTTAGTAAAGTGTAACTAATTAACCACAGAAATTTATTAATTAACCGAATAAACTTTAAAATATGAAAGTTACCATTGTAGGAGCAGGAAATGTAGGAGCAACATGTGCGGACGTGATTTCTTATAGAGGAATTGCCAGCGAAGTAGTACTATTGGATATTAGAGAAGGTTTTGCTGAAGGAAAAGCGTTAGATATCATGCAATGTGCTACCAATACTGGTTTTAATACCAAAGTATCAGGTGTTACCAATGATTATGCTAAAACAGCAGGAAGTGATGTAGTGGTAATTACATCTGGAATTCCAAGAAAACCAGGAATGACTCGGGAAGAATTAATAGGAATTAATGCAGGAATAGTGAAAACGGTTGCTGAAAATGTATTGAAGCATTCACCGGAAACTATTATAGTGGTCGTTTCTAATCCTATGGATACCATGACATATTTGGCATTGAAATCTACGGGATTGCCAAAAAACAGAATTATTGGGATGGGTGGAGCGTTAGACAGTTCTCGTTTTAGAACGTATTTGTCTTTGGCTTTAGACAAACCGGCCAATGATATTTCAGCAATGGTTATTGGGGGACACGGAGATACTACTATGATTCCTTTGACGCGATTAGCATCTTATAACGGAATTCCGGTTTCACAATTTCTATCGGAAGAGGAATTGCAAAAAGTAGCTGCCGATACTATGGTTGGTGGAGCTACACTTACAGGACTGCTTGGAACATCGGCATGGTATGCTCCAGGAGCTTCCGTTGCTTTCTTGGTGGATAGTATTTTAAATGATCAAAAGAAAATGATTGCATGTTCTGTTTTCGTTGAAGGAGAATATGGTCAGGATGATATCTGTATTGGTGTTCCGTGTATTATTGGTAAAAATGGAGTAGAAGAAATTCTTGACATTAAACTAAATGATGCTGAAAAAGCCTTGTTTGCTAAAAGTGCAGACGCTGTCAGACAAATGAATGACGCTTTAAAATCGATTTTGGTATAAAAATTTACATATAAAAAAGAGAAGACTGCATCTTTGCAGTCTTTTTCTTGAGATTAATCTATAAATAAATTGGTTAATCTTACCGTTAATTATATATTTGCTCGGTTTAAAAAAAATGAAGTAGCTCGATATATTCTTTTATAATATAAAAAACGAATGTAAAGTGTTCTTTTATAAGGTTTAAAGCAAAAATAAATAAATATAAAATAATTAATTTTTAGTAATAATGCAGAATAAAGGACTTATTAAATTTTTCGCAATTCTATTTGCATTGGTAAGTATTTACCAACTTTCGTTCACTTTTGTCGCGAGCAAAATTAAAAATGATGCGAAATCTTTTGCGGGTGGAAACCCTGATAAAGAAGCTAAATATTTAGATTCTATCGGTAAAGAAAAAGTATTTAGCCTTGGGTTTACTAATTTTACTTATAATGAAGTAAGTGATAAGCAAATCAACAAAGGTCTTGACTTAGAAGGAGGTATTAATGTAATACTTCAAATATCTGTTAAAGACATATTGAAAGGTTTATCGAATAACTCAAAAAATCCGGTTTTTAATAAATCTTTGGCTGATGCAACAGCAAATTTAAAAGGAAATCAAACCTATTTAGATGCATTTTTCAATGCTTTTGAAGCGAATTCAAAAGGGACCGTAAAATTAGCTTCTCCTGATATTTTTGCAAACAGAAGTTTGCAAGGTGAAGGTGGAGTCGATTTTCAAATGACCGATGCTGAGGTCGAAAAAGTAATCAAAAGAAAAGTAGATGAGTCTGTAGAAAGTGCTTTTGGTGTATTGAGAGAGCGTATAGACAAATTTGGTGTTACCCAACCTAATATTCAAAAATTAGGGGAGACGGGAAGAATTCTTGTAGAACTTCCTGGGGCTAAAGATGTAGACAGAATTAAAAGATTATTACAAAGTACCGCTCAACTAGAGTTTTGGGAAACATATAAAATAGAAGAAATTGGTAATTTTTTGATGGCAGCTAACGAGTCATTGAAGAAAACTGAAATCAATATTGCCGAAGTTAAACCTGTTGTGAAAGATTCTTTGAGCGCTTTGCTTTCGGATGGTAAAGATTCAGCTGACGCAAAAAAAGGAAATAATCCTTTGTTTGATAAAATCATTGGTCAAGGTGGAGGCCCAGTTTTGGGACTTTTCTCTCCAAAAGATACAGCTGTTGTAAACGGATATTTAAAAAGAGCGGATATTAGAGTTTTATTGGCTGCAGACCAGCGGTATGTGAAATTTGTTTGGGGAAAACCTTTGACTATTAAAGACGATAAAGCAAAAGCTGTTGAAGCAGTAGAATTATATGCTTTAAAAGGAAACCGAGACAATGTACCTGCAATGGCTGGTGGTGTGGTTACTGATGCAAAAGATACCTTTGACCAATCAGGTAAACCAGCGGTTTCGATGCAAATGAACGGACAAGGTGCAAAAGCATGGGAAGAATTAACTGGTAGAGCTTACACTCAAAAAAGTAATATTGCTATTGTTCTTGATAATGTGGTGTATTCTGCACCAGGAGTTTCTACAGGTCCAATTTCAGGTGGTAGGTCTGAAATTTCAGGAGCTTTCGATGTTACAGAAACTAAAGATTTAGCAAATGTATTGAGAGCAGGTAAATTGCCGGCTGCCGCAGATATTATTCAGTCAGAAGTGGTAGGGCCATCCTTAGGTCAGGAAGCAATTGATAACGGGACTAATTCTGCTTTGTTAGGATTGCTTTTAGTGTCACTCTGGATGATGATTTATTACGGTAGAGCAGGTTGGTATGCTAATATTGCATTAGCGGTTAACTTACTTTTCTTATTCGGAATTTTAGCAAGTATTGGTGCAGTTCTTACATTGCCAGGTATTGCAGGTATCGTATTGACAATGGGAACAGCTGTTGATGCGAACATCATTATCTACGAAAGAGCAAAAGAAGAGTTGCGTGCGGGTAAAACACTAGAAGAAGCCGTTAAAACTTCCTACAGCTGGAGAGGAGCAATGTCCTCGATTACGGATGCCAATGTTACGCATATTTTGACCGGAGCCGTATTGTTCATTTTTGGTTCAGGACCAATTAAGGGGTTTGCTACTACGTTATTAATCGGTATTATAACCTCATTGTTTACTTCTATTTTTATTGCGCGAATTTTTATTGACTGGAACATTAGTAAAAAGAACAATTTGACGTTTGTTACTAATTTCTCTAAAAATATGTTTGTCAATTTCAAGTTTAATTTCTTGGGAGTTAAAAAATGGACGTATTTATTTTCTAGTATTATAGTTGTTATCAGTTTTACTTCATTAGCAATTAACGGTCTTGATGAAGGAGTCGACTTTGTAGGAGGGCGAACTTTTCAGGTGCGTTTTGAAAAAGCAATTGAAACTGAAACCGTAAAAGCAGAGCTAGCGGAAGTTTTTGATGGTAGTGCCGAAGTAAAAGTTTTTGGTAGTGATAATCAATTGAAAATTACCACTAAATACAAAGTGGAAGAGCCAGGAATCAAAGCAGACGAAGAAGTAAATAAATTATTGTTTACTACTTTAAAACAACATTTTTCAGCTGATATGACGTATGATAAATTTGTTAATGCTTATGATGGTAAAAAACTCGGTATTTTACAAGCGTCTAAAGTAGGGCCAACAGTTGCTGAAGATATTAAAACGAATGCTTATTGGGCGGTTCTTGGAGCAATGGCAATCGTGTTTTTATATTTGATGATCAGTTATAGAAAATGGCAATACAGTTTAGGAGCGATTGCTGCTGTTGCCCACGATGTTATTTTTGTGCTAGGAATTTATTCATTGTGCTATAAATTTATGCCTTTTGGTATGGAAATCGATCAGCATTTTATCGCTGCGATTCTAACCGTTATTGGGTATTCTATGAATGATACAGTTATTGTATTTGACAGGGTTCGTGAATATTTAGCCGGAAAAACTAAAGGTTCTTTCTCTGAAATCGTAAATCAATCTATTAATACAACGATGTCAAGAACTATCAATACCTCTTTGACGATGATTGTGGTGTTGTTGATCATGTTTGTTTTTGGAGGGGAATCTATCAGAGGATTTATATTTGCTATGTTAGTTGGTATCATTGTAGGGACGTACTCTTCATTGTTTATTGCAACACCAGTACTTGTAGACACCATCTCAAAAGAAGATAAAGACAGAGTCGAAAAGGCGCATCTAGAAAACTAGAAACAGTTTTTTACAGCATCAAAAAAAAGAGATTCAGCGTAAGTTGAATCTCTTTTTTTATTTGTAACTTCAAACCTGATTTTAATTCCTTTTTTGAAAACTGTATAATCAGATAAACCAAAATACTATTAGTTATGCGGATGAAAGTATTAGTTATTTTAGTTTTAGTCCTTTGTACAATTCCATTTTATGCCCAAGAAAAGGCAAGTAAAGTTGATTTGGGTTTTTCGTATGGAATAGGAGATGAATTTAAGAACAGAAATTATACCTTTACAAATAAGTCTTATAAGGTGCAAATTTATTATGTTGTAAAACAAACGAAGAATTTTAAATACGCACTAGTGCTTCAGCCAGAAATTAATTTTGCAAGCCATCAACTCCTAAATATTTATTTTGTGGAGCCCGATGATCCAGATTATATTGTAAAACGGGAGCGCTATACAAAGCTAAAAGATGTAAAAGAATACGTTCTTAATCTTGGCTTTTTAATGCGAAAACCGGTCTTTAAATCGGCGAGTATTTATGTTTTAGGGAGCATAGGTCCAATGATTACAGATACAGAAACGGAACGACTCTCCAAAGGTTTTGCCTTTTCAGATGTTTTAGCGTTAGGATTTACTTTCAGACTCAAGGGTGTGACTTTAGACGTAAGACCAAATATTCGTCATGTGTCTAATGGGGGATTACAGAAAACCAATGCGGGATATACGACTAAAAACATTGACTTTGGGTTCTCCTTTTCGTTATAAAGAAAGCGTTAGCTACTAAGATGCAGCTAACGCTTTTTTTGTTGTAACGTATTGTTATTTAGTTTGTTATTTAGTTTGTTATTTCTTTTTCTGACGTAAGAATAAAATACAGTCCTATAAGAATAAAGGGGATACTAAGCCATTGTCCGGTTGAAAATAAACCTAAAGCACTTTCAAAACCGCCTTGACTTTCCTTAACAGATTCTACTATAAAACGGACTGTAAATAAAAGAACCAGGAACATACCAAATATAAATCCGGTATACCTTCTTTTTTCGGTTTTCCAATACAGGAAAAATAAGACTGCAAAGACAAAAATATAACAGAATGCCTCGTACAATTGAGTAGGATGTCTTACCGGAACTTGTTCCAGTAAAGAGACAAATTTAGGGTCGTTCGCAATGGCTGAGTACGCAGCTTGAGGATTGGGTATTTGAGTCGCATTGACCGCGTCCATAGCACTAAAATGGTCTTTCAAGAATTTTATTCCAAAGTCAGAAGTCGTTTTATGACCAATAATCTCCGAATTAAAAAAGTTACCCAATCTGACGAAAATAGCACCGCTTGCAACAGGAATAACCACCCGGTCCAAAATCCATAACTGGGGTTTTTTCAATATATTTTTACTGTAAAAATACATAGCAATAATTATTGATATGGCAGCACCATGACTTGCTAAACCTTGAAAACCTGTGAATTCCCATCCTTTAATAATGTATAAAATCGTTTCGTTTGGATTTTCTCGTATTGGCATAAAAATTTCCAATAAATGATTGCGATAATACTCCCAATCGTAAAAGAAAACGTGACCCAAACGTGCACCAAGTAAGGTCGCTAATACTGTCCAGATAAATAACGAATCTAATTTTTCTATTGATTCCCCTTCACGATCAAAGATATTTTTCATAATATACCAGCCTAATCCAAAAGCAATTACAAACATTAAACTGTAATAACGAATGATAAAAAAGCCTAAATCAATTCCTTCTGATGGATTCCAAACGATGTTTAAAGCGTGTGTCATGTATTGTATTTTATATGTTTGACGTAAAAATAGAGATTAAATGTAAAATTCGTATTAAAAAAGAGAATCTTTATGGGTACATGATTTTTTGGGAACCGGATCATAGCCGGTTTTTCCCCAAGGATGGCAACTAAAAATACGTTTTATACCTAAAAACCCGCCATAAAACAAACCGTGGGTTTGTAAAGCTTCAATCATATACGAGGAGCACGTGGGTTCAAATCTACAAGCCGCAGGTGTAAAGGGTGAAATAGCCACTTGATAGAAACGAACCAATAGTAAAAATGGGTAAATGATGATTTTTGATAACATGATTTTAAAATTAAAACTTCTCTGTTGTTACTCAAAATTATTTTTCAGTTGTAATCGATTTCGGTATTTAGCGAACTAGATACTAAACGAAGTTCCTTCTTTACCATCTTTTAACTGAATTCCTAAAACAATTAATTGATCTCTTATTTGATCAGAAAGTGCAAAATTCTTATTGTCGCGAGCTTGTTTTCTCATTTCAATAAGCATATTGACCGTTCCTTCTAACTTATCGTTATTGCTGTCCGAGACTTTTTCGTCTTCTAATCCTAATACGTCAAACACAAATGCATGCATTGTTTTTGCAAAATGGTTTAAATCTTCCGCATTCAAGGTCTCTTTTTCATCCTTTAGTAAATTGATAAAACGTACACCTTCAAACAACTGCGCAATCAAAATAGGAGTGTTAAAATCGTCATTCATTGCATCATAACAGGTTTGTTTCCAAGCCGGAATGTCAACGGTGCTTTTTGTGTGAACAGTGATTTCTTTCAACGAATTAATCGCTTCCATCAATCGTTTGTATCCTTTTTCGGCAGCAACAATGGCATCATCAGAAAAATCAAGAATACTTCTGTAATGCGCCTGGAGCATAAAAAATCGTGCTACTGATGCTGAAAAAGCTTTACTTAAAACGGTGTTTTCTCCAGTCAATATTTCTCTTGGCAAAATATTATTTCCCGTAGATTTTGCCATTTTTTTTCCGTTCAAAGTCAACATATTGGCGTGGAGCCAATAATTAACCGGAGTTTGACCGGTACAGGCTTCGTTTTGTGCAATTTCACACTCATGATGCGGGAATTTTAAGTCCATTCCGCCACCGTGAATGTCAAAATGATTGCCTAAGTATTTAGTGCTCATTGCTGTACATTCTAAATGCCATCCCGGAAATCCATCACTCCATGGCGAAGGCCAACGCATAATATGTTGAGTTTCCGCTTTTTTCCAAAGCGCAAAATCCTGTGGATTTCTCTTGTCACTTTGCCCGTCAAGATCCCTGGTATTGGCTAGCATATCCTCAATGTTTCGGCCACTTAATCTGCCGTAATGATTGGTTTCATTAAATTTTACCACATCAAAATAAACAGAGCCATTGGCTTCATAACCAATTCCTTTTTCAATTATGGTTTTGATAATTTCAATTTGCTCAATAATATGTCCCGTTGCAGTGGGTTCGATACTTGGTGACAAAAAGTTAAAAGCATTCAAAATTTCATGAAAATCAACCGTATAGCGTTGCACTACTTCCATTGGTTCCAGTTGTTCCAGACGTGCTTTTTTGGCAATTTTATCCTCACCTTCATCCACATCGTCTACAATATGCCCCACATCCGTAATGTTTCTAACGTAGCGTACTTTGTATTCTAAATGCAAAAAATACCTAAAAATCACGTCAAAAGACATAAAGGTACGCACATTTCCAAGATGTACATTGCTGTAAACTGTAGGTCCACAAACATACATTCCTACATTTCCTTCATGAATAGGTTTGAAAATTTCTTTTTCTCCTGAAAGAGAATTGTATATTTTTAGATTTTGGCTATTGTATAATGGCATTGTAGATTATTGTTTTCCCCACCCCAGCCCTCCCAAAGGGAAGGGAGTTGAGACGTGAATGCGTTATTAATAATTGTTGTAATCTTGTTCTGACCTTACCAAGCTAGGCTCCCGCTCCTTTGCAGAGGGTCGGGGAGAGGACTAGAACTTAGTTTCTAATTTAATATAATCTAAAAACTCTCTGCGAGTGACACTATCTTTAAATTTTCCGCCAAATTCAGAGGTTACGGTACTACTTTCAATATCACTGATTCCTCTTGAATTTACACAAAGGTGCTTGGCATCGATTACGCAGGCTACATCTTCTGTACCTAATGCGATTTGTAATTCCTGAACAATTTGCATGGTTAAGCGCTCCTGAACCTGAGGTCTTTTAGCATAATATTCTACGATACGGTTCATTTTAGACAAACCAATAACTCTGCCGTTTGAAATATAAGCTACGTGCGCTCTTCCTATAATTGGTAATAAATGATGTTCACAGGTAGAATATACGATGATGTTTTTTTCAACTAACATTTCACCGTACTTGTAATTATTGTCAAATGTAGATGCTTTTGGTTTTTTAGCAGGATTTAAACCGCCAAAAATTTCCTTTACAAACATTTTGGCAACACGATTGGGCGTGCCTTTTAAACTATCATCGGTCAAGTCCATTCCAAGTGTGATTAGAATGCTCTCCACGTCCTTTTTTATTTTTTCAATTTTTTCTTCATCAGAAATGGCAAAAGCATCATCTCGTACTGGATTTTTTGCGGATAAACTAATATGGTTTTCTCCTATTTCGTCTTGAAATTCTTCGTTTTTTATCATTAAAAGCAACTATTATTGTTGGTGTAAATATTTAAGGGGTAAAGGTAAATAATAAAAATTAAAAAATTTCTATCGCTCCTACTATTTAAGACTACTTTATTGGTTCAGCCGCCCGTTATACTTTCTTTTTTGGATCTAAAAAGAATAGGCAATAACGAACTCGTTACTGCCTTTTATAAAATAGTTCCGGTTCCCTAAAGGGGATGTCTACCAAAATGTGTTTGATTATACTTTCGTTAGTGTCGCATTATAAACAGGGATCGCTGCTTTCAGGATTCGTACTGCGCTAATTAAATCTTCTTTCTTTAAAACATAAGCAATTCGAACCTGATTTAATCCCATTCCCGGAGTAGAGTAAAAACCGGCTGCTGGCGCTACCATTACTGTTTCTCCATTTAGGTCATAACTTTCTAATAGCCATTGCGCAAAAGCATCGGCATTAGCAACTGGTAGTTGCGCAATACAATAAAAAGCCCCTTTTGGTTTGCTTACAATAACACCATCTATTTTATTTAATTCTTCAATCAAAGTGTCTCTGCGTTCTCTATATTCTGAAATTACTTCGTCAAAATAACTTTGTGGAGTGTCAAGAGCAGCTTCGCTTGCAATCTGTTCAATCGTTGGTGGACTTAATCTTGCTTGTGCAAATTTCATTGCAGTAGCCATCAGTTCCTTGTTTTTAGAAACAATGCATCCTATTCTGGCACCGCACATGCTGTATCTTTTTGAAACAGAATCAATCATGATTGCATGTTCTTCAAGCCCGGGAACATTCATTACGGAATAATGGACATCACCATCATAAGTAAATTCACGATATACTTCATCAGAAATTAGAAATAAATCATGTTTTTTGACTAAGGCAGCCAGTTGCATGATTTCTTCTTTTGAATATAAATAACCCGTTGGATTTCCTGGATTACAAATCAGGATCGCTTTTGTTTTTGGCGTAATCAGCTTTTCAAAATCAGCTACGGCCGGTAATGCAAAGCCGGTTTCAATACTCGAGATTACTGGAACTACAGAAACTCCTGATGCGGTTGAAAATCCATTATAATTTGCATAAAATGGTTCCGGAATAATGATCTCATCACCATGATCCATCGTGCTGCCTATAGCAAACATCAAGGCTTCAGATCCTCCGGTGGAGATTATAATATCTTCAATATGTACAGGAATTCCTTGATTTGTATAATAGGCAGCTAATTTTTTTCTATAGCTTTCATTCCCGGCGGAATGGCTGTATTCTAAAATAGTTAAATCTATATTTTTAACCGCATTCATAGCAACTTCAGGAGTTCTGATATCGGGTTGGCCAATGTTTAAATGGTATACTTTATGGCCTTTATTTTTCGCTATTTCAGAGTAGGGAACCAATTTTCGTATTGGTGATTCAGGCATTTGTTTGCCTTTATTTGATATTGTTGGCATAGTTTTAAATTATTGAATTGCAAATTTGCGATTTTTTTTTCGAATTTATCACAATTTATGCCCGGATATATCATATAAAACAAGGTTTTGTTTTATATTTTTAGTATTTTTATAAAAAGCTAGCACAATGAAAAGAACGCTAAATTTATTTTTTTTAATCTTCTCGATATACAGTGTTTTGGCGCAGCAAGGATTTCAGTTTGAAAAAAATGGAGACAAAATTAGTGTGCCTTTCAAGTTGATCAATAATTTAGTGCTTCTGCCTATAAAAGTGAATGGAGTTGAATTAAATTTTTTATTGGATTCCGGTGTAGAAGAGACCATATTATTTAGTTTGGAAGAAAAAAAAGAAGTTCGTTTTTTTAACGCGGAAAAAGTACTATTAAGAGGATTAGGGAGCCAAGAGGCGGTCGAGGGATTGAAATCGACCAATAATATATTGCAATTCGGCAGCATGTTGTATGCGGATCATATGGTTTATATTGTTTTGAATCAGGATTTTAATTTATCCTCTCATATTGGGATTCCTGTAAACGGAATTATAGGATTTCAGTTTTTTAGAAATAATCTGGTTGAAATTAATTACTCTAAAAAGAGAGTTATAGTCTATAGCGATACCGCTAAAAATAGAAAAAAAATAGTTAGAAAGTTCAAAACTATTCCTATCGCTATCGAGAAATCAAAGCCGTATTTAAAAGGTACGGTGTTGTTGAATAATAAGGAACTGGTGGTCAAGTTGCTGATTGATATAGGAAATAGTGATGCAATATGGTTGTTTCAGGATCGCTCCGAATTTCTTAAAGTTCCCCCGAAAAATTTTGCTGATTTTTTGGGCAGAGGATTTAGTGGTGATGTTGAAGGAAAAAGAGCCAGAATTCAAAAATTCGCAATGAATCAGTTTGTATTTAATAATCCAATAGTAGCTTTCCCGGACTCTACTTCAATTAGGAATGTTACGATGGTTCCTGATCGGATGGGATCAGTAGGAGGAGAGATTATGAAAAGATTTACCGTTATTTTTAATTACCCTAAAAAAGAAATGTATGTAAAAAAAAATAGTCTTTACAACGATCCTTTTGCATACAATAAAAGCGGAGTAGAGATCCAGCACAATGGATTACAGTGGGTTCAGGAAACTGTTCGGATGGAAACCGTCCCTTTGTTACCAAAATATAATGAGTCAGGCGAAACTAAAGTACTCAATGACTTTAAATATAAATTCCAATTAAAGCCTATTTATGAGATTGCAAATGTTAGAAATAATTCGCCTGCAGCAAATTCAGGAGTACAAAAAGGCGATATTATTATTTTAATCAATAACGCTCCTGCTTATAGATATTCGTTGCAAAAAGTTAATTCTCTCTTTAGATCTGAGGAGGAAAAATGGATAACATTGGAAGTGGAAAGAAATAGTCAGATTCTGAAATTTAGATTTCAGTTACAGGATTTTCTCTAACAAAAAACGCCTCCAGAGGGTTTCAGGAAGCGTATTGATGTGTACACATGGAATTTAAATCCATCAAGTAGGTCGGGTAAAAATCAAATAGGACACATTGGATTTAGAGGAATAGTGTTTTTGTCCATTGGCTCCTTAACGCGAAAGTCTGAGGAAACAGGGTATCTCCTTGTTTTAAATAAATCACAATTGCGTGATTTAATTTGCAACCACTTCCCCTTTTATTTTTAAAGCGACTCTCCCGGAATCGTAATTCACGGCATTCGATTCAACAGTTATTGTTTTTCTAATTGGTCCGGGAGCCATATTGTATTTTATGGATATTTTTCCTGTTTTTCCCGGCATAATTGGCTCGGTTGGTTTTGTTGGAATGGTGCACCCACAAGTAGAAAGGACATTTGTAATAAGTAATGGCGCATTTCCAGTGTTCGTAAAAATAAAATTACGGGTTCCACTATCATTTTTGGTAACCCTCCCATAATCGATTGTATTGTCTTTTGCAGCAAATTCAATTTTAGGGCCATTTTGAGCAAATCCTACGGTGCTAATTAATGTGAATGCAAATAAAATTAGTATTTTTTTCATTTTCATTTTTTTAAATTCATTAAAGTAAATATACTTTGTTTTAATTAACGCACAAATTTTTATTTCTCTTTTTATAGTCTACTTAATTATTTACTTTTGTGCCCTATCAGAATTACAAATATCAGACCAAAGTCTACAAAGGTATTTGTTGATCTGGTTATTGGTTTAACGGAACCAACAAACAATTGAATTTAACGATTAAATGACCCACAATAAAATGATTATTCCTGCACAATTTGACGCTAAAACTATTGAGAATAAGTGGTATGACTACTGGATGAAAAATAATTATTTTCACTCAGAGCCGGATCAAAGAACACCATATACTATCGTAATTCCACCGCCTAATGTGACTGGAGTTTTACACATGGGACACATGTTGAACAATACTATTCAAGATGTATTAATAAGAAGAGCGCGTCTTAAAGGGTTCAATGCGTGCTGGGTTCCGGGAACGGATCATGCCTCAATAGCTACAGAAGCTAAGGTGGTAGCCAAATTAAAAGCTGAAGGAATCCATAAAAATGATTTAACACGTGAAGAATTTTTGGCGCATGCCTGGGAATGGACCGATAAATATGGCGGTGTAATTCTGGAACAACTCAAACAATTGGGCTGTTCATGTGATTGGGATCGAACAAAATTCACCATGGATCCTGATATGTCAGCCTCAGTGATTCGTTCTTTTGTAGATTTATACAACAAAGGTTTGATTTATCGAGGGTACCGAATGGTAAACTGGGATCCCGAGGCAAAAACTACGTTGTCTGATGAAGAAGTAATTTATGAAGAACAACAAGGAAAGTTATATTACATAAAATATAAAATCCTCACCCCAGCCCTCTCCGAAGGAGAGGGAGCCGAGACTTTTAACTCCCCTCCTTCTGAGGTGTTGGGGGAAGAATTTTTGACCATAGCAACTACGCGTCCGGAAACTATTTTTGGTGATAGCGCCATTTGTATTAATCCAAATGACGAACGTTTTGCTCATTTGAAAGGCAAAAAAGCGATTGTCCCTATTTGCGGAAGAGTAATTCCTATTATCGAAGATGACTATGTCGACATAGAATTTGGTACTGGTTGTTTGAAAGTGACCCCGGCTCACGATATGAATGACAAGGCATTGGGAGAAAAACATAATTTGGAGATTATTGATATTTTCAACGAAGATGCAACGATGAATAGTTTTGGTTTGCATTACCAAGGGAAAGATCGTTTTGTGGTTCGTGAAGAAATTGCAAAAGAACTAGGGACTATAGGTGCTTTAGCAAAAACAGAAACACACTTAAATAAAGTAGGTACTTCGGAAAGAACCAAAGCAGTTATCGAGCCTCGTTTATCAGACCAATGGTTCTTGAAAATGGAAGATTTGGTAAAACCGGCAATTCAATCCGTATTGGTTGATGGCGAAATTAAATTGCATCCAGCACGTTTTAACAATACGTACGCCCATTGGCTAAACAACATTCGCGATTGGAATATTTCGCGTCAATTGTGGTGGGGACAACAAATTCCGGCCTATTTCTATGGCGACGGAAAAGAGGATTTCGTGGTCGCTGAAAATATTGAGGATGCTTTGGCTTTAGCCAAAGAAAAAACGTCTAACTTCTCACTTCTCACTTCTGACTTGAAGCAAGATGTTGATGCATTAGACACTTGGTTTTCTTCATGGCTGTGGCCAATGTCCGTTTTTGGTGGTATAATGAATCCGGAAAGTGAAGACTTTAAATACTATTATCCAACCAATGATTTAGTAACTGGTCCGGATATTTTGTTTTTCTGGGTAGCGAGAATGATTATTGCAGGATATGAGTACACAGGAAAAAAACCTTTTACAAATGTTTATTTGACTGGTTTAGTTCGGGATAAACAAAGACGTAAAATGTCTAAATCATTAGGGAATTCACCGGATCCTTTAGACTTAATAGAAAAATTTGGTGCCGATGGTGTTCGGGTTGGATTGCTTTTGAGCGCTTCTGCCGGAAATGACATTATGTTTGACGAAGAATTGTGCAACCAAGGAAAAGCATTCACCAATAAGATCTGGAATGCCTTTAAATTGATCAAAGGTTGGGAAGTTTCGGAAACGATTCCACAACCGGAATCTTCAAAAGTAGCAATCGAGTGGTATGAAGCCAAGTTGCAACAAACACTTCTAGAAATCGAAGATAATTTCGAAAAATACAGAATTTCAGACGCCTTGATGGGAATTTATAAACTGGTTTGGGATGATTTCTGCTCTTGGTTTTTAGAAATGATAAAACCGGCGTACCAACAGCCAATCGACAGCGTTACTTTGGCGAAAGCCATAGCAATGCTTGAAAATAATTTAAAATTATTGCATCCGTTTATGCCGTTCCTGACAGAGGAAATTTGGCAAATTCTTGCCGAAAGAACTACAGATGAAGCATTAATCGTTTCGACTTGGCCAGAAATAAAACCGTTTGATTCCCGTTTAATTGCTGATTTTGAAAACACAATGGAGGTTATTTCCGGAATTCGTACGATCCGTAAAGACAAGAATATTCCGTTTAAAGATGCGATTGAATTTAAAATTATCAATAATGACAATACTTCGGCTTATTTTGATTCGGTGGTGACTAAATTAGGAAACTTGACTTCCTTAGAATATGTTTTGGATAAAGTGGATGGCGCCTTGTCTTTCCGTGTCAAATCGAATGAATATTTCATCCCAATCACCGGAAATATTGACGTACAAGCTGAAATTACTAAACTGACGGCGGAGTTAGTCTATACGCAAGGTTTCTTGAAATCAGTACAAAATAAACTAGCCAACGAGAAATTTGTGGCTGGTGCACCGGAGAAAGTTTTAGCCAACGAAAGACAAAAAGAAGCAGATGCTCTGGCAAAAATGGAAACTATCGAGCACAGTTTGGCGGGTTTAAAATAGACTTAGTCAAAATATATAAACCCGACCCATTTTCAATATAGGTCGGGTTCTTTTTTATGTCAACTTAGTTTAGCAGGGTTGAAGCAGAAATTTAGCCAAATAAAAACAAAAATAATAACGGAAATATAATTCCGGCAACGGCCAGTTTCCAACCCCTGTTTTTCCAACTGAATTTTCCGGATTTAATCATAACCGTTCCTGTTAAGGCAATAATGATTAAGCTGATCGCAAAAATATCAGAATAATAAATCCAAAAATTAGAGGTGTTTTTATGCAATTTCATCGTTTGGCTGATAATTGGCGTTTTAGAGAAGGAAACAATTTCTCCTTTTCCAGTTTTCAGGTCAATTTCGACATCGTGTTTTTCAAAAGAAATTTTAAAGGTTCCTTTTTTTACCATTTGACGTCTCATTTTATCATCGATGCCCAATTGTTTGCCTAAATCTTCAGCAAATTTTTCATTAATAGCACTTTCAGCAGGCAGTTTTACTTGAATAACTTTTGTTTCGGTAGTGTATTTTTCTGGATGCCAGTATTCTCTGTGGTTCATCATAAGTCCTGAGAGGGCAAAAGAAACAATTAATCCGATATAGAAATACCCTAAATCACGGTGTAAATTTCTTGCTTTTATTTTCATCATGGGTTTGAATTTTAGGTTTTGAATTATGAATCAGACTTTTTATTTGGTAAAAGGTTTAATTAGAATTTATATTTTAAGCTGGTCATCACTTGACGGGGGGCTGTTGGGTTTACACTATAATTTTCATGTACGGTATAATTCAAAACATTTGTATTATTTGAAAATCTGCAAAAAAAAACTCAAATTGGCTGTATGCTATGATGTTCTTGCTAAAATATCCTCTACTACAAGACTGCCGCTTGTACCAAAAGATTTAGAAATTTTCAGTTGTGTCAGGTGTTTCTTGTGCAAAGTCTTTTTTGGTGAACAGAAAAGTCAAAACGGGTATTAAACTATTTTTCATAATTATTTATTTGGATAGAATAAAAATAACAATGCAAATGTAGAATCAGAATTTCATTCAACAAAAATTATTTAATTAAATGATGAATAGTAAATTAAAATAATTTATGGCTTCCTGAATAATAGTGTTTTTAAAAAAAAACTTTCTTTTGTAACAGTTATCGCCATCAAAATATTAAATTTTAACATTTGATTTTCGGTTTCTTCCCCACCAAATATAGCATCCGGTTATAGGAAGACTCGCAATAAGTAAACTGATTAAAAAGGCAAATATTTTTCCGGCTATTCCAAAAACGGCACCCGTATGAATGTCGTAATTCAAGAGCAGCAGTTTGTCGGCAATTTTAGCTTCTTTATACCTTCCGTAAAGGTGATCGACTTTTTGTTCTTCTAGGTTGTATTGGTCAAAATAACGGTAGTCTATTTTCCAATAGGTGCCTTCCTCAGGATTTGCATTTGCAGCAATAGAAGAACTGGCACTTTCCGGTGGATGCACTTCTATAGATTTTGCTTTTGGATATTCTTTTTGCATCAAAGTCCAAATTTGATCCAGCGGTTTATCTACTTTTTTTGTTTTTATAGTCGAAATAGGATCTTCATAAACCAATGATTTTTCTCCACCAAGAACCGTATAATAAGAATAAGCAAACCATTGGAAACCCCAGACTAAACCCGTAATTGCAAAAATAACGGCTATTATTAGCACGTATAAGCCAGTAATATTATGCAAGTCATAGTTTTTACGTTTCCATTTTAATCCTTTTTTCCATTTAAACCAAAACCGTTGTTTGGCAGCATTTTTATTTTTCGGATACCAAAGAATCATTCCCGTAATCAGCAGAATCAAAAATACTAAAGTTGCCGATGCCGTAACGGTTTGTCCGATTTCATGAGGCAGCCAAAGATAAAAATGACCGTCAAGAATAAAGTTAAAAAACCCATCTTCCATATTGGTTTTTTCAAGGACTTCACCTGTATACGGATTGAGGTACACAATATAATGATAGGAAGGTTCGTAATGGAAAAATATAGCTTCCACTGATTTGACAGAACCATTGTATTTTATGGCATGTAACACTTTGTTTGGAATTTCTTTTCGGGCAATTTCTTCCAATTGCGTAGGTAATAGAAATGGTTTTTCCTGTTTTGTAACAAACCTGTACTCATCGGTGTAATCTTGTATTTCTTCCTGAAAGGCATACAAACTTCCCGTGATGGCAATTATGAAAACAAGTACGCCTGAGGATAAGCCAAGCCAAAGATGGATTTTTAGGATTGCTTTTTTTAAGGTGTTATTTTTCATTATAAATGGATTAAACTCCTCCAGGAAAAGAGGAGTTTAGTTAGACAAAACGAATTAGGAATCTTAAAATTTATATGTCAAACTGGCAGTTACACTTCTTAATCGCTGTGGAGTTACAGTAGACCAACCTGAATAATATTTTTCGTTTAATATATTATTTAATTTTAAAGCTAAATTGAATTTATCATTTGAATACGACAAAGCCGAATTTAATATGGTATAACTTGGTAAGGCAAACGTTCCGATATTCGCTCTGTTCAACGTTTTATATTCACTGGCATGGTTTCCGCCAAATCCAAGACCGAATCCTTTTAATTTCCCGGAAGTCAACGTGTAATTTGCCCAAAAATTTACTAGCGTTTCTGGTCCGGCTTCTTCAGGTCTTAATCCTAAATATCCATCACCGGGATTGTCTTTTGTAACTTCAGTTTTGTTATTACTGAATCCGGCAATCACATTAAATCCTTTCATTGGGTTTGCCGTAAAACTGATTTCAACTCCTTTACTGTTGACTTCACCGCCCTGAATTGCGTTATTAATATTGTTTGGATCCGTCATTAATCGGTTTTTCACATCAATGTTGTAGTAGCTAATCGATGCCGAAATGATGTCTTTGTATAAGTTTGTTTTTAATCCAAATTCATATTGATTAGCTTGCTCCGGATCAAAAGATTCCATTCTTGTATTAGAACCATCCACTTCAGAAACTTCTCGTGGCGTTACATTTACAAAGCCATTCATATAATTTGAAAAAACCGAAACTTTATCTTTAATCAACATATAAACCAGACCGAATTTTGGAGAAACGGCTGCTTGGCTGTTTTCTTCGGTCGCTGTTTTCGATTTGAAATGATCGACGCGCAAACTGATCATTGCCGATAATTTATCGGTAACATTCAACACATCAGAGGCGTACGCACTAATAACCTCAACTTCAGCAGTTGAATTTCCGTCAAACGAATCTACTAAAAGATTATCAACTCCCGCTTGGGTCAAATCTCCGGTATCTGATCCATCGATTAAGGAGACAATTCCGTTTCCAACCCAACCGGTACTCCCGTTTATAATATTTGATTTATAATAATCAACACCGGCAACCAATCGGTTTCTTAAGTTTCCAATTTTAAAGTCTCCAATAAAATTTTGTTGAATATCCGTTGCTAAAGTTTCTCCGTTTCTTTTAGAAATGAATCGTGTAAAATCATTTCCGTTTGATGCATCAAATAAATAGGAATAATACCCATTTGTTTTACTGTTGCTTCTGGATAATACGGTTTGCGAAGTCCACTGATCCGATATTTTATAAAACATTTGAGCCTGTAAATTATAAGTAGGATTGCTGATGGACAGCTCGTTTGAAGTGAATGATTTTGTATAGTTTTTTTCGAATAATTCCATCGAATCAAATGATAGAGCGGAATTTCTGTTCAAGAAAAGCATCGGGGCATTTGATGAATTTCGGTTTGTAAATTCAGTATTGATCAAGAACGAAAGTTTATCACTAACTTTATAACTCAAGGAAGGCGCAAAGAAAAAGGATTTGCCAAAACCGGCATCCTGAAACGAATTTTCTTTTTGGTAGGCTGTATTGATTCGTACGGAAACATCCGTGTTTAGCGGGATATTTACATCTGCAGTAAGGCGATCCATACCATACGATCCTGCATTATAACTGATTTCTCCACCAAATCTTGAATAAGGTTTTTTAGTTACAATATTTATTAAACCTCCGTATGAAATCAAACTACTGCCAAATAATGTTCCTGAAGGTCCTTTGATCACTTCAATATTGTCCACGTTGGCCGGATCAATACTTCCGTTGTTGATTCCGGGAAGCCCGTTGATCATTGTTGGCTGAACTGAAAAACCTCTCATGGAAAAATATTCAGCGCCATCGCCGCCACGCCCGGTTGATTCCCAAAGACGCGTGATTCCAGTTGCATTTTTTAGCGCATCACTAAAGTTAGTAACCACTTGTTCTTTCATTAACTCGCTGGTAACTGTATTGTACACCTGTGGATTTTCAATATTATTCAAAGGCATTTTAGAGACGGTGGTGCTTTTTTCTCTTTTATACCTGTATTTGTTGGTGTTTATAATCACTTCTTTCAATGTTTTTAAGGTATCTTTTTCTTGCTCTTTCTTTTCTTGAGCAGTAACCGTTATTCCAAAAAGCAAAACGAACAGGTAAAAGGCAGGTATCTTTTTCATTTATTTAGATTAATTAAAAATAAGTTGCAAATATAAGAGTGCTTTTGTTCTTAACAAAACTTATTTAGACTAATTATAGATAATATTTAAAATTAATTTTTATTCCACTGCAAAACAGTTTTTTAACGGCATAAAAAAAACCTTGCTTATTTCGAGCAAGGTTTTGATTGGAAGTAAAATGTTAAAATTTTAGTTGATTTTTTTCATTGAATATTGTTCGGAACTGGGTTTTCCTTGCTGGATTCCTGAAATTTTTACCACTATACTGTCTGGATTGATTTCACTATAAATAATTTTTTGAGGATAATCATGTTTCGGGTTTTCAAAAACCAGTTGTTTCTCAGTTGTCGTTGTCAACTTGAATGCGACTACTTTTTCCTCGTTTTGTCCTTTTACCATAGTTGAATACGTTAATTCTTCTCCTTTTTGTTGCAAAATAATAGATTCAAAATGCAAGGTGTCTTTTTCTTTGATAAAATAGGACTGCGCTTCAAAAGTACTGTCGTTTACTTTTTTCCAAGTTTCAGAAAGATTTCCATCAACGGATTTATTTTCCCAATTTCCTAAAATCCAATTGGCGGCTTTCATTTTTTCTAATTCATTTGCATCCGATTCTTTGCAGGAAAAAATGGTTAACAAAAGTAATATAAGAGTTGTTTTTTGAAACATTGGTGTAAATATTTGGTGTTATTTTGAACTGCTAAATTAATAAAAAATAGAATAACGTCACTTTTTTAGTTTTGGAATCAAAGGTTTACCATATAAGTCATATAAGTTTTTAATTTGAATAGAATTAAGGACAAAACAGTTCATTTAAGGAAAGTCGCATAGTTCATAAAGAATGTTTTAACTTACGTTCTCTTCAGCCAATGTGACAAAATATCTCTCTTTTATGACTTATATGGTTAAAACAAAATTTAAACACTTTCATTCAAAATAATATAAACCAATTCTTTAGTTGGTTTTTGATTTTTCAGTTTTGCTCTGACCACATCAAAAGGTACTTTGAAATCACAGCCTGATTTATAACCGCTGCAGCCATAAGCCGTTTTTCCTTTTAGCACCGTTCCTTTCTTGCATTTCGGACAGGCTAATTCGTCCGGAATGACATTTTTTAAAGCTTTCTTGGCTTCTAATTTGAGTTGGAAATTTTCGTCAAAACGAAGTAAACCTTCCACAGTGCCGGCATCAGTTTTAAAATCTTTTAAGTTTACAGTAGATCCTTTTTGTAGTAATCGCAAATATTGGTTCTCGGATATTTTTTTCTCTGCAAAAGTGTAAGGCAATAGGAACGTGCAACCTGCTTTATAATTGGTACATCCAAAGGAAGATTTTCCTTTGATAAGTGTTCCTTTTCTGCATTTTGGACAGGCTTCCGCCAAAATTCTCGCGGCTTTCTTTTTCTCGACTTTAACAACTTCTTTTTGAATGCTTCCCGCATGCGAGATATTGGCACGTCTGGTTTCACTTCGCACTTCATAGACCAAAGCTTCTACCATGTTTTTCATGTTCTTAATAAACGCAGCAGCTGTAAAAGTTCCTTTTTCAATATCTTTCAACTGCTTTTCCCAAGAGCCGGTGAGTTCAGCTGATTTTACTAAATCATTTTGAATGGTGTCAATAAGCTGAATTCCCGTAGGTGTAGGCAATACTTGTTTTTTGTTCCTAATGATGTATTGGCGTTTAAACAGCGTTTCAATAATATTGGCTCGCGTGGAGGGACGCCCAATACCGTTTTCTTTCATCAATTCGCGTAAATCCTCGTCGTCTACTTGCTTACCTGCAGTTTCCATAGCGCGCAATAAAGTAGCTTCGGTGAACTGATTCGGTGGTTTGGTTTCCTTTTCTAAAAACGAGGGTTCGTGTGGCCCTTTTTCACCTACAACAAAACTCGGTAAAATATCGGCTTCTTTTTCTTTGGCGTTTGGGTCTTCAAAGACTACGCGAAATCCCTTTTTCAGGATTTCTTTTCCCGTCGTTTTGAAGGCTACATCTGCTGCTTTCCCAATAACGGTTGTATTGGCAACCAAACAATCGTCATAAAACACGGCTATAAATCGCTTGGTAATTATGTCATATACTTGCTGCTGATTGTATTGCAAGTTGGATTGAATCCCCGTTGGAATAATCGCATGGTGATCCGTAACTTTTTTATCGTTGAAAACTTTGGGCGATTTTTTTATCTTTATTTCCAAAAGCGGTTGCGTCAACGCAGTATAATTTGTCAAGTTTTTCAGAATCCCAGCCACTTTTGGATAAACATCATTGGGCAAAAACGTCGTATCAACTCTGGGATATGTGACCACTTTTTGTTCGTACAAAGTTTGGACAATTTTGAGCGTTTCATCTGCCGTAAAACCAAATTTGGTATTGCAATACACCTGTAATCCTGTTAAATCAAATAGTTTTGGGGCAAACTCATTGCCATTCTTTTTTTCGACAGAAACTATTTCAAACTCACTTTCCTTGACCTTATTGGCCAAGAGTTCGCCATCTTCTTTTTTCAAAAAGCGTCCTTCTTCATAGCTGAAAAGCGTTTCTCTGTATAAAGTTTGCAACTCCCAATACGGTTGTGGTTTGAAATTCTCGATTTCCTTGAATCGGTCCACAACCATTGCCAATGTTGGGGTTTGCACCCTGCCAATAGACAAAACTTGTTTGTATCCGCCATGTTTTACGGTGTACAAGCGCGTGGCATTCATGCCCAGTAACCAGTCGCCAATGGCTCTAGAAAATCCTGCATAGTATAAATTATCATAGTTGGCAGATGGTTTCAAGTTCTGGAAACCCTCTTTTATGGCTTCGGTGGTCAAGGAAGAAATCCACAAGCGTTGTACCTCACCTTTGTACTTTGCTTCGTTCATCACCCAGCGTTGAATAAGTTCACCCTCTTGCCCGGCATCCCCGCAGTTGATGACCAACTCGGCTTTGTCGAAAAGGCTTTTTATGATTCGGAATTGCTTTTGGATCCCCGAATTCTCGACCACTTTGGTTTCGAATTTGTCGGGAAGCATGGGCAGATTGTTCAAATCCCAACTTTTCCAATGGGGCTTGTAATCGTTAGGTTCTTTTAGTGTGCATAAATGCCCAAAAGTGTAGGTGACCGCATAACCATTGCCTTCATAATATCCGTCATGCTTGGTATTAGCTCCCAAAACGGATGCGATTTCGCGTGCGACACTTGGTTTTTCGGCAATACAGACCTTCATTTTTTCCTACTGATTTAAGGGTGCAAAGTAGGAATTTAGAAATTGGTATTAAAAAGAAATTTTGTGGAGTTATGAACGGTTAGGACGTGCTGTTTATTAGGAGCAGTACGAATGGCGTTTTTTCAAGAACCCATCTTCCTGCTGTCCGCTGTATCCACGCTAAAAAGCGTGGGATGCCGCTTCCATCAGGGCTAAAGATTTCGTTTTGTTTTCATAATAACGAAAAAAAAATATAAAATAGTGAAACAGATTTTTCTAGTAATAGCAGAGATAAGCGTTCCGGTCTTGCAATATTTTATGCATTTATATCTGTTTGTGTGCAAGAGTAGAAAGCTTGTGATAACGAGGTTTTAGTGGGGAAATAGTTGTGTAAATAAATTTAAATTGTGTAATAATTGCTCACTTTTTTTTTATTTTTTTTCGTAATCTATTGATTATCATTTACAAATAAAATTGGAACAAGTGTTGCTAAATCGAACTATATAATTGCTTCTGTCCATTTTAATGAATTGTTTATTTGCATAAGCTGTAAATAAATTGAAAATGAATAAGGCAATTTTAATAAAAATCAATTACCTATAATTTTTAGCAATACAATTATGAAAAATGAAACACGTATTTTAAAACAAACTTATGCTCCTAGTCCTGATATCAGTTCCGTTTTTCGAATTAATTTAAGATCACTAATGATACGATTTAAGAGAAACAGCAGCCTGTCAGCTGTCTCAGTGCTGCTGGGCACTTTTTTACTACTGATAGCTGGAGCATTGCTGGTCTATAATTTGCAATCTGATTTTGAAGCCCTACATCTTGACCGGGTTAATTCTGCGTGGGGACTATCATTTCTGATTTTGACCACCGTACTGTTTTTCTTTTACGGAAGTGTTTTTGTATACAACCTATACCACCACTTCACTTATAAACCTATCGAATCCGTTACGGACGAATTATTGCCTACTTGTACTGTGATTGTTCCTGCTTATAATGAAGGAAAACTGGTTTGGAATACCTTGATCAGCTTAGCTGCAAGTGACTATCCGAAACATAAATTGGAGCTATTTGCCATTGATGATGGTAGTAACGACGATACGTGGTACTGGATGCAGCAAGCTAAATTGAGATTAGGGGATCGTTTATCCATTTATCAGCAACCTAAAAACCGAGGAAAACGTCAGGCATTACATCGTGGATTTGAAATGGGTACCGGAGAAATCTTTGTAACAGTAGATAGTGATTCAATTGTCAAAGTAGATACTTTGCGCAATCTTGTAAGTCCGTTTATCATTAATAAAGAATGTGGTGCTGTTGCCGGAAATGTTCATGTATTGAATAACCAAAAGGCTATTATACCTAAAATGTTAAATGTGAGTTTCGTAATGAGTTTTGAATTCATGCGCTCTGCAGAAAGTAGTTTGGGATCTGTTTTATGTACTCCGGGAGCCGCCGCCGCTTATCGTAAATCGGCAGTGCTTGCTTGTCTTCCGGAATGGATTAACCAAACCTTTATGGGAAACCCATCTGATATTGGCGAGGATCGAGCGATGACGAATATGATCCTAAAACAAGGGTCTCAGGTATTATTTCAAAGCAATGCATTGGTTTTGACTAACGTACCAGAAGAATATACGGGTTTGTATAAAATGTTCATAAGATGGGGCAGAAGTAATGTTCGTGAAAATATTATGATGGCTAAATATGTTTTTAAGAATTTTAGAAAGGGACCAAAATTCGGAACCAGACTTTTGTTCTTAAATCAGTCGCTAAAAATCATAATGGCTATTCCGTTTCTGCTATTTATGGTGTTTCTAATCGTTACGCATCCGGTATTGCTGATTAGTTCTACGCTACTAGGAATATTGATTTTATCCAGTTTTCCGGCTTTATTTTATGCTAAGCGCTATTCGGTAAGGGAGTCTTTTTGGGCCTATTCCTATAGTATTTTTTATACCTTTAGTTTGTTTTGGATATTGCCTTATGCTCTTTTTACCGCTAATAAAAGTGGATGGTTAACACGAGGTTTGTCCCAAAAAAAATAAGTCATTGTTCCGAAATTAAATATAAAACGACTTGAAATATGTAGTAGCTATTTCGAGTTGTTTTTTTTGCTTGATCATTTTTACTTAAGCAATCGGATAAGCGAATCGGTGTTCAAGAGTGAAAGAAAACACTAAAAAACCAAGCTGAAACCACTCCACAAAGAAAGAGGAACAAAATTCTCTTAACAATACTTATAAAATCTTTACGATAAGTACATAATGTTACCGGACGTACAATCGGTTTTCCCGTAAAAGCGGGACAGGCTGCTCAATACAGGTTTTACTGTTCGTACCACGCACGTAATCCTAGCTGTTGTGAGCACAGTCTTCAAAACCGCACTAACGATTGTGGGTGTCTGAGTGATCTGGTTCGTGCTTTTTTGCTGCTTTTGAGTTTGTTCCCTTGCGATTGCGTTACGTGATTGCGTGGAATGAAGCAATCTCATCCTTTTTATCTATTGTTTTATTTGCTTCTCGTTTGTTCTTCCGACACTTCGGAGCTATCTTTTTTTAGATTTACGATAGAGCAAAATTGATTGTTAAGATAATTTTCAATCAAGGTTTCATCTTCCTCACCTTTTTTTTTATTTAACGAGCTACTTTCACCAAAACATTTTACTGCAAATTTTTGTGGATTCATTTCAAATTTAACTATCAAAAAACCCGCAGAAATTACATCAGACATAACATCGCAATGCGGAATATCTTTACTAAAAATGACGGGTATTTTTTTTTCGTTAATAACGTACTTTAAAATATGCATGTTTATTTGGGTTTAATAAATCAAAAATAACAAGCAATATTTAATATTAAAATAATCTGCAATATTTTTTAGTTCGCTTTTGAATTTTTTGAACTAAAATGTATTTTACAGAACTCATATTTTTAAATAAACACTTACATTTTTTAAATAAATACTTATTAAATAAATAATAAAATATTGACTATCAATACTTTAAAATAAAAATCACGAATTTTAAACAGAAGTGGAAATTAATTTTAGAATTAATTTTTTATCTTAGTTCTTTTTTTTATTTTTTGAACTGCTGTTGTTGTTTTTTCACAATTTTCATCAAGATATTATTGTATAATTGCACTCCAAAATTAAAAATTAATGACTTTATTCATTTCAACATCTGTAATTATTTTGTGTATATTGTTGTTGCGCAATAATGTACATAAAAACAAGAATTCTTTATATATCTGTTTTAGTTTAATTTTCATTAGCCTAATCGCTATGTTGCATTATTTTAATTTTACAGAGCCCAATCAATTTTGTTTGGCTGTACTTGCGGTACATATTATACCTTTAGGATATCTAATTGGTCCATTTCTATATTTTTATACCAGAAACACCTTAATTCACACAACTAAATTAAGTAAAACTGATTACTTACATTTTTTGCCATTTGTAATAAGTTTAATTTCTATATTCCCTTATTTTTTTACGGATTTCGATTCTAAACTTAAAATTGCACAAGTTTTATTAGACAGACCACATTACATATCAAAAATTAATACCAGTTGGCTTTATCCAAGCTATATAAATATTCTATTACGACCTATAAACATATTATTGTTTTCTACATATAATTTACTAATGTTATTTGTGTTTTACAAGAAAAACAAAAAAGTATTACTGGATAAAAGACAAGATTATATTGTTTTTAAATGGTTGATAGTAATAAATAGCATAATAGTTTTAATGTCGATCGGATACACTAATTTAACACTAAATTTCCACAACACAACAAATGATTTAACAACAAGTGAGGAAATAATTAATTCAAGATTACTTTTAAATTATATCTTAAGTATGTTGTTTTGTTTAATTCCAATACTGATGCTAGTTTTTCCAGTAATATTGTACGGAGATAATAAACTTACTAATAAAGTAAAATCTAAAGTTGTATTTAATAAAGATGATCATGAATCATTGATAACTACAGCAGCATTAATTTTAGATTTTGTCAAAAAAGAAAAAAATCTACTCAATCCTAATTTTGCTATTACTGATATTAGTAGTGCATTAAACTTAAAGAGTAAAGAGGTATTATATTGCTTTAATGTAATATTGGAAATAAAATTTACAACTCTAAGAAAAGAACTTCGAATTGATTTTGCAAAAAAGGAATTAAGTAGTGACGCATTATTATTCCATTCTATGGAAGGTATTTGGATGAAATCCGGGTTTTCGTCTAGGACTTCATTTTTTGTAGCCTTTAAGGAAGTAACCGGTATGACACCATTAGAATATTTAAAATCCTTAGAAATCTAAATTGAAGAATTAAAACCACTTACATTACATTTTTTAACAATAGAAGAACTGCTACTAGAGACGAAAATTTCCCCAACGGTTTTACAAACTCCGTACACGTATGATTGCTGTCGGAATTATTTTCAAATAAAATGCAAAACCCATCAGATATGGATCACTCATTTACTTTAAGAATTTATTTTTTTGAGCCCTAGCCCTGATAGCAGCGGCATCCTTTTTCTGGCTTTTTTTGTCAGAAAAAGATACAGCGGATAGCAGGAAATAGCTCCTGAAAAAGTTAAAAATAAAATAAGTAATAGCTGTTTTAAGAGCGATGTCAGATCACTTGCGGAAAATGTTTTGGTAGTTGAATTATCTCTAGATTATCGTGTTATATCAATAAGATGATTAGGAATCACATAGGTCATTTGAATTATGAGATTTCTCTTGCCTCGAAATGACAAATAGTTGCTAAAAATATTTAAAAACGAATTTTGGTATGCGAGATCACACGGGTTACGCCAGTTATGAGTTTCCTCGTGCTTCGGAATGACAAATAGCTGCTGAAATAGCAAAAAACGAACCTTGCAAACTGAATACTTTTTTCGTAATTTTGCAGTCTTAACCAAAAGGTGATTTTGATTTAATTAAAAAAATCGTCTTTAGAGGTTATTTCTGCCTCTGGGCAAAATATAAACGAGAAGAAATAAAGGACTAAGAAAATGTTAGATAGACTTCAAATAGTAAAACAACGTTTCGATGAGATTTCGGATTTGATTATTCAGCCGGATGTTATTATGGATCAGAAGCGTTATGTGCAATTGAATCAAGAGTACAAAAGTTTAAAAGCTTTGGCTGAAAAACGCGATGAATATGTTGTTTTGATGGCAAACATCGACGAAGCAAACGAAATAATTGCCGATAACAGTGATGCGGATATGACCGAAATGGCCAAAATGCAATTGGACGAAGCTAAGGAAAGATTGCCGGAACTGGAGGATGAAATCAAGTTTATGTTGATTCCTAAAGATCCCGAAGATGCCAAAAATGTCATGGTGGAGATTCGTGCCGGAACAGGTGGGGATGAAGCGAGTATTTTTGCCGGGGATTTGTTCCGTATGTACACGAAATATTGTGAGAACAGAGGTTGGAGAACGTCGGTGGTCGATATGAATGAGGGAACTTCGGGTGGTTTCAAAGAGGTGATTTTTGAAGTTACCGGTGAGGATGTTTATGGAACCTTGAAGTTTGAAGCGGGTGTTCACCGTGTACAACGGGTACCGCAAACGGAAACGCAAGGACGTGTTCACACATCAGCGGCGACTGTTATGGTATTGCCGGAAGCAGAGGAATTTGATGTGCAAATTGATATGAATGATGTGCGTGTAGATTTCTTTTGTTCGTCAGGACCTGGTGGACAATCCGTAAATACAACTAAATCAGCGGTTCGTTTGACACACATTCCAACTGGATTGGTGGCGCAATGTCAGGATCAGAAATCACAACACAAGAATAAAGATAAAGCTTTTGGTGTTTTGCGTTCCCGTTTGTACGAACAGGAATTAGCCAAAAAACAAGCGGAAGATGCTACAACGCGTACGTCTCAGGTAAGTTCTGGTGACCGTTCTGCGAAAATTCGCACGTATAATTATGCACAAGGCCGTGTAACGGATCACCGTGTAGGTTTGACGTTGTACGATTTAGGAAATATCATGAATGGTGATATTCAGAAAATAGTAGATGAGTTGGCGTTAGTCAACAACATGGAAAAACTGAAAGAAGCCAGCGAAGTATATTAATAACTAAGCCTCATTTATTGAGGCTTTTTTTGGAGCTATTTCCCGCTTTTACCTTTATCTCTTCGTTTCACTGCGAGGATATCGGCTCAATAGGGGCTAAAAACGGATAGTAGTAAAATAATATTGTAATCTTTGCTAAAAACTTTGCGAACTTTGCGTTTAAACACACAATAATGACTACACAACAACTTATTGACCAAATCAGAAGCAAGAAATCATTCCTAACAGTAGGACTCGATATCGATTTGACTAAAATTCCACAGCATCTACTAGAATTGGAAGATCCCATTTTCGAATTCAATAAAGCGATAATCGATGCAACGCATGATTTGGCTGTGGCTTATAAACCAAATGTTGCGTTTTATGAAGCGTATGGTTTGAAAGGATGGACGTCTCTACAAAAAACAATCGATTACATCAACTCAACGTATCCGGATATTTTTACTATTGCCGATGCCAAACGTGGTGATATTGGTAATACGTCTGCCATGTATGCCAAAGCTTTTTTTGAAGATTTGAATTTTGACAGTATTACCGTTGCTCCTTATATGGGAAAAGATTCAGTGGAGCCTTTTCTGGCTTTCAAAAATAAACATACGATTATGTTGGCTTTGACTTCTAACGAAGGTGCTTTTGATTTTCAGATTTTAAACTTAAACGGAAAAGAATTGTACAAACAAGTTTTGGAAGTATCTAAAAACTGGAAAAACAGCGAAAACCTGATGTATGTTGTGGGTGCAACAAAAGCCGAATATTTCACTGAAATTCGCAAAATTGTTCCTGACAGTTTCTTGCTTGTTCCCGGAGTAGGAGCACAAGGCGGAAGTCTGGCTGAAGTTTGCAAATATGGAATGAATGCAGATGTTGGGTTACTGATCAATTCTTCCAGAGCGATTATTTATGCTTCAAACGGAACTAATTTTGTCGAAAAAGCAAGAGCTGAAGCGTTGAAAATGCAACAGGAAATGGAGGAAATTATGAGTTTGAAGTTTAACGTTTAACGTTATTGGGTTTTTATAAAACATTTTGAATTAAATCATTCTTCATTTTAAACCATTAAGAAATTAAGTCTTATTACCCTTGCGCTAAGATTTGAATCAAAAATTTTACCTCTAAACTTTTTACGCCTTAATTTTTCTAAATTTCTAAATGGTTTAAAAATATAATTTTTGATTAGATTTACTAAACATTAAACATTAAACTTGAGACAAAAAACTTTAATCGATCAAATCGGAATAATACATTCTTTTGAAACTTCGCCAAAACGCATTATATCATTGGTTCCCTCACAAACGGAATTACTCTCTGATTTAGGTTTGGAAGACCGAATCATCGGAATTACCAAATTCTGCGTGCATCCGTATCATTTTAAGTCTACCAAGAAAATCGTTGGCGGAACCAAAAAGGTGCATTTTGAAAAAATCAGATTGTTGAAACCCGATATCATCATTTGTAACAAAGAGGAAAACACACAGGAGATTGTGGAAGAGTTGCGTAACATTTGTCCGGTTTGGGTAACAAATATCATTACAATCGAAGATAATTTTCAGATGATTACTGACTTTGGTCAGCTCTTTAATTGTAGGACCGAAGCCCAGAAATGGAACGATAAATTGGCTTTTGCCCTGAGCGATTTTAAAAACTTTATAAAAGATAAGCCGCAACAAAAGGTAGCATATTTTATTTGGAAAAATCCTTTTATGGTTGCCGGTTCTAATAATTTTATCAATGAATTACTGAAAATAAACCATTTTCAAAACATATATGCAGGTCATGCCGAGACTTCTGGACGTTACCCCGAAATTGAACTCAAAAAAATGCGTTTGGAAGGGGACCCAGATTTGGTTTTTCTTTCATCAGAGCCGTATCCTTTCAAAGAGGAAGATGCTTTCGAAATAGGAAGGCACACACACCACGCAAAAACGGTATTTGTAGATGGTGAAATGTTTTCTTGGTATGGAAGCCGATTGCTAAAAGCGTTTGACTATTTTAAAAAAATGCATCAAAAACTATAATTCGCATTCCTCTAAAATCAATTTTTCTGTTGTTACGATCGATTTAGCAGAAGACTTTTCGATAAGGAAATTTAGTTCTGATAATTTTTGGTACTCTTTTTTAAGCTCTTCTATTTCACTTTTCTCTTTCAATAATCCTTTCATGGGTGTAATTTTTGTGCAAACTTACGTTTTACAATCGCAAAAGAAGCATTATTATTTGTTAAGATTGGGATTTAAAATTAATGTGCTATTTTTACAAAAAAAAGACGTGATCAATTATACCATTTATGAAAATAAAAACAGCGACCAATGGGTAACTTTTGTTCACGGTGCTGGTGGGAGTTCGTCTATATGGTTTAAACAAATACGGGATTTTAAGAAACAGCATAACGTTTTATTATTGGATTTACGCGGTCACGGGGAATCAAAACCTACGCTGAAAACTGCTTTCAAACAAAAATATACTTTTTCGGCTTTGGCCAATGATATTTTGGAAGTCTTAGATTTTCTCACAATCAAAAAATCACATTTTGTTGGCATTTCATTGGGTACCATTCTCATCAGACAATTGGCTGAAATGTATCCGGAACGAGTTCAAAGTATGATTCTTGGTGGTGCGATATTGAAAATGAATTTCCGTTCCCAAGTATTGATGCGATTGGGTAATTTGTTTAAATATGTACTGCCTTATTTGGTTCTATATCAGTTTTTTGCCTTTGTCATCATGCCGAAAAAAAGTCACAAACAATCTCGGGTTCTTTTTATCAATGAGGCCAAGAAATTATACCAAAAAGAATTTATCAAATGGTTTAAACTCACCGCCGAAATAAATCCGGTGCTCAAATGGTTCCGTCAGGTTGAGTTAAACATTCCAACGCTTTATGTGATGGGTGAAGAGGATTATATGTTTTTACCATCAGTTAAAAAAGTGGTCGAAAATCATTATAAATCGTCTACGTTGTTTGTAATACAAAACTGTGGACATGTAGTCAATGTGGAACAGCCTAATGTTTTTAACGATGCTGTTCTCTCTTTTATAAACACTGCTAAATAAAAATTGCCTGCATGAAAAATGCAGGCAATTCTTTAACTAACCAAAACCAAAATAATAAATAACCAGTTTATTACCCTACAAAGATCACACTTACAGAGGCGTTTTGCTGTTAAGATTTTGTTATTACTTTGTTGTATATACGTTAAGTTTTTTACTTTATTTCAATGCATACTTTTTGGTCACTCGGCAGCAAGTGACACAATGGACTGTCTTAGGTTTTAATTTTGGAGTTATCTTTTTGTTTTAAGACCGAGGTTTTAAAGGGTAATGAGCCTATAAAAACACGATCGTTTTATTGTCATAAACTATTGTTTTTCTCTCGGCATGCAGTTTTATGGCTCTTGCCAAAACCGTACGTTCCAGATCACGTCCTTTCATGATGAAATTTTCAATAGAATGACTGTGCGTAACTCGGGTAATATCCTGCTCGATAATTGGACCTTCATCCAATTCCTCAGTCACATAATGACTGGTGGTGCCTATGATTTTTACACCTCTCTTGAAAGCTGAGTGATAGGGTTTTGCTCCGGGAAACGCAGGGAGAAAGGAATGATGAATGTTGATGATTTGATTCGGGTATTGCGCAATTAATTTAGGGGTGATAATCTGCATGTAGCGAGCCAAAACAATAAAGTCAATAGTATACTGCTTCAGTAAATCCAGTTGTTTTTGCTCGCCTTCGGCTTTCGTATCTGTGGTAAAAGGTACATAATGAAACGGAATATTAAAACGATCTGCTACGGGTTTTAAATCCTTGTGGTTACTTATTATCAAAGGAATTTCAAGTGGCAATTCACCAGCGCTGTGGCGTCCTAAAATATCATACAAACAATGGTCGTATTTTGAAACAAATAATGCCATTTTTGGTTTTTCATCTTGGGTGTACATTGCCCAGGTCATATTAAACGGTGAAGCCAACTTTGTTTGAAAATCATTTTTAATAGCTTCAATATTCCAATTTTTGAAAGTGAATTCACATTCTAAACGCATGAAAAACACATTCTCATTGGCATCAACGTGTTGGTCAAGGTAAATTATATTGCCATCAATGGAGGCAATATAATTTGTAACTGAAGCAATAATTGCTTTTTGATCTTTGCAATGGATTAGGATTGTAATTTTTTGCATTAGCATTCTGTTTTTAGCTTTGTTTTTTAGTAATAATTAATGTTTTTCAAAACTAAAGGTATTTGTGCTTATAAAAAAGTTAGATAGCGTTGTTTTATGTTTAAAAAAAACAGCCCGATTTTAATCTATTTGTTGTCCTGCATGGCGAAAATTTTATTATTTATTAATAACCAACAGTAACAACGGATAATTTTTAAAATAAAATTGTAAATTGCAGTCTTAAATTATCATATTCATAAAATGGAACAACAAAAACCATATATCCCTAACAATAAAGTAAGAATTGTTACCGCAGCTGCGCTTTTTGACGGTCACGATGCTGCAATCAATATTATGCGTAGAATCATTCAGTCTACAGGCGTTGAGGTAATCCATTTGGGGCACGATCGCAGTGTGGAAGAAGTGGTCAACACCGCGATTCAGGAAGATGCGAATGCTATTGCAATAACTTCCTATCAAGGTGGACACAACGAATATTTCAAATACATGTATGACTTGCTTCAGGAAAAAGGAGCAGGGCAAATCAAGATATTTGGCGGGGGAGGAGGAGTAATCCTGCCTACTGAAATTGCCGAATTGCAAGCGTACGGAATCACCCGTATTTATGCGCCGGATGACGGTCGCGCGATGGGATTACAGGGAATGATAAACGATTTAGTACAACAATCTGATTATCCTGTTGGCGATAAACTGACGGATGAAATCAAATATTTGGAAGAAAAAAATCCTAAAGCAATTGCCAGAATTATTTCATCAGCAGAAAATTTTCCTAATGTTGCGGCTAAAACTTTGGAAGCCATCCAAAAAAAGAACAAGGGTTGTAAAACTCCAGTTCTTGGAATCACAGGAACCGGTGGATCAGGAAAATCCTCTTTAGTGGATGAATTAGTACGTCGTTTTCTGATTGATTTTCCGGAAAAAACAATCGGATTAATCTCTGTGGATCCATCCAAACGGAAAACGGGTGGCGCACTATTAGGTGATAGAATCCGAATGAACGCCATCAATAATCCTCGTGTTTATATGCGTTCTTTGGCCACACGCCAATCAAATCTGGCTTTATCTAAATATGTTGCCGATGCAATCCAAGTGATTAAAGCGGCAAATTATGACATTATAATCCTGGAAACCTCAGGTATAGGACAATCCGATACAGAAATCATGGATCACTCTGATGTATCCTTATATGTAATGACACCGGAATTTGGTGCGGCAACGCAATTGGAAAAAATCGACATGCTTGATTTTGCTGATTTGGTAGCGATAAACAAATTTGATAAACGCGGATCTCTGGATGCATTGAGGGACGTGAAAAAACAATACCAACGCAACCATAATTTATGGGATGCGAATTTAGATTCACTTCCGGTTTTTGGGACGATTGCTTCGCAGTTTAACGATCCGGGAATGAATACGCTGTACAAAGCGATAATGGATAAAGTCCATGAAAAAACGAATTCTGATTTGAAATCAACATTCCAAATCACTCGTGAAATGAGCGAGAAGATTTTCGTTATTCCGCCACACAGAACCCGTTATTTATCTGAAATTGCCGAAAGTAACCGAAAATACGATGATACAGCGGTTAGCCAAGAAGAAGTTGCCCAGAAATTATACGGAATTTTTAAAACGATTGAAACTGTAGCCAAGAAAATACCTGAAATAAACAAAGCAGGAATTAATGACGATTCAGTTTTGCCAACAGCTTTAGAATTTGAAAAACCGGGTGCTGCCGAGGATAAAATATTTTTGAATCTTTTACTGAATCAATTTGATAAATTAAAAATGGATTTGGATCCGTACAACTGGGAAATCATTTTGACTTGGGACGAGAAAGTAAACAAGTACAAGAATCCGGTGTATACGTTCAAAGTTCGGGATAGAGAAATCAAAATGGCTACGCATACCGAGTCCCTTTCCCATTCTCAAATCCCGAAAATTGCATTGCCAAAGTACAAAGCGTGGGGTGATATTTTACGTTGGTGTTTGCAGGAAAATGTTCCTGGAGAATTTCCTTTTACCGCTGGATTGTATCCTTTCAAACGTGAAGGAGAAGATCCTTCCCGTATGTTTGCCGGAGAAGGCGGACCGGAAAGAACGAACAAACGTTTTCATTATGTAAGTGCGGGATTACCGGCAAAACGATTATCAACTGCTTTTGACAGCGTAACTTTATACGGAAATGATCCACATGTACGTCCTGATATTTACGGGAAAATAGGTAATGCCGGAGTTTCGATTTGTTGTTTGGATGATGCCAAGAAATTATATTCTGGTTTTGATTTGGTTCATGCCATGACTTCGGTGAGTATGACAATTAATGGGCCGGCACCTATGTTATTAGGGTTTTTTATGAATGCAGCGATTGACCAACAATGTGAGTTTTACATCAAAGAAAATGGCCTTGAAAAAGAAGTTGAAACAAAAATTAACAAAATATATGCAGTAAAAGGAGTTGAAAGACCACATTATCAAGGGGATTTGCCTCAAGGGAATAATGGTTTAGGATTGATGCTTTTGGGCGTTACCGGAGATCAGGTTTTGTCTTTGGAAGTGTATGACGAAATTAAAGCAAGAACCTTGTCGCAAGTTCGGGGAACTGTTCAAGCTGATATTCTAAAAGAAGATCAGGCGCAAAATACCTGCATTTTCTCTACTGAATTTGCGTTGCGATTAATGGGTGACGTACAGGAATATTTTATTACTAAGAATGTAAGGAACTTTTATTCAGTTTCTATTTCAGGGTATCATATTGCCGAAGCGGGAGCAAATCCAATTACACAATTGGCTTTCACGCTTTCTAATGGGTTCACTTATGTAGAATATTATTTGAGTCGTGGTATGAATATTAACGATTTTGGACCCAACTTATCCTTCTTTTTTTCGAATGGTGTAGATCCTGAATATGCGGTTATTGGTCGTGTGGCACGTAAAATTTGGGCGAAAGCCATGAAAAATAAATATGGCGCAAACGAGCGTGCTCAAATGTTGAAATATCATATTCAGACTTCTGGACGTTCTTTGCACGCACAGGAAATTGATTTCAATGATATTCGCACTACTTTGCAAGCGTTATATGCCATTTACGACAACTGTAATTCCTTGCATACCAATGCGTATGATGAAGCCATTACAACACCTACAGAAGAATCTGTGCGTCGTGCGATGGCAATTCAGTTGATTATCAATAAAGAATTAGGACTGGCCAAAAATGAAAATCCAATTCAAGGTGCTTTCATTATTGAAGAGCTAACGGATTTAGTCGAAGCGGCAGTTTTATTAGAATTTGACCGTATTACAGAACGTGGTGGCGTGCTTGGAGCTATGGAAACCATGTACCAAAGAAGTAAAATTCAAGAAGAAAGTTTGTATTATGAGACTTTGAAACATACAGGTGAATTCCCAATCATTGGTGTGAATACGTTTTTGAGTTCTAAAGGTTCTCCAACGGTAATTCCAGCCGAAGTAATTCGTGCCACAGAGGAAGAAAAACAATACCAAATTGATATGTTGAACCATTTGCACCAATCGAATCAGGATGTAGTGAATGCGCATCTCAATACGCTTCAGGAAGCAGCCATTAAAAACGAAAACTTATTTGAGCATTTATTGGAAGCGACCAAGGTTTGTTCCTTGGGACAAATAACAGCTGCTTTATTTGAAGTAGGTGGACAATACAGAAGAAATATGTAAGCAGAGAACCACTTTTTGCATCGCAAAAAGTGTGTGAATCGCTTATCCCGCTTTTGGGCGGGCGTGATCTAATTTTTTTTTAAAAGACCTTACAGTAATGAGAGGTCTTTTTTTGTTCATGTAATTATTGCGACTTTATTACATTTATTCTAAAGTAGCTGTTGGGTGTAATCCAATGCGTTTAATTTTTTAACCACATAGAAAAATAGATTTTAAAATTATGTAAGTCGTTTCACTTTTTTGGAGAAAATCATAGCTATATGAAGCCAAAAATTGGGCTGTCCAACTCTTTTTTTCTATGTTTCTATGTGGTTCATTTTTTTTGTTAAGATTAATTGAAATTTTCATTAATTACACCCAACGAGTTAAAGTACTATATTTACATTTTACCTTAAAACCGAATAGTATGAAAAAACTTCAAATTGTATTCTTATTTTTTCTTCTTGGTCATACTGTAGTTTCTTATGCAGCAAAAGCCGATACATTACAAATTCCTAGTATGGCAATGAATAAAACGTATAAAGCTGCGGTAGTATTACCAAGTTCGTATACAAAAAGCAAGATTAATTATCCCGTGCTTTATCTGTTGCATGGCGCTTATGGTCATTTTAATGATTGGTTGTCTAAAACTCCAGATAAGAATTTATTGCACAATTTAGCCGATCAGTATAATATCATAATCGTAATGCCGGAAGGAGAAACATTCAGTTTTTATCTTGATAGTCCTGTGAATAAGGGAAGTCAGTTTGAAACCTACATTACAAAAGAAGTAATTCAGAAAGTAGACAATACCTATCGGACAATAAATAACAGAAAAGGACGTGTTATTACGGGACTTTCTATGGGAGGTCACGGAGCATTGTATCTTTCGACAAGACATCCGGAATTATTTTGTGCAGCAGGAAGTATGAGCGGCGCTGTTGATATGGGAAGCATGATTAATTCGGAATCTAAGGAAAGAATTACTAAATTAATGGAACCTGTTTTTGGGACTCAAGGAGCGCCACAGGAAGTATATGCTTCCAATGCGGTTTTGAATATGTTGGATAAAATAAAAAACAACAAAATGGAATTGATTATAGATTGCGGAGTAGATGATTTTTTGATTGAATCCAACAGAGAATTACACCGAAGGCTTGTTTATAATAAAATTGCTCACGATTATACAGAACGGCCAGGAGCCCATACGTGGGAATATTGGGAAAATGCGTTGCCTTTTCATGTATTGTTTTTTAGCAAAATTTTAAACAATAATGGTGTCGCTGTTGCGGAGAAATAATAACTGAATAGTAATAAAATTTTTTAGTTCCTTTTAAGCCCAGGATTATTAGGTATAATTTAAGTTTTTTTTCCATAATTGAAAAGCACTTTTTTTTGAAAACAAAGTTTGGCATAATTCATGAATAGAGTTTTTTAATATAAATTATAAAACGATAACGAATGAAAAAAATTACTTTATTTTTAGTTTTCATCGGGATGATGACACTACAAAGTTGTGAAGTGACAGAACTATATGATACCGTTGATAACGGTCCTCGAACTGAAGTGTATGAAGTTACAACTTCGTTCAACTCCAATAATAATTATAGCAGCTTGGTTGTATTTGATCCGCCAATTTATTCCTCGGATTCCGTTTTAGTATACCATTTGTATGATACAGTAAATGGCGAAGATATTTGGAAATTGATGCCTCAGACGTATTATCTGAATAATGGTGGCGAATTGGATTTTAATTTTGATTATTCCAGGTTTAATGTTAAAATTTTTCTTGCGGCTAATTTTAATCTGAATACTTTAGATTCCAGTTGGACACAAAATCAAACTTTTAGAATAGTAATTATACCGGCAAATTTTGCCTCTACAATAAACAAAAATAATATGGATGCAGTTATGTCCTCATTGAAGGTTAGTAAAAGTGGAATTCAAAAAATAAATTTATAATTCCAGAGAAATCAAAAAAAAGGAAATCGAAAGATTTCCTTTTTTATAGACTTTAAACTTAAGAGACAAACTCTTTGCTGTTTTTTCTAAGTGAAACTACAATTCCCACTATAAGAGCCACCGCTATAAAAGCCAGTGACATCCATTCCGGAATTTCATAATTGTATTTTTTTAGTATGTCATGGGTTAACATTTTCACGCCAACAAAACTTAAAATAGCGATTAGACTGTATTCCAGATAACTAAATTTAGCTAACATATTAGCCAGAAAGAAATACATGGATCGCAATCCCAGAATGGCAAAAATATTAGAACTGAAAACTAAAAAGGGGTCATTAGTAATAGCTAAAATAGCAGGAACACTATCAATGGCAAAAACCACATCCATGACTTCAATAACCACAAGAGCTACAAACAGAGGGGTTGCAGCAGTAATGTGTCTTCTTTTGACAAAGAAATGCTCCTCATCCATATGATTAGATATGGGCATTATTTTTTTTAGGCTTTTATAGACGAATGATTTTTTAGGTTCAAATTTTTCATTTTCATTTCCAAACAACATTTTCATGGCAGTATAGATCAGGAAAGCACCAAAAATATATGTCATCCAAGAAAATTTATTGATTAGCATAACGCCAAAAAAGATCATTAAGCCTCTAAAAAATATTGCCCCTAATATTCCCCAAAATAAAACACGATGCTGGTATTTTTGCGGAATTTTAAAAGCAGAAAAGATTATGGCTATGACAAAGATGTTGTCAATGCTTAATGATAATTCAATTAAATATCCGGTAATGAACTTTATGGATGCTGTTGTGGGAGTTAATTGATCCGGATTTGCAATATAATTATTGTTGTAGAGCCAATAAATAACGCCGGAAAACAGGAATGATAAAGTAACCCATATTGCAGTCCACTTACCCGCTTCTTTTGAACTTATAATATGTGGCGTTTTGTTGAAAACACCTAAATCAAGAGCCAAGAAAATCATTACGGCCACTAAGAAAGAAATCCAGACAATCATATATCATATATTTATAATGTTGCACAAAGATACTTTTAGATCGTGTAACTTCAATAATTATTTAATGGAAAGTTTCCTGTTGTTAATGATTGTCGATTATATTTTTTTACGAAAATATCAGTAAAAATAAATAGGGGTGTTTTAATTGCTAAGTTGTTACTTTAATTAATTTTTTTTATGAATTTGATAAATTTCACGTGAATCCCCATAAAAAATAGAGGTAATATTTTATAAAAGTAATTATTAAATTATATTTGCATCAAAATAATAGGGGGTTTAATAAATTAAAACAAAATTGTATGTCATCATTACGTTTTCAAGCTTTGAAAGAAGCATCAAACAGAGTTCCAGTAAAATTTGAAGAGACTGATAGAAAATCAACTATTTTTGGTTCAAATGTCTTTAATGACAAAGCGATGAAGCAATTTTTAACTTCAGATGCTTTTAAAGGAGTGCGCGATGCAGTTCAACATGGAACTAAAATAGACAGAAAATTAGCGGATTATATCGCAATGGGAATGAAAGAGTGGGCCTTGGCTAAAGGGGTGACTCATTATACGCACTGGTTTCAGCCACTTACAGGAACAACCGCTGAAAAACATGATGCTTTCTTTGAAACTTCATATGATGGCAGCGATCCAGTAGAGAAATTTGGTGGCGCTCAATTAGTACAACAAGAACCGGACGCATCTAGTTTTCCAAATGGTGGAATCAGAAATACATTTGAAGCTAGAGGATATACAGCTTGGGATCCAACATCTCCAGCATTTATTTTTGGAACTACTTTGTGTATTCCAACGGTTTTTATTTCTTATACCGGAGAAGCTTTAGACTATAAAACACCCTTGTTAAGAGCTTTGACCGCTATGGATGACGCTGCTACCGAAGTATGTAAATATTTTGATAAAAATGTAAAAAAGGTAACTGCAACTTTAGGTTGGGAACAAGAATATTTCTTGATTGATAGATCTTTAGCAAATTCTCGTCCTGATCTCATGATGACCGGTAGGACTTTGTTAGGACATACATCGGCTAAGGGGCAACAATTAGATGACCATTATTTTGGATCTATACCTACTCGTGCCTTAATGTATATGAGAGACTTGGAACAAGAATGCATGTTGTTAGGAATTCCTGTGAAAACACGTCATAATGAAGTAGCGCCAAATCAATTTGAATTGGCTCCTATTTTTGAAGAAACAAATCTTGCTGTTGATCATAACTGCTTGTTAATGGATGTGATGCAAAAAGTAGGAGAACGCCATGATTTGAAAGTGTTGTTTCATGAAAAACCTTTCAAGGGAGTGAATGGTTCCGGAAAGCATAATAACTGGTCCTTGGCAACAGATACAGGAGTAAATTTATTGAGTCCTAGTAAGACTCCAATGAGTAATTTACAGTTTCTGACGTTCTTTATCAATACAATAAAAGCAGTAAATGATTATGAATCTTTATTAAGAGGAGCAATTGCAACTGCAAGTAATGATCACAGATTAGGGGCTAATGAAGCACCACCTGCAATTATATCCGTATTTATTGGCGCGCAATTGACTAAAGTTCTGGCAGAATTAGAAGGTGTTACTGCGGGTAAACTATCTCCGGAAGAAAAAACAGACTTAAAACTAAATGTAGTAGGAAAAATTCCAGATGTTCTTTTGGACAATACAGATAGAAATAGAACATCACCATTTGCTTTTACAGGAAATAAATTTGAGTTCAGAGCAGTAGGATCATCAGCAAACTGTTCTAATTCAATGACGACTTTGAATACAATTGTAGCAAAACAATTAAAAGATTTCAAAATTGAAGTAGATGCGCTGATAGAATCTAAAGACATGAAAAAAGATGATGCTATTTTCAATGTTTTGAGAGAGTACATCAAAGTTTCTAAGAAAATCCTTTTTGAAGGAGACGGATATAGTGAAGCATGGGAAATTGAAGCAGGTAAAAGAGGGTTGAGTAACTTTAAAACAACTCCTGAAGCACTAAAAGCAAGAGCTTCTAAGCAAGCTTTAGATTTGTTTTCTGAAATGGGTATCATGAATCATATTGAAGTGGAGGCACGTTATGAAATAGAATTAGAGGAGTATACTAAGAAAATTCAAATTGAAGGTAGAGTTTTAGGAGATCTTTCTCAAAACCATGTTATTCCAACAGCCATTCGCTACCAAAACACTTTGATTGAAAATGTGAAGGGACTAAAAGAGATTTTTGGTGCTGATTTTGAAAAAATTGCAAAAGAACAAATCATTTTAATCAAAGAAATTTCCGGACATATTGAGGGGATCAATTCTAAAGTTCATGAAATGACCGAAGCTAGAAAGAAAGCCAATGCAATTGCTGATGCACATGAAATGGCTCTAGCTTATTGTGATAAAGTAAAACCGTTTTTTGAAGAAATTAGAAGCCACTGCGATAAACTGGAGTTGTTAGTGGATGATGAGATTTGGACACTAACAAAATACAGAGAATTGTTATTTACGAAGTAATCTACTTATTAACATCGAGTGTCATAATAAGTCAAATAATATCTGGATTTACCGGCGCCAAAGGGTAGTATTATTTTTTGACCCATGCATGCTTGATTGGGAGTAATTTATTGCGCCATTGAAATTTAATAAAAATGTCTATCTGTTTCAGGTAGACATTTTTTTGATGTTTTGCACCTTGAAAGGCAAAATTGAAGGGTGTAGACAAATATTCTTAGTATGACAATTTTAGCAAGAAACACTTCTGATGACTCGATAGGCAAAACCCAAAAAAATAATTATCTTTGCCGCACAACTACCTGCATAAAAGCAGACTTCACAACTAGACTACATGAGTTCAGATACTTCAAAAAGATATGCGCTTCGCGGTGTTTCGGCATCTAAAGAAGATGTTCATAATGCGATAAAAAATATTGATAAAGGATTATATCCACAAGCTTTCTGTAAAATTGTCCCTGATTATTTAACTCAAGACGAAGAATATTGTCTGATCATGCATGCTGACGGAGCGGGAACTAAATCCTCTTTGGCCTACATGTATTGGAAAGAAACAGGCGATATTTCTGTTTGGAAAGGCATTGCCCAAGATGCTTTAATCATGAATATTGACGATTTATTGTGCGTGGGTGCAACGGATAATATTCTGCTTTCATCCACCATTGGAAGAAATAAAAATTTGATTACCGCTGAAGTAATTTCAGCAATTATCAACGGAACCGAAGAACTGATTAAAGAACTGGAATCTTTTGGGGTGACCATTCATTCAACAGGCGGAGAAACTGCTGATGTAGGTGATATTGTTCGAACTATTATTGTAGATTCAACAGTAACTGCTCGTATGAAACGCAGCAAAGTAATTGATAATGCTAATATTAAAGCCGGTGATGTAATTGTAGGATTGGCTTCTTTTGGTCAGGCTACTTACGAGAAAAGCTATAATGGCGGAATGGGAAGCAACGGGTTAACATCGGCGCGTCATGATGTTTTCGGGAAATATTTGGCAACCAAATATCCGGAGAGTTTCGATGCTTTAGTTCCTGAAGAATTAATCTATTCTGGACAAGTAAAATTGACTGACGCCGTTGAAAATTCACCAATCGATGCCGGACAATTAGTGCTTTCGCCAACCAGAACGTATGCACCTATCATTAAGAAAATTTTAGACCAATATTCTTCCAATCAAATTCACGGAATGGTGCATTGCAGTGGAGGAGCCCAAACTAAAATTTTACACTTTGTAGAAAATCTACACATTATAAAAAACAATTTATTTCCAGTTCCGCCATTGTTTCAGTTAATTCAAGAACAATCTAAAACGGATTGGAAAGAAATGTACCAAGTTTTCAATTGCGGTCACCGTATGGAAATTTATGTTCCGGAAGCTGTTGCACAAGACATTATTGCGATTTCAAAATCATTTAATGTTGATGCGCAAATCGTAGGTAGAGTAGAAGCTGCTACTTCAAAAAAACTGACTATTACCAGTGAATACGGAACTTTTGAATATTAAAAAGCTTCAATTGAAGTTCATTTTTCAATCTTTCAATTCTTTAATCTTTTAATTTTTTATCTATGTACGAATTGGTTTTTTGGAAATATCTGGAGGGAATTTATCTCAACCATCACGAAGTTTATGAAGCTGTTTCAGAAGAACAAGCTGAAATTGAAGGTCTTGAAGAACTTCCGGTACAAGTCATTTTGAACAGAATTGCTTCTGTATTCTCCAAATGGGAAAAAGTAGACGAGAACAGTTGGAAAAATAACAATGGTGCAGGTGCTTTTCATATCAGGATGACGCCCCAAAGTGTAAAAATTGATTGTTATGGCACTGAAGGAAAAACAATGGATACTTTAGTGAATATAATGGATGAATTCAAATGCTCGCTGTATGATCCCCAAGTTCCGGAGCGATATGATGAAATGAGTGAATAAAATTTTCACGTCTATCGCGGCTATGAGAATCAGTGATGTAAGTAAGTCGAAAGTTTAAAAGTCGTAAAGTCAAAAGAATTAACTTTAAGTAAAACAGCTTTAAATCATATTGTTACATAATTTTATCCTGATTTTAAAATACGACATTATACCATGGTTATTACTTATAACCCAAATTAGTTTTAAATCAGCTTATTTACCGCTGGTGTATTCAGAAGAATTGGCGTTCCATAACCAATTTGCTTCAGTTTTTTTAACTGCGTTTCAGCATCACCTACCACTTAATAGATCATTTTATCAGCATTCAAATACTTTTCTGAAAGCTTTTTTATGGAGCCAATAGTAATTTTGTTTGGTATTAATAACCAAATCTATGACCTATCCCTCCACCGTGGTTTACTTGTAATGGTTGTCTGTTTCTGTAAAAATAATTCAGAAAATTCTATTTTAGTTAATATGGATCATTACTTAGTTTTTTTCTTCAAGGTTAAATAGAAGAATGGTATCGGATCAGAATTAAATTTGGCTGACAAAATCTAAAAAAACTTTTTTGTGAAGTTCTAAATCCATGGTAGGAGAAAGTGCTACACGTACGATGTAATCTTTGTCACCCTCTTTAGTCGTCCCTTGAGTTGATGTTGCCGGAATTGTCCAGTAACATCCTTTTAACTGCCCATAACTCATACAAAACTTACTTTCATTTGGTATTTCTCTAATCATTAAATTTATTAATCTAAGATTTAACTCTCTTTTATTAGCTTCTTTTTCTTCCGTTGTGTTCCCTTTACTGGGAAGGTCTAATGAAAACACAGAGGGGGTAAATCCTTGGTCTGCCAATGCTGACGAAACAAAATTAATTTTCGCCGCTGGTAAAGTTTTTTTTATGAAGTTTACAAATTCATGTGTATTATGATATGCATCCTTTATTCTTTGATTCATAGAAGGCAATTGTTTTGCCAAAATCTCCATTTGAAGATTGGTAGCCTCATTATCGCAAAGTTTTAGATGAAATTCTATTTTTTTCATCAACCCTTCCGTTTTTTTATTTCCCACACAATAGCCCGCAGTACATTGCCCGCCACTTGGAAATTTAGACCCGCTTACATATGAAATGGTCCTAATTGGTGATAATATATCCTCTTCACCTAAAAAGTGTACATTTGGACAAAAGGTTTGATCTAACACAAAAATAGGATCTGTAGCAATTTTACCAGTTGCAGTTTTTCGCTGTTTACTCAAAGTTGCGCTTAATTTGAAAAGATCCGGAACTTCAACTCTGGGATTTGTTGGAATTTCAGCAATTATGATTGGAATAGCATCCTCGTCAGCAATTTTATCTAAAAGAAGCGCAATACTTTCAACCATATCTTTACCACCGTCAACCAGTAAATCCAGTATTTCAACAGAGTCAATGCAAGCAGCAACTCGTCTGGCTTGGTCGTTTGTACCACCGTAACAATTGGGGGGAACAATAATTTTGATCGCCTTTCCTTTATGGTTTTCCTTCGCATCATGAATTAATCCCATGACAACCGCATATTGAATTGATAGTCCACTGGAAGCAATTAGTGCTTTTGTCTTGCTTCCGGTAATGGTCGCTATTGAATCTAAAACCATTGCTTTGTTTGTCTCGATAGTATTCTCTTTTGGTTCTAAAGAAGATTGTGCTGTCAGAATTTTCAGCACAGCAAGACAATTGGCTGGCGTCATTGCAATGGTCTCTCTTCTTCGGACATGCTGAATTTCGGGGATATAACTTTCGTTTTGGTCTCCATTTACAACTAAAATACTTCCAAAGTCAGAATGAACATTGATAAAAAAGTCAATGTTTTTGGTAAAATCAAAAGTGCTAATTTCATCTTGCTGTGTAATGAAAATGGTACTCCCGTCAAACTTGGAAATGGCTGTTTCTTTCTCAATCTTCTTTAAATCAAATGTATAGCCATAAATTTGCTGAAGTACTTCAACATCAAAAAATTCTGGTAATTCACCAGTGTAAATAATTTGAGTGTTTTTGCCATCTAATAAATTTTTCCTTAGTACTGCCAAAATCGGAGTCGTCTTTGAGGAAAAACTAATTACATTTTCTGGTTTTAAATGATGTAAGTGGGCAATCACCCATTCTAATATACAAGATAATGGATGCCCTAATCGAATATAGTCATAAGCAGTGGGTAACTCTCCTAATGCCTTTGATTCAGAATTATTGCTAGTAAATAAGATTTCAAACTGTTCTAAGAATTGAGTTTTCGCCAATTTTTCGTCATAAATATCTAGTCTGTGGGTTGTTAGATTGAGCCAGCCAGTTGGCTTATTTGCTAACACGTCTTTAATATAACGTACTATTTTATTGTCTTTCATAATTTCCATCTTTAGATAAGATGGTAATATACAGTAATTAGATTTATTTAAAAGTGTTACAAGAGGTTTTATTATTACATATCTGTTGTCAGTGTTGTGAAAGTGTCAGTGATAAATCCTCTAGGAGTGTTCTTTTTGGTTAGTCAGTAAATAAATATATGGCATAGAAAATCCACTAAGAATTCATTAACAAAAATTATTTCGTCGGTCTTAAAAAAGATACTATTAAAAAAAATAGGTTACCCGTAATTAAAAAATCCCTAAACGAATGCTCGGAGTGCTTACTCGCACCGGAGTGTTTATTATAGTACGATTTGGTCTTCTCTGGTAGTTGTGTCTGTTATCGTATTGGTAATAATAAAACTGGGCATTGCTATAAAAATAATCGCTGTGGTGATCGTGATTGCAATGTTGGTGATGTTCTGCGTATGCGTCTTTTTTTCCTTGAATGTAGGCGCGATAGGCTTTTTTGTTGTTCTTCTTTAATTGTTTTTCATATTTTTTTTGTTCTTTCCAAAAAGCTTTGTCCTCGCTGTCATTTTGAGCAGTAAACTCCTGCTCATATTTTGCATCATCTGCAGCGCGTTCCTGGTAATAAGTTACCGTAGCTTGTTTTGTATTTTTTTTGGGTTCATCAGTTCTATTGGCTTTTTGTGCATTTACATTTATTGTAAAACCAATAGTGATCAAAATGAATAAGGCTTTAAATGTGTTCATAATTTTTATTTTAGTGATTATTGAGTGCTTTTTTATAGATAGCATTCTCAAGTAAGACAACTCTAAAGCAATTTACCCTACCAAGGGTTCATAATGTTTGTAGCCCAACATACGTTGCATTTCTAATGCCGAAAAACTCTTTTGTGACAGCATCACGAGTTCAATACAGAGCATCCAATATTGAAAAAGACAAATTAGTATTCTCCATAACGGTGCCTGAACGAAGACTGACACGACTACCGCATTTTTTGCATTGAAATTTTAAATCTTTCTTACGAAAGTAATGTTCGGTGTGTTTACACTTTTTACATACAATTTCCATTTCAAGTCGTTTAGCTTTGAATCCCTTATTACGTGTGGCTTAATCAGGGTATTTCTCGAAAAATTCAGGTAGGTTCATAGCTCGTATTCAATAGGTTGATGACTCAAAAACAAGCTATTTTTAGCATTGGTACAAGTGACGGATAGTCATATTAAATTAATACCATTCAGCAAAGCTATTACAAATTAGATTGTCTAGAAACCAAATTCAGGGTTACAAGAACTAAATAAGCGACCTGAGCAATCGGTGCTTATTTTGAAAACGAACATTGTTGCTTTTATAAGTACTAAGTTGGTTTTGTAAAAACAATAAAAAACAGTAATTTAGCTAATAATTTTTTGTTTAAAAAACGTAATCTGCAAACCTAAAAAATATGTCACAAGAAACTACTTCTGGAAGCCCAAAAAAAGGAAAAGTTGTGAATGTCATTCCGTTAAAAACAGCCCAAAGATGGGCAAAACGATGGTCTAAACGAGAAGGGGATTATAACAAACACCATCATTTAAATGCTTTTTTGATCCCTAAAATTGATTTAGTAGAAGTCCTCAAAGAAGGGGTCGATGCAGTTAGAGCGTACATAGGAGTTGATGACGATGGAGTAGAAAAATTATTGATTGTGGGAACAAAATATGATCCGATCACTCAAATTTATGTCGATATGATAACTGAAGACAATGGTGACGCTGGTGCAACGGAAGATGCTATTTATGATTTTACGTCTCCTTGTCCATCTACTTGTGATCCTGAAACTCTAATGCTGCAATAGATGTTAAATGTATTTATATATGTAGGTCTCTTTGTTTTATTTTTGAATTTTGTTTTATTTATCCGGTACTTTTATCATCAGGATAAAGTCTTTAAGATTTTTACAGGATATTTAGGGTTGGTTTTAGTTATCCAAATAATTTCGAATGTCTTGGCAAGAGTTAATATTAATAATCTTTATTTGTCTCATTTTTATTTTGTGGGTCAGTTTATCGCACTCAGTTTTTTTTACAAAGTTTTATTAAAAGAGACGTATCAAAAAAAGATTGTTACAGTGGGTTTGTATGCTGGTTTAGCAGTCATTGGAATTCAATACGTACTCGATCCGAGTTTGTTTTTTAAATTCAATTTATTCGAAATATTCATTACCTCTTTTTTAATAGTTAGCTACGCAACCCTGCATCTTTACAATATATTAAATGAGAAAAAAGAGTATTATTATATAAATATGGGAATTTTACTCTATTTATTTGGAAGTACCATTTTATTTATAGGGGGGAATTTGACAAATATATTGAGACCCGAATACACAAAAATACCTTGGGTATTGAACTCAGGACTCTATATAATCTACCAATTATTCATTTTACAAGAGTGGAAAAAAAGTTTTTTCGAAAAGTAATTAAATAAATATTTATGAAGGCAGAATTAATAAATGAAAGTGATATAATCGAAATAATTATTTATTCCTGTGTTGCTTTTCTTTTGATGGGATTTGTCTTAATCTTGTTTTTCTATTTTTCGAGAAAAAAAATTATCCAGAAAGAATTAGAAAAAAAAGATTTAGAAATCCAGTATCAAAAAGAACTATTGAGTGCCGTAATTATTACACAAGAAGAAGAGCGCAAGCGTATTGCCCAAGATTTACATGACGATATCAGTTCTCAGCTTAATATTGTGTCTTTGAACAGTCATTTGTTAAATACTCCAAATTTGACCAATGATGAGGTAGGGATAATTACCGCAAATATCATCAATCTAACCGCCAAAGCGCTGGATAGTTCCAGGAAAATCGCACACGGTTTGCTACCTCCGGTTTTAGATAAATTTGGATTAGATGCAGGAGTGGGAGAATTATGCTTGGAATGTAGCAGCTCTCAAGTTGTTACAGTGAATTATGAAAATACAACCTTCTTTGATATTAAAGATAATACAAAGCATTTACATGTATTTAGAATCTTGCAAGAGTTGATCAATAATTCCATTAGGCACGGTAAGGCAACTGTCATATCTATTCTTTTTGAGGATAATTACGGACTAAAAAAGTGCTCTTATTCTGACAATGGAATTGGTTTTGATATGAAAAATAAAGACATGCAAAAAGGTCTTGGGATGAAAAATATTGATAGTAGAGTCGCTTTTTTAAACAGCACCATTGTCATTAATTCAGCTGTAAATAAAGGGATTACGGCCACTTTTAATTTTTAAATAATGAATGATGTTATTCAAATAATTTTAGTAGATGATGAAATTCTTTTTAGGAAAGGAATCTCTTTTTTGCTGGAACAGGAAACAAATATTGAGATTGTTTTTGAAGCTTCCAATGGGGATGAATTGATTTCCTTCCTTCGCAGTACTAAAAATCATCCCGATATTATTATCATGGATCTGAAAATGCCAATTTTAAATGGAGTTGAAGCTACTAAGATCATCCACAAAGAATTCCCTGAAATAAAAATTATAGCGCTAACCAGCTATGATTCTAAATCTTTTGTGGCGAATATGATTGATGTTGGTGCTGTTTCCTATTTGATAAAAAATACGACACCACAAGAATTGCTTACCACCGTAAATGAAGTGGCTTTAAAAGGATTTTACTATACGGAATATGTCATGAGAATTATTCAAACCAATATTTTGAGTACTAGAAAAACGAAAAGTAACTTTGATAGTGGCTTTTTGAGCGTACGTGAATTGGAAGTGCTGAAACTTATTTGCTATCAAAAAAGTACCTTAGAAATTGCAGAGCAACTTTTTATAAGTCCAAGAACGGTGGAAGGACATCGAAATAACTTGTTGCTTAAAACAGAATCCAGGAATATTGCAGGATTGGTTGTGTATGCGGTTCAAAATGAAATTATGTCGTTTGAGTATTAATTTGAACCCATTTGCACTAAGAACAATGTAGGATGTACTTTTTTTCTACAAAAAAAGAGAAGATTTTTTAAATTTCAAACAGCTTAAATTCAAATTTTAAGCTAAGGGATTCCTTTATCAGATGCGAATGCATTATGAGATACGGTGCTTTTTTTAGATTCGGTAATACGGCTTGAACTTTAACGAATATCCTTTGAAATCTTTTTTAAAAATAGTTTTCAGCATTTTTTTTATGGATTGTATTCCGCCAAAATCCCGTAAATAGGTAAACAAAAATTGCGATACGATCATTTTTTTTGATTCATGGTCAAATTCAGTTTCAAATTTGATAAAATCAGTGGTGACAATGGCAAGCTGCACTTCAATTTCTTCGCAGTTAAAACAATCAAATGGTGTAGGATTTAAATTTGTAGTTCTTAACGCAAAGTGGATTCGGTAGTCTAGTTTGCTGACGGCTAAGGTTTTTATAAAATCACAATAAAATGGGTTGGTTACATATCCTAATCCCATTTTGAATTTATTTTTTCTTAAAATCCCATGTTCAATATCATTTAACGAGAATATGTGACGTGCAATCTTAATCCTTTTAAGACGATACATAGTGTCGTCTTGTTTTGTTTCATTTAGAATAATGAGATAAAATGCATTATAGATATTAATCCAAAAAGTTTTTTTTAAAGCATCAGTGTCTAGACTCTTTTCGATTTTTGTATGTCTGATATAATAAAGTTGTCTTCTGAGAGAAGTCGTATCTTTTCCTAATTTTGCAGTTGATAGGATTTCTTCTGATAACGCGGCATAATAATTTTTTGAAACAATAGTTTGTGGTGTTTTTTGGTCTCGATTTAGCATTACAGGAGAAAATAATTAAAACATAAAGTGTAAAAAACAACAATAAGTCCTACTAACAAAGAAAACCCAATTTTTTTTAAAATAGTTTTAAAATTAAAATGGTTATTGTTTTCCTTTGAATTTAGTGCTAAATTTTTCATTTAATGTAGATTAGGTTATAGTTACAAATTTATAGATACTAATTCGTCTGGCTATAGGTGTTTTTACGTGGTTTTATTTAAATTAGATTGGTGCATTCATTTTAAAGTTAAATTATTCTCATTTGAACGGCTTCCTTTCTATCTTTGAAATATAAAAAGGCAATACAATGATGTACAAGCGATTTATATATATTCTGATTTTTCTACTATCAATTTCCGCAAAAGCTTCTTTTATTTTGTTGCCAATGGATGAAACCACGCAACAAAATCATTTGAAGGCGTATGGAATTACATTTTGGTGTTTGGAAAAAAATTACAAAGTCAGCTGGCTACTCAACTACCGTGGCGGTTCTTTTTTAGTGCCTGATGGGCAGGAAATACGCAAAGAGTGCCAGATTAGGGGAGTGAGTTTTGAAATAATCTCTGATGAGGAAGAAGTGATACTCTTAAATGAAATCTCCAGTCCATCCCAGAATATGGAATCCGTTATTTTAGAGAAAGCACCAAAGATTGCCGTGTATACACCAAAAGGGAAACAACCGTGGGATGATGCGGTTACGCTGGTCTTGACCTATGCTGAAATTCCTTTTACAGCTATATATGATCAGGAAGTGTTGGGAGACCAATTGTTGCTTTACGACTGGTTGCACTTGCATCACGAAGATTTTACCGGGCAATACGGTAAGTTTTATGGGGCGTATAAAAATGTACCTTGGTATATTGAACAAAAGAAAGAAGCTGAAATACTGGCAACAAAATTAGGGTTTTCAAAAGTATCTGACGAAAAGGGAGCTGTGGCTAAAAAGATTAGAGACTTTGTAATAGGAGGTGGGTTTATGTTTGCCATGTGCTCTGCAACAGATAGTTTTGATATTGCTCTTGCTGCGGATGGAGTAGATATTTGCGAAGCTATGTTTGATGGGGATGTGAGTGAAGGGAATTACCAATCGAAGATGAATTACGGTAATTCTTTTGCTTTCAAAGATTTTATCTTAGAGCGAAGACCTGAACAATATGAGTTCTCTGATATTGATATGACTTCTAAACGAAGAATTCCCATGGAAAAAGATTATTTTACCTTAATGGAATTTTCGGCAAAATGGGATCCTATTCCCACTATGTTGTGTCAAAATCACACACAACTTGTTAAAGGATTTATGGGACAAACCACATCATTTGATGCGGTACTTGTAAAATCGAATGTTTTAGTCATGGGGACCTGCGAGCTTAATGGCGAAGCCCGTTACATTCATGGGCAGAAGGGGAAAGGGATGTTCACTTTTTATGGGGGTCATGATCCGGAGGATTTTCAGCATCAGGTAGGCGATCCCCCTACAGTTTTGGACTTGCATGCAAATTCACCCGGATACCGTTTGATTTTGAACAATGTTTTGTTCCCTGCAGCTAAAAAGAAAAAATTAAAGACATAAGTAAGTCGAAAGTTTAAAAGTCGTAAAGTCAAAAGAATTAACTTTAAGTAAAACAGCTTTAAATAAGATTGTTATGTAATTTTATGTGCTAAAAGATAAATGATTAAACGCTTCCATCTTCATTTTCCTTGTCTAAATATTTCTGAATAACATCAATTGCATTAGTCATAACAGCACTTAATGCGGTGTGGATATCAATTCAAAGAAAATTCAAACCAAATAGGAACGTGATCGGATATTTTTCGGGCTTCTTTTAGTGTACTAAAATTTTTATAAAAAGGAATAATACCGGAATTTAGAAGTGTAGTTTTAGAAGTTTTGTAATACATATTATCAAATTCAGAAGCGAGACAAATCTCTTTTTTGCATTCTTGTTTCAATGAGGTTTTTTGGTTTACTAAAATAGATTGAAATCCCATTTTTTTCAACGAATTGAAAACCGAATGTGATTGCGGACAGTTGAAGTCTCCTGCAAAAATTAAATTCAAGGTGGGATATTCATCAGGTAAAAATTTGAAATATTTAATCTCGGATTCGGGTTGCATTTTTTTAGTAATAGCATGAAAATTGACTAGCGTGAATTGTTTATTTTTATATTGAAAAGTGCAAAAATAGGGCTCTCTTTCAATCTCTAGCTGGTATTTTTTTTCGAGCCAAGCTTTTCCTATTTTCTTTACTTTGCTCGATTTCCAAATGAAGGCATATCTTTCGGTTTTATAGGCACTGCTGCTGGTGGGGTCACTGATCACATACTCCCATTTAGCTCCTTTTCGGTTGAGCTCATCCGCTAATCGTGCTACTGCCTGTGCGCCGCCATATCCGGCAACCACTTCCTGAATGGCAATTATGTCATAATCTTTCAGCGTTTTTGCAATATAAGTAATGGTTTCTTCGGATTTCGATTTTCCAAAATTGGCTATGTTCCAGGAAAGGATTTTGGTTTGAGCGAAAGTAAAAGTGGCTAGGAAGAGGAACAGTATGGAAAATAGGAGTTTCATTTAATTAGGAGAATAGTAGTATCACTTTTTACGGATAGAATTAGAGTAGCTCAAACGTATGATAATTAAATGGAATTTGAGGAATTTTTCGAGTCTTATGGATTGTTTAATATTGTTTTCTGATGTATTTTATTTTGGTTATATCGACAAAGAAGAAATTTCATTACTTATACTTGTTATATGATTCTGCTTTTTCGAGAAAAAGTTTAATTATCTGCACAAGAAGCAGTATGTTACATATAGCGGGTAGTCAACGATAATTACAGTTTTAATATTTGATTTTTTTTGAGATTCATATAATTTTTTTTAAAGTTTGGCGTAAACAGTCAAATGACCATAGTTAGGAACTAAAGCTAATTCTTGTTGTTATTTATTTTATAGTTGTAGATCCCTTTTTGGACTTCATTGATACTGTTGATAGTCTCCAGTTTTAATTTTGCCAATATTTTTTCTTCTATAATTTCACCATTTTTCAAACGGATTTTTATGCTATAGCTTTTGTGTTCATTCATTTTTAAAAAAATAAATACAATCAAAAAAAAAGGAATCAGTAAGATTAGGTCTATTTGCAGGTACAAATAGGAAAGAAAACCCAAGGATAATGATACCAAAATAATTACAAGAGTATAACTTGGCCTCATTTTATTTACTTTTACGTACGTTTTGTCTAACTCAGAAAATAATATTTTTTTTATTTTTTGTGTTTTATAAGTCAAAACTATTCCGTTTTCTGTTACCGTTATTTTTCTGAAATTGTTATTGTAAATCATTTGTTTAATTATAATTTATATTCTTGTCAACTTTTAGAATTTATGGTGCAACACGTACTTTAATGACTTAGGTCAAAAGGTCATAATACAGGATTTATTTCGTACTGTAAATACTTTTACAAAGCAAATCACTTCCCTTCATAAGCCCCAACAGTTTCCAGTAATTCCTTTTCAAATTGATAAATGTCATCAATTGACTGAATGTGATGTTTTATTTCGATTTTGTCTTTTAACTGAATGATTTTATCCGCTAGGGATTTTAGTTGAATGGTTAATTCCATAGTATTTTGTTGCTAATTGGTTTCAAAATTACTTCCGTAAAAGATAACTTCTTTACGGTTTTCCTCATTTGGATTGTTTTTTCCAAATTTTTTATACTAAATAAATAATAAATATTCCGCCGATACTCAGTACAACTATTTGTATTGAAAACAACAGGATGTATTTTATAATTATAATTTTTTCCATTGATTCTTTTTTTTACGTTCCGATGTGTAAATAACTTTACCTTTTCGTTGTCTTGAAGAGGTTTTTAGCTTTTCTTGAGGTATAGCAATCCCAATTGGACTTTGTATTGGATTTGCAAGAGGTATTTGATTTTTTCTTTTTAACGAATCAGTTTGCCTATTTGTTTTTTTGTCTATAGCTGTATCCGTTTGTTTTGGTACTACTAACACATCGTCATCATATTTTATATATGTCTGGTTGTGAAGTATTTGTCGGTGTTGAGGTTGTTTTTTTGGTTCTGATTTGCAAGAGGTTAGGATGCAAAATGACAGTATAAAAAAGATGGGTTTTTTTATTTGGTTTTTGAACTCTCGATAGTTGTCCTTTGTCAAGATCCTTCCTTCGGAATATCGAGCGAATACTAATTTGGTTATTGTAAACTGGAGCATTTGTTTCATTTGATTTTTTATAAACCAAATCTAGCAACTTTTGAAATCTATTTTTTACGGGAAACCGTAAAGACATCATTTTTATTAAAATCAGGCTATGATTTACCAATACAATGGTCAAAAGAAGAAGTTAATTTAAGCTAATTTCGCAAACTTAAGTAGCAAGAAAGATATATTGTCGCAATTATTAAAAAGATTTTTTGCCACAGATTGTAAGGATTAAAAAGATTTTTAAAATTACATAACGAATTAATCTGTGCTAATCTGTGAAATCTGTGGCAAAGAAATTTAGTACTTTATTAAAATACGACATTAAATTTTAGTCATCACTTATCTTTGGTACAACCGTAAAAAATATATCAATTCTACCGCTATGTTTTAGGATTTAATCACCGTGTCAAAAATCTTTGGAGCGCTGTAAATGACCTTAGCAATTGATTGTTTTTGATGCTTTTAAATTGCAGTAATAACGTTATTGGAATATTTTTTTTAGTTTTTAATAGTCTGAAATGCGAATTAGACTAATCCTAAATCTTTAGTGATGGCTATAAGATGTACGTTATTGTTTGCTTTGAAATATATTTTAAGCCTATTGATGCGTTTTTCAAGACTACTGGTGCCACTAGGAATAACTCCGGAATTTTTAAATTCCGAGGCAATATCCTCCAGGGTTAATCCATTGGATAAAGATTTTAAAAGTAAAATATCATAGGCTTCAATTTCAAAAAGGGATTTGTTTCTTAAAGCATGGCGTACTTCCTCAGATGGATGAAGGTTCTTATTATTATAAATATTTTGTATCGTTTTCTTGAGTTCCGGAATACTGTCTCTTCCTTTTGATACATAGGCATTTATTCCTAAATTAGTATACAGTGATTTTATTCTAAAGGATTTGTCTTCTATCGAAAACACAATGGTTTTAAGTTCAGGCTGTTCTTTTTTTACGGCTTCAATGAGTTCCTCACCAGAGGATAATCGATCCTGACGGTGATCGGGTTTAAATGATAAATCACTAATCAACAAGTCATAGGGAACTTTGTCATGAAGGGCTCTTTTTATTTTTAGGAAAGCTTCATCACAGTATTTGGCATGGTGAATTTCTAAAATAGAAAGCTCTCCTAGTGCTTGAATTATTGCGATGCTTATAGTGTCTAAATCTTCGGCAACTAAAACTTTATGGAACATATGGACTAGATTATATTGGAAAAATAAAACGGACTCTAAATCCTTTGTTGGATTTACTGTCAAAATTAAGGGTTCCTTTTATGGCATGAATACGGTTTTCCACATTTTGAAGTCCATTTTTTGAAGTTAATTCTTCAAGCGTGGCTCCAATACCATTATCAGTGTAATCGACTTGTAATTTATTTTGATTTTTTTTGAAAGTTAATACAACTAAACTGCATTGACTGTGCTTTTTCATGTTGACCAGTAACTCTTGTAACACTCGGTAAAGCGTTATTTTTTTAGTACTGTTTACAGCGTTCCACTGAATTGTATCCATTCCATTGGTTAATATATTGATTTCATTTGTTTGAAAACCGGACATCATTTCTTTTAAACTAGTTTCAAACAGTGCTCCCGCTTCAATGGCGCTGTTTTCCCTTGAAATGTTTCGTGTCCGGGAATAAATAGTGTCCAGGCTGGTCAGTAAAACTTCTTTATTTTGTGCGGTGGATAAATCTTGCGTTTCTGCAAATGCCATGGTTTGATACACATCGTTAGCTAGTTCGTCATGTAGTCTTTTTGAAATTCGAATTTCAGTAGTGTATGAAATTTTTACCTTTTCTCTCCGGTTTTTAGCCATAAGAAAATTTGCTGCGGAAATGCTTATTATTACGGTGAATACGATTACAAAGGATAAAATTAGATTTCTATTTTTTTGCTTTTCTAATAAAAGTGCATTTTCTATTTTTTGTGTTTTTAGTTCTAAATTTTCATTTTTATCTTTTTTAGAATCATATTTTATTTTTGCAAATTGATTTTTTGATTTTTGTCGGGCTTTATTGATGCTGTCATTGATATGGAGGTGAAGAATGGAAAATTTTTTTGCTTCCTTCCCAACGCTATTTCGTATTAATAACGCGATTGCTTTCAATCGATCATCAACATTGTTAATTTTTGTTGCTTTTTCGTAAGCTAATTGTGCATATTTATAAGATAATACAGGATTGGGTTTTTTATAGAACTCAGCAATATTAAGATAACTGGTGGTAATTCCAAAGTCATCTTTTATTTTTTTTCTTATGATTAAAGCGGTATTCAGATAATGAAGACTTCTTGCATCACCCATTTTGAAATAGCAATAGCCCAAATTATCAAGAACCCTGGCATTATTTTCCTCATCGTTTGAAATGTTTGTATGGAGAGTTAATGGCAACAAAAGCTGCAGTGCGCTTTTGTAATCATTTTTGCCTATATACGCTACGGCAATATTATTTGTAAGGATTGTTTTTTGTGATTCATCCGGGATTTGATTGAGTGCTTTATTATAGTACAGTATTGCATTGTCATAGTCATAGAGTCGCTCGTAATTAATACCTAATATGTTATATACAGCACATTTGTAGTAGCGATTTGTTGTTTTTTGGAATAATGAAATAGCCTCAGTAGCCGTGGTTTCACTACTCATATAATCCCCTTGTATTTGCTGAATTACAGCCATTTTTAATAAGGAATAAATTATTTTTTCAGTATCCGTTCCTTCATTACAAACTAATTTTGATTCGTTGTAGTAATAAAAAGCACTATCATAAACCTGGTTTTCAAAATGTTTTTCTGCTCGTAAAAAATGCTGTTGGTAGTGCGGGTTGCTTTTGATTTGTGTTGCAATGGTACTTTCTTTTTTGCAAGATATAAATCCTGTAAATAATAGGATGAGTGAAATTAAAAACGGGGAATTCAACTTTTTAAGTTTCATACCCCGAAAATACACAAATTAATTTTAGATATGGATGTAATTCTATATTTGTATTTTTATTTTGGAGGAGGAATTTTAGTTTGTCCATTCGCACCTCCTCCTGTATCATCAGCGGATACTTGTTGTTTGTTATCTGGAGTGGTTTGTACTTCGTCATTGGTACAGGAAACCATTGCAATTCCGGCAATGATTAAACACGATACTAGTAGTATTCTTTTCATTTTTTTTTGAATTAAAATTAAATATGGGTTGGTCAGTCCGATTTCGAAATTGAATTGTTATCAGGATTAGCCTACCATAAAAGATTAGCTTTTTTGGGAAGTAAGTGTGCTGAAAACAGAATAGGACCATCTATACTTCCCGAATAGACCGACCAGGCTGTTTTGTAACACTTTTTTTAAGAACTAGTTTTGTACATTTGTCTTGATTGCAATTCAAGACAGCAAAGAATTCTTAAGCAAAGGAATGAGGATAGTGCAGTTTGTTCTCAAAGGAATTCCGGTAATTCCGGTAATTCTGATAGTTTCCGACTAATGCTTATAAATACCAAAATAGGAGTATGAATAAAATTACTTTTGAGGAGTATAAACGTGCCATTAAAGCAGAATATCAAGTCTCTAAAATGGATGAAGTGTCGGGAATATTATTAAATCCAACCCCTGCACAATTGCGGAATCTATGCTTGATAAAATTGGGTAATGGCCTGTCTAATGCAGATGAAAATGTATTTAAAATGTTTTTTGATGCTAAAGCGGAGGATACTTTGAGACGGGTAATTGAAAATTTTGATCTCGGAAAATTTAAACCCATTATATCCTTTCTAAAAGGACAGAAAGATTCTGATACTGCGGCTAGAATAGAATTAGCAGCCATTTTGGTAGATTTTATTCCAAGGCCTTATAATACGTATTTACTCCATGGTAAGAGTAGCGAAAGAGATGCTCAAGAAAGTGTTAAAGCGTTTCAAAAAAAGAGAATGACCGATGTTGGTATTCAATTAGTGATCCCTACTAATAATGTTCTAGCAGGAATCTCTCAATATACGCATTGGAGAAAATCAGGAATTATTCTTGCTATTTTGATGGCATTATTTTTTATGGGATATACTGTAAAAGGAGTTTTTTTTGCAAAGAAGGACTGTATGAAATGGGCGGGGAATTATTATGTAGCAGTAGATTGCTTGAATGACTATGGACAGTTTGGAATTAGTAGTTCCATTGATGAGGAGGTGATGAAATTAAAGAAAGTAGATTGTAGTAGTACGTTGCAATTCTTTAATAAAGAGACACCTATCGTGTGGTATTGTAAGCGTGATGGAGTGATAGAACTTTTCAATATGGCAGGATTTCACCCAGTAACGGGAAAACCACTAAAGCCTATTACCAAGTACATTATCAAAAAGTATAATTTAATGCAATGATGGTGCAGAAGCAGTTAAGCTGAACCGTATGTAAAAAAAAAAACCCAATCTTTCGGATTGGGTTTTTTATATAAGTAAGTAATCTAAATTGAGTTATAAAACGTTTATTTTACTTTATTAAGTACTGCTTTGAAAGCTGCTGGGTGATTCATTGCTAAATCAGCAAGCACTTTACGGTTCAATTCGATTCCGTTAGCTTTTACTTTACCCATGAATTGTGAATAAGACATTCCTTCCAATCTAGCTCCAGCGTTGATACGTTGAATCCATAATGCACGCCAATTTCTTTTGTTCACTTTTCTGTCACGGTAAGCGTAGCACATTGCTTTCTCTACCGCATTCTTAGCAACTGTCCAAACGTTTTTACGTCTACCAAAGAAACCTTTGGCTTGCTTCATTATTTTTTTTCTTCTTGCTCTTTTTGCAACTGAATTTACCGATCTTGGCATAATTTTTATTGTTTTTTTGTAGCAGGCGGCTTGAATTAAATCAAAAGCGCTTAATGGCCGTACTCCAAGGTTATTTTAAATTGTTTTAACCTAAAGACTATTTAGTCAAAAGTTTTTAAAGTCGAATGTCCAAAGGCTTTAAGACCTTTGACTTTGCAACTTTAAGACTTATTAAATAATTCTTAATTGTTGTTTGATGCTTTTCATATCTGTTTTGTGAACTAGCGCAGAGTGAGTCAATGCTAATTTACGTTTTTTAGACTTTTTAGTCAAAATGTGACTTTTAAAAGCATGCTTTCTTTTAATCTTTCCAGAACCAGTAACTTTAAAACGTTTCTTGGCGCTAGATTTGGTTTTCATTTTAGGCATTTTTTCCTAGTGTTTTAATTTATTCGTACTTACTTATTTTTTCCTCTCCCCAGCCCTCCCCAAAGGGGAGGGTGACGAGAAGTTATGTTTGTTTCTCTTTTTTTTGTTCCCTTCCTTCGGAGGGGTTAGGGGAGGATATTACTTTTTCTTTTTAGGAGCGATGAACATGATCATTCTCTTTCCTTCCAGAACAGGCATGGCTTCTACTTTTCCAAATTCTTCAAGATCTGTTGCCAATCTCAACAATAAGATTTGACCTTGGTCCTTGTATATGATTGAACGCCCTTTGAAGAAAACGAATGCTTTCAATTTGGCTCCTTCTTTCAAGAATTTTTCTGCATTCTTTCTCTTAAACTCATAATCATGCTCATCGGTCTGTGGGCCAAAACGGATTTCTTTCACAACAACTTGTGTAGATTTCGCTTTTAGGATCTTATCACGTTTCTTTTGCTCGTAAACAAATTTCTTGTAATCCATGATTTTGCACACCGGTGGTTCTGCATTTGGAGAAATCTCAACAAGATCCAATTCAAATTGATCCGCTAATCTTAGAGCTTCCGAAAGTTTAAAAACTCCCGGCTCAATGTTCTCTCCTACAAGTCTTACTTCTTGTACACCACGAATAAGACTGTTTATTCTGTGTGCATCTTTTTTTTCTACGCGAGGTTGGTAACCTCTGTTGCTTCTTATTGCTATGACTTTATAATTTAAGTTAAACTGTAAATACTTTTAATGTTTTATTGATCTCTTCATTTACAATAGCAACAAATTCGTCTATTGTAACGCTGATATTTCCCTTTCCTTCTTGTCCGTGACGACGGATAGAGATGGTTCCGTTTCTCTCTTCTTCCTCGCCTACGATCAACATAAACGGGGTTTTTTGCATTTCGGCATCTCTGATTTTCTTCCCGATTGTCTCGTTTCTATTATCTATGAGGGCGCGAATTTCGTGATTTTCTAGCAAATCTAAAACTTTTTTCGCATATATTTCATATTTCTCGCTCAAAGACAATATTATAGCTTGTTCCGGCATTAACCAAAGAGGGAAATTTCCTGCAGTATGTTCTAATAAAATAGCAATAAATCGTTCCATTGATCCAAAAGGAGCTCTGTGAATCATCACCGGTCTGTGTAATTCATTGTCAGATCCTTTGTAGGTCAAATCAAAACGTTCCGGCAGGTTATAATCTACTTGAATGGTTCCTAATTGCCATTGTCTTCCCAAAGCATCTTTTACCATGAAATCCAATTTTGGACCATAGAAAGCGGCTTCACCATATTCAACGACGGTGTTCAGCCCTTTATCTGCAGCAGCATTAATAATCGCATTTTCTGCTTTTTCCCAATTTTCATCACTACCGATATACTTATCTCTGTTTTCTTTGTCTCTCAAAGAAATCTGAGCGGTAAAGTTTTCGAATCCTAATGAACCAAATACATACAATACCAAGTCAATTACTTTCTTGAATTCTTCATCCAGTTGTTCCGGTGTACAAAAAATATGGGCGTCATCCTGAGTAAATCCTCTTACACGGGTTAATCCGTGTAATTCACCACTTTGTTCGTACCTATAAACGGTTCCAAATTCAGCATAACGTTTTGGTAAATCTTTGTAGGACCATGGTCTTACATTATAAATTTCGCAGTGATGGGGACAGTTCATAGGTTTCAATAAAAACTCTTCACCTTCAGCAGGAGTGCTTATAGGTTGAAAACTATCAGCACCATACTTAGCATAGTGTCCTGAAGTGACATACAATTCCTTCTGACCTATATGTGGCGTAATTACTTGCTCATAACCCGCTTTCTTCTGTGCTTTTTTTAAAAACTGTTCTAAACGATCTCTCAATGCAGCTCCTTTTGGCAACCATAACGGTAAGCCTGCTCCAACTTTTTGTGAAAAAGCAAATAACTCTAATTCCTTTCCTAGTTTTCTATGGTCGCGACGCTTTGCCTCTTCTAGTAATAAAAGGTATTCCGTAAGATCCTTTTGTTTCGGAAACGAAGTTCCGTAAACCCGGGTCAACTGTTTGTTTTTTTCATCACCGCGCCAGTAGGCACCGGCAACACTCATTATTTTCATCGCTTTGATGATTCCAGTATTTGGAATATGACCACCGCGGCATAAGTCAGTAAACGTATCATGATCGCAAAACGTAATCGTTCCGTCCTCAAGATTGGTTATCATTTCTGTTTTATAAACGTTGTCTTTGTATAATTCTAAAGCGGCTTTTTTAGATACAGGACGCAGCTTGAATTCATGTTTTCCTCTTGCTATTTCAAGAACACGATCCTCAATTTTCTTAAAATCCGCGTCCGTTATTTTTTGATCTTCAAAATCCACATCATAATAAAATCCATTAGATATTGCTGGTCCGAGCGTTAATTTGATTCCTGGGTACATTTCCTCCAGAACCTGTGCCATAACATGCGAAGTAGAGTGCCAGAATGCTTTTTTTCCGCCCTCGTCATTCCAGGTATACAAGATAAGACTGCCGTCTGTCGTCAAAGGAGTTGTGGTTTCAATAGTTGTATCATCAAAAGAAGCCGAAATCACATTTCTGGCAAATCCTTCACTAATGCTTTTAGCAACATCCATCGGTGTTACCCCTGAAGCAAACTCTTTAACTGACCCGTCGGGCAAAGTAATCTTAATCATTGTTTATTATTTTAAGAATGCAAATATAGCGCATTGCAGAAATACACACAATATATAAGTAAGGTTTGTTGCTATATGGGTGTAAATACAAAATCATAACGGATTATAAACGAATGAAAAGCAATCATTTATTTTGGGGGAGTTGTCTGCTTTTTTAGTTCGTTTCGTTCGTTTTCTACTATCTATTGCACGCTTTTCTTTCGTAAAACAAAGGAAAAGCCTTTTCACATTTATCAAAACTCAATTACACGATTAGTTTTCTGACGGACTTTAAAAAAATAAAATCCTGATCTTGCGGAATAAAATCCAATTTTGAAAATGTTTAATTTGACTCTTTACCATTTACTTCTCACCCTTCACTTTGTCAATTCACATTTTAAAACGTTGTATCTTTGATTCTTTAGCACCTTTAAAAAATATTTCAATAAAAATGAACATCCCAAACTCACCTTTACCCAGAATAGTTATTATAGGCGGTGGCTTTGCCGGAATTGCGTTAGCTAAAAAACTCAAAAATAAGAAAGTCCAAGTTGTCCTTTTAGATAAACACAATTACCATACTTTCCAACCACTGCTGTATCAAGTTGCTACAGGCGGTCTTGAAGCTGGTTCTATTGCTTCCATGGAATCCGAAACCTATCCGCAAGGACATCCCATGATGGCGCAACCTGCGATGCAGCAAGGGAAATTATTGGGCGAAAACTTAATAAAATTAATTGAAAATAAACCCATGGAAGCTTTTGAATACAATGATAAAGGTTCTATGGCAACCATAGGAAGGAATAAAGCGGTAGTCGATTTGCCTGGATACCATTTCAGCGGCGTTTTTGCCTGGTTTGTCTGGATGTTTGTCCACTTGTTTTCACTGATTGGTTTCAAAAATAAAGCCGTCGTATTCCTGAATTGGGTCTACAACTACATTCGTTTTGATCAGGAAGAAAGACTAATCATAAGACCTTACAAAAAGAAAAGTTTTATAATTTTCGCAAGTGACGAGGTTTAATTGTGTAAAGTCTTAAAGTCAAATGTTGAAGGTCTTTTTAAGTTTATTGTCTTTCGACTTTAACCTTTTTGCTTTCATTAGTCTGCAATAAAAATCAAATTAAGTACTTTAAATTAGTGCTTTAAATTCTCTTTTTTCTTTGTAAATATTTAAATCTGTCTCAAAAATTAGTATTAAAAACCCGTTGGGTGTAATTATTTAAAACGTCAGTTCGAGTGTTTTTTGTGTAGTAAAACGGAACAAAAAATGTATCGAGAACAGTTTTTAATACTAATTTTCTAGTTCTCGATATAATCCCGCCCAAAAGCGGGATCACTCGAACTGACGAAAATTATCATCAAAAATTAATTGCACCCAACGGGTTATTGAAAGGATAATCATTTTACTTTAAGACTTTTGACTTTCAAACTTTAGGACTAAAAATCCTTTTCTTTGTAATAATTTACCATCAAATTTATAAATTTACTATAGCCCTCGATGCCGTCTTTTTGCTGGTTTGCTTTCAGGAATTGATCATAAAAAGCATGGAATCCTTTGTCGATAATCGTGTCGTATTGCTTCCAGAAATGCTCACTTTCTTTGTAGTTTTTAATAATACCGGGATGAACAGTGTTTAATAATTGTTTAAAAACCACCTCGTCTCGGGCCTTCCAGTTGCTTAAACAATATCGCAAAGCCATGCTGTACCCTGAATATTGAATATACAAATCATCATTTTTGACCGAAGCTAAATACCCAATAAAATTGCATTCACTTTCGCTTGCAAAGCCTATTTGGTGTGCCATTTCATGATTAGTAGTCATGGGGAAACTGTACATTGGACCCAGGTAATTAACCTGTGCTTCATTGGTAAACGGATTCAAATAGCCTCCAAAACCCATGTAGGTCAAGGGCAAACTAATTAGCGATTTTTTAGTGCTTAGCTTTGAATAGGCGAAGTAAGGATGTTCCGCTTCCAGGTTTTTATATCCATTCATACTCATTTCAAAAACCTGTTCTTGAGAGTACGGGAATACCACTTTCAAGCTGTCATTTTTTGTGAGTTGGTTTTGAACGGCATTGGTTTTGGCAATTATTTTTTTGGTGAAAGCCAATAAATCAGCATCTGAATAGTCTTTTTGAATTTCCATTTTTTCAAAAAGCGGTTCTCGGTAATAATTCAGTGCCCAAAGTACATGAAACAAAAAGTAAAAAACCGAAACAAAGCTCAGTATACTCAAAAGGGTGTCTTTCCAATTGGATTTCCATGTTTTTCGTTTGTTCCAAAGCCATTTGAAAACAAATAAAATAACTATGAAATAGAGACAATCGCCTATGGAAAATGGAATTTCTCCCAGAATGGTTCTCGAGAACAACGAAAGTATCGGGTAGAGACCATTGCTATACCATTCTTCTACCTGTTCCGGATAGAAGGAAATAATTTGTAAAAGCAGTATTTGGATAAATAGAAAGGAGGAAAGGAAATATTTTGTTTTCAATGGTTGAATTTTGGAAATGTAAATATAATTACAATATCAATTACTACCGTAAGGAATTTAAACTTTGTAACTTTGGGACTTGTAAATGTTAAACCTCAAACACAAATAAATGAGTCAAGAAATAAGAAGTCTGGAACCAAAAGCACTTTGGAACAAGTTTGCCGATTTGAATGCCGTGCCTCGTCCTTCTAAAAAGGAAGATCGTGTGATTGCGTTCATAAAAAAATTTGGCGAAAGCCTTGGATTAGAGACTTTTGAAGATGAAATTCGCAACGTAATTATCCGAAAACCGGCAACTGCTGGTATGGAAAACCGAAAAGCTATCGTACTTCAAGGACATTTGGATATGGTGCACCAAAAAAATGCTGATACTGTTTTTGATTTTGATACCCAAGGAATCGATATGTATGTAGATGGAGATTGGGTTCGTGCTCGAGGAACAACGCTTGGTGCTGATAACGGTCTTGGAGTTGCTGCGATTATGGCAATTTTAGAAAGTACTGATATTCCGCATCCTGCAATAGAAGCTTTGTTTACTATTGACGAAGAAACAGGAATGACAGGAGCACTGAACTTAAAAGGAGGTATTCTGGAAGGTCAAATTCTTTTAAATATGGATACGGAAGAAGATGATGAAATAGATATTGGTTGTGCAGGAGGAATTGATGTGACGGCCACTGCAGAGTATGATGAAGAGGCCACTCCCGAAGGTTCTGTGGGGTATATAATTACTGTAAAAGGCCTGAAAGGCGGCCACTCCGGAATGGATATTCATAAAGGGTTAGGTAATGCCAATAAAATTATGAACCGATTGTTATTTGATGGTTTTGATAATTTTGGTTTGCAAATCTCCGAAATAAAAGGAGGAAGTTTACGCAATGCAATTCCGCGTGAAAGTCAAGCTAAAGTAATTATTGCCGAAGTGTATGATGAAGCTTTTGTTTTTGACATGCAGCAAATTGTAAACGAAATCAAAACGGAACTTAAAACTACAGAGCCAAATTTAGAAGTTGTTTTTGAAAAAATGGAGGCAGCTCCTGCTAGAGTAATGCCGACAATTGCTCAGTTTTATTTTGTACGATCTATGTATACGGCGCACAACGGAGTGTACAGCATGAGTGCTGATTTTGCAGATTTAGTAGAAACATCGAATAATATTGCCAAAGTAATTGTAGGTGATGGACAACTTTCAGTACAATGTTTAACACGTTCTTCTGTTGAAACGGCTAAATTTGATTTGGCCAATGCGTTGCGTTCCGCTTTTGAACTAATGGGTTGTGAAGTAGAATTTTCAGGTGCATATCCTGGTTGGACACCAAATTCAGAATCTGAAATTTTGGATGTTTTGGTGCCAATATACGAAAAACAAAACGGTGAAAAACCAAAAGTAGTGGCGTGTCACGCAGGATTAGAATGTGGAATTCTAGGGACAAATTATCCGGATATAGACATGATTTCCTTTGGGCCAACCATTCACGGAGCGCATTCCCCTGATGAAAGAGCTAGTATTTCTTCTTCTCAGAAATTTTGGAAATTTGTTTTGGAAATTTTAGCTACTATTCCAGTCAAATAAAACAAAGTGTTCAGTAATCAGTTTTTAGTATTCAGTCTATTTGTAACTGAATACTAAAAACTGCTCACTGCTCACTAATAATTAGTCTCTTTTGGGAGTGTTTTTCTTGTCTCTTTTTTCTTCTTTCTTTTCTTTAGCCGTTTTTAAAGGCTCTTTCTTTGCGGTTTTCTTCGCGTCTTGACTTTTTGCCATGATATGGGTATTTGGGTTTTGTTTTTAATTCTTGATAAAGGTAAATGTATATAATATTTTTGATTTGTTTGAAATATTACTTTAAAAAAGCCCCAATTTCTTTAAGAATTGAGGAATGATTTAATTTATGGAAATGGCAAAATTTCAATATAAGAGTATGTTTTATTTTATCTTTAAAACTTTATATTCTTCATAACAGCCACTGATAGCATCCATGATTTGTAGGTCGTTTGCTGTTTTTATAAACGATTCAGAGTAGTTGCAGCGTTGCAAAATTTCAGGAATTTCATTTTTGTCAATACCTAAAAGTACCGCAATAGTTTCTCTGTCGAATTTTGATTCCAATAGATTTCGAACGGTATCATCCTTTTTTAATTCTTTTAGTTTCTTGAGTTCTTTGGGGTTGTTACCAAAGAAATTATAGAGCATATCTGCTGGATTAAAGATGGAGCCCAATACTCTTCCAAATGCATTTGGGGAATATTGACCCGCTTCGTATCCTTGTGTTAATCCGGAAATACTGTAGCGGTAATTTTCACTGATAGGAATAATTTTAGTATCTACTTCAAGATATCCGGTTAGATTAAAAGGTCTTATAACTATTTCTTCAAGAGCGATTGCTTTTTCTGTTAGCTGTATTTTGGTGCTTTTATTTTTTATCCAGTCATTAGTAACCCGGACACGAAGAGATTGGAATCCGAGACTGGTAATGTGAAGTGTGTCATTTAGTTGTACATCGATTTCAAAATGGCCTCTTGAATCGGTTGTCGCTCCTCTGACTTTATTAATATTAATGATGTTTACACTAGACAATGGTTCTCTAGTTGTGTTACTGATGATGACACCATCAACTTTTTGGGAAGGTTTCTTAACTTGCGCAAAAGCAGGTACAGATAGTACTAAAAAAAAGAAAACTACAAAATATTTCATAAACTGATTTAAGACTTTAAAAGTAATAAAACAGGATTAAATATTTTGTAGTTTCAGTATATAATTATAAGAATATTAACAATGAATGTTAGTCTCTTCTTGGTCTTCTTGGTCTTGGTGTGTCACCAAAGCTTTCAGAACGTCTTGGTGCTCTGTCAGAACCTTCTGTTCGGGGTCTGTCAGATGAAAAACCACCTTCTCTTCTTGCTCCGAAACCACCTTCTCTAGGAGCAGAATTTCTGTCACTTCTAAATCCACCAGAACCTTCTCTTCTTGGAGCAAAACTACCTTCTCTTCTTGGAGCTGAACTTCTTTCGCCACCAGAACGACCTCCGCCAAAACTTCCGCCAGAACTTCTTCCATTGTGATCACGTCTTCCGCCACCATCATTCTTAGAAATTTCTACATTGATTCTGCGTCCTTCTAATTGTACGTTATTCAATACTTCCATTACTTTATCGGTATGTTCCGGATCTGTGTTAAAGAAAGAGAATCCTTCTTTTACATCAACTTTGAAAACGTCATCACGACCTAAGTCCAATGTTTCTTTCAAGTAATCCTTCAATGACATCCAGTCAAAGTTATCTCTGGAACCTATGTTCACAAAATATCGTGTTGCACCACCATTGTTATTTTCTCTCGGAGCACCATCTCTATCGTCGCGCTCACGTCTTTCAGAACCGGAAGCTTGATTAGAAATATCTCTGGTTTTCTTGTAATAATTGATAAAACGATTAAATTCAACCGATACCATTTTCTTGATTAATTCCTCTTTTGATAAACCTTCAAGAACGCTATTAATTGCAGGAAGATAGTTGTCAATTTCGTGATCAACTTCGGTATCTTTAATTTTATTAGCTAAGTGTAATAATTGGATTTCGCAGATTTCAATTCCAGAAGGAATCGTTTTTTCTTCGAATTTTTGTTTGATGATTCTTTCAATTGAAGAAATCTTACGCAATTCACTTTTAGTTACGATTACGATAGAAGTTCCTAATTTACCAGCACGGCCAGTACGACCTGAACGGTGGTTGTAGGTTTCAATTTCATCTGGTAATTGGTAATTTACTACGTGAGTAATGTTATCAACGTCAATTCCACGTGCAGCAACATCAGTAGCTACAAGCATTTGGATTTGTCTTCCTCTAAAAGATTTCATTACACCATCACGTTGCGCTTGAGATAAATCTCCGTGCAATGCAGCAGCACTGTATCCGTCTTCAACTAATTTTTCAGCAACAGCTTGCGTATCTCTTTTGGTACGACAAAATACTACTGAGAAAATATCTGGATTAGCATCGGCTAAACGTTTCAAAGCTTCGTAACGATCACGAGCATTTACAAGGTAAAATTCATGCGATACTGTTGCAGAACCTGAATTTTTAGCTCCAACTGTAATTTCAATTGGGTCTTTCATGAATTGTTTTCCAATTCGTGCTACTTCGGCAGGCATTGTAGCTGAAAACAACCAAGTGCTTTTTTCGTCTGGCGTAGTAGACAGGATGTTTACGATATCTTCGTAAAAACCCATGTTCAACATTTCGTCAGCTTCGTCAAGAATACAATAGTTGATTTGAGAGATGTTTACCAAACCTCTATTAATCATATCTTGCATTCTTCCTGGAGTTGCTACAATAATTTGCGCGCCTCTCTTTATGTCTCTCGCTTGATCTGTAATGCTAGCTCCACCGTAAACTGCTACCACATTAATACCTTTTTCGTATTTAGAGTAGTTTTTAATTTCGTTGGTAATCTGCAAACAAAGTTCGCGTGTTGGAGATAAAATTAATGCTTGAGTATTTCTGTTGTTGGCATCAATTTTCTGAATAACTGGAAATCCAAATGCTGCCGTTTTCCCTGTCCCTGTCTGAGCCAACGCAACCATATCTGTGTCTTTTTCCAATAATAGGGGAATCGCTTTCTCCTGTACTTCGGTCGGATTTTCAAATCCTAGATCTAAAATCGCCTTCAGTAACGATTCACTCAATCCTAATTGTTCAAATTTATTCATATGTATTTTTAAAATAGGGTGCAAAATTACTGTTTATAATTCATATAAACTAATGCTATTTTAAGATTTTACAATTTATTATAATTTGATTATCAGAATGTTATCGTTTTGTTTGAAAATTAATCGTTTTGATTTGGTGTATTTAGTGTGAAATTTTTATTTGGAATTCAAATTTTTGTTATAAAAATAGTACAATTGAATCGTTTATTTATTCATCTTTAGAAAATGAATCAGTTGTTGTGTTGCTTTTCCTCTATGGCTTATTTTGTTTTTTATATCTAATGATAATTCGGCAAAAGTTTCCTGATAGCCATCAGGTTGAAAGATCGGATCGTAACCAAAACCTTGATTACCAGTTTTCTTTAAGGTTATTTCACCACCAGCAATTCCGGTAAACAGATGTTGTTTCCCGTTTAGATTTAGTGCTATAACTGTCTTGAATTGTGCTTTTCTATCCTCTTTATCCAAAAGGGCATCTAATAATTTAGTCATATTATCATTTGCATCGCGTTGCTCGCCTGCATATCTGGCAGAATAAACGCCGGGTGCTCCATTTAAGGAATGGACTTCGAGTCCAGTATCGTCTGCAAAACAATCGCATCCATATTTTTCAGTGATGTAATTTGCTTTCTGAATGGCATTGCCTTCAATCGTATCGCTTGTTTCCGGTATGTCTTCAAGACAACCGATACTTTCTAAACTTACAATGGTTATGGTTTTAGGAAGCATGCTTTGTAATTCGAAAATTTTATTTTTATTGCTGGAAGCGAAAACGAGTTGCATTTTTTTAGTTTAGGTTGTCAAATATACATTTTTTAAAAACAGTGTTGTCCGGTAAAATTATTTAGATAGAATTTGAAGTTTTTTATTGGATAGCAAATGAATTAATAAATGAGACAATCCGTTCCTTGTGGGTTTGCACAAGGGATAGCAGTGGAAATCCTTTTATATTTTGTCAGGGTTTTTAATCCTGACAAGATATAAAAGATTGTAACGAATAGCCCGACCACGCTGTAACGCTAGTGAAAGCGTGGATGTGCCCAAATACAAACTTTATTTTTTATCTACTATAGGTCTTTCGGCGCGGTTTGCCAGTTCCCAGGCGGTTACAAATGCAAACTGGGCTCTTTTAGTCAAGGCATCATATTCAATTTTGTCCGGACTATCAGTAGGTTTGTGGTAATCAGCATGGACGCCATTAAAAAAGAAAACAGAAGGCACACCGTTTTTGGCAAAATTATAATGGTCAGAACGTTCGTAAAAATGATTTGGATCTTCTGGGTCATTGAATTTGTAATCCAAAACAAGATTGGTGTATTTAGCATTTGCAATGGTACAAATGTTATCCAGATCAGTTGATAATCGATTGGCTCCAATGACGTATACGTAATTATTGCTGCTGGCATGGGCATCATCGCGACGGCCTATCATGTCAATATTGATATTGGTTATGGTATTGGCTAATGGGAATAGAGGATTTTCAGAATAATATCGGGAACCATGTAGACCATGTTCTTCGCCGGTAACATGGAGAAATAGGATGGAGCGTTTTGGACCATGACCTGCTTTTTTAGCGATTTGGAATGCTTGTGCAATTTCTAATAATGCAACAGTTCCGGAACCATCATCATCAGCGCCGTTATAAATTTCTCCGTTTTTTGTCCCTACGTGGTCGTAATGGGCAGAAATGACCAAGACCTCATTTGGTTTTTCAGAACCCTCAATATAGGCCCAAATGTTTTCAGAATCCGGTAAGTTTTCATTGCGTTTTGCATTTAGGAAGGCGGCAGGAATTTTTTGGTAATAGTCAGAAGCGTCTGTAGGAAAGGAAATTGCATTTTCCTTATATTGATCAATGAGGTAAATCCCCGCTTTTTTTTGCCCGGCAGATCCTGTTTCACGGCCTTCCATTTCGTCTGAAGCAACAATATAAAGGTGCGTTTTTAGTTCGCTAGCGGTTATTGTATTCATGTATTTTGTAGGATCAACGCGAGCAACGCTAGATTCTTGAGAAGCACAGCTGATGGTTAGAAAAACCATGAAGGATAATAAAGAGATTTTTTTCATTTTTTTTACTGTTGATTAATAAAGGCGTATCGGGCAAAAAAAGGGATACTATAATAAGGAATAGAATAAAGTTAATAAAAAATAACAGGCAGCTTTTTAGGAAAGAAATGGCTCTTCGCCTAAATTAGTGGAATTGTATTTTTAGACAATTTAATTTATAAAACTAACAAAAAAACGGAACTTTTACTGTTTTTGGAAAAATTATATTTTCTAAATTATTTTAAAACTTCTTTTAAGAAAGAATTCATGCGCTCCCAAGAACGTGTAGCGGCTTTTTCGTTATACGCTGCTCCTTTTGAATTATCATTGCCAGCTTCAATTTCAGTAAAAGCATGTACGGAATTTGCATAATAAATCATTTCCCATTCTGCTTTTGTATCTCTCATTTCTTGTTGAAAGGCCGATACTTCCGTTGCTGGCACATAGGTGTCGTCAGCGCCATGTAAAACCAGGATTTCAGCCGTGATTGGATTATTTACCCTTGCGGCATCATGTCCTAAACCTCCGTGAAAAGAAACCGCACCTTGAATTTTCATTCCTGCTCTTGCAGCTTCAAGTGCTCCTGTTCCTCCAAAACAATAGCCTATTACTACGATATTGGCAGGATTTGCGCCTTCTTTTACTAATTGGTCTAAAGCAAGTTGAATACGTCTTTGATAATCAGCCACATTGTTTTTGTAAAAACCAGCTTGCTTTCCGGCTTCTTGTGTGGTTACGGGATAATTCCCTTGGCCATAAATATCAGCTACAAATGCATAATAGCCCATGCTTGAAAGTTTCTCAGCAGATTGTTTTGAATGTGTATCGATTCCTTTCCAAGCAGGAAGGATTAAAATTCCGGGTTTAGTTTTGCTTCCTTTTTTTGGTGCAATAAACAAGCCATTTAATTGTTGGTTTCCATCCGTGTATTTGACGGATTTTAATTGTGCAAATGTGTCATTGGAAAACAAAAAGAATCCTAAAAAGGCAAAGAAAATATTTTTCATATTAGATGTTTTTATTTTTACAAATGTCTCAATCAATTTATCCTAAAACTAAGGTTTTGATTTTTTAATTGATGACGTAATTTTTAATTCTTATGGCGTACAGACAAGCGATTACTCGCCGGGATGATATGTTTTTTCGGCATTTTTCTGGACATCCTCTATATAAAATAATACGTCTTTGAATTGTCCTTTTCGGTACATTTCAGCTTGATCGTAAAAATGTTTCGATTTTGAATCACCGCTATTTCCTCCCGCAAGTAACGATTTGGCTTTTATTTTTGGTCCAAATTCCACCGCACACACAAAACTATTTCCGTTAAATCCATAGCGTTTTTTGGTGTCTTTTTGATAATTGCTTTTAAAAGCAGGTAAACTTCCCCAAAGCGCTGGTCCATAACTAATAGGTAAACTTTCCAAAGCATCACTATAAACCAGATTTATGTCGCCTGATGTTCTCTGGAAACGATTGATTTCGCCCCAAGGAATTTGCCAAGTACCAAATTTTATTTTCAATTCGTTTATCACCATTTGCAATTGTGGAATCAGTTGATCTGGAAACGCATTTTTAGCAAAATCACGGGTATTTTCTACTTGGTCCTTTTGGCCCTGATCAATATATACTTTTTGAATAATGGGGTCTAATTTATAAGCCCATTCCACAGCTAAGGTGGTAGCCACAGAATTTTCCTGGGCGTAATAATCCCAGTTTTTCAATAAGGTTATCGGTTCTGACAGTTCTGTATAAAGCGGATCTTCGGGACTGATGTTTTTCTCAAAACTGGAAATTAAGGATGGAATTAACACTTCGAGAGCCGTTAGTTTCGTGTCGTAACCGTCAGCAATCACTTTGTCTAGTGTATATTTATTGCCTTTGTTCAATAATCGTACAGCATTTAATCCTCTGAAACTTTCTCCGTCTGGAGCCATATAAGGCAAGTGATTTTCTTCTTTTGGACTATAATCTCCTGCCACGGTATATGGTGTAGAATTACAGTTTTGTAACCAGCCGTTTATAGGATTGTAAGAATGTACTGTTTCTGAAACTTCATGTAATCCTTTCCATTGTGTAGACGGTGTCGTACCGTCCATTACTTTTGACCAATTTAGGTTTTTGTCCCGAATGGGAACAAAATTCCCATGCCAGTAGGCAATGTTTCCTTCTTTATCGGCATAAACAGTATTGTTTGAGGTATTGGCTTTCAAATCCATTGCAGTTTTATAGTCCTCAAAACTTTTTGATTTTGTTCGTATCCAACTTTGTTCCAGACTTTTCATCGAACGGTTATTGGATTTTAAGCTAATCCATTTCCCGTCTCTTTTGGCCATGATTGGACCGTGATTGGTATAATAAGTATTGAATGTTTTAGGAATCAATTTTCCATTTTCCAGATACTTGATGGTTATTTTTTTCTCGACAACCGGAACTAATTTGGTATCGTATTCGTAAAATAGTTTGTTGTTTTTGGTCACGATTTTCTCGGCATACATATCCGCAACATCAACACTTGAGGAGGTATGCATCCAGCCACAGTTTTCGTTAAATCCTTGGTAAATAAAAAATTGTCCCCAAGTAACGGCTCCATACGCATTCAGCCCTTCTTGACTACTCATCTGTATTTCTGGCCTGAAATAAAAAGTGGTATGCGGATTAATGTATAAAATGGCATTCCCAGACGCTGTTTTTGAAGGTGCAATTGCAAATCCGTTAGAACCCGTTTGTACGTCTTTTTCTCGTTCTATATAGGCTACTTTATCGGTGTTTCCCGAATAAAAAGCTTTCAATTCTCCAGTAGAAAGATCAGCTGTGCTTATGGCTCCAATACTTCCGTCAGTCCAAAGCAATGGAAACCACGGCTCAAAATGAGTTAATAAAGCGGGTTTTACTTCGGGGTGATTGTATAGATAAAAGTTGATCCCGTCCGCATAACTGTTTAATAATTTTTTTAACCAAGGCGCTGCTTTTTTATAATCGTTTTTTGCATCTTCGGTATCGATTAAAAGTTTAATTTCTAAATCATTGTACAAAACGGACTGTCCTTTGATTTCGGAAAGACGGCCCAGTTTTTCAATGTAATTCATTTCTACCCGTTTGAAATCGTCTTCACATTGGGCGTACAGCATTCCAAAAACGGCATCTGCATCCGTTTTGCCATACACATGCGCAATTCCCCAGTTGTCTCTGATAATAGTGACTTGTTGCGACATTTTTTTTAGTCTTTCTAGTTCTTGGTTTGATATCTTTTGTGAAAACAGGGAGCAACTAAAACAAAAAATTAAAACTGCAAGGGGTAAATGGTTCTTGAAATACGTCATTATTATTGAATTTTAAATTAGAGACTTACGTTTCGTTTAAATGCACACCCCAGTTCAATTATGGAATCTGTTTTGGCAATACCCGGAATAGTGTCTATTTTTTCATACAGAACTTTACGCATGTGCTCATGATTTTTGGCAATTATTTTTATATAAAGGGTAAAAGATCCGGTGATATAATAGCATTCCGTTATTTCTGGAATGTTTTTCAGTTCCTCAATAATCCGGTCAGAATCTTGGTCTTTATTCAAGGTAATTCCTGTGAATGATCCCCAATCATATCCAATTTTCTTTTCATTGATGACCGGTTTTATTCCGATAAGTATTCCTTGTTCTGTTAATCTGTTCATGCGCTGATGCACCATTGTATTTGATATTTTTAGATTGGCTGCAATAGCAGAATACGCCATTCTTCCGTCTTTCTCTAATTCTTTGATAATGTTGATATCAAACTCGTCTAGTATATCCATGTTGGTTTACTTATAAATGATGCTTTTGTGTTTGTATAAAAGTACTTATTTTTATTTATATGGGAATAGTTCTATTATTTGAATTTTATATTTAAAAAATGACTTTTTTTCATGTAAATTAAGTAATTTATTTAGAATAATACTTTTAAAAAAGTCAAAATATTTATTTTTATTGTCAATTTAAAAAAAATCTGTAGTTTTGTACTTTGTAATATCAAAATAGGAATATCATGACACACACAGAACAAAACCTTTCTTCAAAATCGGAAGCGTTAATAGCTAAAGAAAATCAATACGGAGCACACAATTATCATCCTTTACCTGTGGTTTTAGAAAGAGGCGAAGGGGTTTATGTCTGGGATGTAGACGGAAAAAAATATTATGATTTTTTATCGGCCTATTCTGCCGTAAACCAAGGGCATTGTCATCCAAAAATTGTGGATGCAATGATAAAACAAGCACAAACATTGACCTTAACTTCACGTGCTTTTCATAATGATCAACTAGGACCTTTTGAGGAATATGTGACTAAGTATTTTGGTTTTGATAAAGTGTTACCCATGAATACAGGTGCTGAAGCAGTGGAAACTGCTTTAAAATTATGTAGAAAATGGGCCTATGAGGTAAAAGGAATTCCTGAAAATCAAGCACAAATCATTGTTTGTGAAAACAATTTTCACGGAAGAACAACAACAATCATTTCATTTTCGAATGATGAGAGTGCCCGTAAAAACTTTGGACCATTCACTGCTGGATTTATTAAAATTCCGTACGATGATGTTGACGCCCTAGAAAACGTATTAAAATCAATCCCAAATATTGCTGGATTTTTAGTGGAACCAATTCAAGGAGAAGCGGGAGTGTATGTTCCTGCCGAAGGATATTTAGCAAAAACGAAAGCGCTTTGTGAAGCACATAACGTTCTATTTATCGCGGATGAAGTGCAAACAGGAATTGCACGCACGGGAAGATTATTAGCAACTTGCGGAAATTGTGACTGTAAAAAAGGATGTGAAGGCAGACCGGAAGTAAAACCAGATATCCTTATTCTAGGAAAAGCTATTTCGGGCGGTGTGTACCCAGTTTCGGCAGTTTTAGCGAATGATCCCATTATGAATGTGATTAAACCAGGACAACACGGGTCCACTTTTGGAGGAAATCCTGTTGCAGCGGCTGTGGCTATTGCTGCACTGGAAGTAGTAAAAGAGGAAAATTTAGCACAAAATGCGGCGTACTTAGGAGAAGTTTTAAGAACAGGACTTAATGAGATTGCTTCCAGAAATCCATTAATTACGTTGGTCAGAGGAAAAGGATTACTGAACGCCATAGTTATCAACAGTGACGAAGAATCTGATTTGGCCTGGAATATTTGTATGAAATTTAGAGATTATGGATTATTGGCAAAACCAACACACGGCAACAAAATTCGATTTGCACCACCATTAGTAATTTCAGAACCTCAAATACAGGAATGTTTGGGTATAATTGAGCGAGCTCTAAACGATTTCAAATAATCTTAAGTACAATGGGAAAATCAATAAAATTAATAAAGAACAGATCCGATATAGGTGCTGGTACTCGAGGATCCGACTTAGGGATTGATGCTATCGAAATTGCGGCAATCAATCAAAACAGTGATTATTTTAATCAGTTTGAGTTTGAAGATGTCAAAACGCACAACGAATCCATATATGATAAAAACCGAAGTTCTTCGGCTAAACGAATTGAGCATGTAGTGGAGCAATGCACCAGAGTTTGTAATGCAGTACAGAAAAATTTAGCAGGAAATTATTTTCCAATTGTTTTATCAGGTGATCATTCTTCGGCATTAGGAACATTAAGTGGTATAAAAGCGGCTTTTCCGGAACAAAATATCGGGGTGTTTTGGATTGATGCCCATGCGGATTTACATTCCCCTTACACTTCGCCATCCGGTAATATTCATGGAATGCCCCTATCTGCGGCTCTTGCGGATGATAATTTGAGTTCCCAGAATAACGAAGTGCCGCTAGAAACCCAACAGCACTGGGAAGACATGAAAAATATAGGTTGTAAGGGACCGAAAGTTTTGGCAGAAAACCTGGTATATTTTGGCGTTCGGGATACCGAAGAAGAGGAGGATAAGCAAATTGAAAAATTGCAAATCAAAAATTATAAAGTTGATGAAGTGCGGTATCGCGGTTTACGAAAGTGTGTCGCGGAAGCATTAACTAAACTATCGCATTGTGAAGTGCTATATGTTTCTTTTGATGTGGATTCTATGGATTGTGATATGATTTCTTACGGGACCGGAACACCGGTTTCCAAAGGTTTTGATCAGTATGAAGTAATAGCGATCATCAAACAAATTGTTCAAACCAAAAAAGTGGTTTGCATCGAATTTGTCGAGATTAACCCATTATTAGACACCAAAGGAAATAAAATGGCAGAAACTGCTTTTGAAGTTTTAGAAGCCATTACATCAGAACTAGTTATTTCTGCAGAATAATTTTTTTTTAGCGTGTATAAAAAAGCCCAAAATCAGTTTTAGATTTTTGGCATCAGCCAGCCGGGCAATGAATTGTGTTAGGCAGGATAAAAAAGCGTTAGGCTATCCCCAGCATGTTGCCCGGCACCACCACATTTTTTTTATTCAGGGAGAAAAACGTTTAATTTATTGCGTTTTAAATAGTGTCAACAAGATAATCCGCTTTGTCCGCCACCAGTGATAATGACCTCTTTAATTTCATTCATTCTGTTTTGAATCTGGATTAAATTCTATTTTGGTTTTTTAGATCACCACAGATTTACTGTTTTAAAACAAGTTTAAAATAAAGAGAGGCTTTAATAAAATAGTTGAGTTCTTTAGTAGCGGAACACTTAAGAGGTTTCAGTTTTTGGGTCTAATTCGGGTTTTGTATAATATTTTTTTCTAAACCAAAAAGCGACGTTTACCAATGCAATTAGCGCCGGAACTTCGACCAGTGGGCCAATAACGCCGGCAAATGCTTGTCCGCTGTTGATTCCAAAAACGCCAATTGCAACTGCAATAGCCAATTCAAAATTGTTTCCGGTTGCCGTAAAAGCGATTGCGGTAGATTTAGAATAATCAGCACCAAAATACTTTCCGAGAAAAAAACTGATCACAAACATTAAGGTGAAATAAATGACAAGAGGAATAGCTATCCGAACTACATCCAGGGGGATTTGCACAATTAATGCACCCTTCAGACTAAACATTAATATGATGGTAAATAACAAGGCCACTAAAGTAATAGGAGAAATAAAAGGTATATACTTGTTTTGAAACCAAGTTTCGCCTTTGAGTTTTATAAGGCCATACCGGCTGATTATTCCCAAAGCAAATGGAATTCCTAAATAAATACCTACGCTTTCTGCAATTTGACCAATACTGATTGTCACATCAAAACCGGTATAACCAAAATACGGTGGCAAAATGGTTATGAAAACATACGCATATACGCTGTAAAGTAATACCTGAAAAACACTATTCAAAGCGATTAATCCAGCGGCATATTCTCTATTACCGTCGGCCAGATCATTCCAAACCACTACCATCGCAATGCATCGGGCTAATCCAATCAAGATGACTCCAATCATATATTCCGGATATCCATTAAGGAAAAGTAGAGCTAATGAAAACATGAGGATTGGGCCTACCACCCAATTCAGGAACAGGGAAGCACCCAATACTTTGGTATTTTGGAATACGTCCCCCATTTTACTATAATTCACTTTAGCTAATGGCGGATACATCATTAAGATTAAACCAATGGCGAGTGGGATATTAGTTGTTCCGCTGGAAAAAGCGTTAATAAAATTTCCACTGGAAGGGATGAAATTCCCTATAGCGACACCAAGTGCCATTGCAAGGAAGATCCAGAGGGTTAAAAATCGATCAAGGAAACCTAGTTTTTTTCTTTCTGCTGCGGGAAAACAAGTAGATGCTGACATATTTATAATTTTATTTGGGAGAAGACATAAAACAGTTCGGTGGCAATCTGTAAACTTCGCTCCTGATATTTTTCGGCTTGTTGCGGAGTGTTGTCAAATGCTTTTGGATCTTCAAAAGTAATTGGGATACGTTTTTCAGCACCAGCGATAAAAGGACAGCCTCCATCTGCTTGAGAGCAAGTCATAATCGCTGCAAATTCATTTTTCGGATTAAAATCATCATCGTAGGTCTTGGAAAAACCAATAATAGGAGGCTCATTTTCTCCATATTTTATGGTGTAAATGGGATTATTTCCTGCTGTGATTGCTTTGATTTTGAATCCTGATTGTACTAAAGTTTGGGCAACCATAGGAAATAAAGCAGTTGCTTCGGTCCCACCAGAATAGCAAAATACATTTTTTACATTGAAATGTGCTGCGGCAGTTTGTGCCCAAACTTGTGCCAGATGACTTCTTCTGGAATTGTGTGTGCAAATCAAATTTAATCTGATCTCTTGTTGATGGGCTACTTTTGTCTGAATAAAGTCAATTAGCGGTTGCAAAATAATTTTGCGTTCAACTGAAATATCTTCAAAACCAAAGGCAGCTATTTGTGTTTCTATTTCTGGAAATATGTTTGTTTTGATTAATGTCATATCTTAGTTTTAAAATTAGCAACAGCCACCACCAGGGGTGCAAGTATTGGTTTGACTTGGGATTTCGGATAATTTTACTTTTTGTTTCTCGGAGGGAATTCCGCATTGATCCTCTGCCAAACAAGCCGTTTGCTTGTTGATTAAGGTAAATGCTGTTCCGTTGAAACGAATGTCGTATTTCCCAATAGTTTCTGATTGGAATTCGACTTCGACTTCATAATCATCAATGCCCAGTATTTTTTCTGAAAGCGAAATGATTTCTAAAAGTTTTTTTGGTTTTAGGCGGTGATCAAAGTCATTGGCATCCCATAATTGAAAATTTACCACAGTTTCTTTTCTAACTTTTCCACCGCAGTCAATAAATTTTTTAGTGATCAAACCCACTTCTGTTACATGAAAATGTTCAGGAACAAAGGTTCCGTTTGGTAATACAAAAGCAACATTGTCTAATGTGATCAACTCTTTTTTAATTTCGGATAGTTTCATTATTTTTGTAATTTAAAAATTAACAGCATTGATTTTTCTTGTTTTCTAAATAAGTATTGATGTGCTGAAAAAAGCCTTTTATTTTATTAAAGCCTTCTTCGTTTAGGCAATAACAAATTGCATTTCCTTCAAAATTGCCTTTTATAAGTCCGGCATTTTTAAGTTCCTTCAAGTGCTGCGAAACCGTAGGCTGGGCTAGAGGCAGTTCGTTTACAATATCACCACACACACAACTATTTACCTTGATGAGGTGTTGAATAATAGCAATACGTGCAGGATGGCCTATGGCTTTGGCTAAAGTTGCCAATTCGTTTTGCTCGTCTGTGAAATGGTCTGATTTAGTAATTCCCATCGTTATATATTTATATTGCAATATTACGATATAGATTTAAAACAAACAAACTAAATTGATTTTTTTTTTAAATAGTGTTAATTTTTAAAAGCTACCTATGAAAATTAAAGTTCAAATACTTCTTTTGGAATGGCGTGAAATCCAACTGATCGGACCTGATATTCAATTGCACTTACGGGAATCATCTTGGAGGTATGTACTGTAAATTCTCTCGGAAAAAGATTAGTATTCAAAAGGACGTCTTTTACTCCGTCTAATTTTAGCAGACATGCTTTAATTTCTAATAAATCCAAATATTTGATCGCATTGGTGCCAAAAATTTTACCATGATTTCCCGGAATTATATTGTCAGTGAGTATGCTCATGATTTTTTTTTAAGATTTGTTTTTTTTTTAGGTACTTAAGTAGTTTAAAGTTAGTTATTTATAGGATATAAAACCAATAAATAATCATTTTTTAAATTTTAAAAAAGCAATAGTCTTAGTAAGAAAAAACACGAATGCGACGAAACGGTTTGGAAAAGGATATTGCTACTCTAGTGTTAAATAAATTACGTTAGATAAGTAACAATCATTGTATAAGGTCGTGTATTATAATTAGACAAAGATGATGCAACAGATTGACTTTAAACTATTTTTACAATAGTGCTCCTTTTGACTTTATGACGTTTAAACTTTCGACTTACTTAAGTAGTACAAAAGGTATATTGGCACAATTATTAAAAAGAGTTTTTGTCACATCTTATGAAGTTTTGAAACGATTTTTAAAGCTACATGACTAATTAATGGGTATTAATTTATGAAATCAGTGACAAAGTAATCTAGTTTTAATCTCTTGAGAGTTAATTCCTCGAAGCTCTGCTTCTTTTTTTTGCCACAGATTCAAAGATTAAAAAGATTTTTGAAAATCTTTGAATCTGTGGTAGTTATTTAGTTAATACCACTGGTGCTATACCCCGAGGTAGTTTATTTATCAAAATCGGGGCATTGAAACAGCCTGTTTTTGAGTTAGATTAATGGTGTTTTATAAACGCAGTTGTGGTTTTTGAGGTATTAGATTTCAATTTATAATAAACTTTTTATTTTATCGCTTTAATGCTGTCTTGCATGGAAGCTGTTAGCGTATTTTAGACATTATCTTTCAAGGTATCTCTTTCGTATTTATTGTGGATTATAATTATTATTAGTCCAAAAAGAACTCCTACAACAATTAAAACGATATTGATTAATCCGCTTACGCCAAAAGACATTCGGATTAAAATGGTCGAAATTATAAATCCGGAGTTTCGCATGATTTTATGAAATTGGTCTGTGTAGAAAAAAGAAATTAAAAGCAACACCACATCTACTAAAATTAATACCGTGAAAAATTGATCAAAAAAGAGAGTATTGATGCTTTCTTGCGAAGGCAGGTGCGTGGGCGAATTGGAGATTTCTGAAGACCAAATTATTAAGGTATTAAAAGCCATGATGAAAAATAAGGGTACCAAAAAAAGGGCTATTAATTTTTTCTTTTTAACGAAACTTTGAATAACAGGTTTCAGTTCTATTTTCTCTTCTAATTTTTGTTTTCCATACTTTTGAAATTGAAATATTAAATAGAAAAGAATTAGTGATGCCACTATATCATAGGTAAATTTAAGGTCATCTTTAATTTCAAACCAATTGGATGAAAGTTCTAGAGACGATAAATCTTTAAATAATTTGCGAATAATAATAAGGGTAATAATTTCATACTGCTTCGTTATGTAGGTTGTAAACGATTTGGGTAAGTAATAAATTAACAAATAGACCTCATAGATAAGTATAAAAGAAAAGGGTGTGTAAATTGCTGCTATAGGATTAGTCAGTAACGGTGAATTTGATTCAATAAATATAAGATTGAATTTATTCAAATAGATGATAATAAGGTGAATAAAGAAACTCAATAATGCAATGTTGAGAATAATTTTTTCGACCTTTATTCGCGTTTCCTCGGAAAGAAGGGCTTGAAATATGCGAGATAGGATTTGTTTGTTAGTACTCATCTGTATTTATTTGGTTGTTAACGTTAGTTTAGTAAAAAAATATCGTTTTTTTTACTAACAAAGATAGTATATTAGTGTTTTTGAAACAGGATTTTTCGTATTTTAATCATATAATATAATATGTAAACTACTCATGAACAGTAGGTTGGTTTTTTTTAATACAAGAGGCAATAGTTCGATTGAATTAAATGTGATTTATACCCATATTTATAGGTTTCTTAAAACTTATTTTTGAACTTCAAATCTTAAAATATGATGTTTTACCAGATGTTTGTTTTTTATATTTAGGAATCCTTTAATTAATTCTTTTTCAATTTCTCTTAAAAAAATCAATCGTTCTATTTTAGAATAAAGTAGTGGCTTTTTCAACATATCTGGGTGTAGTATTTCTATGAAAACCGTTAATCACTCCTTAATTTACTCGGATGTCTAATCCGGCATATTGCGCCATGATGATTGATTCATTTTTTTGGCTACTGCTGCGGTCGGTTGTCCTAAATGATACGGAGCCACTGCACATAATTTGGGTATTTTAACCGCTATCACATTGGCAATTCAACCGCCAAAACAAAATCCTACCACAACTATACGTCCATTACGATCTTTATGTGATTTTAGGTAATTATGCTACAATAAAATCTTCTAGCATTTTTTCAGGGGTAGTTTTTTTTGTAATTTCCTGCCTGAATCATTATTTCCTGATTATGCTTAGTGTTAGTATGTTATCTTTACAAGTCAAAGTCGGAGACATTTGTCCGTCGTAAACGGGGAAACTCTTCAAAAAACGAGGGTCAAAGTGGAACACAATTGGCCAGCTTAGTTCGAGTTAAAATTTGGAATGCGAATAGAATTAATTCTGTATTTTTTAATGTCACAAGGAAATTTGGTGTCATTCAATTCGCACTAGTATTTAAAAATCTATTTGTCAAAAATTAAATTGTAATTTGTCACTAGTCTTTTAGCATAGGGATTAGCATTTACTTACGAGGTTTTCTACATTTTTTGGAGGAAAGTTATTGATGTGACTAATTATTGTACGGTTGGATAATATTAATAAATAAAGCCAGTACATATGAACTGGCTTTATTGTTATAATTTTGTGTACTATTTAATTGGTAATCGTTATCGTGCCTGTCATTGAAGAATGAAACTCACAGATGTAATATAAGGTGTTTGGTGCATTAGTGGGTACTGTAAACGAGATTACACCACTGGAAGCGCCATTATTGGTAACTCCGGTGTTAAAAGCATTTGTAGTACCAGTTGTTTGGACGGTCTTTATTAAAAAAGGATGTCCAGGTGCATTCACAGTAAAACTGTAGGTTTTACCTCTTTGTAAATTCAAACCTGGATTATTCCCATTAGTCAAACCCCCACCATTGAATACGTAAGATGAAGATCCTATATTGGTTATGTCGTAATTTACTATATTCGAACTACCTGCATTAGCTCCAACATTACCTTGAGCGATTATGGTTGTTAGATTGCTAGCACTTTGATGAACATTTATGTATCCATTAAAATTTAGTAGCTCGTCGTAGGTAATGGTGGTTCCATTATTGAGTTTATTCACACTGGTCTCACTCTTTCCAGTAGCACCAATGATGGAAGTAAGATCAATAGCTATAGCTCCTCCTTGGGCAACAGTATTGACGTGGATGTGTGCGGGAGAACTAACTCCTGCAGTTGTACCAGTTAGAGAAACGCTTACTAAAGTTTCACCACTCACCCTTTTTGTGAATTTCGCAGTCCCGCTTATGGCGTTATTAGAAACGGAATTTAAAGCGTAGGTTTTACTAGTGCTAGTAAGTTCATTTTTACCAATATCACCTTGTGCAATTAATGTTGATAAAGCGGTAGCACTTTCATGCACATTTATATAACCATTAAAATTCAAAAGCTCATCATAAGTTATAGAAACTCCAGTATTGAGTTTGTTTACACTAGTTTCACTTTTTCCGGTAGATCCAGTTATTGCTGTAAGATCTACTACTACACCCCCGGTTTGAGCTATAGTATTGAGGTGAATATGTGCAATAGAACTAACCCCTGTAGTTGTTCCTGCTATCGCAATACTTACTAAAGCTTTACCGTTTACCCTTTTTGTAAATTTCGCAGTACCACTTATGGCGTTATTAGAAACGGCACTTAGGTTGTAGGTTTTACTAGTATTTGTTAATTCATTAACACCAATGTCGCCTTGCGCTATCAATGTTGCAAGATCTGTTCCGCTAAGGTGAATGTTAATGTAACCATCTAAATTAATTAATTGATCGTAAGTAATTGGCGAGCCATTTTTTAAAGCTGTTACAGTCGTTTCACTTTTACCGGTACTTCCATTAACGGAAGTTAGATCAAGTAAAATAGCTCCGCTTTCTGCTGCTGTGCCAGAGTGGATGTGTGCAGGATGATTTCCACCAGAATTAGCGCCAGTTAATTGAACAGTAATTAGAGTAGTATTATCATTTTTTTTTGAAAATGTAACGGTTCCGCTGATAGCAGGGTTTGATTTAGCGAACAAATTGAATTGTTTAGATTCTCCCGTGAGTTGTGGTAGAGTATTGTCATCACTACAACTAATAAAAGATGACGTACTAATTAAAATCAGACACATTAAAGAAAAAAATTTACTACAAGCTTTCATAGTGTTTTTTGTTTAGTTTATTTACACAAAGATTAAACAAAATATTTAAAATTATTTCTTTATTTTTATAAATTTGTGATTTATTTAACATAACAATAATAAATAGATATCATTTATTTTAACTGAATTTAGAACTGCGCAAATTAGAGTTGCCAACTTGTTCAAAATTGTAAAGAAATTATTGTCTAATTTTTCTGGGATTAGCCTCTCGTTGTATTAAATAGGACCTTTTTTGCCAGTGTCTTTGCTCCAAAAAATTCGTGGAGCTTTTTGTAGATGTTATTCGGTATCCGTGATTTTTTTATTCGCTAAACGGATCTATGTACTTAACAAAGACCTTATTTTAGACCCGCTGTTGTAATTGCCATAGAAACTGTCCTTAGATTGAGATATTTGTTTGTGACTTAAAAGCCCACGCCTAAAAATAAATTTATAAAATAACAGAGATCATTCTTGAGTAAAGCGGCAAAAAAAATCAAAATTTTACGCAGCTCACCTTGTGTTTAAAAAAATAAATGGCGCTGTGGTTATTTCTAAAGCTTTTTTGAGTGCTGTTTTTCTGTTGAAAATAGTTAAAATTCAGAAAGCACTTGTAAGTGTAGCGCTAAATAAGAAGAAAACTGTGGTTTATCATTATTTTTATAAGGGATTAATTATTTGCTGTTCAAGGTTTAATCCAAAAAATCAAGAGCCTATTAGTTTTATAATCAGCTAGTAGGGTTCAAGAAATAGTCAGTTTCAGTAGTCTGCCGTTTTATAGAATCTTGGGGTGTTCTTAGTTTAAAAAAAGTTTAGGTGCGATCATAAGACTTTATAATTAAATTTATTTTACATTTGTTCAATAAATTTCGATAAATGATAAACAATGTAAAAAATGTGTTCAGTATAAAAGATCTTGAAAATCTGTCAGGTATAAAAGCGCACACCATACGGATATGGGAAAAAAGATATAATATTTTGCAACCCATGCGTACCGACACTAATATTAGATTGTATGATTTAGTGAGTTTGCAAAAACTGTTAAATATTACATTGTTGCACGATTATGGATATAAAATTTCAAAAATAGCAACCTATCCTCAAGAAAAAATACCATCATTAGTCCGTGAAATAATTTCGAGCAAAACAGCAAAAAGTCATGCCATAAGCGAATTTAAAATGGCCATGATGAATTTTGATCAGGAGCTGTTTTTTAATACCTACAATTGGTTAATTGCAGAAAAATCATTTAAGGAAGTATTTCACCAAGTCTTTATACCATTAATGAATGAACTGGGATTATTATGGCAATCGGACACGATAACTCCAGCCCACGAGCATTTTATCAGCTACCTAATCAAGCAAAAATTATTAGTTAATACCGAAAAACTTCAAGTTTTAAAACAAACTAAATTAGATAAAGTTTTTGTACTATCACTCCCTATGAATGAAATTCACGAATTAGGTCTAATGTACCTGAATTATGAAATTTTATTGCGTGGCTACAAAACGATTTATTTAGGCGAAAGTATGCCTATTGAAAATTTGAAAGACTTGAAAAAACATTTTGATTCCATCATTTTTGTTTCTTACCTGACTGTACAACCAGAAAGAGATCAACTTGATGGATACATTCAGAAAATGTCCGATGAGCTGGTGGATGATACGACTGAATTATGGTATATTGGTCGTATGATTGAGTTTATAAAAAGAGATGAACTTTCAGATCGAATTACGCTTTTTAGTTCAATAACTGAATTAGTAGATTGGATTTAGTTGTTTTGTTTAAACATTTTGTATATTTGCTAAACAAATGAAGAATATAAAAAAAATTACAATTATAGGTTCCGGATTCTCGGCTCTTGCTGCATCTTGTTATTTGGCAAAAAGTGGTCACGATGTGACCGTATATGAGAAAAATGAAACAATTGGAGGGAGAGCACGACAATTAAAGAAGGAAGGTTTCACCTTCGACATGGGACCAAGTTGGTACTGGATGCCAGACGTATTCGATCGCTTCTTTGCTGATTTTGGAAAGAAAACAACTGATTACTACGAATTAATAAAATTAGCACCAGCCTATCGCGTGTACTATGGAGTTGATGATTTTATTACCATAGCAGATAATTTAAAGGATATTACAATCGCTTTTGAAGCTATCGAAAAAGGAAGCGGTGACCTGTTAAACGAGTTTATGGCTAAGGCCAAAAGTAATTATGACATCGCCATCAAAGATCTAGTGTATCGTCCCGGGATTTCTCCACTAGAATTAATAACGGCAGAAACCGCCATGAAAGTGGGTCAGTTTATTAGTACTATCAGTAAAGATGTTCGCAAGAAATTTAAAAACGAAAGGTTGATTCAAATTCTGGAATTTCCGGTTTTATTTCTTGGTGCTAAGCCATCTGATACTCCGTCATTTTACAGTTTCATGAATTATGCTGATTTTGGTATGGGAACTTGGCATCCTAAAACAGGAATGTTTGATGTAGTTCGGGGTATAGAAAGTTTAGCAAGGGAGTTGGGAGTGAAATTTGAAATGAATTCCAACATCGAAAAAATTATGGTAGTGCGTGAAACAGCCAAATCAATTCAGGTAAATGGAGAAATCATTACCTCTGATGTAATTCTAAGCGGAGCCGATTACCATCACACGGAAACATTATTGGATATGGAGCACCGTACTTATTCTGAAAAATATTGGGACAGTCGCGTTTTTGCACCATCATCATTATTGTTTTATGTTGGTTTTAATAAAAAAATAAAAAATATTTCACACCACGCCTTATTCTTTGATGTTGATTTTTATCAGCACGCTAAAGACATTTATGATGAGCCACAGTGGCCAAAAGAACCCTTATTTTATGCTAATTTTCCATCAGTGACAGATAAAACTGCAGCTCCGGAAGGAATGGAATCGGGGTTTTTTCTAATACCTTTAGCACCCGGAATCAATGATACTAAAGCACTCCGAGAAGAGTACTTTGAAAAAATAATGGATCGTTTCGAAACTTTAACGCAACAAAGTATACGTGATACTATTATATTTAAACAATCTTTTTGTAAAAATGATTTTGTTTCAGAATACAATTCGTATAAAGGAAATGCCTACGGAATGGCAAATACATTATTGCAAACCGCCTTTTTGAGGCCTAAGTTAAAAAGCCAGAAAGTGAAAAATTTATATTTTACCGGTCAGTTGACCGTGCCCGGACCAGGTGTACCACCAGCATTGATTTCTGGAAAATTAGTGTCGGAGTTAATTAACAAACAATTTTTAGCACAATAATTATGAAACAATTATTTGATGACGTATCTTTTAAATGTAGCAAATTAGTTACTAAAAACTACAGCACCTCTTTCTCTATGGCAGTTTATATGCTCTCGCCCAGTATTAGGGATGCCATTTATAGTATTTATGGTTTTGTTCGTTTTGCGGATGAAATTGTAGACACTTTTCATGGTTTTGACAAAGAAAACCTGATCATTGAGTTTGAAGATGAGTATTACAAAGCCATTGACAGAGGGATTAGTTTAAATCCTATATTGAATTCTTTTCAGCAAACGGTAAACAAATACAACATCTCTGATGATCTCATTCAGGCGTTTTTGAAAAGCATGAAATTAGATTTAATCAAATCGGATTATCACAGTAAAGCAGAGTATGATGATTACATTTATGGATCGGCTGATGTGGTGGGTCTTATGTGTCTCAAGGTTTTTGTGGCTGGAGATAACAAACGATATGAGCAACTGAAATGCGAAGCCATGCGACTGGGATCTGCTTTCCAGAAAGTGAATTTTCTAAGGGATTTAAAGGATGATAATCTCGTCTTGAACCGGAACTATTTCCCAGGAGTTGATTTAAATTCTTTCGATGAAAATGCTAAGTCGGCTATCATTAATGAAATTGAAGCAGATTTTAAAGTAGCATATGAAGGTATTGTAAAACTTCCTATTGAAGCTAAGTTTGGCGTATACACCGCTTTTGTGTACTACAAAAAACTATTAAAAAAGCTAGAAAACACTCCGTGCCATGAAATTGGAAGTGCGAGAATCCGAGTTTCTAACTATACCAAAGCCGGATTACTGGCAAAATCTTTTGTCTCTTATAAATTGAAGTTAGTTTAAGTTACAGCTTGTTTTAAATATTTTTAATTAAACATAGAATAAAATGATATTTTTTTTGATATTTATAGGTACTTTTTTAATAATGGAATGTGTCACCTGGTGTACCCATAAATTCGTTATGCATGGCTCAATGTGGTACTTTCATGCCGATCATCACCAACCAAAATACGCTAATGTTTTTGAACGAAACGATATTTTTTTTATCATTTTTGCCATCCCAAGCATCCTGCTTTTCTATTATGGTGTAGAAGGAGGATTGAATTATAAATTTTTTCTCGGACTGGGAATTATGTTTTACGGCTTTTGCTATTTCATGATACATGACGTCCTAATTCACCAACGTTTCAAATGGTTCAAAAACACAAACAACAAGTATTTAATAGGATTGCGAAAAGCCCATAAAGTACACCACAAACACTTAGGCAAAGAGCACGGAGAATGTTTTGGCATGCTGTTCGTTCCTTTCAAATACTACAAAATATAAATTTATTTTGGGCGTTACTACGCTTTTAGTAGTGTTATGGCGGGGTCGGGCTATCCGTTCCCGCTTTTTTATACCAGACAAAAAAGCCAGCTACAAAAAGAGCTCCACTATTATCCCTCACACGAAAACAGTGTCCCATGAAGGCATTTATCTTTAAAATATAACCATGAAAATATACAAACAAGAAACCGTTCAGCACGTAAATGCAACTGTTCAAGAATGCTGGACTTTTTTTTCCAATCCTAAAAATCTTCAAAAAATCACACCGGAAGGAATGGGTTTCCAAATCACAGATTTCGATAATAAATCTATGTATCCCGGGCAAATCATTCAATATAAAGTAACACCACTTTTTGGGATCACCTTGTCGTGGATGACAGTGATTACACAAGTAAATGATAATAACTATTTTATTGATGAACAGCGTTTTGGTCCCTATAGTTTCTGGCACCACAAACATTTTTTTGAAGCCGCACCAAATGGAACAAAAATGACTGATGTGGTCCATTACGGTTTACCACTTGGTATATTGGGACGAATCATGAACACCTTAGTCGTGAAAAATAAATTGAAATCCATTTTTGCGTATCGTGTTGCAAAAGTGGACCAAATGTTTAATTCAAAGTAATGAACAAGCAAGAAATTTCTGTTTTTTGGTTTAGACGCGATTTGCGTCTGGAAGATAACGTTGGATTGTTTCATGCTTTAAAGTCTGAATATCCGGTTATTCCGTTATTTATTTTTGATGATTCCATCTTAGATACTTTACCTAAAAACGACGCTCGAGTCGGTTTTATTCACGAATCACTTTTCAGAATAAATAGACAATTACAGGAAATTGAAAGTTCACTTTTGGTTAAAAAAGGAAAAACTACCGCTGTTTGGCAATCTTTATTAAAAGAATTTGATGTCAAAGAAGTCTTCTTCAACAAAGATTACGAACCGTACGCGATACAACGTGACTCTGCAATTTGTGAATTTTTAGAAACTAATAAAACCATTTCTTATTCTTTTAAAGATCAAGTGATTTTTGAAGAAAAAGAAGTTACTAAAGCAGATGGATTGCCCTACACGGTGTATACACCGTTTAAAAATAAGTGGCTGGAGAAATACAAGTCAATGACTCCAGTTCAAGAATATGATACTGCTGCTTATTTTAATAATTTCTATAAAAACAGTTTTGTTTTTCCCACTTTGGGACAAATAGGTTTCGTAGAAAGTCTTATCAAAGTAAAACCACACAACCTTAAATTCATTGCAAATTACCAAGATATAAGAGATTTTCCAGCCTTAGATAAAACTTCTTATCTTTCGCCACATCTGCGTTTTGGAACCGTAAGTATCCGGAAATTAGTCAATTGGGCATTTAATAAAAATGATATCTTTTTAAGTGAACTAATTTGGAGAGAATTTTTCATGCAAATCTTATTTAGTTTTCCAAAAGTCGGTACGCAAAACTTCAAATCAGCCTATGATGGGATTCAATGGAGAAATAATGAAGAAGATTTCAAGCGTTGGTGTACCGGAACAACGGGCTATCCAATGGTTGATGCCGGAATGCGGCAACTCAATGAAACCGGGTATATGCACAACAGGGTTCGCATGGTTGTCGCAAGTTTTCTATGCAAGCATTTATTGATTCAGTGGCAATGGGGTGAAGCCTATTTTGCCGAAAAATTATTGGATTATGAGATGTCTGCCAATGTTGGAAATTGGCAATGGGCTGCGGGAACAGGTTGTGATGCCGCACCATATTTCCGAGTTTTCAATCCGGAGATCCAACAAAAAAAATTCGATGAAAAAGGAACTTATATCCGCAAATGGATTAAAGAATTCGATTTAGGATACAAACAGCCAATGGTAGAACATGCAATGGCTAGAGACAGAGCTATTGCGACGTACAAAGCCGGAATTTTGAAGTGATTTATTTTAGCATATAAATTATGTAGGTTTTATACAAGGAAAAAAATGTATAGAATTTATATGTTATAAATTATTTTATTAATTTGTTCAGCATGCCATTAAATATAAACCCGTGAAACGGCAAAACAGAGTACCAATATAAATTTCCCCAAATCCCTTTTGGACGGAAAGTAGCCGATTGGTATAGCGTATTTCCTATTATTTTGAATTCCAGCCACGCTTCACCAGGTAACTTCATTTCGGCAAATAAGATTAATTTTCCTTCTTGTTTATTGGCATATAGTACGCGCCAAAAATCCAAAGCATCACCAGAATGAATCTCGTGCCTGTTGGTTCTTCCTCTTCTACTACCGACACCTCCGTATAATTTATCAATAAAACCTCGTAAACTCCACAGCCAATCGCCATAATACCAACCGGAATCTCCACCAATGGACCAGATTTTATTTATAGTGTATTCTCGGTCTATGATTTCCATTTTGCGTCGGTCTATAAAGCAATCTTTTTTTGGAACCTTCAAATATTCTGACATGTTACTGTTGAAACGGCCGCTAATGAGGGAATCTTTCCAGCTCGAAGCTACTTTGTCTTCATCTACTTTTATCAAAGCACGGGAAAGTGCCTGTTTGTAGGTCATTGGTGTAACATGCAATAACTCATTGATTTTATTATCACTGCAAACAACTTCTACTTTCATACTACTGACCAGTACTGAAGCTAGCCGATAAGATGTTGAGGTTACGAAATACAACCAATAGGAAGATAATTTTGGCGTCATTATAGGAACAGTAAAGATCCATCGCTTTAGCTTTTTGGCTTCAGCAAATCCCAAAAGCATCTCTTTATACGTTAAAATATCGGGTCCGCCGATATCAAAACTTTGATTATAAGTAACGGGGTTTAATAATGATTTGGATAAAAATTCAAGAACATCCGGAATTGCGATGGGCTGACATTTAGTGTTTAGCCATTTTGGAGTAATCATTATAGGCAGTTTGTTGACTAAATCCCGAATTATTTCGAAGGAAGCACTTCCAGAACCTACAATAATTCCTGCTCTTAGAGTAGTAGTTGGAAAAGTGCCGGTATTTAAAATTTCTTCTACTTTTTTTCGCGACGATAAATGTTTGGACAATGATTTATCGTTGATAATACCACTTAAATAAATTACTTGTTTGGCTTTGGTATTATTCAAGCGATGCACAAAATTTTGAGCCGATTCACTTTCCAACTCATCATAATTAGTAGCGGAACCTGACATGGAATGAATTAGATAATACGCCGCATCAATAATTTCTGGAATAGCTGTCAATGTTTCTTGATTTAGGAAATCTACCTCAATTATGGTAACATTTTTTTGATATTCGACCGGGCAATTAAATCTGTTTTTATCTCTTACACAACAGATTATATCGTGCCCTTGTCCTGCCAATAGGGGTAAGAGTCGTTTCCCGATGTAACCTGTTGCACCTGTTAAGAGAATTTTCATAAGTTTTTATATTTTGCCATCATATCGTAAAGGTACTACCTTACCGCTTTAATTGATCCCATTTTAATCTTTTCAGGTTTAATTCCTCGAAGCTCTACTTCTTTTTTTTGTCACAGATTCACAGATTAAAAAGATTTTTGAAAATCTGTGAAGCTGTGGCAATTATTTAGTTCATACTTCTGGGGCTCTGTCCTGAGGTAGTTTATTTTGGATTCTGCACTTTTTCAGTCACTTTTAATCTGTTTTATTAATTTTAACTAAGTTTAGTAGAAATTAAACTAATAAATTCTCTTCTAGTTTTATTCTTTTCGAAAGCACCAGTAAAAGAGGAAGTGGTGGTTACTGAGTTTTGTTTTTGAATCCCTCTCATTTGCATACACATGTGTTGCGCTTCAATTACTACCGCTACTCCAAGCGGATTCAGAGCTTCCTGAATGCAATTTTTTATCTGATCTGTCAACCGTTCCTGCACTTGCATCCTTCTGGCAAAAGCATCTACCACTCTTGGTATTTTACTCAAACCTACTATTTTGCCATTAGGTATATAGGCAACGTGTGCTTTTCCAAAAAACGGCAACATGTGGTGTTCACACATAGAATATACTTCAATATCTTTTACCACAATCATTTGATGGTGGTCTTCACTAAATAATGCCGATTTTAGTATTTCTAAAGGATCTAGTCCGTAACCGTGTGTAAGGTATTGCATGGCTTTGGCTACACGTTCTGGAGTTTTTTCAAGTCCTTCTCTGGTTACATCTTCACCCAAATCACTAATTATGATTTTATAATTTTCAGCTAATGCTTCGGTTATTTCTGCATCATATTGCTCGACTTTCTCGTAACTTCTCATTTCTTTTATCATGGTATACTGTATTTCAATTTTAATTTTGGCTAATTTTTTTTTTGGATACTTGTTTAAATAAACCATTTATAGATTTAACAAAAACAATCATTCTCTATGGGTAAGCTTAATTTTTTAATGGTTAATTTTTCTTTTCGTGTGGTTAATAATAACTTGTTTAGATTTTAAAAGTCACTATTCCGTAATCCATTTCGAATACCTGACCTGAAATTGATTTTGCATTTTCTGAAATCAGGAAGTTGGCCATACTAGCCACTTCTTCCGGTTTCAAATAGCCTTTCATCGGGTGACGTTCTACCATGTTTTCTTTCATGCGGTCGTTTCTCAGAATTCCTGCTGCAAGTGTGGTTTCAGTAATTGTTGGGGCAATGGCATTGATGCGAACTACCGATGCCAGTTCTGCTCCTAATGATTTCACTAATCCTTCCACACCTGCTTTTGCAGTAGCAATGCTCGCATGAAAGGGCATTCCTAATTTTGCTGCTACCGTACTGAACAAAACAATCGAAGGATTGGTTCCTTTTTTCAAAACTGGCAAGTACTTTTGGATTGCTTTTACGGCACCAATCACATTAATTTCAAAATCGGTTCTGAAATCGTCAATACTAAGACTACCTATAGGTTTTAAATTGATAGATCCTGGACAATAAATTAAGGTGTCTATCGCCTCAATTTCAGGAAGTGTATCTTGTAACACATTTACTGAAAAATGTTTCAGATTGGGATGTGTGATCTCTGGTGCATTTCTGCTGATGTTATACACCATGTTTGTCTCCAATTGTTGCAACAAAATGGCATTGCCAATTCCTTTGCTTCCGCCTATGATTACTATATTTTTCATATTATTGTTCGATCAGTTATTTAAATTCTATTTTTTTTTTTTTTTGGATTCTATTTATCGTTTGGAAATCTTATTGTTATTAATCTGTCTTTGCATGGTACATTTAAAGCGACCTTCACGAAAATCTCTTAATTTTTCATGTTTTGTTTTACGGCCTTGCACTCTTTCTCGCCACATTCTAAAACTTGATGGCTTCATTTCTGCGCGCATCAGGTCTATTACTTCTTGTTCTTTTAATCCAAATTGCATTAAAATTGCATCAAAAGTAGTTCGATCCTCCCAAGCCATTTCGATTATTCTGTCCTTGTCTAAATCAGTATGTTCTTTTTTTATAGCCACTGTGTTTCTTTTTAGTTGAATATGCTGTTGATTTTCTAAAATTTCTCGTTGACGTTAATCTCTATCACCAATATCGGCCATGGTATGCAGTTTCAAAATCCGAGAACTTTCTTCCTTTACTAAGGGATTTTTCTTCATTTTCCATAAAAAATCACTGGCAAACTTTCTGGTTCGTTCCATGTTGATAATTTGTTTGGGATAATGGATACCTAATTCAAAATCATTAAACTTTTGATCTAAATAGGTCATTTTATTGGGTTCATGTACAAATGCTCTTGGTAAATTGCGTAATTCTGGCACCCATTTTTTTATAAACTCTCCATCAGGATCGTGTTCATAACTGTTTTTTATGGGATTATAAATACGCAACATATTGATTCCGGTTTCGCCAGCCTGCATTTGTAATTGCGGAAAATGAATACCGGGTTCAAAATCGAGGAACATTTGCGATAAATGTTGCGTAGCACCTTGCCATGGTTGCCATAAATTATGCGTAAAAAAGGAGACTAGCATGGCGCGCATCCTAAAGTTCAAGTAGCCTGTTTCGTTCAAACAACGCATAGATGCATCGACTAGCGGAAATCCAGTTTGTCCTGTTTTCCAAGCTTGAATATAATTTTCATTCACTTTCTTTTGCAAAGAATGAAATCCTTTATTGACACTTTCAAACTCCATGACTTCTTCCATTTCAAATTTTTGAATGAAATGTGCCTGCCAAGTCAGTCTGGAGACAAAAGAATCAATTTGTTTTTTGTCGCTGCAGTTTATTCTGAACGTGGCTGCCTTTTGCAAAACCTGTCTTGAAGATAGATTGCCCCATGCAATATACGGGGATAATCTACTGCAACTTTTTCGAGCCAGCATTGGTTTTGAAATATGGGAACTGTAATTGTGATACCGTTCCTCAAAAAATGTGTGTAAATACTTCCCTGCCATAGTCGTGCCTCCTTTTTGGAAAATAGTATCGGCAATGGTTTCGAGATTAGTTTTTTCTAGTGCTTTTTCAAGCTCAAGAATTGCTGCTGTATTAAGGAAATTCTCTTCTTTAGAATCAAATATAAATAGGGGTTCATTCATGTATTCTTCCCATTTAGAAACCCAGTTGGTCCTGTCTCTTAATGCCCTGAAAATTCCGTTATTGATATTTTCAACCCAATTAATCTGATTGTTTTTACAAAATCGTTTGAAGGTTTTGTCTCTTTCGTAAGTTATTTTTAACCCGGTTTCCTGGTGCGAAAAAACGGTGTCAATTTTGTATGTTTCTTCAAGGATATTGAAAACTTGCAGCACCTCTGAGGTTACTGCTAAAACCTGCGTGTTTGATTGTTCCAACTGTTTGTTGATGTCAACAAGCGATTGCTTGATGAAATTCCAATGTCTCGGGCTGTAATGTGAATCATTTTCTAATGACTTTTCAAACACATAAAGCAACAGAGTAGGTGTATCTGTTTTTGTGGCATTAAAGATTGCTTCGTTATCTTGTAAACGAAGGTTTCTTTTTAACCAAACTACATTAATATTTTTTTTATTTGTACTCATTGTTTTTTCTAAAATAGTTTTTGTTGCAACCATAAATTCTGGAATTTTGATTGTCCGTCGTAATTAGAAGCTTGTAATGGAATATTGAATTTCCTATTGCGAGGATCATTTCCTACTCCTGATACATACATCCAATTTCCATAGTTACTGTGAACGTCGTAATCGATAAGCATTGCTTCAAAATAGGCCGCTCCTATTCGCCAATCAAGAAGTAGGTCTTTGGCAAAATGGGAAGCTACATTTTGTCTTCCGCGATTACTCATCCAGCCGGTTTCTTTTATTTCAATCATATTTGCATTAACAAATGGCTCTAAAGTATTACCAGTTATCCATTTATTTACTGCAGATTTGTTTGTTTTCCAATCGTAATCTTTATCTAAAATCCCTCCAATTTTAAAAATTGAGTTGCCGTTTTTTAGAGAAATATATTTAAAATAATCCCTCCAGATTAATTCGAAAATCAACCAATATGTCGATTCGTTCTTTTCGATTTGTTTTTCATATTTGATAATTTCCCAATATATTGTTTTAGCCGAGATGCTACCATTTGCCAGCCATGGGGAAAACTTTGAACTAAAGTCTGAACCAATCAATCCGTTGCGGGTCAGTTTGTAAACACTTAATTTTTTTGTTTCCCAAAAATAGATTTGCAATCGCTTTAATGCATCATCTTCGCCACCAAAATAAGGAAAAGCCGTTCTAGAATCCATTTCAAAATTACTAAATCCCAATTTTTCTAGTGTTGGAAATTCATTTTCATCTGCCCCCAAGTTTTCTTGGGGCATTGGCTGAACTGTAAATTCAGGTCTAATGTTTGTCGACTTTTCACATTTATTTCTAAATTGTGTGAAAACATTAGGTATGGATTGAATTTCAAACGGAATATCTTCAGGGTGAAATAAGAATTGATTGTAAGTTGCATTAAATTTTGTCAAAACCGGAACTTTTAACTTAATACTCTCTAGGACTTCCTTTTCTTCGCTGGTCCATTCTTGTTGAAGGTATATGGACGTGATGCCATTATTATTGACAATTTCCGGAATAACATTTTCTCCATTTTCGTAAAATACAAACAGTGTTATGTTTAGTTTCTTCAAGTTTTTCTTCAATACCAGTACAGATTCTATTAAGAACTTAGCACGAAACTTTTCTGTTTTTTTAAAACCATATTTTGTTTGCTGATACTGCCTTGGTTCAAAACAATAGACAGCAATTACGTTTTCATTGTCTCGTACCGCATTTGTAACAGATTCATTATCATGAACTCTAAGATCATTCCTAAACCAAATTAACCCTTTTTGTTTCTTTTGCATTTTTCACTACAATATTTAACTTCGTTCCAAACTTTTTCCCATTTTTTCCGCCAGCTGAATGGCCGGTTGCATACCAAACACATTTTTGAAGGCAGATTTTCTTTTTTCACTACTTGTATTTTTCAAATTCATTGACAACTATTTTCGCTTTTAAATCAAACATTAAATTGTACAATCCAAAAAAAGTTCTGTTCATATATATAAAATGTTTGGATCCACGATTTCCATTCATTTTACGAATATTGGTGTCTTTTGAAAATCGTTCCCCTAATTGTGCTATATTTTCAAAAAAACTTTCATCCGAGAAATCGAATATTTTCTCTTGAAAAGGTTTGGTAAACAACGATAATAAATCATGAAACAATTCTGTGAAATAGGCTATTTCTGCATCAGAATCATCAGCACGTAAAATTTCTAATTCAAATAATTTTGAATTGAATATTTTAGTATCGTTAATTACGTCTTTACTTACCAGCTCAAAATAGGGGGTGTAAAATTCTGTTGGAATTTGTTTCATACAACCAAAATCTAATGCTACTAATTGGTTTGCATCGTTGACTAAGAAATTTCCAGGATGTGGATCAGCGTGTACTTTTCTTAAAATATGAATTTGGTACATATAAAAGTCCCATAAAGCCTGACCAACTTTATCTGCTACTTCCTGATTGGTATTTGTTTTTGTAAATTCAGAGAGATGTTTGCCATTCATCCAGTCCATTGTGATGACTTTGTCAGTTGAAAAGGCAGGGTAATATTCCGGAAAAACCAGATTTTCTATTTTTTTGCAGGCGTCAACTACTTCTTGACTTTGTTTTAATTCTAAAACATAATTAGTTTCCTCAATCAATTTGTCTTCAACTTCCTTGAAATATTTATCAGAGTCTTTTCCTTGAAGGTTGAACATTCTGATGGCAATAGGTTTCACCATCGATAAGTCAGAGGAGATGCTGTTAGCCACTCCGGGATATTGAATTTTTACAGCTAGTTTTTTACCGTCTTTCATGGCAACATGTACCTGACCAATACTGGCGGCATTTTTCGATGTAGCATTGAATTCATCAAATATTTCATAAGGTGTTTTCCCAAAATTTGTTTTGAAGGTTTTCAGTACTAGCGGAGCTGAAAGTGGTGGAACAGAAAATTGGGATAGTGAAAATTTTTCTACATAAGCCTGAGGTAAAAAACTTTTATCCATACTCAACATTTGTGCTACTTTGAGCGCACTTCCTTTAAGGCTTTTGAGTCCGTCGTAAATATCCTCGGCATTATTTTCGTTTAATTTTTCACGAGTCAAATCAGAATTGACTATTTTTTCACCGTAATATTTTAGGTAATTTACGCCAACTTTAGCACCGGTTTGTACCAGCTTAGTTGCTCTTTCAATTTTTGATGTTGGAATATAATCTATAGTTTTCATTATTTGTTGTATATTTTTTCTTTGAAAATGAATTTTCCAAAGTCGATTAAACTGTCTATCGGTGCAATATTCATTAACTCAAAAGTTACTTTAACAGATTTTTCAATGTAAATGTCTGTTTTCTCAAAAGCAGCTGAGGCATCATCCAGCCAAAACTTTAGCGTTAATAAAAGTTGAATCCAGGAAGCTTCTTGAAAGGATTTCTCTTGAAAGTTTTGCAGTTTTTCCTGTTGTGTTCTAAATTCATCTGAGATTATTTCAGATAAATAATTTCTGAAACTGTTTCTGAGTCCAGAGAGTTGCATTAGTTTTTTCAACTGATTGTTGTGCTCCTTTAATACAAGAACAACGTAACTCCTGTTAGCAGTCAGGATCTCAAAAAATGTAAAGTAAAAACTTAACATTTTACTTTTCATGTCATACATTTCGTATTCCTTATTTTTGTTCAGTAAGTCAGTAGTTTTTTCTACAAACATTTTAAAAATTTCTTTCTCAATACTTTCAATTGTACCAAAAAAAGCATAGAATTCAGTTTCTGTAAAATCATTTATTTTTGTAAAATGATATACTGATTTTGGTTTCTCGCTGTATTCAAGAACGTAATTCATGTACAGTGAAACTATTTTGTCTTTTGTTACGGTTGTTTTTTTAGTTGCCATTTTTACGATGTTTCAAATTAGAGTATAAAGGTAGTGAATGTTTAAACATATATCAATAAAGTTAAACAAAATTTAATATAATTTTAGTATCAATAAAAATCAGTAGCTTTACAGTATTATGAAAAAGAATGTTTTAATAAGCGGAGGTTCGGGATTTATCGGAAAAAATTTAACTGCTTTGTTGGTCGCAAAAGGGTATACAGTTTCCATTTTGAGTAGAAGTGAAAAGCGTAATACAGAAGTTGTTTTTTATTATAAGTGGGATGTAGCAAATCACACTATTGATGAAACGGCAGTTTTGAACGCCGATTATATTGTACATTTAGCTGGCGAGAATATTGGGGAGAGGCGCTGGACGGCCAAACAAAAAGCGGCTATTATTGATAGCAGGGAGCAATCTGTTCAGTTGCTTTATACGGTTCTAAAAAAGCATGATAAAAAAGTAGAAGCGTTTATTTCCGCTTCGGCAGTAGGTATTTATGGTGCTGTCAATGGCGAAGAAATTTGTTCAGAAACCATGGCTCCTGCCAATGATTTTCTAGGTTATACTTGCCAGAAATGGGAAGATGCCATAGACTTTATAGAGAATTTAAACATACGTACCGTTAAAATCCGTACCGGATTAGTGTTAGGAAAAAATGATGGTTTTTTAATGAAACTCATTCCTATGTTTAAGTATCGATTGGGTTCTGGATTGGGATCGGGAGAGCAGTACATGCCTTGGATTCATATCGATGATTTGTGTGCGATCTACTTTCAGGCAATTGTCAATCCCAATATGTCTGGGCCGTATAATGCTGCGATTACTGATAATACTACAAACACCGTTTTTTCTAAAACCTTGGCATGTGTTTTTGGATATTCAATATGGTTGCCAAATGTACCTGCTTTTGTATTGAAATTAGCGATGGGGAAAATGGCGGTAATTGTACTAACGGGACGAAGGGTTTCTTCGGATAAAATAACTCAAACTGGGTTCAAATTTAAATTTAAAAATTTAGAAGGAGCTTTGCGAAATTGTTTAACAAAATAGATTTAATGTAAGACACAAATGATATTTGTGTTCACATTTTTAGATATTTTGCTGCGAACGATGAACGGAATTTTAATCTTGAAAGCATCCGTATTTAGGGGAAATGTGGCATATAACTCAATTCCCTAATCTACTCTTTTTAAGGTGCTGTTAAAAAAAAGCCTTTTAGTTCTTCCACGAATGGTTATTTTTCCATTTATTTGGTATTCTCCTACAGTAGTATTTATGTTTTTTAAATCGAATTTAGCAATTTTCTCTTTAAAAATGGCTGTTGGAAAACGATTGCTCTCCATATAATTATTGTTAAAATGTTCTTGCATCATTTTTTTTTGAACTTAAAATCTTTGATGCTAATCCAACAAATGATCTGACCTTTCTTAGGGATTAAAATACAGGTTGTTTTCTCGTTGATTGCGTTCACTTCTTCAAATAATGGGATTGAAGCCTCAAGATTAATGATTCCCGAATAGGATACCATTTTTTCTTGAGCAGTGGTTGCTATAGCAGTAAAGAGCAGCGCTATTTGTGTGATTTTTTTCATAATGATTTATGAATTAAATTACTTAAAGTTACAAAATAAGCAGCAATTATAAAATTATTGTTTACCTGAAATAGCAGGTCGACAAGTTTAATTTTCTATTGTTTTTTGATAAGAAATATGGGATTTGTTATCCAAAAGAACAGCTGATCTTTTGGATAGCAGAGGCTTGTTACATTATAGTTCTACCCGAACATTGTATTTTTTTATGTTTTCTAGTGCTTTTTCTGAACGGTAATCAAACGCTTCTTTATGGAGATTTTTTTCTTCTTTTAACGCTATTAGTTTGATGCAATTATAAAAACGGCGCACTTCATTGAGATTTGTGAGTATCAGTCTGGGAACAAGGGCACTGTTGCCTTCCTTATCTTTGGCTACCATAGTGAAATAGGATGAATTACAATGTTTAATTTTTCCGGTTTGAATGTTTTCGGCTTCTACCCGAATACCAATAATCATAGAGCTTTTACCTACATAATTTACGTTGGCTTTCATGGTTACCAGTTCACCCACTTCAATAGGTTTAAGAAAGTTAACCGTATCTACCGATGCCGTTACGCAGTAATTTCCTGAAAATTTTGAAGCACAGGCAAAAGCAATTTGATCCATAAGGGACAAGATGTACCCACCATGAATTTTGCCACTGAAATTAGTGTTTGATGGTAACATTAATTCTGAAATACTGATGTCAGATGATGCTACTGTTTTAAAAATGCTGTTCATTTATTTGATTTTAAAGGGAGAATTAACTTTCTTGACATTAGTTATAAAATAGTGTGAATCGCCCCACCATGGGTAAGTTCTATAACGTTCCATATAAGTTACTTGGACGTATTGTCCTTCAAATTTTTTTAAATCCGTAATTACTTTTTCCTCACCGTCCATTACCGAAAAAGAAAAAATTTGCGCACCGGAAATGCCTTGACTAATTTCGCCCTCCCAAGTTTTGAATACAACTCCCTTGCGACTCACTTTTATTAATTCGCCGGAGCGAACTCCTTCACTGTACGTGGCATTGTATATAAAAGTGAAATAACCCGCAACAGTTACTACAAGCAATACAGAAAGGATTAGTATGAATTTTTTCATTAGGATTTAGTTTAAAGTTAATTTTCGTTTTTTTCGGCTCGGTTTATAATGCTTTCGGGAAGTGCTTTTTTCGCTTTAGCGCCCATTTTTTTTAATTTTTCGACACTCACAATTAGATTTCCTTTTCCTTCTACCAGTTTATTCATCGCACCGCTGTATTCTATTTTGCTCTCGTCTATTTTTTTTCCAATTTTGATTAAATCTGCCACAAAACCTTCAAATTTGTCATATAATGCGCCGGCCTGACGTGCAATTTCTAGTGCGTTTTCCTGTTGTTTTTGATTGGTCCACATACTGTCAATTGTTCGTAGGGTAGCCAGAAGAGTTGCTGGAGTAACAATGACAATGTTTTTCTCGAACGCTTTGTTGTATAAAGACGTATCCTCATTGAGTGCCATGGCAAAAGCAGGTTCAATAGGAATAAATAACAACACAAAATCAGGACTTTCTATTTGGTACAAATCATGGTAGTTCTTATTGCCAAGTTGCTCTACGTGGCGTTTGATGGAACTGACATGCTCTTTTAGATAGGCAATTTTTAGTAGATCATCTTCTTCATTGATGTATTTTTCATACGCTGTCAAAGAAACTTTAGAGTCAACAATCATTTTTTTACCGTCTGGTAGATTGATCACAACGTCAGGGAAAACGCGATTTCCATCTTCGGTTGTGAAGGCTTGTTGCACCTCATATTCACGGCCTTTCTCCAAACCTGATTTTTCAAGAACGCGTTCTAATACTAATTCGCCCCAATTTCCCTGCATCTTACTGTCGCCTTTCAAAGCCTTAGTCAGGTTGATGGTTTCCTTGCTCATCTGGATATTCATTTCGCGTAAGCCCAGAATTTGTTGGCGTAAAGCAGCATGATAATCAATGCTTTCTTTGTGGGTGTCTTCAACTTTTTTCTCAAACAATTGAATTTTATCCTGTAATGGTGTCAGGATGTTTTTCATGTTTTCTTTGTTCTGTTCCGTGAATTTAGTGGACTTTTCTTCTAGGATTTTATTGGCGAGATTTTCGAATTCTTTGGTGAATTTTTCTTGTAGTTTCTCGACTTCTTCTTTTTGTTCTTTGTTGCGTTCCCAAAGATTCTCAAAATCAACTTCTTTTTTTGAAAGCTGAATGGCTAGACTGTCTTTTTCGTTTCTGATGCTTTCTTTTTGGGAATGGGTGTTTTCCAGTTGCTTTTCAAAAGTTATTTTGTCTACAATTAGTTGTTCTTTCAGTTGATTGAATTGGGTGGAAAATGCAATCAGTTTTTCTTCTAAACTAATTTTTTCCGATTGAAATCGAGCAGAGAAAATGAGCTTGCCAATGAAAACACCAATCGCGAGCGCAACAATAAAAATCAATAAAAACGGAAACATATCTGACATAGAATTTCTTTTTGTAACGTTGTAAAAATAAACAAAAGTTTCCTGATTTTCTTTCGGAAATCAAAATACTAATGCAAGTTTTTTTATAGAAAGGTATTAATTTTGATGACTCAAACAGGCGGAGTTTTAAAAACATATTAGATAAAAAAGCCAGATTTCAAAAATGAAATCTGGCTTTTTTGAATACTGAAATTAGTCGTTTACTTTTTTACTAATTTATCTTTGAAAACTACTTTAGTACCATTGGAAAGGGTATAAATATAAATTCCTACCGGTAAATGAGCCACATCAATTCTTGTTGTGTTATCGCTGTTAAAACCTTTTAATTCAATTGGAACTCCCACCGATCTTCCTTGAATATCATAAATGGCTAGCGTCAGGTCCTTTGTGTTGCCGGAATTAATTTCGATAGTAAAGGATTCTGATGCCGGATTTGGATACGTAACTACCGTTGATCCATTAGCCGAAATCAAATCATTAGTCGATAAGGTGGAATCTGCTTTAAGTTCAAAACGCGCAATGACCGGCCCATGATCAGAGGTGGTATTGACATAATTAGCCACATCCAGTCTCGGGTCGTAAACTGTTGTTGAATTTGGTACATACTCTGCCATTAATTCATTTGAAATGATAATATGGTCTAAGAAACCTCCAGAAGACAGGTAGCTGAAAGCTCCCGCTTTGCTGATTTCTAAAGTCAATGGATTGTATCGAGCTGTATCTTCAACCATTTTTTGGAACGAGGATGGATTACCTGCAATTACAGATTCGTCGACATCATCGTTATAATCTCCTAAGAGGATTAAATTGGCCTCTGGATAATTGAAATCTAAACTGTCTTTCAACAATTCAGCGTCATATTTCCTCATATTGTATCTTGCGATATCGCTGCCACTATTTGCTCTGGCGTGAATGTTAATGATTTTTATGTCTTTTTTTACACCGCCAATATTAGTTTCAATTTCAACCATATACGGCAGCCTACCTGAGGCGAAAAAACTACTACTGTTGCCGCCTGGATAATTGGGTAAGGTGGTTTTACCAGCACGAATATCATTAAAAAGTTGACTGAACATCACACGGCTTTTTTTAAATGTAGCTGTTTGGGTATTATAAAGCACCACTAATTTTTGAGCGGGGAAGTCAGGTGTAGGCGCATTGAAAGAATAGGACCAAGCAGGAGAAATCATTTTGTTAAAGGTTTTTCCGTTGATACTTATTTTTTGTATTAAAGTTTCTAAAGCCGCATCATGTGCAACCTCCTGTACGGCATAAACATCAGCATTCAAAGTATTCATTATTTTAGCCACATTGTCAATTTGTAGTGCATCGTCAATTGGCCCAAATTCAGTTCCCGTTGAACCGATTGTATTACTTCCAAAAAACTCTAAGTTGTACGTTACGATGTCAAATGTTTCTGTTTTGGGTAACGAGGATCCTGATAAAGATCCAATTTCTTGATTTAACCCGGTTCCAACTGCAGTCAAAGGACCTGAAATGCTCAATGCTTTTGACGAAGGAAAAAAACGAGCATAAATTGTCTTACCCTTAACAGCATCTTCAGCTGAAATTTCGACACTAGATTTGAAAGTACTGTTGTCTGGGGATAATTGATAATCAAATGGAGCTGTAAGAGTGATTGTGCCGTAACCTCCGGCCATAAAAAGGAACGATTGGCTTTGTGAAGCCGTATTGGGATTTACTTCTGCAAAATTTAAAGTAGGATTAGCTGCTAAAAATGTTGCTTCGTTAGTAATGCGCACATCATCAACAGTCCATTCGGCGCTATCCGTACCGCCGGAAGTTGGAGTCTCATATACCCAGGCCACATAAGTATGATTGGTTTTATAGGCCTCGAGATTGATATATTGCGATTGTTTGAAAGTTCCTGTAGTACTTGGAAAATCGCTTTCAAGAACCGTCCAAGTGGCTGTTTCCGGGGTGCTTTTGCCATCATAATCTACTGAAACCATTAATTTAAGCGGTGTTCCAGCGAAAAATTTACGCGAATAAAAAGACAATAATGGGAATTTATCAAAAGTATCCAAACGTAAATTAGGAGAAATTAACCAATCTTTACTGGCACCTGTTTCTGAATATCCATTCATTTGTACAGCAGCAGGAGAACTGTTGAAACGGGTAGTTGTGCTCACCCATTTATTCTTGTCGCCTGCCACACTATATTCTGTCCAACCACTGTTTGTAAGGACATTTACATCATTAAAAGCTTGAAAATAGGGATTTATTCCTGTTCCTGATAAAGACACCGTCTTTGTAGAAGCGCCAGTAGATTCATGAGTGATTTGACCTGAAAAAAGACCAGTTGCAGTAGGTGTAAATCGTACATAAACTGTAGGTGTTTTATTGTTATTGAAATCTTGGGAAGCAAAAACCAATGCCGTTTGAAAACCAGTACTTTGATTTTTAGAAATGGTAAAGTTTCCAGATGTTGTCAGGGTTACTGCTCCAGTAAGATTAAGCGCTTCAATCTGGTAGTTTATTGCCGTTGAACTGAAATTTTGCTCCACAAAATTGAAATCTAATGCAGCTTTAGTAGTCGACAAAGAGGGAACAAGAACGCTGGAAGTTGTTATGTTTAATAGATTGCTTTCAGTTTGAGTATTTCCAGTTGCATCTTCAGATATAGAATATAAAACATAATCAGTGCCTAACGATAATCCCGTTATGGTTTTTACAGACTCAATCGCGGCGTCCTTAATTTCCAGGATACCGGATTGTAAAGCGGGTGCATTGGTCGCATTTGTTCCTGCTTTTATTTGTGCACCGCTTGGGGTTGCACTTCCTGAAGGCAATAGCACAAAATAGGTTTTTCCGGGCTCGTCTAGTTTAGTCGAAAAATCAAATCCATCAGAAAGAATGCTGCTTATTTTTGGATATCCCACGGCATTTACAGGAGCTGTAACATCATTTATCACACTAATGTTATCAATGGCAAATGAGGGACGGAAACCACCGCCTGAAACTTGTCTTGAAATCCATCGGATCTGAACTACGTCTTTATTGTCGCATTCTGTTGGCAGGACAACTTTTATTTTTTGAATGTTTTGCCCTATTGTTCCTGAAGTTTGTCCTGTTGTACCGCTCGAATACACCGTTGGGTATAAAGTAATAAAAGCATCAGCGGTGCCCACTCTGTATTGCAGGACGAACTCGTTGATCCGCGTATTGGAAGTTCCATTATAGGGATTACGAATCACCATCGCATCATATTCTACGGTAATTCCAGATTTACCAAGTGTTTTGAAAGCAAATCCTAAAGTTAAATCCAATGAACCGGTATTTAGAAAACCAATTTTTCCATTGTAATTATGGAAATTCCCGCTCGTTGTTGCAGCGGTACTACTGGCCACTAATGGTTTGTCTGCAACAACTGCAGCTGCGGTATTAAATGTACTTCCCGGTGCTGTACTGGCTGTCCAGCCCTGAAATCCGGCGGGATATGTAGCAGAGGCTGCATCTAAAGTTGAAAAATCCTGTAAAAAAAGTAAATCTTGAGGAGCTGGCGCAGTTCCTTGGGCAAAAATAGAGGCCGTAAAGCAATAAAAAAAACTTAAAAAAGCCAGGATATGGCACAAATGGTACTTGTTTTTCATAGGTTTACGATTGAATTAGGAGTCAAAAATAACATTTCTTACGTTAACAGAATATTATAAATTCGTACTTCGGATTGTTTTTAAAGGAATTTATTATAAAAGAAAAGAGCTTCAGTAAAACGCAATTGTTCGCTTTTTTTCAATACGATGAATTCTTATTTTATCCAGTTTTATATTTCCTTCGATTTCAAAAGCTATACTTCAGAATTTATATTTTTGCGTGGATTTTTACTACTACTGCATACTTCATCTGTCAGTCGGCTTTTTCAAACCTAAAGCAGTTGTTTTTCTGCAATCTGTATTTTTAAAGTTAAGATAGCAACTTGCTGTAACAGTTCATCATTTATCCAAAGTAATTCTATTCGTTAATAAAATATTTAGTTTACACCAATAAATGTTTTCGGTTTTACTTTTTTAAACCCATTAAAAACTAAGCTATCTTTGTGCCAAAACAGAAAGTATAACATGTCTCATTCGCACTTTATCATACACAAACCATACGGCTATCTGAGCCAGTTTATTTATGAGCTCAAAAGGAAAAAGAAACTGCTGGGTGAATTGTACGATTTTCCCAAAGGAACTATGGCAATAGGACGTCTTGACGAAGATTCAGAAGGGTTATTGTTGCTGACCACGGACGGAATGATGAGCGAAATCATTAGAAGCAAAAAAGTCGACAAGGAATATTATGTACAAGTTGATGGTATTATTAATCAGGATGCCATTCAGCAATTGCAAAAAGGAGTCGAAATTGGTTTTAATGGCACTAAATACATCACTAAACCGTGTACTGCTTTTTTGATAAATGAAGTTCCCGCTTTTGGTGCCAGAGGGAAAAAAATAAGGGACGAACGCCATGGTCCAACTTCCTGGGCTTCAGTTACTATCAATGAAGGAAAGTTTCGCCAAGTACGAAAAATGACCGCAGCGGTTGGGTTTCCTACCTTGCGATTGGTTCGAGTGCGGATAGGAAATGTTTTTTTACATGACTTACAGGCGGGAGAAGTTGTGGAAGTGTCTGATTTTGCAGTCCTTTCAAATGAAAAATAACAATAAAAAATACAATAGTTACAATGTTAAATATCGTTTTAGTAGAACCCGAAATACCAAATAATACCGGAAATATTGGCCGATTGTGCGTAGGAACCGAAAGCCGGTTGCATCTAATTCATCCTTTTGGTTTTGTGATCAATGATAAAAATCTAAAGCGTTCTGGACTCGATTATTGGGTGCATCTTGACGTTACCGAATATCAAAATATAGCCGAATGGAAAGTGCAGATTCCGGATTTGTCCCGCGTTTTTCTGATGAGTTCCCACTCTAAAAAATCGTATTTAGAAAATGATTTTCAAGAGGGTGATTGGTTGGTTTTTGGCAAAGAAAGCAAAGGGTTGAGTGAAGCTGTTTTAAACGAATTCCCCAATCATCTGACAATTCCTATGGCACCGCTGATCCGGAGTTTCAATATTGCTAATTCCGTGGCTTTTGTCATTGGCGAAGCAAAAAGACAAATAGGATTACAGATTTAAGAAATAATAAACTTTCCTTTTTCAGCATCAAAAACAATATGCTCATCTTTGAACAGCGTATTGAAAGTTCCTTTCATAATCAAATTACAAGGTTGGTCCTGAACGACGGTTTCCGGAGTCATAATGATCATTTCATCACTTAATTGTATGGCCATATCAATATCATGTGTAGAAAAAAGAATGCATTTTTGAGTTTCCGCTGTAAGTTTTTTTAGGAGTTTAAACAACACCACTTTGTGTAATAAATCTAAATGGGTCGTGGGTTCATCCAGAATGATTAACGGTGTGTCTTGTGCTAAAGCCCTTGCGATCAGAACGATTTGTAACTGTCCGTCACTGATTTCGTAATGTTTTTTTGAGACCAAATGACCAATTTGTGTGCGTGCAATTGCTTGGTTAATTTTAGCAATATCAGTGTCGGTTAATTTTCCAATCCAATTGGTGTACGGTTGCCTTCCTAAAGCGATGAGTTCCCAAACGGTCAAATTACTGCGCGGTAATTTTTCAGTTAAAACGATGCTTAAATTTTGTGCCAAGGTTAACGTATCCAGCTCGTGAATATTTTTGTTATTCAGCAAAGCAGTTCCTGAAAGGGGTTTCTGAATTCCGGTTATGGTTCGTAAAAGTGTAGATTTTCCAATTCCGTTAGCGCCTATTAAGGCAATGAGTTTTCCTTTATCTAAGTTTAAGTTGAGGTTTTCGGCAATAGAAATAGTCGCACTTTTAGTTTTGTAACCAATGCTCAAATTGTTTGTTGAAAGGATGTTCTTAGTGGTACTCATTTTTCTTTTTTTGGAAAATTTAAACGTCGATCATATCGATTTTAAAAACAAATATAAATATAGGCACGCAATTTTTAATATTATCCCATCATTTTTCGTTTTCGGACAATCAGCCAGATAACTATAGGCGCTCCTAGTAAGGAAGTGATGGCATTTATTGGCAATGTGATATTCGTACCTGGCATTTGGGAAATCGCATCGCAAATGAGCATTATTGCGGCTCCTAAAAGGAGGGTGCTCCAGTACAATATAGAATGGTTGCTGGTTTGAAACAGTAATTTTGCTATATGTGGTACGGCTAAACCAATGAAAGCAATAGGTCCAGCATACGCAGTAATGCTTCCCGCCAAAATACTCGTTGCAATAATGATAATCAATCGTGTTCTTTTGAAATTCAGTCCCATACTTTGGGCATAATTCTCTCCTAAAAGCAAGGCATTAAGTGGTTTTACGCTGAATAGGCTTAATAATAATCCTATAACTACGCACACTGTCAAAATCAAAATCGAGGACCAAGAAAGATTCCCTAAAGATCCCATAGACCAGAAAGTGAATTTTTGCAATTGTTCTGCCGAGCTAAAATAGGTCAGTACGCCCACCACAGCACTTGTAAAACTACCAAACATCAAGCCTACAATCAGTATGGTCATCGTGTCCCGCAAGCGTCTGGAAATTACTAAAATGGCAAGTAGAACGATAGAACTGCCAAGGGTAGAGGCAAGGACTACTCCGTAAGACGACAGTAAAATACCACTTAGAAATGGAGGTAATAATCCCGCACCCAAAATTACAAAGGCAACTCCCAGACTCGCTCCTGAACTCAACCCTAAAACATAGGGACCAGCCAGCGGGTTTCTAAAAAGGGTTTGCATTAATAATCCGCTGATCGAAAGTCCCATTCCTACTAAAACTGCTGTGATTGCCTTAGGTAAGCGGTAGTTGATAACAATGTATTCCCAAGTTGATCTGCTGGCCTGACCACCGGTTAAACTCGTGTACACTTCCCGAAAAGGAATTCGTATCGAACCCAAACTGATGTTCAGAAAAAACAAGAAAAGAAGCCCTGAAGCAAGAGCGGAAAATAAAATGATATTTCGGTTTTTATTGGCCAACTTAGTTCAGTTTTTGTGCAAAAGTAAAAGTATAATTTGGAAGCAATTCAGGGTGAAAAATTTTGATATAGTCTTTTAAAATCAAATCCGGTCTGCTCGGTCCTGTTTCATAATAAATGGTTCCTCCTGTTGCTCCTAATTTGCTTTCGAAAGTATAAATATTTTTGGTAGAAAAAGCGTTAAACTGACTGTAATGGGGATTGCTTTTTTCTAATTCTGACAGGTTTTTAAATGACCCGGAAGCAATCCAGTGAGTCGCATTTTTTGCTTTATACAATACCTGTTCAAAAGAAAGTGCCTGGCTTCCTGTTCCTTCCAGATTTGCCCAGAGATACGTTGCTTTTGCATCTTTCATGAATTGTGCCACCCAGCTGTTTCCCTTGGCAATAAACCATTGATCTTGATACATTGAGCCATACAATACAGTAGATTCAGGCTGTTTGTCTGCAACTAATTGTACCGCTTCCTTGTAGTCTTTTGTAATCTGGTCAAAAAGTATTTTAGCTTCTCTTTCTTTGCCAAAAAGAGCGCCATAAAGTTTGAGCCATTCTGCTTTTCCAAGAGGAGATTGTTCCATCCAGTCGCCTTGAATCATGATTTTCAATCCGCTTTTTTGTAAGTTTTCAATCATCGGGTTGTTATTGTCGATGCCAAAAGTGACAATCAGGTCAGGAGCGATATCGATGAGTTGTTCCATGTTTAGCTTTTCATTTTGCCCCACATTTTTGATGGAACCCTTGTCAATTAAACGACGGGTTTTCTCAGAAGATACGTAATCAGTATGCGGAAAACCAACTAATTTGTTTTCGGCACCAATCATTTCCAGGAAAGGAATATTGGTTGTTGAGGTAACCACAATCGTTTCTAACGGCACTTGAATTATGAGGTTTTTTTGTAAAGTATCGGGAATAACAGCTCCTTTTTCTTTTAAGATATAAGTGAAGTCTGTAGCAGCATTTGGCCATGGATTACTCACTTTTACCAGCGAGTACCCTTGATATTTGTAAATAGCCAGACCACTTGCATATTCAATTTCGTTGTTAGCGTTACTTATTTTTAGTGTTGCAGGGTTTTCGTTTTTTTTGCAACTGACGAATGATAAAAGTGCCACCGCAAAAAGGATTTTATAAAGATAAATTTTCATGATTCCATTTTCAATACTGGCAAAGGTAGGCCATTTATAAAATTTATTGTTTAATTTTTACAGTAAAAATTTCAACAAATACTATCTTTGACAAATGGATAGCCTAAAGATTAAAAACTGCTCCAGTTGTACAAAACCTTTTAACTGCGGGCACGATTTTCAAGGTAATAGCTGTTGGTGTGCTGATTTTCCTCCTGTTTTTTCTCCTTTAGATGGTGTGGATTGCCTTTGTCCCAGCTGTTTTGCTACGGCTTGTTCGATTAAAATTGAGGAGTATGTGGGCACAATAACCCCGGAAACGGCTAAAGGAAATAAAGCAGCAACTTTGCCTAAAACGGATCAGCTAATCGAAGGGATCGATTATTATATTGCACAAGGCAATTACGTTTTTAAGGCTTGGTTTCATTTAAAAAGAGGACATTGTTGTACTAATGGTTGCCGCCATTGTCCCTATGGATTTAAAAAGAAGTAGCATGATATATTTGATAACAGGTGGAGAACGCTCCGGAAAAAGTAGGTATGCTCAGGACCTGGCAATGGAACTTTCGGCCAGACCCATGTATGTGGCAACCGCCAGAAAATGGGATGGTGATTTTCAAAAGCGAATTGATCGTCACCAACAAGAACGTGACGAGCGCTGGATAAATATCGAGAAAGAAAAACAATGGAGCGAGATCGATTTTTCCGGTAAAGTAGCCGTGATTGATTGTGTGACCCTTTGGTTGACTAATTTTTTTGTAGACACTAAAAATGATGTCGCTTTATGTTTGGAACAAGCCAAAGCCGAATTTGAACAAGTGGCCAATCAGGAAAATACAACCGTTATTATTATCACTAATGAGATAGGCATGGGCGTACATGCTGAAACTCAAATTGGTAGAAAATTTACCGAATTACAAGGTTGGATGAATCAATATTTAGCTAAAAATGCGGATAAGGTGATTTTGATGATTTCTGGAATTCCAGTTACCATAAAACAATAAAAGATGAATTTTGTAAGTTCTTGGAGCGGAGGAAAAGACAGCTGTTATGCTGTGATGAGAGCTAATCAAAACGGTTTTATTCCAAAGGGATTACTCAATATGATGAATGAAAACGGGAAAGTTTCCCGCTCACACGGATTGCCGTTGTCTGTTTTGAAGCAGCAAGCCTAAAAAATGCAGGTGGCTATTGAATCACTGTTTGTCCAAACTTTAAAAGTACTCAAAAACATCGTATTTCAAGATGAAAAACTTAGATGAAATTATAAAATCGCGCCGAGATACCCGTCATTTTACCTCGGAACCAGTCCCTGAATCTGTTATTGAAAAAGCATTACAGGCCGGCCATTATGCTCCTTCTGTTGGATTGACGGATGCTACAAAGTATTACCTCATTAAATCAGATGTCATAAAAAAAGCGATAAAAAATTTATTTTTGGATTTTGATAAAAAAGCAGCGAATCAAACTGACACGGCAGCACAAAAAACGCAGTATCAAGCTTTAAAATTAGAGGCAATAGAGGAAGCACCGCTTGGATTGGTGATTTGTTATGATCGGGCGGTTTTAAATAATTTTACCATCGGCACCGTGGGAAGTAATGAAGCCATCAAATTTAGTGCGGTTTGTGCTGCGCAAAACATTTGGCTTTCCCTAACCGAACAAGGGTATTCCATGGGCTGGGTTTCTATTTTGAATTATAGTCAGTTCAAGGAATTATTGGGTTTGGGAGAAAATATGGAGCCTTTAGGGTATTTCTGTGTGGGAAAACCAGCTACTGATTATGACAACCAACCCATGTTACAGCAATTGAATTGGAAACAAAAATCAGAAAGTCCATCTGTCGAAGAAATTACGAAAGTGCATCAAAAAGATAATATTTCGGTGCCGAAATTTAAGACTACCATTCTAGATACAATCCATTTATCTGAAGCACTGCAGTATAAAATCGATCAGAAGACCAAGCCAACAGGTTCATTGGGTGTTTTGGAAGTTTTAGCCAAACAAATTGGCGAAGTTTTTCAAACATTGGAACCAAAAATTTTAGAACCTACACTTGTTGTTTTTGCTGCAGATCACGGAATTGCTGCCCACGGTGTTAGCGCTTATCCACAAGATGTTACCAGACAAATGGTGGCTAATTTTCTGGACGGTGGAGCTGCAATAAATGTGTTTTGTAAACAAAATTCCATCAAATTAGCCATAGTTGATGCAGGAGTAAATTATGATTTTTCGATGACGAGTACTTTGATTTCGGCCAAAATTGCCAAAGGAACCCAGTCGTTTCTGCAGGGTCCTGCAATGAGTCTTACCGAATTGCAGCACTGTTATACCAAGGGGAATGAAATTGTTACCGCTATTGCCAAAACGGGAAGTAATTGTATTGGTTTTGGAGAAATGGGTATTGGGAATACATCAACTTCTTCAGTTTTGATGAGTGTAATTACTGGAATTGCAATTGAAGACTGTATCGGAAAAGGAACTGGAGTAAGCGATGAAAGACTACTTCAAAAACACCGCTTACTCAATAAAGCTATTGAGGATTATCAAGGCTCGCCAACATTAGAAGATAAGTTAGCTCATTTTGGGGGCTTTGAAATTATGCAAATGGCTTCTGGAATGCTCACGGCACATCAAAACAGAATGCTGCTTCTTGTAGATGGATTTATTTGCAGTGTGGCTTTTTTGATTGCCTATAAAAAAAATCCACTGATTCTAAAAAATGCTGTTTTCTGTCATTGTTCTGCAGAACAGGCGCATGCTAGATTATTGGATTATTTAGGTGTAAAAGCCTTGCTCCAACTCGACTTGCGCTTGGGCGAAGGAACGGGTTGTGCGGTGGCTTTTCCAATTATTCAATCGGCAGTTGCTTTTTTGAATGAAATGGCCAGTTTTGACAGTGCCGGTGTGAGTACAAAATAATAATTTTTTCAGTCCAAATTCATAAATAGAGCACTAAAAACGACATAAAATCCAGATTGCATTCACATGAAAAAAGAACTACACATATTTTTTACCGCATTGATGTTTTACACCCGAATTCCCTGTCCTAAAAACATCGATCATAACCCGGATTATTTAAATAAGGCATCTCGTTATTTTCCTTTAATTGGTTGGATTGTAGGTACTATTAGTTTTTTAGTCTATGATGTATCGGTTGGTGTTTTTACCCCTGAAATAGCGATTGTTCTCTCGATGATTGCTGGAATCCTTACTACCGGTGCTTTTCATGAAGATGGTTTTGCTGATGTTTGTGATGGTTTTGGTGGGGGTTGGACCAAAGAAAAAATCTTGGTGATAATGAAAGACAGTGCCATTGGAGCTTATGGTGCCATAGGTTTGGTACTGCTGTTTTTATTGAAGTTTCAGGCTGTTTCGGAGGTACTTACTACTTCTTCATTACAGAATTTATTGCTTTTTGTTGCAGCACATTCCGTGAGTCGTCTGGCAGCCATTTCTATTGTTTTTACGCATCAGTATTCCCGTGAAGATGCCTCGAGTAAAAGCAAGCCCATTGCACAAAGTTATTCCTGGTGTGAGGTGATTGGGGCGTTCTTTTTTGGGTTGTTACCGCTTATTGTTTTGTCTTTTTTTCATTGGCAAATGCTGTTGGTGTTAGTGCCGGTTTTTATCACCCGCTTTTTTCTGGCCCGCTATTTTCAAAAATGGATAGATGGCTATACGGGGGACTGTCTTGGTGCAACACAGCAAGTTTGTGAAATTATATTCTACTTATCTTGTATTGCTTTATGGAAGTTTATTTAGTACGCCATACCGAAACCGTTTGTGAAAAAGGAATTTGCTACGGGCAAGCTGATGTGGCATTGTTGGAACCTTATGAACAACAATTTGAAGCCATAAAAACACAAATTCCTGCTGAAAGTCTCGTGTACTCTAGTCCGTTAAATCGATGTGTGGAGTTGGCACACTATCTGTCAGCAGCAAAAATACAAATAGACTCCCGGTTAATGGAAATGAATTTTGGCGATTGGGAATTGAAAAATTGGGATAGCATTCCTGTTATCAATTTGACCCCTTGGATGAATGATTTTGTTCATGTTCGTGTACCAAACGGGGAGTCTTTTACAGACCTCCATGATAGAGTTAGCGATTTTTTAGATAATGGACTTCCTAAAAAGACCATTAAACCTATTGTGATCGTGACCCATGCCGGAGTGATTCGAAGTATTTTGTGTAAAATTACAAAGTTGCCATTACAAGAAGCGTTTCAAAATAAAGTGAACTTTGGAGCGGTGATTAAAATTGAAATATAAAATTGAGAATAGTGTAGGATAATAACGTATTATAATTTTATCTTTGCCGCCGTAATGAGGTTGCTGTTTTGTTTTTCATACCAGCATTAAAAGGGAATCAGGTAAGCGATTACAGATTTCAGTATTCAGATTAGAGAGTTTACATCCTAAATCAAGAATCCTAAATCAAGAATCAAAAATCCTGGGCTGTACCCGCAACTGTAAGCTATAAAGCTTGTTGTTATCTACAAAACCACTGTTCGTCTTTACGAATGGGAAGGTAAACAACAAGACGCGAGCCAGGAGACCTGCCTGTTACATCGAGTATCAAACTTTCGGGAAAAAAGGTTTGGGTATGGGTAATTCTATGCTTTTCTCCCATTTATAGTCATGTGGCAGTACCATAAAACTGCTATTAAATGTTTCAAAATGAACAAGAAAATCGTTCGTATTAGTGCGCTCTGCGTACTGATGACTTCGTGTGCTTTCGCACAACAAAAAGACACCATTGCATCCACAAATCGATTGGATGAGGTCGTAATTTCCGATTCTAAATTTGCTTTGCCAAAAGAAAAGTCTGGAAAAGTAATCGTAAAAATTACAGCCGAAGATTTAAAGAGAAGACAAGGGCAAACTGTAGCTACCATTTTGAGTTCAGTAGCCGGAATTGAAATCAACGGAAACCAAAGCCGGAATGGAAAGGATTTAGGGGTTTACATTCGTGGGGGACGAAATCATCAAGTGCTAATTCTTATTGATGGTGTTCCGGTTACCGATGCTTCTGGAATTAGCTTATCGTATGATTTGCGCTTGCTGCCCGTTGAACAAATAGAAAGTATTGAGGTGATGAAAGGCGCTTCAAGTACTTTATACGGATCGGGTGCCGCTGCCGGAGTTATTAATATTACGTTGAAAAAAGCTTCCAAAAAAGCGATTGCAGCAAATGCATACCTTAATGTGGGCACCCAAACGATTGCCAATCAGGAAAATTATAGTATAAATGACTACAGCCAAGGGGTTGCTTTGAACGGAAGCGCTGAAAAAATTAATTATTATGCTTCCTTAAACAGCACCGAAACCACGGGAATTTCTGAGGCAAAATCACCTAATGACGCTGTTTTATTTGAAGCTGATCGTTTTTCCAGAGTGAACTCAGTGGTGAAAATTGGTTTCAAGCCAACAGCTAAATTAGATTTGGATTTCTTTGCAAACTACGATAAAATAAAAAGCGATTTTGATGCAGGATCTTTTGCGGATAACGATGAAAACAGCAGTGCCTCTGAACAATTTCGAGTTGGGTTTTCACCAAAATACAAATATAAAAAAGGAGAATTTGTAATCAATTCAAGTGCTAATTTAATTACAAGATCCATTTTTAATTATGGAACAATGTTGGATTATAAATCCAGAAGCGTCAATGCAGATGCGTTTAATAAATATGAAATTTCACCTGAATTATTCCTGGTAACAGGTGCTCAATTTCAATTTCATGAAATGTCTAATGAGAGCCCGTACGAGGCCATAGCAAATGAATTGGCCAAATTTAATATGATTGATCCCTATGTGACGGCGGTTTATAGCTCTGAATTTGGGTTAAACCTGAATTTGGGAGCTCGTTACAACATGCACAGTAAATACGGAAATAATTTAGTTTACAATGTAAATCCTTCTTTTTCATTTCCTAATTTACCCTTGAAACTACTAGCTTCTTACAGTACGGCATTTGTAGCCCCTAGCTTGTATCAATTGTATTCTCCTTATGGTGATTTGAATTTATCCTCAGAGAAAGATAAAACATTTGAATTGGGTTTTGAAACAACGATGATTGATAAAAAATTGGTTCTGAATGCTTTGGTTTTTCAAAGAGAGGAAGAAAATGCGATTGGGTTTGATTTAGTGTCTTACAAGTATTTTAATGTCGCGGGTCTAAATAAAGTCAAAGGGTTTGAGACCATGATTTCGTATGCTTTGACGGCTAAAATAAATTTGAATGCCAATTATGCGTTTACAGAATTAGAAAAACAATCGCGAGTGCTGAATCCAAAACACAAAGCGAACGCCGCAGTTGATCTGCAAGCAACGCCTCGTTTGGCTTTTAATGCCACATATCAATTTGTTTCGGATCGCTATTTTGAGTATACAACATATCCGGCACCCACTTTTGATCCGGTATTGAATTCTGAAATACTGAAAGATTACCAGCTGATCAACATGAATGTACGGTATGAGTTGATCAAAAATCGAATGAATATTTTTGCAGCAGCAGATAATATTTTAGATAAGGATTTTGTTGAAACAAGAGGGTTTAGTACCAGAGGACGAAATTTCAAAGTAGGTTTGAATATCAAAATGTAATACCATTGCATTATTCAATAAAAAAAGAGGCTTTCAGTGATGAAAGCCTCTTTTTAGTTTATAAAATATTCTTATTTCAATTCTGAAATGAATGCTACGATAGTTGCTGCAATTTTATTTTGTTCCACATCATTGGTTAAATAGTCTCTGTCACCAAGGTTTGACATATAACCCAATTCAACGAGTACAGCCGGCACTTCTGATTTTTTTAAAATGTAGAATGGAGCTTTCTTTATTTCTGATGATTTTATAGTAGTATTGCTGATAAATTTGTTGCGAAGTTCCACCGCAATTTCATTTGACCTTTCATGCGCAATTGATTCTGTGGCAATATAAAATTCCATTCCTGATTTTGATAGATTTATATTTTGATTGACATGAAGTGACAAAACTAAATCAGGTTTGATTTTGTTGATCAGCGCAGAACGGTCACTCAAAGAAAGAAATTGGTCTCCAATTCTTGTAAGGTGTATGGTCACTTTCTCATTATTATTCAAAAATTTGATTTTGTTTGTGATTTGCGCTACAATTTGTTTTTCAGTAGCACTACTGGAAGTTGCTCCAAAATCAGATCCACCATGTCCGGCATCAATAACAACATTTATTTGTTTGGATGGGACAGTATTCGGAATTATAAATGCAAAAGAGACGACGGTGGCAAGAGTTAGAAATAACGGAATTGCTTTTTTCATGTGGTTTTGTTTAATTTGTTATTCAATTGTAGCTAACAAAAACAAGAATTATTGTGTAACTTTATTTTATTCTAAAGCTCTCAAAAGACCTTCTGGTGCTTTCTCAATGTACATTTGGTTTTGGATTCCTTTTATTGATTTGGCATCCGTGAAAAACTCAAAATCTTGTCCGGGACTTGGTCGCAACGTGCGGGAAGTTCCAGTAATTTTCCCAATGGCTGTTCGTAATAAAGGTTCCGCAGAATCGCCAAGAACTCCCAGAGTGCTCAATGTTTCTTTTTGAAGAAAATCAGGTTGTAACCCATTGAAGTAATCCCCAAAACCAACTGAATTGACAATTTTTAACACGATTGGCTGCATGGCATATCTGTGATTGGGATTCCTGCTTTCAGCTCCAAAAGTCGGGGAGTCATAAAGCGTTACGGATCCTACGTTTTTTCCTACCGTAACATCTCCAATTTGTATAACTTGAATGTGAGGTTCTAGCCCGTTGATTACTAACTCGCTTGCTGATGCAGAGCTTTTCGTAGTTAAAATATAAATTTTAGTCAATCCTAAACTATTGATGGCTGTGCTTCCTATTTTATCGGTAAAATAATTGAATAATGCTTCGGGATTTTCAGCCTCGAAATAAGCATTAATTTTTGCATTCCATTGTTGTTTTGCAAAGACTTTTCCTTTAAATTGCCCGGTAATCATACTTGCTAATCGTGTAGCCGTTTGCACAGAACCTCCTCCGTTATATCTTAAATCTAAAACCAAATCAGTAACTCCTTGTGATTTTAGAGATGCAAAAGCGTCGTTTAATTGAGTGTCAAAATTAGCATAAAAGCCATTGTACATCAAATAGCCTATTTTGTGAGAGCCGGAGGTGATTACTTTATTGATTAAAATTGGATTTTCGGATAGGACTGTTTTTGTCAATGCCACTGATTTACCGTTGTTGACAATTGTAGTTCCGTTATAATCAGCAAGATTTAGTGTGTAATTTTCGTTTGAACCAAAAAGTAACGATTCATAATTGCTTAAAGTCAGCTGTGTACCATTTACAGCAGTAAAAAAATCACCACGTTTTATAGCTTTACTGGAGGCGTCTGAGTTTGCAATAATATAACGAACATAACCAAATATTTCAGTTGTACTGCCTGGTTTAAAACTTAAACCAAAATCGATACCATTGTTTTTAGTGGTACCCTGAAGCGTTCCTTCGAGTTCTAAATAATCGCTTACAATCCAACTAAATCTATCCGTAGAGGGATTTACCCGCAATGCATTAAACAAATCCTCAGGCACGGGATAGTCTTTTAAAAAAGAGTTTAATGCAGTTTGATCTGCGAATCGGTCATCGTCTAAATTTGGAACATCAGCTTGCCACAAATAGTACAGATTCATTCCTTTCCAAATGAAATCCTGAATCTCTAGACTTGCAGGTGGTGCCACGTCATCATTGTCCTGACAGCTTTGTAAAGTGAAAGTAGCTATGAAAAATAAAAGCGTAAATTTGAATGCTGTTCTCATAATTATGTTTTAATACTTTATTAACGTAAAAATACTAACTTTAGTTTTATTTTGTGTTTTTTTGTTGCAAAAATAAATAGGATTCATCTTAAGAGTATAACTCGTTTGATTTTTTAATAGATTTGAAAGAGTCCGGAATCCTGTTGTCACTTTCCTGGGCACGAAAAATGATTTAAGAATTTATGATACAAATACACAATTATGGAATCAGATAAAGTCGAGGGTTTATTAGAAAAATACTTTCAGGGAGCGGCCACTTTAGCCCAAGAAAAAGAGTTACGGGATTATTTTTCGTCTCAGGATGTTGCTTCGCATTTACAACAGTATGCTTCATTATTTGACTGTTTTGCTGTTGCAAAAGAGCAGCAGAATATGAATAAAACTCCAGTATTTGAAGTTGTTATGGCTAAAAACAAGAATAAAAAAGGGAATTTAGGCTGGGTCTCTATTGCAGCTTCAGTTGTTGTTTTGATGGGAATAGCAACGTATGTCCTTTTTGATTTGGATGCTACAAAAGAAAATACAAATTTAGGAACCTATGAAGATCCTGAAGCCGCTTTTAGGGCCACTCAAAAAGCATTGTCATTATTATCCAAGAATGTGAATATTGGCATAAAAAGTGTACAATACATTGAGAAATATCAAAACCGTTGAAAACAGGGTTTTTGTCAGCACTAAAAAAGAGTGGGAAAGATCCTGAAAATCAAACTAAGAATACTAACAATAAAATAATTAAATAAAATGAAAGCAACCATTCGAAAAAGTATCAACAGGAGTTTTAGCAAAAAGTGTCTGATCACTTTAGTGTTTCTAGTTATTTCGAGTCCATTTTTTGCGCAAGCAGTCTTTGACAAATTTGACGGACAAGATGATGTTACGGCCATTATAGTCAATAAAAAAATGTTCGACTTGATGAGTAAGGTCAAAGTAGATGCTTCTGATATAGAAACGCAACAGTACCTGAGTTTGATAAAAAAATTGGACAACCTAAAAGTTTTTACTACAAAAAGTACCAGAGCAGAGGGAGAAATGAAAGCTGCTGCAGAGAAGTACATCAAAACAGCGGGATTAGAAGAGTTGATGCGCGTGAATGAAAACGGAAGGAATATAAAAATTATGGTAAAATCAGGAACTTCAGATTCTCAAATTAGAGAATTGCTGATGTTTATTGAAGGAGCTAAAAATGAGGATACAGTGCTGATGTCATTGACAGGAAATTTTGATTTGAATGAAATTTCAGTTCTTACCGATAAGATGCGAATTCCAGGAGGTGATGACTTAAAAAAAGCAACTAAAGGCAGAAAATAAGAGGAACCCAACCAGCGTAATGATTATGATGATCGTATTGCAATAATCGAACATTGAGTTAGAACAATTGTAGCCGCTACAGCTGTTCATGAAATAAACGGAATTATATTTATAAAAAAAGCGTCTTGGTGTTGTAATCGAGACGCTTTTTTTATGCCTATTTCAAGAATATTATTTGCAAAACATTTTTTTGTTTTTAACGGCACTTTGGCTTCCTAATTTAATGGCTTTGGTGAAATCAGCGCACGCATTTTTTTTATTTTGAATGTGAATATTAGATAACCCTCTAAGATTATAGGCAATGTAGTCTTTAGGATTTAACGTGATAGATATCGTACAATCTTCAATGGCTCCCGTATAATTTTTAGCCTTGTAATTGATGTCAGCCCTAGTTGTATAAGCATCTCCTTTTTTAGGTTCAATAATGATGGTTTTATTGACATCATCTAACGCCCCTTTTATATCGCCTGATTTTTGTTTCAAAAGTGCTCTGTTTAAGTAGGCTTCAGCAAACAATGGATCAGCTCGTATGGCTTTAGTATAATCAGCAATAGCGCCTTTTAGATTGCCTGTTTCTGCTTTTTTTAAAGCTTGGTCAAAAAACTCGTAGGCAATTGGACTCTGACTCCAGCCAGTTAAGGAACTTAATAATAATGCAAGAAAAATTAATTTTTTCATAAAAATAGATTGCAGGGTATTGGGACTTCTAGAACTCGATTAAAGAATAAAATTGCGTAATAAATGTACTGTTTTTTTATTTAGATATTAAATTAACGCATTTAAATGTAATTTATTTTACAAAATGAAACCAATAAAAAATCACCAAAAGTTGGTATTGTGAATGGATATGCTAACGAAATTAGAGCAGCAAGTTAAGGAAAATTGTGACTTAAGCTAAGTACTTTTGTCTTTGTCTCCAATATGATAAGACTCACTAGTTTTTGATAATTTATTTAATGCAATAAATAATTTGGATCGTAAACTCAGCAAGCACATGACGTTCTTAATCAATTAAAACTATCGACGATTTTGTTGAACAAAAAAAGCCTGCAAAGCACTAATTTTGCAGGCTTTTTTATTGTGACCACGGTGGGATTTGAACCCACACGCCCTTGCGAGCACCAGCCCCTCAAGCTGGCAAGTCTACCGTTTCTCCACGTGGCCTTATAAAAAAAAAGGTCCAGTAATAAATTACTCGACCTTTTGTGACCCGACTGGGGCTCGAACCCAGGACCCCATCATTAAAAGTGATGTGCTCTACCAACTGAGCTATCGAGTCAATGCTTCAAGGAAAGTATGTGTTGATCACTAAAATTGTGACCCGACTGGGGCTCGAACCCAGGACCCCATCATTAAAAGTGATGTGCTCTACCAACTGAGCTATCGAGTCATTTTCTTTCCTTGAATGCGGGTGCAAATATAAGGACTTATTTTGGAGTTTTCCAAGCAATTTTATTATAAATTTGTCTTTTTTAAACAAAATTACTCAACACCTTAATTTGTAAGGTTTTATTCAGATGAAAAAAATAATTTTATTAGGTTATATGGGGTGTGGTAAGTCTACAATTGCAAATAAGTTGTCCAAAATTATCCAAATTCCTTTTGTAGATTTGGATGAAAAGATAGTAGAGAAGATGAATTTGTCCATAAATGCCATTTTTGAAAAGCATGGAGAAATTTATTTTAGAAAGGTAGAACACGAAGTTTTTATCGAATTATTAAACGCTCCCGAATCATGTATAATAGGTTTAGGTGGAGGAACTCCTTGTTATGCCAATAATCATGAGTTGCTAAAAGGAGATAATGTTGTTTCTATTTATCTAAAGGCTTCTATTGAAACGTTATTGAACAGATTGGCTTTTAATGTAAGTAAGCGTCCACTGATTGCGGATAAAAGTCCTGAAGATATGAAAGAGTTCATAGCAAAACACCTTTTTGACAGGAGCTTTTATTACAACCAAGCGCAATATAAAGTTGTGGTTGATGGTAAAACAATCGATCAGACTGCGCAGGATATTGTGGCTCTTTTAGCTTAAATACGCATAATTAGTATCGTTTTCATCAAAAACAACTTGTACGTGCTCTAATAACGAAGTAGAAAGCGAGATTCCTTTAAAATCTGCTTTTACAGGATACTTTTTGTGATTTCTATCCACAAGCACTGCGGTTTTGAATTTTTTCAAAGGAACATCTATAAAGTGTCGTACGGCATAGATAAGTGTCGTTCCGGAGTTTAATACATCATCTACCAGAACTAAACCTTTATTGGTATACTGTTCTTTTGATAACGAAGTATGAATGGGTAATTGAGGGTTTTGTTTGTTGATCTGCACTTCGCATAGTGCAACTTTAAGAGGGGAAATAGTTTCCAGGACGGCGGCTATTTTTTTTGCGAAAATGAAACCATTACTGGCGATTCCTGCAATGACTATTTCCTCTTCATCTACGAAAGTTTCATATATTTGGTAGGCAATTCTTTTTATTTTGTGATCAATTTCCTGATTTGTTAAGATGATATTTTTGCTCATTATTTAAAATTTTTATATTCCCCTCCCCAACCCTCCCCGAAGGGAAGGGAGCTAGGACTGGCAAAGGTTATTCGATGTTTTACTTAATTTTTATTTGTCACTTATCTTACATTCAAAACTCTGGGGTGAGAATTGCGTTTGATAAAGTTCATTCGGGATTGTACTTAATTTACTAAGGCTAGTCTCCCTCACCTTCGGGGAGGGTCGGGGAGGGGAGAAATTCATCAATATCTCTTCGATCTTTTTTGGTAGGTCTTCCCGTGCCATTCTTTCGATAATGTTCTTTTGATAGTTTTAGTAATTCTAAATGTTGATACGCTTCTGCCGGAGTATCGTTTCGTCTGTAAATATCAACCAGTTTTGCTCCGACACGATTTTCCGGGATATCCAACACGGTGATTATTTGGGTAATTTGGTCTTTCCGAAACGTGATTTTGTCAGTAGCGAAAACTTCTTTAGAAGGCTTGGCAACAAGACCGTTAACAGTTACGTGATTCTTTTTGCAGGCTTCAGTAACCATATTTCGGGTTTTATAATACCGCACGCACCATAAATATTTATCTATTCTCATAAATTTTCTAAAATAGGAGTTAAATTGTTTACAAAAATCAATCAATATTGTATCTTGCGCACTTAAAAAAATTAGCTATAATGAACAAATTTAAGTATTATTTTATTCTATTAATTACAACTATCTCTTTATTTTCATGCTCAAAGGATGAGGCTGCTGAAATTCAACCGCCTAGAGATTTCGCAGTGCAATATGCGACTGATTTAACGGATATCGAAGAATATTTAAAAAACTATTATATCACAGTTGTAAATCACGCCGGTTTCCCGGACGACCAGGACGTTAGCTATACAAAAATTCCTGCAGGAGGTAGCCAGCCCTCTATTTGGTCTTATAAAGATAAAACAACCTTTCCTAAACTTTTGAGTAGAGATGTCAAACTTCATGATATAACGTATACCTTGTATTATTTAGTGCTTAGAGAGGGAGCGGGCAAATCTCCTACTAATGCTGATGCGGTATTGGCTTCTTACAAAGGAGATTATTTATCCCGAACCACGGTTTCGGAAGTTACGACACTTTCTGCTACTCAGTTTGAGGTGGTGAAAAACCCACAACAATTCTTTAGTTTGCTTACTACAGTAGTAGGATGGGGCGAAACTTTTCCGCAATTTAAGACTGGGACTTACGATTCTAATACAGATGGGACCGTATCTTACAGAGATTTTGGAGCAGGAGTAATGTTTTTGCCTTCTGGATTAGGATATTATAATTCAGGAAGTGGATCGATTCCTTCTTACGCACCTCTAGTTTTTAGTTTTAAATTATACGAAATTAACAGACTGGATTCAGATGGTGATGGAATCATGAATTTTCAAGAAGATCTTGACGGCGATGGTTATATGCGCGTTTTAGCGACAGGAGTTATAAATCCGGATGATACGGATGGAGATGGAATTCCAAACTTTTTAGATACTGATGATGATGGAGACAGTGTGAGTACCAGAACGGAAATCACGGATGCTAATGGCGTTTTAATCCCATTTGAATCTATCCCAAGCTGTAACGGAAATACTACTGATCCGGCAAGAATCAAAAGACATTTAGTAAAATGCAATTAAAACATACAAATCAAAAAAAATCCAGTTCAATTTGAACTGGATTTTTTTTTTTTGTATAAGTAAAAGGAAGCTATTATTTTCTTTTCATTACTCTTTGAACCGCTTCAACAATCGCTTGATTGTTCAATTTGTATTTATCCATTAATTGTTCTGGTGTTCCGGACTCTCCAAAGCTGTCATTCACTGCCACGAATTCTTGTGGTAATGGGCTGTTCAAAGCTAAAACTCTAGAAATGCTTTCGCCCAGACCACCAAGAATGTTATGCTCTTCAGCGGTAACAATACATTTTGTTTTTTCCAATGATTTCAAAATTGCTTCTTCATCTAATGGTTTGATCGTGTGAATATTGATTACTTCAGCAGAAATACCTTGTGCTTCTAATGCTTCAGCTGCGATAAGAGCTTCCCAAACTAAATGTCCCGTAGCAACAATAGTTACATCAGTCCCTTCCGTTAAAACAATCGCTTTCCCTATTTCGAAAGGTTCGTCAGCGGGCATAAAGTTAGGCACAACCGGACGACCAAAACGCAAATAAACAGGGCCGTGGTGATCCGCAATTGCTAATGTAGCCGCTTTTGTCTGGTTGTAATCACACGTATTGATTACCGTCATTCCCGGTAACATTTTCATTAAACCAATATCTTCCAGGATTTGGTGTGTTGCACCATCTTCTCCTAAAGTTAATCCTGCGTGTGAAGCACAAATTTTCACATTTTTCTCTGAATACGCAACCGACTGACGAATTTGGTCGTACACTCTTCCCGTAGAAAAGTTAGCGAAAGTTCCCGTGAAAGGAATTTTTCCTCCAATAGTTAAACCGGCAGCAATTCCAATCATGTTGGCTTCTGCAATTCCAATTTGGAAAAAACGTTCCGGGTGATTTTTCTTGAAATCATCAAATTTAAGGGAACCAATTAAATCTGCACAAAGTGCCACAACATTCTCGTTTTTTTGACCTAATTCAGTCATTCCCGCTCCAAAACCCGAACGTGTATCTTTACTTCCTGTATTTGTATATTTTTTCATTTTCCTTCCCCAACCCCTCCAAAGAAGGGGAGCTCCTATTGGGGTAAATAGGGTTTTAAATTTTTATTTAATGATTCTTGTAGCTGTTCCTCCCATTCGGGGAAGCTAGGTGGGGATTAGTAGTCGCTTTCTGCTGCTGTGTAGTTTTGGCCTAAAGCAATTTCAAGTTGCGTATCATTAGGCGCTTTACCGTGCCAAGCGTGACTGTACATCATAAAATCTACCCCGTTACCCATTTCAGTGTGCAACAATACACAAACCGGTTTTCCTTTTCCAGTTCTGGATTTGGCATCATTCATTCCGGCAATAATAGCTTCGATATCATTTCCTTTTTCAATTTCTAAAACATCCCAATCAAAAGCTTCAAACTTAGCACGAATACTTCCCATGGCTAAAACCTCGTCAGTTGTTCCATCAATTTGCTTTCCGTTTAAATCGATTGTAGCAATAAGGTTGTCCACTTTTTTTGCAGCAGCATACATGATTGCTTCCCAGTTTTGACCTTCCTGTAATTCACCATCACCATGAAGTGTATAAATAATATGGTTGTCACCATTCAATTTTTTTGCTTGAGCAGCACCAATCCCTACTGATAATCCCTGTCCAAGAGAACCAGATGCAATACGTATTCCGGGTAAGCCGTCATGTGTAGTTGGGTGTCCTTGTAGTCTTGAATTGATCAAACGGAAAGTGGCTAGTTCTCCTACTGGAAAATAACCGCTTCTGGCTAAAACACTGTAAAATACAGGTGAAATATGCCCGTTTGAAAGAAAGAAAAGATCTTCTCCAATACCGTCCATATCAAAACCTTCTTTGCGTTCCATTATATTTTGATATAAAGTGACAAGGAATTCAGTACAACCTAGAGAACCACCTGGGTGACCAGAGTTGACAGCGTGTACCATTCGAAGAATATCTCTTCTGACTTGGATTGTTAAATCGTTTAATTGTTGTGTGTTCGGTTTCATTTGTGTGTTAAAATTAGACTGGGCAAATGTAGTCAGATATTTTGATTTATACAGACTTCCATTTTTAGATTTATCAATAGTTATCAAGGATTGTTTTTTTAGCAGCAATACTATTTTTAAGAATTCTTGATTATTTAGTATCTTGCAACCATGTTTCAACAATTATTCAAAAGCATTCAGGAAAAAGTGATACTGACTCAGGAAGAAATGGAGTTGTGTAAAACTTTTTTTATCCCTAAAAGATTACGCAAAAAACAAATCCTGTTGCAAGAAGGAGACATTTGTGTCTACAATGCCTTTATTGAAAAAGGAATACTGCGCTCTTTTTCCATCGATGAAAAAGGAAATGAACACATCGTACAATTTGCAATTGAAGGCTGGTGGATCGCAGATTTGTCCAGTTTTCTAACAAATAGTTCCTCTATTTATACGATTGAAGCCTTGGAGGATTCTGAACTGCTTTTGCTGACAACATCGGCAAGAGAAGCTTTAATGGATAAAGTCCCCATGTTTGAAAGATACCAACGCTTGCTTTTGCAAAATGCCTACATCGCCAATCAAGCCAGAATAAATTCGACTTTAACAGAAACCGCCGAAGAAAAATACACCAATTTAGGAATTGCTTATCCCGGAATTGTTCAACGTGTACCCCAACACATGATCGCCTCTTACCTTGGTCTGAAACCGGAAACATTGAGTCGGGTTCGCAAACAAATTAACAATCGAAGTTCATTTTAATTGACATAGATCAATAGAATTTCTTGTTTTACATCAACGAAAACTTTTGCAATACAGCCTTAAATTTGTCCTGTAAATATAAGTCGATGTCAAATAGAACCACATTTGCAGTCCTAGGAGTTTCAGTAACCAATAGTATTGTTTTAGCAAAGCAAATTGCCAAAACCAATCCCGTTTTGCTGTTTGATCAAAAAGCCGCTACACTTTTGGAGGTGTATAGCGAAATTATTTCAGAGAATCCGAAGGCAAATGTAGAAATGATGATTTGTCCAACCAATGCAAGTTGGGAGGCAGATATTATTATACTTTCAAATGATGTGGCAACAAATGTTACTCTTATTGAAAAAATCAAAAAAGTGGCAACGGGTAAAATCGTACTTATTTTGGGAAACGAAATGGAGGTGATTAATTCCGAAAGTACACTGGATAAATTACAGCATTTGTTTCCTTTTTCTAAAGTTGTTCTGAGCAACGAATCAGCGTATGATTCTAACGATTCTCTTCTTTTGAAAGGAAATGAGCAAGAAACCTTAAACACTATTTTAACTCTATTTACAAGTATTGGTTTGAAAGCCAGTATTTAATTTAATAAAACACTAATTTTTAACAAAAATCAAATGAGTAAATCAATTTTATTTCAACCCTATACATTAGGAAGCAGTACTTTAAAAAATCGAATGGTGATGGCTCCAATGACCAGAAGCCGTTCTAATAATGAAGGTAATGTTCCTACTGCACTTACGGCAGAATATTACACACAAAGAGCTACAGCAGGTTTAATTGTTTCCGAGGGAACTTTTGTGAGTACAAAAGCAGTGGGTTTTATCAATGTGCCCGGAATTTACAGTGCAGCACAAACCGAAGGTTGGAAACTGGTTACAAAAGCAGTTCACGAAAAAGGAGGAACTATATTTGCACAATTGTGGCACACGGGACGGTTGTCGCATCCGGATTTGCATAATGGCGAATTACCACATGCGCCATCCGCTTTGAATCCGTATGCAAAAGCTTACACAAAAGACGGTTTTGTAGACACTGTTGTTCCAAAAGAAATGACTATTGAAGACATAAAACAAACCGTTTTAGATTTTAAAAATGGAGCTAAAAATGCTATTGAGGCGGGTTTTGATGGTGTCGAATTGCACGCTGCCAACGGCTATTTACTACAACAGTTTTTTAATGGTTATTCCAATAATCGTACCGATGAATATGGTGGTTCAATAGAAAATAAAACCCGAATCCTTTTTGAAATTCTAGATGCTTTAGCCGGTGTTATTGATTATTCTAAAGTGGGTGTTCGATTGAATCCTACCCTGCATAATACGCAGGGAATGATGTTAGATGAACAGACAATTCCTACTTATGAATATATTGTAAACCGTTTGAATGACTATGGTTTAGCGTATGTGCATTTGACGGAGCCTTTTACGCCGGTTGATGATGTACCTTTTGCTGTTACTGAAGTAGCTAAGCATTTCAGACCGTTTTACAAAGGAACATTAATCATCAATAAAGGGTTTACAAAAGAAATGGGAATCAAAGTGCTTGAAGATGGGTATGCAGATCTTGTTGCTTATGGAGTTCCCTTTATTGCAAATCCGGATTTAGTGGCTCGTTTTGAGACTGATGCTCCATTAAGTAAACCAGATCAAAGCACGTTTTACACGGATACTGTGAAAGGATATACTGATTACCCGGCCATGGTTTAATAAAGAAGTATGCTTGTCTGTAGTTCTACGTAAGAAATATTTTTTGACACACATTTCATATATTTTTACAAATTAGACATTTTTTTATTGAAAATCTGTGGAATCTGTGTCGGTTTTTTGTTTGGTACGATTGCGTACAAGCAAATAAATAAATTAAACAAGAATAGTGTCAAAATACCATTGTCTTTATTTTGAGGTTCAATTATAATTCACAAGAAAGCCCGCAATAGCGGGCTTTCTATTTTTATAAACTGTATTTATTATGCTTACTTTTTTTTGTAAAGAAAAACGGGTAGTGCGCATGCTGATGAGGCTTGTTTGCTAAAAAGGAACATCGCTGTCATCATCCGGATCATTCAAATTGCTTCCAAAAGCATCATTGGCAGAGGGCAGGTTTTTAGTAATGAAAGGGTTGTCATCCTGATTCATACTGGATGGTAAGTCATCATATCCGCCACTGTAATCTTCCAGGTTATCAAATTTTCCCAGATGTCCAATAAACTTCAACCGAACGTTTTCTATACTACCATTACGGTGTTTGGCAATCATTATTTCTGCCTGACCGGCTGTTGGTGAGGCTTCTTCATCATCCCATTCGTCTATTTTGTAGTATTCAGGACGGTATAAAAAAGACACAATATCCGCATCTTGCTCAATCGCTCCTGATTCCCGTAAATCAGACAATAACGGTCTCTTGCTGGATCCACGGGTTTCTACCGCTCGAGATAATTGAGAAAGTGCAATAACAGGAACGTTCAATTCCTTGGCTAATGCTTTCAAGTTTCGGGAAATGCTAGAAATTTCCTGCTCTCTGTTTCCGCCTCCTTTTCCGTTTCCGCCAGCCGTCATCAATTGCAAGTAATCCACAATGATAATTCGGATCCCATGTTGCGAAACCAATCGCCTGGCTTTAGCCCGTAAATCAAAAATCGATAAGGAAGGCGTATCATCAATAAAGAGAGGTGCTTTTTCTAAGTTTTTAACTTTGGTACTCAACTGTTCCCATTCGTGTTTTTCTAGTTTTCCAGTACGCAATTTCTCTGATGACAAACCTGTTTCAGAGGAAATTAACCGGGTAATTAACTGTACTGATGCCATCTCCAGAGAAAATAAGGCCACTGGTATTCCGTAATCAATAGCCATATTTCTGGCCATGGATAATACAAATGCAGTTTTTCCCATTGCAGGTCGTGCCGCAATAATAATTAAATCGCTGGGCTGCCAACCGGAAGTAATCTTATCTAACTTATCAAAACCAGTGGCAACACCGCTCAATCCTTCTTGACCGGCAATTTCTTCAATTCGTTTTTTTGCCTGTAGGACTAAACTTTGCGCTGTCTCTGAACTTCGTTTGATGTTTCCTTGTGTTATTTCATATAATTTAGATTCAGCTCTGTCTAATAAATCAAAAACATCCGCGGATTCATCGTAAGAGTCTTCAATGATTTCAGTAGAAATCCGAATCAAACTGCGTTGAATAAACTTTTGAAGAATGATTCTGGAGTGAAATTCAATGTGTGCTGAAGAGGATATCTTTTGCGTAAGCTGAATTAAGTAAAAATCACCGCCTGCTAAATCTAATTTTGCATTTTTCTTCAGTTGTGCCGAAACAGTTAACAAATCAATAGGTTGTGTTTCTGTAAACAGTTGGACAATTGCCTCAAAAATATGTTTGTGTGCTTCTTTATAAAAAGCATCAGGTTGTAAAATGTCAATAACATCATCAACCCCTTTTTTGTCAATCATCATGGCACCAAGCACAGCCTCTTCTAAATCGAGCACCTGTGGTTGTAATTTTCCTTTTTCAAGGCTTATAATAGTCGTTTTATCAACCTTGACAGGATTAATATTTCTGAAATTTTCCATGAAGCGAAAGTAACTAAAATTAAAAAAACATAGTCGTTGAGTTGTTACAAATAATTGTTTATAACTAACTATTTTTTGTTTATAACCAAAAAAAAATCCGAAACGGCAAGGCTTCGGATTAAATAGTAATTCGTAAGATTTTACTCTTTATACTCTCCCATTTTGCAGTATTTATCCATTCTTTGAGCCACTAATTCTGCTGTTGATAAGTCTTTCAATTCGTTGAAACCTTTCATGATATATTGCTCTACCGTTTTGAAAGCAGTTGCTCTGTCATAATGTGCACCGCCTAGTGGTTCAGGAATAATATCATCTACTAATTTTTGTTTTTTCATGTCAGCTGAAGTCAGCTTCAGTGCTTCGGCAGCTTGTTCTTTATATTCCCAGCTTTTCCATAAAATAGAAGAACATGATTCTGGAGAAATGACGGAATACCAGGTGTTTTCCATCATGTATACCTTGTCACCAACTCCTATTCCTAATGCGCCACCAGAGGCACCTTCTCCTACGATAACAGTAATAATTGGCACTTTAAGACCAATCATTTCAAATATGTTTCTGGCAATGGCTTCTCCTTGTCCGCGTTCCTCGGCTTCTAATCCGGGGTAAGCCCCTGGAGTGTCGATCAACGTCAAAACAGGAATCCCAAATTTCTCTGCCATCTTCATCAATCGCAACGCTTTTCTATATCCTTCGGGATTGGCCATTCCAAAATTACGGAACTGTCGCGTCTTAGTGTTGAATCCTTTTTGCTGACCCACAATCATAAAGGATTGCCCGTCAATTTTTCCTAAACCACCAATCATGGCTTTATCATCCTTAAAACCTCTGTCGCCAAAAAGTTCCAGAAACGTATCGCCACACAAGGCCCGCACGTGGTCCATTGTATACGGGCGGCTTGGATGTCTGGATAATTGGACACGTTGCCAGGCAGTCAAATTTTTATAGATTTTTCTTTTGGTCTCTTCTAGTTTTTTGTTGATTTGTTTGCAAGTATTCGTTACATCAACATCTGATTCCTGACCAATAATAAGACATTTATCTAACTGTTCTTCTAGTTCTTTTATTGGAAGCTCAAAATCTAAATATTCCATAGGATTTTTGCGTTTTTGTTTTTATTTCGAACCGCAAATATAAAATTTTAAATCGTTCGAAAAGGTAAATATTCTATTTATGTGTAAAAGTTTGCTTCTCTAAAGCGGGAGATTCTTTTTTAATTTTATTTTTTTGATAGTGTTTAATCACCCCGTTTAGGATTACGGTGATTACAATTATTAGTGCACCAATGTAGAATTCAAAACTCATTTTCTCTTTTCCGCCAAGGATAAAATAGGCCAAAACAATGCCGTAAACCGGTTCTAAATTCGTAGTCAGCATTACGGTATATGGTGTTAATTTTTGCATTATTTTTACTGAAGCAGTAAAGGCGTAGGCGGTACAAACGGATGCCAGAATCAATATCAGGATCCAATTATTAGCCGTTAATACAAAGAAATCGGCCGTGAATTTTTGTTCGAACACAAAGTAAATCGATATGAAACCAACACCCGCCAGGAATTCATAAAACGAGATAACCGAAGGATCGTGATCCGCAATGAGTTTTCCGTTCATCAGCGTAAATAAAACACCTAATATAATGGATGCTAAGGCGTATAACATTCCGTCCAGGTAATTGATTTCGACCTTCATAATCAATCCCAGCCCTGCAATTATGATTAGACCAAAAAAGACTTCGTACCACAGTACTTTTCGACCATAAAAAAGTGGCTCCAGCAGGGATGCAAAAAAAGCACCTAATGAAAAAACGGATAGCGTAATAGACACATTAGAAACATGGATCGCTTTGAAAAATAAAATCCAATGCAAGGCAATCAATAATCCGACAAAAATTAATTTAAAAAATGATTTTAGCGGAATCCGAAACGATTTTTTCTTAAATGCCAGAAAAATGGCTAAAAAGATACCGGCAAAAAACATGCGGTACCACACCAAGGCATCTGCCGATATAGTGATTAGAGCGCCTAAAATGGCGGTAAAACCCCAAATAAAAACAATCAAATGGAGGTTTAAGTAACTTTTTAAATTATCGTTTTGCATTTCGTAATAGGTAGATGGCTAAAATTCCAAAAGCAATATTGGGCAACCAAACCGCTAATAGGGGAGGGAAACTGGATTTTTCTGCAAGAACACCAAAGATTTTATCAAAGAAAACAAAGGCAAAAGCCAGCGCAATTCCGATGGCCAGATTCGTTCCCATTCCGCCCCTACGTTTCATCGATGAGACAGCAACTGCAATGATTGTCAGGATAAATGCGGAAACCGGCACACTGTATTTTTTATACAACACCACTAAATATACATTGATATTAGAGGAACCACGCTCTCGCTCTTTTGCAATAAAAGCATTCAATTTTCCTAAACTCAGGGTTTCTGCAATATAAATTACAGGTGTTAAATCCTCTAAATCGAATGTAAAAACAGCATCCTTTTGAGCTACTTTTTCAATTTTATCATTTAGCTCGCCTACCGTTCTTTTTGTATAATCATACAGGGTGTAGGTACTGTCCTTTGGATTCCATTTGATCCTGCTGGCCGTGATTTTATGAATGAGTTTTTCGTTTTTAAATTTTTCCAGTGAAAAATTAAAAGCGGTTTTAGACTCCGTATTAAAACTGTTTACATAGATAAATTCATTATCACTAATTTGGCGATACACATCCGTATTATCCCCGCGCATGGCCTCTTTTCCGCCTCCTTTCAAATACGTATATCTAAAATTATTAAAGCCTTCGCTGGCAGCGGGAACAACAAAAAATCCCATTAGTAAAACAAAAACAGAAACTATGGAAGCACCAATAATATACGGTCTTAAGAAACGCGTAAATGAAATTCCGGAGCTCAAAATAGCAATAATCTCCGTATCATTTGCCAGTTTTGAGGTAAACCAAATCACCGATAAAAACAAAAATATCGGGAACAGAGAATTCGCAAAATAAACCGTAAAGTTGTAATAATAAAGTGCAATCTCTAAAAACGGAACCTTGTTTTCCAGCATTTTGTTGATCTTCTCAGATACATCAACAACAATTCCGATGGGGATAAACAACAACAACATCACCACAAATGTGGCTAAATATCTTTTTAGGATGTATTTGTCTATTATTGTAAGCATAGTAAAGTTTAATCGGTTATTTGTTTAATCGTTTAACCGAATTAACGATTAACCGATTAAACATTTTTAAAGTCTCTGGTTCATGTTTTTCACCATCATTTCTTTCCAAGGTCTAAAATCGCCCGCTAAGATATGTTTTCTAGCCTCCCGAACCAACCACATATAAAAACCAAGATTGTGTATCGTGGCAATTTGTTTCCCCAAGTATTCATTGGCAGCAAAAAGGTGACGCAAATACGCTTTCGTATATTCTGTATCTACAAAGGTGATTCCCATTTCGTCAACGGGCGAAAAATCAGCTTCCCACTTTTTGTTTTTGATATTGATGGTGCCATTCGCTGTAAATAACATTCCGTTTCTGGCGTTTCGCGTAGGCATCACACAGTCAAACATGTCAATTCCAAGGGCAATATTCTCCAGAATATTTATAGGAGTTCCTACGCCCATCAGGTAACGCGGTTTGTCTTCCGGTAAAATTTCGCATACCACTTCCGTCATGGCATACATTTCTTCGGCAGGTTCCCCTACGGAGAGTCCACCAATGGCGTTTCCTACTTGATTAGAATTTGCAATATATTCCGCTGATTGCTGACGCAAATCTTTATAACAGCTTCCTTGAACAATTGGGAAAAAAGCCTGATCGTAACCGTATTTTACAGGCTGCGTGTCTAAATGATTGATGCAACGATCCAGCCAGCGGTGTGTCATTTTCATCGAGCGTTTTGCATAGTTGTAATCACAAGGATACGGCGTACATTCATCAAACGCCATGATAATATCAGCACCAATGGTACGCTGAATTTCCATCACATTCTCTGGCGTAAAAAAGTGATAGGAACCATCAATGTGCGATTTGAACTTCACGCCCTCCTCCTTGATTTTTCTATTGGCCGAAAGCGAATACACTTGGTAGCCACCAGAATCCGTCAAAATATTACGGTCCCAGTTCATGAATTTATGCAAACCTCCGGCTTTCTCTAGGATTTCCGTTTGAGGTCGCAAGTATAAGTGGTAGGTATTTCCCAGAATAATATCCGGGTTAATGTCTTGTTTCAATTCCCGTTGATGCACTCCTTTGACCGAAGCTACGGTACCCACAGGCATAAAAATTGGGGTTTCAATCACCCCGTGATCAGTAGTAATACTTCCCGCTCTGGCTTTGGACAGCGGATCTTTTTTTAATAAATCAAACTTCATCTAGTATTTTTATTGTTTTTTCGGTCACATGCTATTCGCCAATAAAGCTGTTTTACCAAACATTTACCGCAGCGCAGAACATAGCAACGTATTTCAACCGATTGTTCGGCTGGCAAAGATAGGTTAATTTGAAACCTACATCAAAAAAATGTTTGCCATCCCGCAAAGTTATAAAGTGCATCGAAAGCTGTGGGATGACAACCAAAACAACCTTTTTTTTAAGAAATAATTAAACAATAATAGTATTCAAAAACACACATACCATTTAGCACATGGACTTGGGCGTGCCCTAAAAAGGTCGGGCTATCCGTTATAATCTTTTACTGCTCTGCGCTTCATAAAAGGATTTCCACTATTATCCCTCACGCGAGATTTGGTTTAACAGCAACTAAATTTTCCCATTACTATTCAAAAAGCATCCAACAAATAAAAAGTCCATTTGATGATTTGTAAGAAAATTTTAGTATATTTGAAAATAAGTAAAGCGAAACAAACCTTCGCCAATCTACCCAATTTTGGGTGTATATGCGAAGGTTTGTTTCGCCTATATTCTAGTTGTGTGCTATTTTACCAATAAATGACTAAAGATGATAAATATAAATTCAGATAAAGATTTATTTGACAGAATAGATGTTACAGAAGAAAAAACATATCCAATCTTTTTGACAGAATTAAGGTTTGAGCCATTTAGACATATTCCAGAATTAAAAATTAGTTTTAAAAATCCTATCTCTATAATATCTGGAACAAATCGTTCTGGTAAATCAACAATTTTAATGGCTTTAGCTTGTTGTCATTATGATTTTTTAAAAAGAAATCCTAAAAATGGAAATCTAGAGCGACATACCTGGGGTGCTTTAATGAAAACTACATCTCATGATATTCAGAATGAAGATTGGACATATTTCATTACATACAAAACTGGAAAAAAAATTGAAACGAAAAGAGGACAAAGAAAAAAAACATCAAAAAAATGGAATGGAATTGGTAAAAAAGAAAGTCAATTTCTTCATAGACAAGCAATATTTATTGATTTAGACAGAATTGTCCCTGCTAGATTTTATAGTGATAAAATATATAGTTTATCAAAAAAAGCGATTACTCAAGCCATATCGACCACTAAAGTTTTAGAAATAGAAAAATATATGTCTTTTATTCTAGAAGAAAAATTTGAAATAAAAAAAATTGCTCAACATTTAGATAAAGAAACATTCGAATATAATAACCTCAATCATTATTCAAGTTATAATGCCGCGACTGGAGAGGAAGTACTAACAAGAATTATTATTGACATTGTTGAAGCACCTAAAAACGCTTTAATATTAATTGATGAAATTGAAATGGGTCTTCATCCTAAAGTCCAAAGAAGATTACTTGATGTAATTAGAAATATTTGTACAATAGAAAATAAACAATTTATTATTACAACACATTCAGGTACAATTTTAGATACTGTAAATGATTATTCAAGAATTTTTATAGAAAAAAATCCAAAAGGAGAATACAAAGCAATTCAAAATATTAGTGTAAATGCATCATTGTCCAAAATGGATTCAAAATCGTACCCTCTAATTGACTTATATTGTGAAGATTCAGAAGCTAAAAAAATTATTAAAGAAGCAATAAAAGCAATTGAAATAAATAAAAGAATAAATAATTTTTCTGAATTAATAAATATAATTATTTCTGGTATTGCAGATAAAACATATACATATTTTACATCTCATATGGAAACATATGAATTTAAAAAAATCAAATCTGGATATGCATGTATTTTAGATGGCGATATGAAAAATATGAAATCTAATAAAGGTGCATTAACATATCCCCCATCAGAAAATTTACATTTTCTTTTTTCAAACGAATGTCCTGAAAAATTCCTTACAAGAGCCTATCTGGCTGAAAATCCTAACGTAAATATTGAATACTATTTAGAAAACGAAAATCCTCATTATTTATTCAAAGTAATAATCGAGAATTCAAATTTGAAAGATGCAAACGAAGTATTTGACTATTGTTGGAACTTAGTAATAAAATCAGATAAAGGAAAAATTTATTTTGAATCGCTGCAAAAATTTTTAATAAGTATGGTAAAAAAATATTCGCCTGAATTATAAAAAAAACTACACATAACAGCTAGGGATTCGTTGCGTGCGTAGCACGAACAATGAATTATAATCACTGAATACCAACAAAAATAAATTCAATGAGGTAAACCCGGGTTGAACAGCCTGTCCCGTTTTTACGGGAGAACCGATTGTACGTCCGTAAACACTATGGAGTTGTTGTAAAGATTTTAGAGAGAATATGAAGAGGATTTAGTGTCCTCTTTTTTTGTAGAGTTATTTGCCTTTTTTAATTCTTTTCATTCATTAACCACATGTAAGTTTCATCTCTTAAAGAATTTTAATTGTAGTTTAAATAACATATATTTACTCTATGACTAACAAAATAGAGTTCGTTTAGAGGTTTTTAGACGAACTGACGTTAGCGGTAATTTTAGAAAAGAAAAATGAGTATTAAACGAAAGCATCACTATGTTTGGAGAGAATATTTACGCTCTTGGAGTAGTAATGAAAAGATCTATTCATACCTAAAAAGTAAAGATAAAATCACTAAGCCAAACTTAATGGGGGTTGCTCAGCAAAGATTTTTCTATTCTTTAGAAGAATTTACAATTGAGGAAGAATTAATTCTCAAAGAGTTAGTTATAGAATACAGTAATAGTGACGCATCTTTAAAAATAAATCTAGAATTGTTTAATATTTACACCTCATATTCAAGAATAAAAAGACTTGATAAACAAAAAACATTTGATATAAATTCACAAAGCGAATTAGAAAAACTAGAAAAAATAACAGACTTAATAAGAACAAATTTATTTGAAGAATTTCACACTATAGTTGAGGGTTATGGTAAAAAAGTAATTAAAATTAAAAAATTTGAAGACTTAAAAATATTTGAAAATGAAGATGATTTATTTTTTACAATGATTTTTTTGTGTTCTCAGTTTTTAAGAACCAAAAAAATGAAAAAAAGTTTAGAATTAGTTTTTAATAAAAGTGACTTTATAATTCCAAAATATACCAATATCATATCTCTAGTTTTTGCAAATTCTCTAGCTGTTTCATTATCACAAAATCAAAGTATAAATTTTATTTTCTACGAAAACGATACGAAAATAAAATTTTTGACATCCGACCAACCATTGATGAATTTACTTATCAACGATAAAGATGAAAATGGAAAAGTTAAAGATTTTGAATTATATTATCCTATAAATACAAGAATCGCAATAGTTATACACTTCGGAAATCAGAATAACAAATATGAACTTATAAAAATTAATGAACAAAAAGTAAATATGCTTAACGATTTTCTGTTTGATTATGCAGATGAATTTGTGTTTTCAGATACTGAAGAACAACTAGCAGTATATAAAAACAGCCACTAACAGCTAGGGATTCGTTGCGTGCGTAGCGCGAACAATGAATTATAATTACCGAATACCAACAAAAATAAATTCAATGAGGTAAACCCGGGTTGAACAGGCTGTCCCTTTTTTACGGGAGAACCGATTGTAGGTCCGTTAATACTATGGAGTTGTCGTAAAGTTTTTAGAGAGAATTACAAGAGGCAAGCGAGCCTCTTTTTTTTTGGAGTGTTTTCTGCTTGGTTTTTTCGTGTGTTCCTTCACTTGTGAACATAAGTTCCCTAACCCGATCGCTACGATATCTTATTTTTCTGATAAATATAGCGCGGATTTGCAATCCGTGCCCACAAAGAGAATGATTGAGCATGAAATTATGCCCGTTGAGAGTGTGATAGAAGTGGTTTTATTAGAATTATTTCGATATTATTTACGAGCACGGATTATACCAAGCGATTTTATCTTCTAAACTGCTAATTTGTAATTGTTGACGCGATAATCCAGCTATATGTTGCGTCTTTAAATATACAAATTTTCTTGCTAATATCCAAAATTAAATAGTATATTTGAAACAAATAAAACGAAGGTTTTTTCACAGACTGACTTTAGCACCAAGCGAATAACAACAGAACAACACATTAAACTAGGACGACAAACAGCACTAATTTCTTTTCTGCTCGGGACGATTATTTTCGGACTTTACTTTTTGACATCTTCTTTTGAATTACTATTTGTTGGTTATGGATTTATTGCATTGACAGGACTAATAAATGTGGGAATACTAATCTCCATTTTAGTTAAAGCAACCAAAGACAACGAAAACAGAAAAAAACTACTTACAACTTGCGGACTTATGTTACTTAATATTCCTGTTATGTTTTTTTACTGTTGGGTTGCGATTTTAATGCTTAACACAATGAGAATTACTTTGATAAACTCTACGCAGACTACATTGACAAACATCAACATCGTTGGTTGTGGCGGTGGACACATCGACAAATTAGAAGTTGGTCAGAGTGAAACTGTTTGGGTTGACATAACAGGTGACTGCTCAATAAATATTAACTATTTATCCAACGGACAGAAAATAGAAGAAAGTGTTGCAGGTTATGTAACGAACAGTATGGGACAGAAAATGAAACATAATATTGGAGGACAAAACGAAGAACAATTTTGACAGTAATACAACAAATATCAACGGTGGACAGAACCCCGATCGCTCGGATATCTGATTTTTCGGACAACGATAGCGGATTTGCAATCCGTGCCCACAAAGAGAATGATCGAGCAACAGATTATGCTAGTTTAGAGTGTGAAATAGAAGTGGTTTTATTAGAATTATTTACGGTAACGAATTGCAAATCCGCCTTCGAAGCAAGAAAAGGCTGTAACAAATAAAGAGTATTGGCTTTGCTTTTTGGGATGCTAAAAACAATTTTCAACCCTTTTTACGGACTGTTATATTTTAATATTCATAAGCGACTTTTACAAGAACGAGTTTTAATTATAGTTTAAATAACATATATTTATTCAATGAGTAACAAAACACAGTTCGCTTGGAGGTTTTTATCCCGATCCTTTGGAAAAACTGACGCAGGCATCAATAAAACATAAACACAATACTATGAAGTATTCTAAAGTTTTACTTTTAATCCTTTCGCTCATATTTTCACTTTACGCAACTGGACAAGAAAAAACAAAAGTTCTATTATTAGGAACTTATCATTTTGGTGCAACATCTGATAAAAATAAAGGTTCAGATGATGTTTTAAACCCTAAGAAACAAGCCGAATTGAATTTACTATTAAAAAAATTGAAAGCTTACAATCCTGAAAAAATATATGTGGAAAACCAACCCAGTCGACAACGGCATTGGGATAGCATTTTTGTTGCCTATCAAGTTGACAAAGCGCTAAAAATAAAAAATGAAATATTTCAAATTGGAATCAAATTAGCCGAAAATCTAAAATTTAAAACTGGAGTAACCTGTGTAGATTGGCAACAAGATTCTGAAAATTCATTTAATGAAAAAGCGTACGTAGAATATAGAAATAAAATTAATTTGTATCAGAATTTTTTAGAAACCAAAAAGCCTTCAGTTTTTTCTGAACATGACAAACTAATAGGCATCAAAATTCAAAAGATAAATATTGAAATACCAAAAATGACAATGGTTGATGCTTTTAAAAAAATTAATTCAAAATCATATCTAAATGACATCTTTTATGGAAATATTACTGCTTTTTTAGATATTGATTCAAATCAAAACGGTGTTTTTTATGCTCACGATAATATGATTAGGAATACAAACATATATAAAAACATCATTCAGGATATTTTAAAAAATAATCCTAAAAAAGCTCTGGTATTATACGGAGCCGGACATATACGAGCATTAAAAGATTATTTAGAGTGTCATCCAAGTATTGAAATTATTGAAGTAGATCAATATCTAAATTAGTTACTGTTGCCAACATTTAGCAAACTAGGCCAGAAAGCCCTTTAAAAGCCGCGACTTGAACAGTTCAGGGCTTTTCTTGTAGAGCTAGTGTTGACTGAATGTCCCATTTTCAGAACTGGGTTATAGGGGGTAATTAATTTTACAAGGAATATTGTTTTTGCTACCGCCAAGATTCTCAAAAATGAGCTTAACAATATATTCTAAAGATATTTTTTAATTTATACGTAATACTACTGGTACTTTATTTAAAATTAAGTAAATTAGTGTATTGTAAATCAATTAAATAAGTGTTTAATGAATAGTGCAAATGATAAATTGAATTTTGATAAAAAAAATCCGGAAAGAAAGATAAAAATAAAGTACCAGATTCTTTATTGTATACTCCAAGTGAAGGTATTTATAGCCAGTTTCATAAAGAATCAGATATCGATATGGACGATATGTCTAAGAAAAAAGTACCGGTCGAAATCAATAATGTTACACAATTGAATCAAAAAGATTTTGACTGAGATGTCTATGGAGCTGATATAGATATACTTGAATCATATCCGGATGATGATAAGGAGAATTACGGTGCTGGGACTGTTATTGTTTGCGATAATGATACTTATACTTTAATACCTGAAGATGAATTAGAGAAAGCGGAAAGCAGACTAACAAACGATTTACAAAAAGGTCATCTTAGTTTTATTCTTAACGGAAAAAAACTTACAGGCAAATTCATATTACTGAAACGAAACACGAAAACACCTGGCCTTTAATAAAATCAAAAGATCAAAATGCCAGTCATAATGACATTTTGATACAAAACAAATCCGTAATTTCTAATATTGACACTATAAAGGGTGAAAACTAAAGGCGTTGTGCTATTATTTGGGCGTTCCTCCATATAAAAAAGAGGCAATTACTATAGCGCTTAGTAGCCTCTTTTTATATATGGAGTCGTGCTATCCGCTACAAGTCCTCATAAAGTTGCGTTGCACGCCACTTTCTTGCGGGCTTTCCACTACTATCCCTAACGCGAACTGCGTTAATCGAGAACTTTTAGTTGTTTTGATGTATATATTGATACCTTATATATAGGATATAAAAGCGATAGTACAATTTAGCGCTTACACGATATAGGACAAAACCATTAGTTGGATTAATTACAGGCTTCAATACTAGCGGTGCGGGATCCTATGAAACAGGAAAGCGCATTGAATAGCGTGTAAAAGTCGAACTATTGTCAAATTTCGAGATATTTATTAGAGAAAGAACAGGGATCGAAGAGTTGGTACTGCAGTATAAATAGTCATTTTAGTGGGATAAAGGGCGTGCTTTGGTGTAGGAGGGGATTATAGACAAAAAAACTTTGATCTTCAAAAAACGAGATATCAGCTAGTTAAAGACAAAGTTAAGAAAAGTTTAAAAAAAAGGGAATAAAAAGCTTGTAAAAGCGAATAAAGGTGCTAGTTTTGCACCCGCAAACAAGTTCACCAAACATTAATTAGAATATAATTATAGTAAGGTAATGGTTTAGAAGTTCTTTAAAATACTGGCAAGTTACTTAGATCAAGAAGAAAATTTATTTTCAAAAAAAGATTTAATAAAGCTTGCGAGAATAGAAAAGGATGTTACCTTTGCACCCCGCAAAAC
>NZ_RYDL01000004.1 GCF_003968755.1 Flavobacterium sp. RSP15 | reverse complement strand
CTTTGCTCCGGAATAAGTGGCGACCTTTGCAGCGGAATAATTGGTGTACTTTGAAGCGGAATGGGTGGTGTACTTTGTAGCGGAATCGTGGCGACCTTTCCAGCGGAATATCCACATATTTCACATTTTAATTGTTTTGTTAAAAAAAGCTTCAAAAAAACCACTCCGAAGAGTAGTTCATATTATAATCCTACGAATTCATCTGCCTTTACTGCTACTGCTTTTTCAAGTGTAACTTTTAAATCGGCACAAACTTTTTTCATGTCTGACATTGCTTGATCAGAAGATTTTGTTTGATGCCATAAAGTTGTATTGGGTAAATGATAAACTCTTGAAGCAGTTCCTAATGTAAATTGATCATAATAATTTAATGCTAGCAGTGCAGCTTTTACTTCTGGATTTTTTGCACTAACATCATATGATATTAATACTTTCATAACTGTTGTTCCCATTTTTTTTAAGATTTAATTTTTTTGAAATTTACAATGTTAAACTTCTAAATGAATACGGTTTTCCGTAAACAGTTGAAATTTATATCGAAGCAAAGAGCCGAACACTTCGTGAAGCGGGTTACTTCTCTTAATTGATTTTGATTGTGCGCACGAGCGAGACGTTCGTGCCAGCTCCTGTGTTACTTAATGCTCAAGCTAGCTGGGGGAAAACCGAAAATTTATTCACTTTTAACTACCTGCGGTTCCGTTAAATAGTGACTTCTTTTGAGTAGTTTTTTTATTGGATTTTCTTTCTATAAAAGTGTTTGTAAAATCCATTTTCTTTTACAGACTTAAGGGCATCGATTAACGAAATATTTCCGTAATCTTTGTCATGTACACTTCTTAAGCTTATAATAGTGGGCATAGATGCATTTGCTAAACGCACATTTTCTGGTAGTCTATCTCCATTTTTTGTTAGATGAATACGCATCGCCTGCTGTAAATATTCATTACTTGTTAGATTTAGATCTTTAAGAGTGTTTTGAATAAATGACATTATGTATTGACCATAATCTATAGCTTCTTTTGATGACGGAATATAACCTTTATGTATTACTTTATTTCTGAATGTTGACCTTGGTTCTTCTATTCGATTTGACATTCCTTCTTGCAAACAAAGAATTAAAAATGCTCCAAGTTGTCGTTCGGATTGATTTGCCATTTGTTTCCACGTTTTAATGAAAGATTCGATAGTAACCGAATTTTTTAATGAAAATATAAGAATACAATATTCAATAAATCTTTCAAGTGAACTTGAATAACTAGAAACGGCTTCTTTTGTATATCCATCAATTAAGGCTAATGAAGCAATGTCAAATAATATTTCGAATTTTTGTTCTTGAAGTTGTGTTAATGAACGATGATTTTTAGGGCAAATAAATTCATATAAATTTTCATCATTAAGTTCAACTTCATAATCGACATCAGAAAGCAGCTCCTTTTTTAGTTTTTCATAATCTTCTTTTGTCTGTGAAGTTTCATTAAAACAATGCCAGCAAAATGATGAGATTCCAATTATCATGATTTTATACGGTTTTACTTAAAATTATGCACAACGTCAGTATATCTAATTTCCTCCACGCGGAGCTTTTTTTGTTAGTTAAAAATTAAATATAGATAATTTAGTGTACAATTATTTTCTTTTTATCTGCCTCTAGTTCCGTTCAAGACAGCTTTCATTGTTCGTGCTGTGCACGCAACTCTAACTGTTGGGTGCTGGCCTTCTGTTTTCTATTTAGTTTCATTATACTTCAAGCCTAAAAATCGATTGTCCTTTGTAAATACAGCTCGTTTTAATTCGTCAATGTCAAATAATAATTTTCCGTTTCTAGAGGCTGATTCAATCAAATCACTATTGAGTGTAACGATATACTGAAATTCATTTGGCATTTTGTTATTGTATTCAAATAAAAAATTCAAACTTTTCTCTATTGAATCATCATCTTCAAAAATATTGTCATGGATTAAGAATCTTGGATGGTTTTTTCTTGTATGTTCATTCAACATTAGTGAAATGTCATATATAAATACTTTCATTCTTTCTGTAGAATGACTGCCGTCATCATCAGTTCTCATTATAAAATCAACAACACTTTGATTTTTTGTTGTTTTTATTTCAAAGTGTGCTTCACGATTACCCATTATTCTCTCGTGAATGCTTAGGATAGATTCTTTAAAACTCTTTAATGTTTCTTGATTTTTGTAAAGTTCTTCTTCTAGGTCTGAAATCAAAACCGCTTTTTCCGCTTCAAGTTTCTTCTTGTCCCTTTCTGATTCATCATATTTTTGAATCAAGGAACGTAAATTATTTAGTTCTCTATTCTTCTCATTAAATACTCTAATTGAAGTCTTTAGATCTTTTAGAACTTCGCCATTGTCCAATAAGGAAATCTTTTCAGAATATTCTTCATCAAGTTTTCTGACAATTGAATTAATTTGAGAAAGTTCAGATTTCAAACTTATCAAGCGGTCATTTACAATTGAGTTTCTAAAACCATCAATTTTATTTTTAAACTCTTTTAAATCATCCAAAGACCTCTCAACTAAATCACCAAGGCCTTTCTTGAATTGATTAAAAATTATTTGAATTTCATTTTCATTAATACTTTCTGGTTTAGGAAATGAATCTATTTGCTTAATCTCAAATTTAATTGCTTGTTGTTTGGTTCTCAAATCTGCTAACTTTGCTTCTAACTTCACCAAGTCTTCTTGTATTAATTCAAATGATTCATTGGTTTTCAACTGTTCAACAGCCTTATTAACTTTTCCAACTTCGCTTTCTAATTCATTTAAGTGTGCTTTGGCATCTTGAATTTTAATTTCATTGTTATTTGTTACAAGCTTTTTAGTTTCTGAGTAAAAAGTATTTTTCTTTTTTAAATCATCATTTAAATATTTAATCTCTGTATATTTTTGAAGACCTACATTTAAAAAGAAAAGATGTGGACTATAATCCGATGGAATAGACTTGTTAGTATCAAAACATTTTATTAAGTCTTTAAACTCAGAGCGTTCATCTCGAATTATCGGTTGTAATAAATTTCTAAAACTCAGCCTTTTTGTATTTGCTGGATATTTTTCAAAGTATAGATTACCAAGATATTCTGAAGCGTCATCAAGCTTATCAAAATGAATATTCTCTCCATCTATTTGAATTGATACCTGATCAGGTTTACTAATAGAACGAGAAATGATTACCTTCTTATTATTAAAATCAAAGTCCAATTTTATTTGGCTTTCAATAATCTCAGCGTTTTTTTTCGGTATTAGGTTTAGTCGGCTGTCAGAAATCCTTTTTAAAAGACAAAAGTTTATAAATTCTATGCAAACAGATTTTCCAACTCCAATTTTTTTATTTGTTTTTTCTGATTTTTCACCCATAATGATATTAACTCCAAAATCGAATGAGATTGGGGTGAATATTTCAGGCTCACTGTATAGTCTATTGATTTTAATCATTCTTGTTTTTGATGTAGATAAATGGTTCTTTAAAATCAATTATTCCTGATGAATACAAAAATGCAAGACCAAAAAATAAATGCCTATAACGAGATATATTATGTTTCTTTAGTTCTTTAGATACCTCGAAAATAGAAATCTTATCGACTTTCTGTTTCTGAATCTGTTTCAAAATCAGAGAGGCAACATAAACGGAAGAAGTCTTTAAATTTTCGTCTTTAGATACTAACATATATTATTTGTTTGGAAAAACATTGCATTTAATTAATTCATCAAGTAAGTAAAACTTTATCGCTTGTTTGTCAAACTTAACACCATTAGAAGAAAGTTTTCCATAAAATAGTTCAACAAGAGAATAGAGAGCAAGTTTTGGGTTATTATTTTCTTTTGTTAATATTATATCGCTTTCATCCTTCAAAAAATCTGAAATTATTTCGGCTTCTACACCATCAATTTTTGATGTTGCTTCAACCAAGGCTCCGTTGTATTTGGCATATAATTCTGAATATTGTTGTTTAATGTAGTCTGAATGCTCACTAAACCTATTTTCAATTTTGTTTTTTGGGTCAACATTAACTGCTTTGTCAATAATTACTCTGTTCTTATTTAAACTAAGATAATTTATAAGCATCATAATTGTTTCAACTTCTGAACATTCTGTTTTAAGCCTTTCGGTCAATATATTCTTGTCCAAGAAATCTGCTATATCCTTAATAGTTTCAATTTCTTTAATGTCATTGATGATTGCTAGAAGTCTTTTGATATCTAAAACATCTTCTTTATGATTAAATTTTTTTCCAAATTTTGTCCTGTAATCTTTGGCCTCTTTTGAGATGAGTAATATTTGTAATTTATAATTTTTGTTTTCTGGCTTTGCGAAAAATCCATCAATCGTTTCCTTTATTTTGGTATTGTCATTTTGAGAGGTAACCTGAATTGCTTGTTTATTAACAGTGTCAATTAGGTCTATATGAGCGAAATTATTGTTTTCAAAATTTGTATTGTTAAATTCAAACCCAATTAGGTTGAATAAGTCACGATAGAAGTTTTCAGCAAAAACGTTGATATCAGTTAAATTTAGAGAATTAAAATTCTCCACTTCTTTTTGAAGATAGGTTATTCTCTTGGTAATTATTGATATGTAGGTTTGTCTGTTGTCCATTTTGGTTGTAAAGATACTTATTCTAAAAAACTGTCTTTAAAAATTTCAATTTATTTCTTGTCTCGTGTCTCTTATAGGCTTGCACCCAACTTGTATATAACATCAACAAGTAACGCTTTTTTTAAAGTTTTACCATATCTGAAGCTATATATTCTAGTTCGTAAATAAAGACTTTTAAAACTATTGTTACAATACCCACATTTAGTGATATTTTGACTTTAATTAAAGAGTATAATAGTAAGCTAATTCTAATGCGGCATATTTTTCATTTCTTTCGTCTCCAGCTACCATTATAATGCCTATCCCTCACATGCTTATAAAACTTCCCTGTCACATAAAGACCTAAAACCCATACCACAATTAACCCTATAATTTCATACCATTTCATTTGCTGTATTCTTAAATTAAAAGAATGCAATAAATGATTTTGTATTTTAGAATGCTATGCAATTCTGGAAATTCAATATGCAATTTGGGAGAATTTAAAGAGTTAAAAAAAAATGCATAATAGCATCCTTTTTTAACTCTTTAAAATGTTAGTTATCTTAATCAAAATCTAATAATTCTCTTGGGTGTTTTCCAAGTCCTTTTGCTAAATCTAAAAGTGTTGTAAAAGATAAATTTCTTTTGCCATTTTCAATATCACTTATTGTGGCTTTAATAAGTTTATCACTATTTAAGGCAACATTATCTTGACTCAAATTTAAGTCAGTGCGAAGTTTCTTGATATGCAAACCGAATTTTTTTAACTTCTCTTCCTTATGTTTGTCCATTTTTTAGCTTTTAAACAAAAGGCGTTATATTTTTTTTAAAAAATGTTATAAGAACTTATAACAAATAACTTTTTTTTGTTATATTTGTTTAATATTGAAATTATTATTAAATAATATTTGCATTGAGCATTTAAATAAATAATTTTGCGATTCTTCATATAAAAATATTTGAAGCATTCGCTTAGAATCTCGTTCCAAAAACTGGTACTTTTAGCACGCGAGATGATAAGTAAGATGCTCACGTCTCATGGCGTGGGCTCACTTATTCGTGTGCGGGTATACCAGTACCTTGGAGCGATATAAGCTGAGTTCCATGCCATTTTTTGGCAACTATTTTGGCAATACTCAACTTCATTCTCAGCACCGCTTCTTCCTTTTTCATAGTCTCGCAGCAGTTTTAACCGCTAAAAAAACCATAACTATGAAATAAAAAAAATACTATTTATTTAATGCCTGTGCTGTTTCTTTATTTTGAGTTAGTGTTTCAGTGCAGGTTCTTTTTTTATAATTGTGAATTGTGAGAAGCAAAAGACAATAATAAAGAAGTCATTTTTATTTTAAATTTTGAATTGTGATGAAGAGTGATGGCAATAATGCAAAAAATCAATCTTCCTTTATATAATTCTTACACCAAATTACCCTAGCAATACAACTGGATTTACAACATCTAAATTTTTACTATGAAATACTACAAACAAATACAAATAGGAATAATTATACTTTTTATAGCAACGATGTTCATGTGGTTTTATGGTTATAATAGCGTGAACTGAACTGATGTTAAAATTCACATCGTCAGGTGAATAGAGGTTATTAATTATTTTAAATTTTGAATTGGGTTAAAGAATTTAGAACGTAGAATATAGAGACAAGAACGTAGAATATAAATCTAATTAAAAATTATGCCTATGATAGAATAATAATATTGAGATTGCTTTGCTTCTCTCGGGTGCGTCGAACCTCGAAATGAGATTGCTTTGCTTCGTGCCTCGCAACGCCTCGCAATGACAAAAAAGGCCCTCCAACCGTCTGGACAACTGCATAGAGGACCAATGCTAACAAAACTAACGTTTCATTTAACTAAACCAAAATTATGAATATATTTTCATTTTACAAGGGATGGCCGGCGATTCCTTTGCTTTTAGGAATTTGCTTATGCGATTTTCCTGCCCATGCCGCAACAATCACCCCTTCCGCTTTTGCGACGGTAACAAAAAAAATTATACCTCAACAGCAAGTGCAAATAAGCGGTACTGTAACTGATGGTACAAACCCTTTAGCCGGTGTGACTATTTCTATAAAAGGAAAAGCTACAGCTGGAACTATCTCTGATTTTAACGGGAACTATATGCTAACTGCATCAGCAGACGATATAGTAGTCTTTAGTTTTATGGGATTTTTAACCATTACAGAGTCTATAAACGGACGAAAAATACTAAACGTACAATTACAAGAAGATGCTACCCAATTGCAGGAAGTGAAAATTAATGCGGGTTACTATTCTGTCAAAGAAAAGGAGCGCACCGGAAGTATTGCCCGTATTACAGCTAAGGATATTGAAAAACAACCAGTAACAAATGTGCTTGCTACGATGCAGGGAAGGATGGCTGGGGTGGATATTGTGCAAGATAGTGGTTCACCGGGAGGTTCTTTTACTATCAAAATTCGGGGAAAAAACAGCTTGCGTGCGGATGGAAATCAACCACTGTATATTATAGATGGTGTGCCTTATTCTTCCGAAACCATTGGTTCCATCGCTACGTCAGGTACTGCACCAACCTTAACGAGTCCATTGAATTCGATCAATCCCTCTGATGTTGAAAGTATAGAGGTTTTAAAAGATGCTGATGCCACAGCTATTTATGGTTCACGCGGTGCTTATGGTGTGGTCTTGATTACTACTAAAAAAGGAAAGGCCGGAGTCACTCGTTTTAGTATTAATTCCTCCAGCAGTTTTGGTACTGTGACCGATACTCCAAAACTTATGAATACCCAGCAATATCTTGCGATGCGAAAACAGGCATTAGTTAATGATGGTGTAACTGTATATCCAAGTTCAGCTTATGATGTTAATGGTACTTGGAGTCCGAACCGTTATACGGATTGGCAAGATAAGTTGATAGGGGGTACAGCAAAAATCTATACTTTACAAGGTTCTGTATCAGGCGGCAGCGCCAAAACGTATTATTTGTTGAGCGGTAATTACCGAACTGAAACCACTGTTTTTCCGGGAGATTTTAAATATACTAAGGGTTCAGGACATTTTAGTATGCATCATATTTCAGATGATGAACGTTTTAAAATTACTTTTTCAACCAATTATACTTCGCAAAATAATAACCAGCCTGCTATAGATCTCACGGCAGTATCACGCACATTGGCTCCTAATGCGCCCGACTTGTATGATTCCAATGGAGCATTGAATTGGGAAAATGGAACATGGACTAATCCTTTAGCGGGATTGCAATCAGAAGTCGAATCCCGTATCAATGATCTTGTCGCTAATACAGTACTGTCGTATCGATTTATGCCAAATTTGGAATTTAAAACAAGTTTTGGTTTTACGGATTTGGATAACAATGAGAGCCGGACCCAGCCTTCGACAATGTATAATCCTTCGTTTGGTTTAGGCAGTAAGTCCTCAAGTATTGCTACCAATTTTACTAACCGCAGTTCTTGGATTGTGGAGCCACAAATTCATTACAATATGGCTATACGTAAAGGCCGTTTTGAGGCCTTGTTGGGAAGTACATTACAAAACCAGCGCACCGAGCGTCTTTATCAGTTCGGTTATGGGTTTGCGAGTAATAGTCTTATCCACGATTTGGCTTCAGCGACTACCAAGGCAGTTCGATTGAGTGACGTTACGATTTACAAGTATCAGGCTCTTTTTGCCCGTTTGAATTACACGTGGGATAGTCGTTATATCCTTAATCTGACAGGTCGTCGCGATGGTTCGAGCCGTTTTGGACCGGGTAAGCAGTTTGGTACTTTTGGAGCAGTAGGTACTGCATGGCTGTTTTCGAATGAGGCTTTTTTGAAAGATAATAGCATCCTAAGTTTTGGAAAACTACGTGCCAGCTACGGAATTACGGGTAACGATCAGATAGGCGATTATCAGTTTCTGGATACCTATATTTCCACAGGCAATAATTACCAAGGAACTATAGGATTGCAGCCTACGCGATTGTTTAATCCTGAATTTGGATGGGAAAGTAATAAAAAATTTGAAATAGCTCTTGAAACGGGATTTTTGAAGGATCGTATTTTCCTGACAACTGCTTACTACTTTAATCGTTCTTCGAATCAATTGGTTGGAGCACCGTTACCAGGAACCACAGGATTTAGTTCGTTATACGGTAATCTTGATGCTACGGTAGAGAATAGTGGTTATGAGCTGACATTGCGGACGGTAAACCTGACTGGTGAACATATTGAGTGGTCTACTAATTTCAATATTTCAGTTAACCGAAATAAATTGATTTCGTTTCCTGGGCTTAAAAGTTCGACTTATGCCAATACGTATGTAGTGGGGGAGCCTACGAGTATTATCAAAGTGTATCATTATACAGGTATGAATTCTATAACCGGCGTTTATGAGTTTGAAGATATTAATGGTGACGGAATCACTACCGCCTTAGGCGACCGGAAGGCATTGGCTGATTTGACGCCTAGTTATTTTGGAGGGCTATCGAATCAGTTCCGATATAGAGGAGTGCAATTGGACTTCCTTTTTCAGTTTGTGAAGCAGGAAGCTTTTGGTGCCTTGCCCGGAGTTCCCGGAACACTGGTTAATCAATTGGCGAGTGTAGCGGATTCCGCAACGCAACAACCCTATACTGCTGGGAAGAACGGAAGTGTGATAACAGCCTACTATCGTTTTGGAACGAGTGACGGAGCGTTACAGGATGCCTCATACGTTCGTCTTAAAAACATTTCACTGACGTATGATTTACCATTGAAACTCAGCCAAGGTTTGCGATGCCAATTGTATTGGCAAGGACAAAACCTACTGACATTTACCAAATATACTAATGGTGATCCAGAGTTTAAATTTGGTGGCTATCTGCCCCCATTGAGAGTTAATGCCGTAGGGGTAAAGTTGACTTTTTAATCTAATATTTTATATCATGAAAAATTATACTATACGAATTACGATGCTTATCATATTGTTCCACTTTGTAGGATGTGATTCCTTTGTAGATGTGGATATTCCGGATTCGCAACTCACCGGAAACCTAGTTTTTGAAGACCGAACGACGGCAAATGCTGCTATGGCGGATGTTTATGCTAAACTACGTGATACTGGTTTGCTGACTGGATTAACGATAGGCAGCAGTGTCAGCTTAGGGCTATATGCAGATGAATTGATTTATTATGGAACGAGTAACGAAAATACTTCTTTCTTATTTAATAATACACTGCTGGCTAATACGTCGACTGTTGGACAATTATGGAATGAAAGTTATCATCAGATATACTGCGCGAATGCGGTTATATTGAGTTGTAAAAACTCAAAAACTCTTTCCGAAGCCGACAAGAATTTGTACATAGGAGAAGCCGTTTTTATTAGGGCATTGGTACACTTTTACCTCACAAACCTTTACGGTGATGTGCCTTATATTACTTCCACAGATTATGAGACCAATCGGCTCGTATCAAGAATTCCTACAAGTCAAGTTTATAATACTATTATAGCCGATTTGAATCAGGCGATTGCCTTATTGCCAGAAAACTATAGTAGTGCCGACAGGGTCAGACCCAATCGCTCTACAGCGCTTGCCTTACTTGCGCGCGTTTACCTATACAATGGGGACTGGGCAGAAGCCTCGAATGCTGCTTCGGCTATTTTGAATAACCCGCTCTATGTTTGGGAAAACAATATTGATAAAACGTTCCTCAAGGAAAGTAAATCTACTATTTGGCAATTTATTCCCAAACTGGCGGGTAATAATACGGATGAAGGTTCCGCTTTTATTTTTATGACGGGACCACCACCCTTTGTTGGTTTGAGCCCAGCGCTGTTTAATTCATTTGCAACCAATGACCTTAGGAAAACACATTGGATAGCAACCATATCAAATGGAACTTCTAAGTGGTACCATTCCAAAAAGTACAAACAAAAAAGCAATACCGGGGCCGCTGTAGAATATTCGATTGTTTTCAGACTGGCGGAACAATATCTTATCAGAGCTGAAGCGCGAGCCAAACAAGGAGAACTGACAGGAGCAAAGCAGGACCTAAATGTAGTGCGGCGTACAGCAGGATTGCCTGATACTGATGCTGTTGGTGCTGATGCAATTGTAGCTGCGATTATTCAGGAACGACGATTTGAATTGTTTACCGAATACGGACACCGGTTTTTTGATTTGAAGCGGACAGGGACTCTTGATGCAGTGCTAGCTGCTGTAAAACCAGCGTGGAATAGTGATGATTCCTTATGGCCGATACCGGAAAAAGAGTTGTTAGCTAATATGAAACTCACTCAAAATCCCGGTTACTAATGCAGGATTATTTTAGATCTATTGTTTATAGCATTGTTGCTGTAATTTTAATAGGGTTGGTTCCCTGTCCCGTTTTGGGACAGGTGCCAATCAAAAGGCAACTCACTGAGGGGGATTATTCGCTTTGGGGAACGATGAGCGGAGAGCAAATCTCTTCGAAAGGAAAATGGGCGACTTATCATATGGCTTACGAGTCCAAGGCGGACACTTTGTTTGTTCTAAATACTAAAACCAGACTGAAATATTCTTTACCTGGAGGACGTGCAGGAATCTTTAACGGTGAGCGCACTTTTGCCTGCAGTAAAAAAGAAGGTCTTTCCTTAATTGATTTGAGAAGTGGGAAAGAGAGTATAATTCCCGGTGTAGAACGCTATGATTTTTCATCAGACACCCATTATCTTGTCACGATAGAAAAGGGTCAGGGTAGCCCGCTTGTGATTCGAAAAGACGGAATGATTATCGATGTTATTTCGAATGTGACGGAATACCGTTTGAATGATGCTAAAAATATGTTGGTTTATGCGAGCACGGAAAATGGTATTGGTCAAGTGGGAAGTCTAACATTGGCAGGAACTTATGTCAAACGCTTTATAATACCACAAAAAACTCAGACTTTTAAGGTTCTTAAATGGCAACATAAAGGAAAAGCAATTATTTTTTATGGTGTTAATGAGGGAGAGGAGGAGCTCTATTATCATGATATTGAATCGGGGCAACAGTATGTTTTAAATAGCATGGATGCAAATTTTCCCGTTTCTATGAAAATTGCGCCTAATCAAAATGTTGAGTTAGCACTATCACTAGATGGAGAAAAGGTATTTTTCGGGATAACGGCTGCAGTATCCAAACATAATAGGATGTCAGTAGATGCAGTGGAAATTTGGCATGCAAAAGACAAAATGATATTTCCCGACCGGAAGTTATCGGCTACAGTAAAGTATCCACAATACCTTGCTGTTTGGTATCCTAAGAGTGCTGTTGTGCGTCAAATCAGTACTGCGGAGCAGCGCTGGGTGATGTTGAGCGGTAATCAAGATTATGCTCTTGTGGCTGATCCTTTGCAGTACAATCCACAATATAAGTGGATTGCCGATATGGATTATTATCTGGTACATCTTGCAACCGGTAGACGGGAATTATTCTTAAAGGGACATTCGGGTCTTATTAATCACATGGGTATTTCGCCTGATGGACGGTATATTAACTATTATAAAGAAAGTAATTGGTGGGTTTATGATCTAAAACAGAAAACCCATACTAATGTCACCAAGGGACTTGATGTATCATGGGATAACAGTGCCACTGATCCTGGAAACCAATTGAATGTTTGGGGACAGCCCGGCTGGACTACAGACAATCAATGGGGACTTTATTATGACTATCATGATATTTGGGCCATTTCTCCTGATGGACTGGTACGAAAACGCCTCACCGATGGTAAAGAAAATCAGTTGCGTTTTCGTTTTGATGTTTCAGCCCTTTCAGATCGACATGATTTTAATTATAAAGGTAAAGGAATTTTTCGATATGACCTTTCAAAAAACCTATTGCTTACGGTACTTGATTTATATGGAGGATCAATTGGATATTACACTTTACAACATAAAAAGGGTGTGGTGCCTCTTGTAATTGATAATAGTTCTATCAGTAAATTACAAAAGACCAAAGAGCTTGATGCTTTTGTCTATGTTACGCAACGCTTTGATCGACCTCCCAGCTTGATGTTTCGACGCAGTATTGATAAACCGGCTACTGTTTTGGCGCAAAGTAATGCACATCATGAATTGTATCAATGGGGGAAATCGGAAATGATTCATTACACCGATAGTAAAGGCAGAATTTTGAACGGGGCTTTATTTTATCCCGCAGGTTATGATTCGACCATGCGATATCCCATGGTGGTTTATATTTATGAAATAGTATCACGTGAAGTCAATAGTTATGTCAATCCTACACAATACAATACTTTGGGATTTAATATAACGAATCTCACTAGCAACGGATATGCTGTTCTGTTGCCAGATATTGCTTTTGAAAAAGGCAATACAGGATTTTCTGCCGTAGATTGTGTGACGAAGGCAGCTACTAAAGTCATTGCAATGGGAATAGCTGATGCCGGAAGGATAGGCTTGATGGGGCATTCATTCGGGGCTTATGAGACCAATTTTATCATCACTCAGACTTCCATGTTTGCGACGGCCATAAGTGGTAACGGAGTTTCGGACACTATGGGGCATTATTTTACTATAAATACTGACTACAATACCATGGATGGGTGGCGGTATGAGAACCAACAGTATCGAATGGGATTTTCTTTTTTTGAGAATCGTGATGCGTATTATCGCAATTCTCCTTTAGTTAACGCAAGATCGATTACAACTCCATTATTGACTTGGGCAGGTGTATTAGATCAAAATGTGCAGCCCAGGCAAGCAGCAACTTTTTATGCGGCACTGAGGCGATTGCAAAAAGAGCATGTTATGTTAGTATATCCTAATGATGGTCATATTTTTTTTAATCCTAAAAATCAGATTGATTTGACCTATAAAATTCAGGATTGGCTTGGTCATTATTTGAAGGGTGAGGTAAAGGCGGAATGGATGAAAGCGGATAGAGAGGAGTAGTTTTTATTTTTATTAAGGGTATTTTTTCTTTTGTCTTGATTACTCACGAGTTAATAATTTATTGGAGTTCGTGAATCTACGATTTCAAAAGAAACAAAAAATCAAGCCAGAATATTTTTGCTCCAAAAATCATCGAACACATTTTCCTATCGCGACCCCAGCCGCCCGTGTTTCACACTCGACTCGGGGGTCACTCCCTGTCGCCAACGCTTAAATCCTTACCGTGATTTTTTGGAGTAAAATTATAAGGGCGGGGAGAAGAGGTGGATAAAGATCATTATTATTATTATTATTATTATGTTGGTAGTTTATTGGAGTTCGTAAATGTTTGATTAACCATTATGGAATAGTAGTAAAAAATAAGATGCATTTTCCTTTGCGGGAAACTGCATCTTACAATTTCTGCTTCTAGTCAATCACTTTGAATAAGTTGACGCTACAAGCATTCCCTTCGTTTTTATCAAAAACTTGTCTGGGGGTTGCCTCACTGGACATACAAAGCTGACCAGTGTTTACAGGAGTACAATCAACATTAACTTGGAGACAGTCTTCAGGGGAAGGATTCTGAATGTATCCCGAAATTAAAACTGTTTTTTTTGACTCCTTGATTTTAGCTTCATTAGTGCTAACCGCTGCAGCACTCGCTAATGTGAATGCCAATGCAGGCAGAATCACTTTTACAATTGTTTTCATAGTAAAAAAAATTAAATTACAAATTTGACTTACTCTTTTTTACAGGTTTTCAGTCTCAACCCTGTCACTAGCGCCAGTAAATTATTTATATTGTTTTGTATTGTAAATCATGGCTTTAGGGATATTGAAAAAATCCTTACCCAAACGGTATTTGTGTACGTGGTGACCAATTATTGCAAACAAATTATTTCCGGATATTAGCATGGATTGCACTTTGGCTCCATTTACATCATAAATGTAGATACTAAACAAATAGATGTTTCGCTCGATGTCGTACACATCTACAATTGCTGCTTGCTTCCACATCTTTTTTGATTCGAAGCGTCCTATTAGCTTGGAATTAATAAAGAGTAAATTACCAGACACGGCAGTAAGTTGGTTTACTGTGGATGGACGAGAAGCGATTTTTCGTTGTCCTGTCTCTTTTATAAATGTCACTTTGAGTTTTGCTTTACTTGTAGTGTCAATCGTGTTTCCTCGATACTCTAAGTTCCCGTTTTTATCAGCGACTATAAATTGATTGCGATAATAATAGATATACACCAATTTTTGAAGTCTTGAATCATAGTGTATCATGCCATCTGTATCAAAGAAACCATCAATTTGTTTTTGTAACAGGTTGGGAGCATATTGTACCTGCAGACTATATGAGAATGTAAAGATTCCTAATACGTTGTTTGATGATTTTAGTTCTTGTGCCCGAAATGCAATTTTGTCTGGAGCTATAATTTCAGCTTTAGAAAAATAGTAATTATTGCTATGCATTATTAACTGAGCTTTCCAGTTGACTATATTTCCCTTATAAATTACAGGAACTGTTCCATCCATCAAGTAAAAATATGGGGGTGTAACTCGCACTTGAACTGCACTGAATGGAAAATTTTCTCTTTCCAACTGGATTTTATACTGGTGTTTGACTTTCAAAATAGTGTCAAAAGCAGTTATGTGAAGCGGTGCTTTATTATCACCCATGTAAATTGTGCTATTGTCTCCTCCGGCAAAATATAGTGAATTACTTTTTAGATCTACTTCAGCAATTTTTGTTGATGAACCTTGAATAAAGCGCCGGATAAATGGATTTTCGCGATGCATTGTGTTTTCAGAATTAATGTAAAGTGCCACTATTATGGTAGGAGCTACAATTGTGATACTTATTAATCCAAAGATTGTTTTCGATTTGTTTCTTGTACAAATCAAGCAAGCTGTTGCTGCCAAAATTGTAAAAACAACATTAAATATTAAGTGATGTTTCCATCCTAGTTTTTCCAATATACCACCGCAAGAACATGGAACGAAAGACGAATAATTGAGAATTACAATTATGTATGCGGTGAACATCACCATTAATAAAAAAGAGGATAAAAGGCCTATAAAGCGGGTTTTAGAAAAGGCAAGAAGTAAGGCAATTGTGAATTCCACTATTAAAACAGCGTAGGAAATAAATCCAGTATACGCACTTAATAACGGGGATTGACCCAACTGCGCTTGAAAGTTTTGGAATTCGAGTACTTTACTCAGTGCGCTATAGACGAATAATAGAACTAATAAAACACTTATTATTTCGACAACTACTTCTTTGAACTTGGTGCTATAACTTTTCATAACTCGACAGGATTAATACTGTAAAATTCTATCATTTAAATTTGTAATGTTATGCAAATCAGAACTTTCGTTATCCAAAACTGATGTTAAGCTATTTAAAAATTAAACATCAGCACTCGGACCACGATCCACTTCACTTGGAGTGTATTCAAATCTTTTTTTAAAAGCTTTATAAAAGTTGAGGTAGGTGTTAAAACCATTCATTATGGCAATTTCCTTGAGAGGAATCTTTGTTTGCTGAATCATCAAATGTGCTCTTTTTAGTCTTTCTTCATGATAAAAATTATAAATACTAGTTTTGAAAAATTCGCGGAATCCAAGTTTCAATTTGTATTCATTACAATCAAAAAGCACAGCTAATTCTTTTATGGTTGGGAGTGGTTGTTCCAAATGATTTAAAATGTAATCATAAAGATTTTGCATAATCACTGTTTCAGATTGTTTTTCTGTCGCTGTTTTTATCACATATTTTGCGTCTGACAGAAATTCTTGCAAGATGGTAGTAATTGAGTTTACAATTATTTTGTCACTGTAGCGCAGCCGTGATATGGTGCAAAAAGTTGGAAGTAATTTATTATTACCCGTTATAAAAATTAGCGGAACGGTGCTGTGGTAATTATCATCAAGTGACGCTTCCTTCTTTTTTTGATTCCAAATACTGAAGGACTGTGGTGCGATAAATTTTCCAAAGTCAACTTGAAATAATTCTTCGGATTCGTAGTATAGTGCTTCTGGTACGTGTGTATTAAAATTGCGGATAATAAAGTTATCGTCTAAAATAAATGTAGTTTGTACTAAGTTTTGATAACTGTAATGCGGGTTAACAGAACCTGATCGGAGTATAATATCATGCATCTGTCCAGCAAGAGTGTTAAGCATTTCAGAGAGTTTATCAACTTCGTCGTTTTGGTCTGTTTTGATAATTCTGAATGAGAGGTTGCCGGTTGCCAATTCAAAAAGCATTTGGTAAATCACCTTAATCCGTTGTTGGTTTTGTTGCGTATCCATTGTGTTGTATTAGTGAAGATTTGTCGGAATGGAGTGGGGAGGTGGAGACAAAATTATATAATACAATTCTCTAAATCAAGAAGTATAGTGTGCAATTCGGGAATTGAATAGGTGTTTTTTAGAGAAAAGTGAGTGGTGTCCTTCGACAAGCTCAGGATGACAGGGAATAGTGAGAAGTGATTGACGAAATGATTTTTAATTTCATAATCAAATAGTAATTCTCGATGCGTTCTATAGTTGAGGTATGGAATAATAGGAATTATTTTAGTTTGTTTATTAGGTATTTACGAGATATAGAAGGTTTTTGAGTTTAAGAACAGGTTATAATTAAGAGGGGGGAGGGATAAGAAAGATGCTGATGAGGTGTCTTTATTTGTGTATATTTTTTGTTTTTTTGATATTGATAAAATTGTAAAAACAGTAATAACAACATCCTTTTCAACTTCTGATTTAAGAGCAGTTGCGAAAGCGATATTGAGTTAGCAAAATTGATTCTTTCAACAATAAAACGTTTTGAATTACTAATTGATTTTTTACAATCTGAGGAAGATTGTGAATATCTAGATATAAGTTTGTATCAGTATTTTAATTTAGAAAATTCTGAAGAATTAATCAAAGAAACTAAAATGCTCCCTCTTTAATTACTTAGAATTAAGACTGAAAATAACGGGTTCAAGTTTAAAGTAGAAGATGAAAAATCAAAATTATTCTTAAATTCATTAGTCTCATGTGAAATAATAGAAGTGGATGTTTTTTTAAATTTAAGAAATTTTTTAACACCTGCTGCTTTGGCGACTTGCTTCACCGCCTATTGCACGCCTCGTTGACTGTAGCGATTGTCAAAATCCCCTCCAGCTCCAGAAGCCAAAAACCTGCGAAAAATAGCTGACAGCTAATAAGTTTTTTTCTATGTTGAAGACAGCGGAGAAGATCGCTTACACCTGAGATATCATTGTTAAATATTTAACCTTACAAAAAGGTTTTTATGGGACATAAGTAATAACCATGGTATAATGTCGTATTTTAAAATCAGGATAAAATCATGTAAAAATCTGATTTAAAGCTGTTTTACTTAAAGTTAATTCTTTTGACTTTACGACTTTTAAACTTTCGACTTACTTAATAGTATTAGAAACGAAGATCTTCCTTATTTAACTGTTCATTTTACAGTAATTGTTTTTTTAATTTTTTAAAGAAAGGATTATTCATTAGCTTAATTTGATCAACAACCAAACGGGCTATAGCCAAAGCTCCTTTTCTACTTAAATGTGTGTCATCAGACTTTCCCTCTGGATAATAGGAATTCTCACCGGGTTTAAAATGCAAATGTAGCGCTTTCGATTTTTCGGGACCATAAGAGGTTTCAAGTAATTCTGAATAATATTCTAAATCCACAAAAGGCACTTTGTACTCTAGGGCTACCAAACGAGTTTCAAGCGGATAATCACCATGCGTTCCGACTAATACTCCATTTTCATTAAAATTTCTTCTGGCAATTGATGAAAACAAAATTGGAATTGCCCCTTTTTCCCTGCTTTCATTTACAAACCGAATGATGTTATGTCGATACGTTGTATGTGGATTTGTATACCGAGTAAAATCGGTTAATTTTTCATCATTATGCCCAAATTGTATAAAAACATAATCTCCCGGTTTTAAAACCTTAAAAACTGCTTCCCATTTTTTCTCATCAATAAAACTGCGTGTACTTCCGCCATTTACCGCTCGATTCTTTATAATTACATTCGAATTAAAAAACAGGCGCAATACCTGTCCCCAACCGGTTTCTGGGTTTTCTTCCGGTTTTATTTTATCAGCCATCGTAGAATCACCAATAGTATAAATTGTAGTTTTTTGAGACAGTCTGTTTAAGGAAATTAACAACGTCAAAATAATAATAGGTTTCATAAAAATTATTTTTTTTTAATATATTACTTTGCAGCAGTAAGAATTGTACCTCTCTCACCAATTACAACTTCATTAAAAGTTACATTTTTAGTAGTAGTAAGGCTCAATCCGTTTTTAGCTCATTGTATTATAAAACGGTTCAAATTAACGTTTTCTACTTTTTATCGGGGTATCCTTCTATTACAATTCCCGTGTTGGTGACTTCAGTGCAACTGATATTAAAGAAATATCCGAATTTAGACGGAAATAATCCGCTTTCTACTCCATGTTATTGGCAGTGATGTAAATGCAGTCTTCCATGTCCTAAAAGAAATATTGGACAAAAATATATATTTAAAATAGCGCGCTCGATCTCTATTTGTTTTAATTTAAATTATCTCTTTTTAAATATCCACTCGCTTTACAGTAATCAACATACTTATTTCGAACTCCGGCCATCATTTCACTTCCTATTACAATCGCATGCAGTCTTTTGAACTGGTAATTTCTTATTACGATATTTCCAAAAGGAGTTGCTGAAGTGCTACGTCATTAGTCATCTCTACCAAATTTCAGGGCTTGTCCACGGTATTGTCTCGAAAAATTCTAGCGATATCACTCAGTCATAAACAGATCAAAAATCGACTTTAAGTCAAAATAGCTGATGTTTTTTGATGGTCTGTTTAATATTTGCTCTTTTTTTACTATTGTAAAATCGTATCAATCTCATCTAATTCATCTTTGGAGAAAGTAAGATTCTGCAGACTGTCAATATTGTAATTGAGTTGTGCAATTGAACTAGCTCCAATTAATACTGAGGTAATACGATTATCTTTTAACAACCAAGCCAAAGCCATTTGTGCTAAAGATTGGTTTCTTTTTTGCGCAATTAAAGTCAATTGAATAATTTTCAAAATTTTTTCCTCCGAAACTTCTTCAGTTTTTAAATGACCATTAGGATTAGAGGCACGAGAGTTTTTCGGAATCCCTTTTATATATTTATCAGTTAAAAGTCCTTGGGCTAAAGGTGAAAAAGCAATACAACCAACTCCTTTTTCTTCCAGAATGTTTAATAATCCGATTTCCGGATTTCGCTCAAACATTGAATATTTGACTTGATGAATCAGACAAGGTGTTCCCAATTGCTTTAGAATATCGACAGCGTCTCTGGTCTGTTCCGGATTATAATTAGATATCCCAGCATACATAGCTTTTCCGCTTCGAACAGCATAATCCAAAGCCATCATGGTTTCTTCCAATGGTGTTTCAGGATCATAACGATGAGAATAGAAAACATCTACATACTCCAAATTCATCCGCTTCAAACTCTGATTCAAACTGGACAATAAATACTTACGGGAACCCCAATCGCCATAAGGACCCTTCCACATAGTATAACCGGCTTTGGTCGAAACTACAATTTCGTCACGAAGATTTCCATGAAAATTCTTCTTTAAAATTTTACCAAAAGTAATCTCAGCAGAGCCCGGATCCGGACCGTAATTATTGGCTAAATCAAAATGTGTAATTCCTTTATCAAAAGCAGCCTTAGCAATGCCTTCTGCATTTTCGAAACTATCTACCGACCCAAAATTATGCCATAATCCTAAAGATATTTGCGGTAATAATAAACCACTTTTTCCGCATCTGTTGTAATCCATATTTTTATCTAAAATAGTTTATAATTAAGAGACAAATTTATTGTTTCTTTGAATCAAATTTGAATAATAAATTCACTTATTTATTTTGAAAAGTTACAAAATTCACCATGCTAGAACGAAACCTAAAAAGGCTTGATTCATTTTATTATTTATCATAAATTGTTTTATTTAGTACTGTTTTTAGATGACTATGAATAGTTTCAATTTTTTTACTGATTTGATTAGCCGCTTTTAAATTTTTGCTTTTAATTTTTATTTCTATAGAAAAATCATTTTCTCTTTTCGAAACAAGCTTAACGGTAAACATTCCATTTGGATAATATACTCTCAAGCCATCCGTTTCTTCCATTAAATACAGATCGAATTCCCCTTTTAACCAATTGATAAATTGATCATAAAATTCAGTTTTTTCTACCTTTGCATATCTGGTAAAAGTATGAAATGGTGCCTCAAAAGAAATATTCATTTTTTAAATACATTTTTTAATTTCGTTGATAAATTTTATTGCCAGTTCGTCTGCCTCATCTTCGGAAATACTTTCGGTATAAATTCGAATATTAGGTTCTGTACTAATCGTATCTTCACAAATTCTGGCATCTCTTCCAATAATTAGTGAAATTTTTTTTAATATTTTGCTGCTTTAACTAGATACCATACGCTGCTGCAAATTTTATAGCATTTATTGGAGTCAAATTATCATTAACTATGCCTCCAATAGTTCCTGTAATTCCTGAAATCGATTTTATTGATGCCATTTTATCATTTACTTAAAATTCCCATCTAACAAATGCTTCCATTGCTGCATAATGGGACAATCCTAATTCATCATACAAATTGGCAGTTTCTTTATTTCTATCCTCGGCTCTTTGCCAAAACTCTCTGCTGTCTGCTCCTTGAAACACGACACCATCTTTTTGGGATTGATGCTTAAATATCCCTTTTCGTTTTTCCAACACTTGGTCTGGCCCCATCGGTACAGCCATTTCGATCTCGTCAATTCCCCATTCTTGCCAAGCCCCTCTGTATAACCAAACCCAACAATCATTCATGTACTTTTTAGGTTTTAAACGTTTTATAGATTCAAAAATAGCATCTAAACATACTTTATGGGTTCCGTGTGGGTCTGCCAAATCACCTGCTGCATAAATTTGATGTGGTTTAATTTTCTCGATGAGATCCATCGTGATTTGAATATCTGATTCTCCTATTGGGTTTTTCTCAATAGTTCCTGTTTCATAAAACGGAAGTTCCATGAAATGAATCTGCTCTTCTGGAATACCAACATAAAAACTGGTTGATCGTGCCTCACCTTTTCGAATTAAACCTTTGATGTATCTTACTTCGGCGATATCAACCTCACTCGCTTTTTTGTTCTTTAGGAATGTTATTGCTTTTTTATAAATATTTTCTGCCTCAGGGCTTTTGATACCGAACTTATCATTATAATCACAAACAAAGCTTGCAAATCGTAGCGCTTCATCATCAGCTACTGCTATATTACCGGAGGTTTGATAACCAATATGTACTTCATGTCCTTGTTCATGCAATCTCTTGAATGTGCCACCCATACTAATAATATCATCATCTGGATGTGGACTAAAAATAAGCACACGCTTTTTGGCAGGCTCTGCACGTTCTGGTCGTTTGCTGTCATCGGCATTGGGTTTACCTCCTGGCCATCCTGTTATAGTATTTTGAAGCTTGTTGAACATTTTTATATTAATGTCGTAAGCTGGTCCTGAATCGGCTAATAAATCACTCATGCCATTTTCTATATAATCAGCATCTGTAAGCATTAAAATAGGTTTTTTCAAATGAAGGGCTAAACCCAATGTCGCTTTCCTTATAAGTTTATCTGTCCATACTATTTTTTCGACTAACCAAGGCGTATTAATTCGGGTTAATTTTGAAGAGGCTTTTCTATCTAAAACAAAGGTGGCATTTGTATGTTCTTGCAAAAATGAAGCCGGTACTAAATTTGTAACTGTACCTTCTACCGATGCTTTTATAATATTCGCTTTTCCTTCTCCCCAAGCCATAAGAATCACTCTATTTGCTTCCATAATCTTTTTAACTCCCAATGTAATAGCTGTTCTAGGAGTATGATCTAAGCCAGAAAAGTCACTGCTTGCAGCTACTCTTGTAATATGATCTAAAGCTACTAATCGTGTTTTAGAATTTTGTAAAGATCCTGATTCATTAAATCCTATATGACCGTTTCCTCCAATTCCTAAAATTTGTAAATCTATTCCTCCAAGAGCTTCAATTTTGGCTTCATATGTGGCACAATAATTCGCTATTTCTTCTTTTGACAATGTTCCATCCGGAACATGGATGTTTTCCGGTAAAATATCAACTTGATTAAATAACAATTCTTTCATAAATCGCACATAGCTATTTATGGAATCTCGCTCCATAGGATAATATTCATCTAAATTGAATGACACTACATTTTTAAAACTTAATCCTTCTTCTTTGTGTAAGCGCACTAGTTCTGAATACAATCCTTTCGGGGAAGAACCTGTGGCCAACCCCAATATACAAGGCTGTTTTTGGGCTTGTTTAACTTTTATCAAATCTGATATTTCTTTAGCTACAGCTTTAGAGGCAGCTACTGAATTTTCATAAACTACGGTTCCTATATTCTCAAACCGCTTTTCGAAACCTGTGGCTTTATCAATATTACTATTTAACATGGCTTAATTTTTATAATTTATTTTTAATTTTATTGATATTTCCCAAAATATTATCTAACACTCAGGATGTATAGAATTCTTGACTAAATGATTTTTTATATTTTGAACATGAAAAAAATTAATGTTTTCAGGTTGTTTTATTATCAAGCTTTCTTTAAATGAACCTTGTTCCAACTTAATTCTAGGGAGTGATCGTCTATAATAAGTAACAAATAATGGTGTTTTCATTTCTTCAAAGACATTATTTACAAGTAAATATTCTTCATACGTTGATTCCATTGTTTTCTAAATACAACAAATTTTGCCTGATGCAACAACTTTTAGAGCATAATAGCAATGAGAATCTGGCGGAGTTGCTATACATAAGGAGTCGACTTCAGGATCATTTATTAAATCATCCACATCTCCATAAAACTTAAGAACACTGTACTTAATCGCATAATCTTCGGCTTTTTAAATATTGCGCTGCGTGACTGCATGTAACTCAAAACCTTCCACTTTTTGATAGGCAGGACCGCTTCTAAGTTCTGTTACATTTCCGCATCCAATAATCCCCCATTTATACTTTTTTCTCAAACATATTGACAAACTGTTATCCTAATATTCTCAATATTTATTCAAAATATATTGCCTCATCAAAATGTTTTTTTATTTATTATTTCTTGACCAGCTTTTATAATTATGCCCCCAGATAGCAAAAAATAGAATAATGGAATAACAGGGAATTAAAATCCAATAACTACTTGTTGCTGCTGTTGCCAAAGCATCTGATTCATTTATTCCTTTAGCAATAAGCTCTTGTTTATTGGCATCAACCATTCTACCATATAATGGTGGAATAATTGCTCCACCTGAAATCGCCATAATTAATAAGGCTGACGCTGTCTTAGTGAATTTTCCTAATCCATCTAAAGTTAAAGGCCATATTGCTGGCCAAACCAGTGCATTGGCAATGCCTAATGATGCCACAAATAAAATAGACGTAAAGCCGGTGGTTAATAATATACAAACACTGAAAATGAGGCCTAATGCAGCACTAATTATAAGTGCAGTTCCTTGTTTTAAATACTTGGGTATTAAAAAAACTCCTAGAGCATAGGTACACACCATTGCTAATAAGGTTAAAGTTGTAAAGAACTTGGCGTCTGCAGCTGGGAAACCTAACGAAATACCATAGGCTATTATAGTATCTCCAGCTATAACTTCTGCCCCTATATAGACAAATAATGTTAAAACACCCAACCATAAATGAGGAAACTGAAAGATACTTTTTTTTGTTTCAGATCCTTCTTTTATCTCATTCACTTCAGCTGCTTCAACGTGAGGCAGAGGTGCTTTTCTAATTAATAATCCTAAAATTAATAATACTGTAGCCATTATTAAGTAAGGCATAAAAACACTGTCTGCCATAGTATCTAATAACACTGCTTTTTCTTCAATCGACGCGCTTCCTAATTTTTGTTTGACTTCATCTATTCCTGATAATAATAATGTGCCAAAAATCAAAGATCCTATTGCACCGGCTGTCTTATTGGCTATTCCCATAATGGCAATACGTTTGGCACCACTATCGATAGGTCCCAAAATTGTAATATACGGGTTCGCAGCTGTTTGTAATAAAGTCATCCCGACACCTTGAATAAAAATACCTGTTAAAAACACCCAGTAAGTTCTTGCCTCAGCCGCTGGAATAAATACTAAAGCGCCAATCGCCATTATTATTAATCCTAAAGACATTCCTTTTCTGTAACCTATCTTATTCAAAATATATGAAGCTGGTAAAGCCATTACTACAAATGAAATATAGGATGCCGATGCTACCAAATAGGATTGAGCATCGGTTAATTCATTGATAGTTTTCATAAATGGAATTAGTGCACCATTAATCCAGGTCACAAAACCAAATATGAAAAATAAGCCTGCTATAATTAGTATTGGGACTAAATTGTTTTTTGATTTAATACTATTACTCATATCTGTGAATTTTTAATTCTATTAGTTAATTAACGATGCTTTATGGTAAAATTCAATAGTCTCTTTCAAGGCATGATCTATAGAATACTGTGGTTTAAATCCTAGTTGAGTGAATTTTGAAGGATTTGCTTTTGAATGTTTAATATCTCCTGATCTTTCATCCAGAAATTTTATTTTTGATTTGGAGTTGGTTATTTCAATGATTTTTTCCGCTAATTCTAATATTGACGTGTTATGGCCTAGAGCCACATTATAGGTTTCATTCCCTTTTTGAGATGCCAAAATATTTGCTCTTACCACATCTTTTACATAAATAAAATCTCTAGTTTGTAAGCCATCTCCAAAAATGGTTATCGGTTTGTTTTGAAGTGCATTATTTATGAAAATTGGTACCGCTGCTGCATAGGCTGATTTTAAATTTTGTCTAGGACCAAAAACATTGAAATAACGTAATGAAGCAGTAGGAAGACCCCATTGATCTTGATACATTTTCAGATAAAACTCACCATCTAATTTTGTAACAGCATACGGAGTCATCGGTTCCGGAGTCATTGTTTCTATTTTAGGCAATATGGGATTGTCTCCATAATTAGCCGCAGATGAAGAAAGTACTACTTTGCAATTTACATTCTTCTTTGCGGCCTCCAAAATATTTATTGTCCCCAATGTATTGATTTCAATACATTTGTTTATATTTAAAAGGGATTCCGGGACGCTTACCAAAGCCGCTAAGTGAAATATACCATTAGCACCTTGCACTAGTTCTTCCACAAGATTTTTATCCCTGATATCTCCTTTTTCAAATTGAACATTCAGCCCATTAATATTTTTTTCGAATCCCGTTCTTAAACTGTCCAAAACAATTACATGATGTCCTTTAGCGGATAAATATTCAGCAATGTGACTTCCTATAAATCCTGCGCCACCTGTTATTATATACTTCTTCATTTTTTTTAAATATTAGGAGTTATCCTTTCAGAATTATTAGTCATTCCAATTTAATACAGGATACTGTTTTTTTAGATAGGCCTTTACTTCAGCTATGTCTTCTTTTGCCGTTAAATCCGGTACGTGTTCAGAAAAAGGGATGCCAAATGTGGTATTTGGGTGTTCTTTTAATGCGTTTAAAAGTACGGTAGGTAATTCCTTTTCGTCTCTTTCAGGATGAACGGGACAGTTTTTTAGATAAGGATAGATAAGATCTCCTTTAAATTTAAAAGCATTCATGCTCACTCTTAACTTTCCCTCGGAATCTTTGTAACTCTCTAAATTAGCTGCAGTTGGTTTTTCAAGAATGTCAAATAATTGATTGTCATGGTCGAGTTTGGCAATGGCAAATCGAGAAATTCGTTCCGATGGAAATTCCATCGCATCTCTATTATAACTTATAAAAGCATTAGGACTATCTGTTTCTCTAAGAGCATAAAGTGCATCGACTGAATACAAGTTGTCGCTGTTGCAAACCGAGTAATCCAATGAATTCAGTTCCGGATATTGTTCTACAGCTTGAAATAATGCATCTGCAGTACCTAATGGTTTGGCTCTTCCTTCCGGAATATATTGAATAGCAAAAGAGATAGTTAAACCATGAAAATCATTGTATTTGTTTTCACTTCCGTAAAATTCTTTAAATAGATCACCCCGCTCACCAATAATAATATAGATATTTTTATACCCTGCTTTTTTCGCATTCAATAAAAGATAATCCAATAATGGTCTTCCATTTGGGCCAACACCAATTAATCCTTTACTTCTTTCATTCGCTTGCGCAATTTCTTCGTCACTCAAATTATCAACTGTAACTTGTTTTTTCATTCTGGAAGAAGCGCCGCCAGCCAAAATAATTAGATTGTCATGCATAATTAATTCTTTAAAATTTTAATGTTTTCTAGTATTCTCGCGCCAGGATCAACGGTTACCGTATAGGCTTCTATTGCCCCTGCAGTCAGTATTGCTGCCACTACTGGAGCTTCATTTCCCGGTTCAGCCAGTACTACAATACTACCGCCTCCACCTGAACCAACTATTTTTGCCCCATACGCCCCAGCTTTCAATGCAGCATTAATCATGGCATCAATTTTTGGCACAGTTATTTTTAATAAATCTCTTAAAACAGCGTGATGTTGATTCATTAAAGCACCAATCTTCTTTAAATCTGGAGTTGGTTTTTCAAATTCTTTTAAAGCCTCTTTTGTATAATGGTAATTCTTGATGGCAGCTTCAAAATAAGTAATCAATCGGTCTGGTAAATAATTATAGTATTTATCTAAATCTTCTATTTCGGATGTATTTAAATCAAAATCTTTAAAATTTTGTTTTATAATGTCAATTGCAATCAAGGCATTTCCTTTTAATTCTCCTATCAAACCAATGGTTTCTTTAGGTACCCCGGAAACACCGGTTATTAATCCTTTTAGTTCTGTTCCAATAATGGTATAAGAAAAAGGATCTTTGGTATTGATGTGTACAATATTGCCCACTCCGATGCTGTAATGATCCATCATTCCGCCTGGTTCTCCGTGTTCTAAAACTTCAGAAGCATACCCCATTTTTGCAATAAATTCCGGAGTAACTTCGGCATCAACTCCAAAAGCGGTAACCAAAAAATGAATCCAAGCCATTAATAAAGCCGATGAACTTGAGGTTCCGGAATTGATAGGAATATCTCCTTTTATGGTAATATCGTATCCTACAGTTGGAATACAACCTTGTCTTCTCAAAACTCTTAAGGAAGAGGCAAAATAATCTCGAGGTGCTAATTCTGAAAAAATACCGTGAATATCAATGACCCTAACTTCATTAATATCCTCCATGTTTAGTCTGAAAACTGAAGTGTCATTTTGAACTGCAGTTAATTTTATATTTAGATTGATTGCACATGCAATGACGGGCAAACCTAAATAGTCTTGATGATCTCCAAAGAGACACGTTCGTCCAGGAGCTAATGATATAATTTTTTTCACTTTTTAGAGATGTTAAAAACGCTGTATTAATAGTGTTTAATGCTAATTTTATTTATAATTCTAACTGTTTATTTAGTTTTACTTTACGAAACTATAGATTAAATTCTAATAAAACAAGTAAAAAACAATAAATGTGCTCGAACACACTTATTTCGTGTTGTCGAGCACATTTTTAAATTGTATGAAAAAATACGATCATAAAAAGATTATTACTAACAATGAAAGAATGTCAAACGTATAATTAGGTACTCATTCGTTAATTCAGTCTTACAAAAAAAAATAAAACCAAAGTTTTTATATATTTGCTCATTATGGATAAAAAGTATACAATAAAGGATATTGCTAAATTAGCCGGTGTTTCGAAAGGAACTGTTGACAGAGTTTTGCACAAAAGAGGTAAAGTCTCACCAGCTGCTTTGGACAAAGTCAACGAAGTTTTAAAAGTAATTGACTACGAGCCAAACCTTATTGCTAGGAATTTAAAGAATAATAAAATTTATCGCATTTGTATTGTTCTTCCTGATCCCAAAATTGATACTTATTGGCATCCTTGCCTGAGTGGTATTGATGATGCGGTGAAAGAATTCAAAGCCTATAATTTGATTATTGAAACCTTTTACTTTAATCCGGAAAAAAAGAAATCCTTTTTAAAAACGAATAAAGAGGTATTGGAATTATCTCCGGACGCTGTTTTGCTAACGCCTTTATTCCATAAAGAAACTGTAGATGTTATCGAAGAATACAATTCGTTAAACATCATTGTAAATACTTTTAATAACCAAGTCGAGTCCAGTTTTGTAAAAAGTTTCGTTGGTCAGGATTTATTTAGAAGTGGACGAGTGGCAGCAAAATTAATAGATTCGATTACCGGTACCGGTCAAATTGCCATTGTTCATATTGATGAAACCTACAAAAATGCAATTCACATGCAGGAAAAGGAAAAAGGTTTTAGAAATTATTTTGATGAGAAAGAAAATTCTCCATACACGATTACCACTTTAAAATTAAAAAATCCAAATGTTGAGCTTAGTTGCAATACTTTCCTGAATGAAAATCCAGAGGTTACAGGAATTTTTGTTACTACTTCTAAATCGTATCAAATTGCTAAGGTAATTAGTGAATTTAAAGGTAAAAAAATTAGAGTGGTCGGTTATGATTTGATTGATGAAAATGTTACTTATTTGAATCAAGGCGTCATCGATTTTATGATTCATCAAAACCAGAAAAGACAGGCATATCTCGGAATAACCTCTTTGGTGGAACATTTTCTCTTTCAGAATGAAATTCCAAAAATGATTTTTTTGCCGATTGATATTGTGAACGCGGAAAATGCGGAGTATTATATTGAATAAAAAAATTTATTCTTTTAAAATAAAAACTCCGAAAGAAGATGCAATGTGGAAATTGGGAGTTTCCGTATTTGGGTTTACCCAAGTAATCCAATTAGGTTCATAACATTCATTTTGGGCTTTACTATATTTAGCCCTAAAAACACCGGTTTCAATAATGTTGTTTTTTATTAAATTAAGACTTTTCAAAGATTCGATACTAATTGATCCCTCAACCATAAAAGTATTAGCTTGTACAGATGATTTAACTACTAAATCATTTTTGGGCCAGTTCCAACTGAAATCGAAATTCTTATTAGGATACGCAATAAAATCCATTATTCGCCCAGAAGTGTCGATCTCTAAACAATAATAAGGATTCAGTCCATTATCAGTTCTGAAAAAGAGTTCAACTCTATCAGAAATCCCAATACTTTCAAAACTTTCATCTTGCTTTTCTATGTGGATTTCAGTATCTAAAACTGTAAAATTAAAAAATAATTTGTCTCGATTCCAAAGTGCTTTAAATGTAGTTTCAGTTACTTTTTTAGTATTCCACGGGGAACAAAAATCAGTTAAAATCTGGGCTTCAGCCCACGCTATGTCATCGCCTTTTCCGGAGACAGTCAGATCTTTGTTTTCAATTAAATGGACATCATATTCTTTCATTTCTGGAATCATTTTATACGGTATTTAATATTTCTGTGAAACTGTGTTTGAACAGAAATTCTCGAAATATAGTTAAAAGAAATTTCAATGAATCTATTTATTCTTTTTTTTCTTTTTTTAGCCTAATTATAAGTCTTACATTCATTTCTTAGCTGTTAAATTTAAAATTAAGTGATGGTAAATTGAGATTAAATGGTCAATTTATAGTGCGTAACTATTGTTGAAGTTTTAATTTTTAGTTTAAAAAATTCCGAATTTCTTATTATTTAATGAGTATGTCCTTTTTTACTTGAAATAAATGATATGAAACCCCACAGGATTTTATAATTGAAAAACTAGAATTTTAGTACTAAAAAAACGTTTCGAGTATTTTTTGTGTGCTCGACAACACAAATAATATGTGTTCGAGCACATTATTTGTGTTTTTCCTTGTTTAATAAAAATATAATCTCTAGTTTCGTCATGTATTAAAAAATAATCAATCTTTTATTAGGTCAAAATTTAATGTTTTTGAAGATTATATCAAAGGCTGTATTTAGAAATATGCATAAAAAAAGAGGGTGGATTTAGACAAAAATTAGCTCAGTTAAGAAATTATAAATCAAATTTTTTAGAGTTCATTTTTGTCCATCAAAAAAACATACAAACAACACTTAATACTGAATAAACCAACAAACAATTATTAACTAAAACCATTTCAAGAGTATGAAATTATTAACCCAAAAAAAACCAAGGGGCTTAAGGATTAAAAGTATGACACACAAAGAAATTAAATTAACAATTCTTTCTTTTCTAGCTTTAACTTTTCAATTTTCTACTGCTTCGACCATAAAGACAATCGCTTTATCCGAAACTAATGTATTATTAGTTCAGAAAGTTGTAAAAGGAAAAGTTACCGATGAAAGTGGAGCACCTCTTCCTGGAGCTAATGTGCTTATCAAAGGTACTACTATTGGTGTTCAAACTGATGCTGATGGTAATTTTGCTATTGATGTAGTAGGAAATAATAATACTTTAGTTGTTTCATTTATTGGAATGGAAGAACAAGAAATTGCTATTGGCAATGACCCATTAACTATTGTTTTAAAAGAAACCGGACAAAAATTAAATGAAGTCGTTATTGTTGGCTATAGTACGATTAAAAAAGAAAGTTTGACGGGTTCCTTACAAACAATTACCAATAAGAAGCTTACAGATGCTACAACTCCCTCTGTTGAAAATTTATTAGCAGGGAAAGCTACTGGAGTTTATGTAAATTCTGGATCTGGACAGCCTGGTGAAGCTGGTAAAATAATTATTAGAGGTAAAACAACTGTAAACGGAAGTACAGATCCTCTATGGGTTGTTGATGGAGTTATTGTAGGAAGTAGTGCCGGGAGCATTAATCCCATGGATATTGAAACTATGACGATTCTAAAAGATGCAGCCTCTACTGCTGTATACGGTTCTCAAGGGGCTAACGGAGTTATTGTGGTTACAACAAAAAGTGGAAAATCAGGCAAAGCAACTATTAATTTCTCGACGAAGATGGCTGCTACCACATTAAACACGGGTAATTTCAGCTTAATGAATGGAAATGAATTATATGACTTGTACGATTCTTTTTCGAACAAACAGGACTTTTCAACGGCATGGTGGTGGACTCCGGAACTGAGAAATAAAAACTTTGATTGGTGGGATAATGCCACAAGAACAGGTTTAGCAACCGATCATAACCTCTCTATAAGTGGTGGTAATGAGGATTTCAAAAGCTATGTTTCTCTGGGGGTGTATGATGAGACAGCAGCAATAAGAGGCTATGACTACAAACGGTATAATGCACTATTGAAATTTAGTTATAAAGTAAATAATTGGTTAACCATACGCCCACAGATAAACGCAACCCGCAGAGATGTTTTAAATAAACAACATTCAGTTGGTGCAATGTATGGTAATATGCCTTGGGATAACCCGTATTTAGCAGATGGAACTTTGGTAGGAAATCAACCAAATCCTACTTGGGTAAACACCACAGGATCAAACTATTTGTATGATTTACAATGGAATTACAGCGAGTCTGAAGCCTATGATATTCGAAGTAATTTTGATTTTGACATAAAACTTACGGATTGGCTGACTTTTGCCTCTGTAAACAGTTATATCTTTTCAAATTCAAATTCTACCTCCTATTCAGATCCACGTTCTTCAAGAGGATTAGCAGTAAAAGGAAGAATTGAGGATTATATGAGTTCGTATAATAGAGCCTATACCAATCAATTGTTCAAATTCAAAAAATCATTTGGAAAACATGATTTTAATGCCATCGCCGGCTATGAATGGAATGAATTTAATTCTAAAAATACAGTAGGAATTGCAACTGGATTTGCTCCGGGGTTTGTAGTGAGTGATGTGGCCTCGATTCCTGAAAGAGTGAGAGGAAGCAAAGCGCAATGGGCCGTACAATCATTATTATCGAATGTAAATTATACCTATGATAATAAGTACTTAGCACAAGTTTCGCTTAGACGTGACGGAGCTTCAAATTTTGGGGTTAATTCACAATACGGGAATTTTTACTCTGTAAGTGGTGGATGGAATATTCATAAAGAAGCTTTTTTTAAAGCGGATTATATCACAAATTTAAAACTTAGAGCCAGTTATGGATCAGTAGGAAACAGACCAAACAGTCTTTATCCACACTATGCCCTGTATTCATTAACGACAGGGTACAATGAAAATCCAGGAGCCATAATTTCTCAAATTGCGAATCCTGATTTAAGTTGGGAAAAAACATATACGGCCGGTGTGGGTTTAGATATTTCGTTTTTAAGACGATTCAACCTGACTTTGGATTATTATGATAAAGATACTTCGGGTTTATTGTACCAAGTTCCTTTGCCAGGAGTTATTGGAGTGACTAGTATTTGGAAAAACGTAGGAGCAGTAAGCAATAAAGGTTTTGAAGCGGCACTTAATGTTGAAATTATTAATAATGAAGATTGGAGATGGGCTGTAGATGCTAATATTGGTGTGAATAAAAACAAAGTAACGAGTCTTTATGGCGAAAGACAACAAATCATCGTGAGAGATGGATCTGGTATTTCCGGTTCAGCTAATAAATTATTGACTCCCGGAAAGGATGTAGATACGTGGTACCTTACAGAATGGGCTGGTGTAGATCCAGAGAGCGGAAGACCACAATGGTTTGAAACCAATGCAGCAGGAGAACGCGTTAAAACCTTCAGTTATAGTGCCGCTTCAAAAACACCAATTGCTATGGGAGCGTATACGCCTTCATTTTTTGGTGGATTTTCAACGAATTTAAATTATAAGAGTTTTGATCTTGCTGCCATATTTACCTATTCAGTAGGAGGCGAAATTTATAATTATGCCAGAGCTGAATTTGATTCAGATGGAGCCTATACAGATCGCAACCAAATGAATCTTCACAGCGGATGGAGCCGATGGGAAAAACCAGGTGATATTGCTACGCATCCTCAAGCCAGTTATAACAATCAAAGTAACTCAAATAAAGCTTCGTCTCGTTTCTTAGAAACTGGAACCTATCTAAAAATGAGAAGCCTTTCTTTAGGATATAATCTAAATGTGGAGCGTTTTAATATTTCGAATCTTAGATTATTTGTAGCTGCAGAAAACTTATTTACAATTTCTCACTTCTCTGGAGTTGATCCTGAGATACCACCTAGTAATGGTCAAATAACAGGAGTTGCCACCTCAGTATATCCTCAGACACGCAAATTTGTATTAGGTCTTAATCTTACTCTTTAAAAAAAATAAATCATGAAAAAGATATTTATATTATTCATTACAATTAGTTTTTTATACTCTTGTGAACTGGAGAGAGAACCTTTTAATGCTTACACCGAGGACAAAATCCTTGCAGATAAGGAAGCGGCTGTCGAAGTACTTTTGAATGGGTGTTACGCACAACTTAAAGGTTGGTCAGATGTTATGCACAGAGTAGGGGAATATCCCGGAGATAATATCATGATAAGAGGAACTTCTACGGATGCTTTCTATTCCTTTATTTCGTACCAGCACATACCGGATAATGGAAGATTATCTGTTTTTTGGAACAACAGTTATAAAATTATTTCACAATCAAGTGACTTAATCAAAATTATTTCAGAAGGTGAAAATGCGCAAATTGACCAACAATTAGGAGAAGCCTACTACTTAAGAGGAATGATTTACTTCTATTTGTCTCGTACCTACGGTAGACCTTATGCACAATCCCCTGACTCTAATTTGGGAGTACCCATTGTAAACGGAATGCCTGCCGATATTGATAATTTACGTCTCCCAGACAGATCCACAATTAAAGACAGCTACCAACAAGCCATTAATGATTTGAAAAAAGCAGAAACGCTAATGACCGTAAAACGTAGTGCGACTTATGCAACCAGAGAGGCAGCGCAAGCAATGCTATCCAGAGTATACTTATACATGAGCGGAACGTACCAAAGTCCAAATCAAGAATATGCTACTCTTGCCATAGAATATGCTACAAAAGTAATTGCAAGTGGAAATTACAATTTACTTAGTAGAGCGGATTTTATGAAATACAATACCTTTGCTCCTGATGCTGCCGGACAAACGGAAACCATTTTTGCTGTTAAACGTGTGGCTTCAGAGTTCTCCGGATTCGATCACTATTATGGAATTGGCGGCATGTACGCCAATATTCAAGGACAAGGTTGGGGCGAAATGTATGCCAGTGCTAAATATTTAGATTTACTGCGCAAGTCTGGTCAAAAGAATGATGCTCGTTGGGCATTTATTAAACCACAATACGCACTGGATGCATCAGACAATAAAACAGAAGCCTTCCGTTTTGTCCATGATTCGTATAATACCAGCTCAGTACAAACAGGGTATAACTATTTGCAACAACCGCTTAAGCGTAATGCTGACGGTACATTTTACATTAATATTGGGACAGATAAATACGATCTAACTGTAGTTAATGCTGCTGAAAATAGTTATTCGATTGACTATAAAGGAAAAACATATGTTGGTGAAAAAGATTTTATGATGTTATTGAACCGTGTATATCCAATGTATTATATCACTAAATGCTCTTTACAGGATAACGATTCGCATCTTCATTCGCCAATCATTTCAAGACTATCTGAAATGTATTTGAATATGGCAGAAGCGTATGCAAAAAAAGGGGATTATCAAAATGCACGTATTAACCTAAATATAGTAAGAGAAAGATCAATTCCTGGTGCTGGATATACTTCATTAACGAGTGCCAATGCTATTCAATTTATTGATGAAGAACGTCAATTAGAATTAGCTTTCGAAGCACATAGAGGGTATGATGTATATAGAAACGGACAAACAATGACACGTCATTATCCGGGACCACATCGTGCCATGGAAGATATTCCTGCATCCAGTTTGCGTGTGATACAGTACATTCCTCAATCAGAAATAAATGCTTATCCTGGAACGCTGACCCAAAATCAATAATAAAAGGTTAGAATGAGGTTGTAAAAACGTCCATTTGGTTAAGAATAAAAGGGGTCAGAAAAGGGAAATACCGAACATAAAAAGTATAAAAATTATAGATGAAAAAAAAATTCTTTACAAACCTATTAGTAATCTTAGTATTGATTCCACTTACTTCTTGTAGCGGTAATGAAAAAAATGATACTATTGTTGGGGATGATTCTAAAATGATATCCGAAATTTCTCTGCCTCTTGGTGGAAATGCTTTTAGTTCAACTCCCTTTGCGGAAGTTGAAACCATTACAAAAAATGGAATCGAGTATTGGACCAATTCAGAAGAATATTTTACTGCTTACTTTCGAATTTCTGAGCCGGGAGTGTTCGAATTTTCAATAAATAAGGATTCATTGGTAGTTCTGGGAAAAGCAACTTTAGAATTCACCATTAACGACGAATCCAAAAGTATTGAATTCAACGACACCAAAAAAAATTCTTACCCAATAGGACGTTGGGAAATTACGGAACCGGGTTATGTTGCTTTAAAAATAAAAGGGATCAGCAAGAATAAAAGTCATTTCCCTTCTATTTCAAGAGTAACAATTAACAGCTCGATTGCGAAAGATAAAATTGCATTTGTTCAAAATGACGAAGCTAGTTTTTATCATTGGGGAAGAAGAGGTCCTTCTGTACATCTAAATTATCAAGTACCTGAAAAAGTAAATGCCGAATGGTATTACAACGAAGTTACTGTACCAAAAGGACAAGATATTATAGGGTCTTATTATATGGCAAATGGGTTTGCAGAAGGATATTTTGGTATACAGGTTAACTCGGATAAAGAGCGTAGAGTATTGTTCTCCGTTTGGAGTCCATTTGTAACGGATGATCCAGCAACCATTCCAGATTCCAAAAAAATTAAACTTCTTAATAAAGGAGAAAACGTAACGACGGGTGAATTTGGAAATGAGGGTTCCGGCGGACAAAGTTATTTGAAATACAATTGGATCGCAGGGAACACCTATAAGTTTTTACTTCGTGGAATTCCTCAAAATGATAATTCAACGACCTATACCGCTTACTTTTTTGCCCCCGAATTAAATAAATGGCAATTAATCGCCAGTTTTAACCGTCCCGAAACCAATACTTATCTAAAACGATTTCATTCGTTTTTAGAAAATTTTTCTCCGGAACAAGGAAATAAATCTCGAGAAGTCTTGTTCAATAATCAATGGTATTGTGATGCTACCGGAAATTGGACAGAGATTAACTCCGCAAAATTCACAACAGACAACACGGGTACTAAAGGGTACCGTATGGATTATTCAGGTGGTTTGCTAAATAACGAATCATTCTATTTGAAAAACGGAGGCTTTTTTAATAATTTTACCAAAGCTCAAAGTGTTTTTACAAGACCGTTACATCAGAAGAAACCTGTTATTGATTTTAGTAAATTACCATAGAGATTACTCACGGTTTAAGCTAACACAACAAATAGTAAAATAGTGCAGAATGGGTAATCTACAGTTTGATTATCTTCCTTTTTTTTAATAAATAAATTAAATTATGAAAACTAGTATTTTTAAATTGCTACTTATTTCCTTTCTTTTTCTAGGATGGGCCAATGTATCGGCTCAAATGATTAAAACTCCGGCTCCAAAACGAGATAAAGGACAAACCGATGTCTTGCGTCTTGCAACAGCTCCCATTCCTAATGTGCGTATTGCGTTCATAGGTTTAGGCATGCGTGGTCCAGGTGCAGTAGAACGTATGACACATATTCCTGGCGTTGAAATTGTGGCTTTATGTGATATGACACAAGAAAACACTTCTAAAGCAAATGAAATTCTTACTAAAGCGGGGCTTCCAAAAGCGAAAGAATTTTTTGGAGATGAAAATGCTTGGAGAAAAGTAACTGCTCTTCCTAATGTAGATCTTGTATATGTAGCAACCGATTGGAAAAACCATGCGAAAATTGGCGTTCAAGCCATGAAAGATGGTAAAAACGTAGCTATTGAAGTTCCTGGAGCAATGACCATGGAAGAAATTTGGGATCTGATTAATACTTCCGAAAAAACACGCAAGCATTGTATGCAGCTTGAAAATTGTGTGTACGATTTCTTCGAATTGACGACATTAAATATGGCGCAACAAGGATTGTTTGGAGAAATCCTGCATGCCGAGGGATCTTATATCCACGGACTTCAACCTTTCTGGGGTGAGTATTGGAACAACTGGCGTATGGATTATAATAGAAAACACCGTGGCGATATTTATGCAACGCATGGAATGGGACCGGCTTGTCAAGCATTGAACATTCACCGCGGAGATAAAATGAACTATTTGGTTTCTATGGATACTAAAGCCGTTGGTAATCCTGCGTATATTAAAGAAAAATCAGGAATAGAAGTAACGGACTTTAGAAATGGGGATCACACAATGACTATGATTCGTACCGAAAAAGGAAAAACAATCCAAATTCAACATGATGTAACTTCACCACGCCCTTACAGCCGTATGTACCAACTTAGCGGAACAAAAGGGTTTGCTAATAAATACCCTGTTGAAGGATATGCTTTGGATTCAAAAGCGATAGGTTCAGATATTGCACCAAATCATGAAAACTTGAGTGCACACAAGTTTGTTCCTGAAGACGTGAAAAAAGCATTAATGGAAAAATACAAGCATCCTATTGTAAAAGAAATTGAAGAGCAAGCAAAAAAAGTAGGCGGTCACGGTGGAATGGATTTCATCATGGATTACCGCTTGATTTATTGTTTACAAAATGGACTTCCATTGGATATGGACGTTTATGACTTGGCTGAATGGTCTTGTCTTGGACCACTAACGGAAATTTCCTTGGATAACAGTTCTGCACCAGTTGAGATTCCTGATTTCACTCGTGGGGGTTGGCAAAAATTGAAAGGTTTAGAGTTTTCTAAATAAAAATTAATTTTAAAATCATTCAAAAAGAGGATTATGACATAAAGTAGTTTATAAAGTTGATTATTAAATGACATTATAAATGAATGCAGAATACGATTTGGGTGGTGGATTGAGATAATAATAACAATAGTTTCAAAGGATACTATTCAGTAATGGGTGTAAATTTAAAATAAAGGGGTTTAACTTTTTAATTAAAGTTGAATCCCTTTACTTTTAATAGTTAAACAATTATAATACTAAAACATACTTAATGCATATCATCAAACTGTCAGATGAATTGGTCCGTAAAAATATAGCATTTGCCGCAGATCATAACCCATTACAATTGAGGATTAATACCATCACGGTCCAAAAATGAAGAAATTTAAAAATTCACCTTTAACACCAAAATAGAAACGGTCAACGAAAAACCTCCCTTTAAAATTCAGTTGATAAAGATGTTTGGGTATTGTTAATGGGTATTACAAATAGTAATGGCTGAATACTAAAGGTAAAGCATAAAAAACATGAATTAAGTTTGCCCAACGAAGTACTTCTTGTCTTTGCAGGATTATATTCCAATTGGGTAAATAAAGAAACCGGAGAAATAAAAAACATATACACCATACTAACCACCGAAGTCAATACACTTTTGTCTGTAATACACAATCGTAAAAAAAGAATGTTTTAAACCGTAATAATGAATCCAGATAGTTGAATTATGAGCTAATAGAGTACTTTGCATTTCTCTATTAGGCAAATTTAATCGCTGTTAAATGATGAAGGCATCATTGACAACATTACTGGAAAACATACCAGATTTTTAATTCTACTATAGGTTCTTCATCGCGTGCAATCCTTTAGTTTTGTCTATGCAATAAATTTGTAATTTTAAATCAACAACCCAACCGATTAAGTGAACCTACGCGCAATAAAAGTTAACGACTTATCGCTTGATTAGGACTTCATCGGTTTTTACTGAAAAAGCATCAGAGTAGTAATTCAGGCATAATGGCCTATTATCAAGGTTTCGATAGTTTTCAGTAGTTAGGTTGCTAATCTAAAAAAAGTTTTACTATGAACAAATTTACACATTTTCTTGGGATAGATATATCCAAAGAATACTTTGATGCTGTGATTATTTTAGAAGGAAAAAAAGAACTAAATAATCATAATCAATTCGCGAACAATGCCAAAGGGATAAGGGAATTACGGAAGTGGCTAAAGGAATTTAATGCTACCTCTGTAAATACATTAGTCTGTTTGGAGCACACTGGAATGTATGGAAAGTTGGTTATTAAACACTTGATTTCTTATGAGTTTTCTTTATGGGTAGAAATGTCTTTAAAAATCATTAGAAGCATTGGTCTCCAAAGAGGCAAGAATGATAAAGTAGATGCTTTCAGAATTGCTTATTACGCTATGAAAAACCAAGAAGAAGCAGTAATATACAAAGCACCTCGAAAAGTGGTAGAAAAGATTAAAACTCTTTTGTCTGTAAGGGATAAACTCATACAATACAGGGGTTCTTTATCACGTCATACCAACGAATTAAAATCATTTGAACCAGAACTCTACAAACTAGCTGTAAAACATCAGAACAATACCATTAAAGGCATAGCAACGGATTTAAAAAGCATCGAAAAACAATTAGACCTGTTCATTAAAGAAGACGAAATATTAAATACAATTTACACTCAAGTCTCTTCAGTTCCTGGCGTAGGGAAAATTACAACACTAACTTTGATCTGCTTTACCAATGAATTTTCTATGTATGCAACCCCAAGACAATTGGCTTGTTATACTGGAGTTGCACCTTTTGAATATACATCAGGAAAAAGTATTAAGGGCAAGCCAAGAGTTAATAATATGGCAAACAAAAAGCTAAAAAAACTACTTCATATGTGTGCATTGACGGCAGCCACTTATGACCCAGAATTAAAAGTGTATTATCAAAGAAAGGTAGAAGAAAGCAAAAATAAATTACTCGTCTTAAACAACGTCAGAAATAAGCTTATACATCGGATTTGTGCTTGTATTAAAGAAAATAGAGTCTATAAAATTAGAGAAGTAGCATAAAAAACATAATTTTGTATCTACCAAGACAAAGCGGAAATAGGCTCTGCTGAGGAGCAACCTATCAGGAATAATCTGTGGTGCCGACGAATAAGTCAAACGAAAAAGGGAGGCTAAAATCCTTCCTTTTTTATTACTTATTCAGAGGCGACATATGCCTAAAAAAACCTAAAATTATTTTTGAAAATAAAGCAATATTTATTTGCAAAAGACATAGTAATCAAGCGGTCTCTCTACGGTCGTTCCCTTTGTTCCGTTCGGCTGTTCCAGTCGGTCGTGCCTTCCTCCGTTCCACAGATCACTTCACAGCACAAAAAATAAGGCAGCCAAAAACAGGCAGCCTTATTTTTTCCGCTGTTTGTTCCTCATCTTCACACGGTCTCTACCCTTCGTTCGGTCGGGCTTACGCATCCACAATACAGCTTCATTTCGTTACAGTCATTCGTTCGCTTAACGCTCCATTTCATTCCGCTAAAAGCTCTCTCATTCGTTTCACTACATTCCAGCCGTATTATGTCTGCCGCCCTCAGTTTTTTCAGCGGTTGCTCTTTCGCACAGCCATCGGGGTTAGCTCCGTTCAGTAAAAACTTCACTTTGCCCTAAATCAAGGTACGCCAAAGGCTGACTTATATTTTTTCCCCGCCGTTTCACGCTCGCAGTACTTCTCTCCACTTCGCAAAAGCTACGTTCCGTTCCCGTCCTGCCGTGGCTGTTCGATTGCCGCAACACCACCGACTTCGCTCCTCGAAAAATAATAATTTCCGCTATCGCTACAATCATTTTTTTCTGCGGTGCTTGGGGGTGTTTGATTGCCGATTCCAAAAGAAACATCCCATATAAAATATCACAAAAGGAACATTCTGCTACAAAAAAATAAATAAAAAGAAAGTAAAGTTAAGTTCCGGTTTCAAAAAGTAAAGTTCAAGCCCTACGGGTTTTTGAAAAAATCTCCACCCTACATTTTTCGTTCGCTTCAACATTTGATTATAATCAAAACTCCATTTCCGAACAACTTCATAATATAAACCCGGGTAGTATTTTTTCAAAAAAACTTGACTTCTTTTGAAACCTCCACTGTGACGACGACTTTCTTTTTTTTCTTTTTTTCTTTTAAAAAATATATAAGGCGGAGTGTTTCGATGGCATTATTCTAAATCTGAAACTATTCCGGATTGTATTCTCTTTTTTGCCAGAAAGAATGAAACTTCCAAACAAGCTGCAAAAAGAACCTTTACAGACGTATTTTTAATTACTATTCAAAACCATTAAGGCATAAAATATACTAATTCATAATAGATAAATATGTTTTTAGCTGTCAATTGTAATTAAAATATGTTTAATGATTAAATTTGTATCATTGTTTAAAATCAATACCAAAGCCGTACCAAGCCCACGAAATTGTAATTTTTAAATTGTCATAATTATGGGTAAAATTGGTAAAGGTATTCTAGGAGGAGTATCAGGAAAAGTAGCGAATGTAGTAGGTGCAAGTTGGAAAGGAATTGATTATCTTAGAGCTAAACCTCAAAGTGTAGCAAATCCTCGCTCTGTTCTACAAGTGAACCAGAGAACAAAGTTCTCTTTAGTGTTGAGGTTTTTACAACCAAACTTAAGTTTTGTTAAGTTAGGGTTTAAAAACTATGCTGTTAAGCAATCACAATTCAACAGTGCAATGTCTTATGCCTTGAATAATGCAATTACAGGAACAACAATCGAAGATTTTGCAATTGACTACAACTTGGCTTTATTGAGTAGAGGAACGTTGTCAGGAGCTTTAAATCCAGTATTTGATCTAACCACTCCCGGACAAGTTCAATTCAGTTGGGATAATAATTCAAATGAAGGTAGTGCTTTGCCAACGGATAAAGCAATGTTTGTTGTTTACAATCCCTTAAAAGGGGAGAGTATTCTTATTACTGATGGTGCTGCAAGAACAGATGTGTCACAAACTGTAACAATTCCAAATAGTTATGTTGGGGATGAAATTCTGATGTTTATTTCATTTAAGAATTTTGCTGAAACTCAATTATCGAATAGTATCTTTATTGGCTCTGGTACGGCTTCATAAATTTTATAGATACTTTTTAAAGAACCGCTTTGAAAAAGGCGGTTTTTTTATGCTTATAATTCTGATGTTTGTGGGGATATTGTGGGGATTTAGCATCAATAAAAAACCCTAACTAAGTGATAATCAGCCGTTAGGGTTTTTAAAAAGCGGAGAAAGAGGGAGTTGTTTATTTTTATAAAGTGCCTTAAAATAAGGCTTTGCAAAGCTTTTATTTTAAGTGACACCTCAACTGACACCTCTCAATATGTTAGCAAATTGTTCTAAATTTCAATTACTCAAATATAAGAATTTTTTTGCTGGAATTAATGATTAATTATAATAATTTGAACTGGTTAGACAATATTTTTTGAACTGGTAAAGTTCAAAATTTAGTTGCCTAAAGTATAAATTCTACCCAATTATCAAAGGTTCAACTTGTTCAATTTTTAGGCTCGTAAATTGGCAAAATTCTTCAATGGACACGAACTCATCCTCTAGTTTGTTTAACTTAATTCTCATTTTTTGAAGTAGTCTAATGCTTTGGCGATAACTCTTTCCTGTTATGCGTTGTATGTCCTTAGGGTAGATACATAGTCTCTTGTTTTTGGATCTCATACTCTATCTATAGCTTTGATTGGGCTTTGCCTAACTTGATACCTTTGTGGTTCAACTTCTGGCACTCCATAAAAATAGTAAATAATTCCTTTGGTTTAGAAGCGGAAATTTACTCCTGTCAATGGTGGTTGTGAATGGATATTTATGTCTATTTCTGCCATTTGTGTCACAAAGTGACATACGGAATAGGAACCTCTTTTTTATCTCACTTAATAGCTTAAAATTTGTTTAGAAATCAATCGAAAGATGTTGCAACAGGATAATGATTGAGGGAATTTGAAACAATTATTAATTTAAAATTTTAGAAATTATGGCAAGGCAAAAAGGCATAATTAAGTTGAAAGGTACTATCGGCGATATTACTTTTTACAAAACCAAAGATGGGCATTTAGCACGTGAAAAAGGCGGCATTGATGCAAGCAGAATTGCGAGCGATCCTGCGTTCCAGAGAACGCGCGAGAATGGAGCCGAATTTGGAAGAGCAGGAAAGGCAGGCAAAGTTTTGAGAACGGCAATGCGAACTTTGCTGATTAATTCTGCTGATAGCAGAATGGTAAGTCGATTGACTCAATCTATGATTAAAGTCATTCAGGCGGACATGGTAAGTGAGCGTGGATTGCGAAATGTAATTGATGGTGAGGCAGAATTACTTGCCGGTTTCGAATTCAACATTAGAGGAAAGCTGGGCACTGCTTTATTTGCTCCTTTTGTGGGTACTATTGATCGTGCTTCGGGTGATATTATGGTTGATTTGTTGCCGTTTGTTCCTGCGAACATGATTGCGGCTGCAAGTGGAACAACGCATTTCAAAATCATATCTGCAGGTGCGGAAATTGATTTTGAAGCAGAAACCTTTGTAGTTGCCACTTCAGAAACGGATATTCTACCTTGGGATTCGAATCAAACTGTTGCTATCAATCATGTCAATCCGGTTACTCCGGGCAGCACAAAACCATTGTTTTTGGCTTTAGGCCTTGAATTCTTTCAAGAGGTAAATGGTAGAATGTATCCTTTGAAAAATGGCTCTTTCAATCCATTGGCATTGGTTCAGGTAAGCGGGCTGTAAGATGGTTTTTGTGTTGAATAGAACGTATTTTCCCAAGGGAACGCAAGGGGTTTTAGAATGGAACGGCACAATAGTTTGTTATACCATCGAATTGCCCTGGTTGGGAAACCAAAAGCGTATTTCTTGTATTCCCGAAGGAGAATATGTTTTGCAGAAACGATTTAGCCCCAAGTTCCAATGGCACTTGCATTTGAAAAATGTTCCGGGAAGAGATTTGATATTAATCCATCCCGCCAATGACGCCAAGAAAGAGTTATTGGGCTGTATCGCAACTGTAACACTGCACACTGGAATAGGAAGAGGAAGTTCTTCCCGAAAAGCGTTAGAAAAGCTGAAAGCTATAGTTAATACAGCTTTGGCCAATAATGAAGAAGCGAAAATATTAATCCAATCTAATCCTTCGACTCCGCTCAGGATGATAAGGCTTAAAACAAGTAAAGAAATTATGAATATAGTTGAACGTGCAAAAGCACCTACCCCGAAGTTCTTCCGGGTTTTGAGAAGTATTGGAATGGCTCTATTGGCTATCAGTGGTAGTATTATTGCAGCTCCGGTAGTTTTACCTGTAGCCGTTGTCAGTATTGCCGGATATGCAGCCCTGGCGGGAGGAGTCATTTCAATAATCAGCCAAATCACGGTTGATGATACAGCGAACCGAGAGCAGGCCATTACCAATCGATTGAAAAAAGACAATCAAAATTTACCGCGAGATGGAATCAAATAACACTTTATCAATTGGAACCGCGTCCGGAACTTTATTGAGTGTGATGCCAAATATTGTTTCTGAAGATATTCTAAAAACGATTATCTTAGCGGTAATTGGAGCTATTATTAGTTTCCTAATTTCGCTCCTTTTAAAAGGATTGACAAAAATTAAAAAGAAATAATTGGAGTTTGGCTTGGTAACCTTTTCTCGAATTTATTTGAAAGTCTGGTCGTGAGATCAGGCTTTTTTTTAGTTTATTTTTTGCAGTTAATTATCGTGGCGAAAAATAAAAAGATTATTTTTAATTGTTACAGAAGATGTTAATTAAAAGAGACAACCAATTTTTAAAAAAAATAGCAACGAGAATTAGCCACTTGAAGAAATGTTGCGAAATAAATTTTACAATAAAAATAGCTACAAAAAGAAAAACGCTTGTAATAGGATCTTAAAGATCCGTAACAAGCGTTTTTTCTAAAAGCAACTCTTTATTGTAATAAGGTATGTTTTTCAGAAGCCTTAAAAACTTACGAGGATTTTTAATACCCTGATTTCAATAAAAATTATTTTGTTGGTCCGTTATCAACCGTTGCTTCAATAGTTGACTGAATTGAAGTAGACAAATTACTCAATAAATCATATCCTGTTGCGGCTTCAATTGCATCTACACTTGTACGGTAGGTTCCCCATGCTCCTGTAGTGTTTATATTAGGAGTATTAACTGCAATTACACGAGTGCTTGTAGTTACTCTGTCAACATCATTGGTACCCTGAGTAAGTACAACAAGTACCTTCCAAATATTGCTTGGAACAGTTATATTGCCATTATTAATTGTGTTTGCACTGCCGGCAGAACCTGTTCCACCAACACCATAACATCCCATAATTATATAGACTTCATTACCTTGGCTTACAAGTGTTCTGCCATAAGCTTCGAGGTTAGCCCAGGTTTGTCGGTTATTAACAGGTGCCTGAGGAATCATGTTCGTCATTAGGAAGGTCTCAGAGTTATCAGCAACAGAAGAAGTTCTGTCAGCCGAAGGGCAATCATGACCTCTGTCGAAACCGCTACCAGAGTAGCTTGTAGAACCTACCTGATACCAACTTGAAGGCAAGGTAGTGTCAGCTCTGAAATCATCCTGGCGTGGTGCAGCTCCTGTCCATGACGGATCTAAATGCCAGCTTACCCAGTTAGCAGTTGCTTTCGAACGATTGTATGAAAGTTTATACTGCACTTTCTCCATTAAATAATTATTTTCATTGGTTATATCAGTAGTTGCACCACTAGGGTTACCCATAGCTATGTGGTCTCCATCAACACCACCAGTACCACTTCCTCCTGTACCATTGTAAGCTGTAATCGAAAAATCGTCAATGTTAATACGAATAGCTGTTCCAGTAATTTTACGGATTTCAAAACGAATATTTCCCTGAACAATCATTGGAAAAGTTGCAGTTTGCAATGTAGTAGAAGAAGTAGTAATGCTACTTCCTGTCTGAGTCCAGCTACTGCCGCTATTGTTGGAATACCAAAGTTCCCATGTGCTGGAATCATCAGTTCCGTATGTAGCATGTTTAATATCTACACTTGAAGCACCGGTTGTAACATCAAACTGCATCGTAATTTTACCGGTGTCGATTATCCTTGCTGATTGAGTACCACTTTTCGCATCGCTTGCAGATGTTCCTATTAATGCATTGTCAAAATACCAGCTCCCTGTAGAAAGCGTTACAGCAGCAGGAGTATAAGAGGTTTTACTTCCTGATTCGTATGTTTCAGGAAAAACACCACCAACAGAAACATTATTATCGTCAATAGTGATATCATCAATGTTGATACGGTTAGTGCCGCCTGATATTTTTCTGATTTCAAAACGAACATTTCCATTTATCATCATTGGAAATGTTGCAGTTTGCAATGTGGAAGAAGATGTAGTAATCGTACCTCCTGTTTTAGTCCAACTACTTCCGCTGTTAATGGAATACCAAAGTTCCCATGAACTTGAAGCATCAGTTCCATACTTTGCATGTAAAACAGAAACACTTGAAGCACCGTTAATACTATTAAACTTCATTGTAACAGTTCCCGTGTTTCGAATACGAATTGACTTAGCACCGTTTTTTCTGTCGCCAGAAAGGGTACCTATTAACGCATCGTTCAAATTCCAGATACCTGTTGGTAAAGTTACATCTGCCGCAACATAAGAAGTTTTGCTTCCTGATTCAAATGTTTCAGGAAAGCCGGTGTAAATTTTTGAAAGTTGGTTTGAATTTTTAGTTTTGGGAATGGAATAAACGAGTTCCTCGGTTGCACAAGAATTAGCTATAAGCCCAAAAAGGACAATGCTAAATAATAATTTAATTTTTTTCATAATTTTTTAAGTGGTTTTTATCGGGCCAAAAATATATCAACAGTAACGCAACAGGATTATCTAAACGTTAACTTATCCTAAACGTTTTTAAACTTAACCAGGTTTCTAATTGAACAGGTAAATAAAAAAACATTCCGATAGTTACTATTTTGTGCTTGCATTGATTTGAGTAAAACAAATACCGTATTAGTATTCTATTTATGGAACACCTTTTTAATAAAAATTCGTGATTTTTTTCAATTACAGATAAGTGCTTATAATATTTTGATCAATTTATCTATAATGTGAAATCAAATAGGACTTATAGTGTATTTAAAAGCGTGACAAGTTTGGTCAGACTATTTGCAATAATTGCGCAACATAGCTTTTCTTAGATCATTAATCAATTTTATGTTTTTGTGAAATTGTTCTTCATTAAATTTCAGTATTTTTAAAGCTTGAATAATTTTTTTGTGCTGCTCGTGTTCCTGCAGCATTTCATTTACTTTTGAGTTAAAATTTTTTTTGAAATCGTCAATTCGTAAAAAAGGAATTGCGGACCCAACCAGAGATTGGTGCCAGAATCTTGCTTTCCATAAACTGTAAGCCAACCAGTATACTGTTTCGGTATCTCCTTCATTTTGAAATAGTATTACAAAACTATTGGGGAATGGTTCTTTTTGAGGCTTACCACTATTCATCCCTTTGTTGAGAATAAAGATTTGGTTTCCTTTATAAACTGTATTTTTTTGGTGTGTTTTAATAATGAAATTCGGCATGGCGTGTTGGTTTTAAAAATTCGACCTTAATTTTTTGAAAAGAAAAAAGAGAAAAAAAGAAAGCCACTAAAACAGCAGAAATGACGAACGAAAATGGAGGGAGGAACGACCGACTGAAAGTGAGGAATGGATGCTATGTTTACTGGATTTTTTTCTTTTTCTTTTCAAGAAATTGCACTATCGTCTTGTTGAGGTTTTTCTGGGGACGTTGTTGTGATTGCTTCGTTTCTCTCGCAAGGCAATCAAACACCCCCAAGCACCGCAGAAAATGATGATTGTAGCGATAGTGGAAATCATTATTTATCGAGGAGCGCAGTGGCGGGGTTGCGGCAATCGAACAGCCGCCTGAAGCCGAGAATTGCAGCTGGCGAGGAACGAGACGCAAAATGAAGGGAGAAGAGCGTGAAACGGCGGGAAAAAAATAGAAGACAGCCGCAGGTGTTCCTTGATTTAGGGCAACGTGACGTTTTTCACGGAACGGCGCCAACCCCGATGGCTGTGCGAAGGAGCAACCGCTGAAAAAATAAAGGGCGACAGACATGATACTGCTGGAATGCAGTGAAACGGAGCCTGCGGAGTGTAACGGAATGAAGCGGTATTGTGGATGTACTAGCCCTGCCGAACGTAGGGTAGAGAACGTGTGAAGATGAGGAACGTAACAGTGCAAAAAAAACAGTTGTCCCGCCTTTTCTTGTAGCGGGACTGCTGTTTTTTTAGTGCTGTGAAGTGTCTGCGGAATGGAGGGAAACCTAACTAATGAATTGAAATAATAATTGCTTATTTCAAAAAAATGTTCTTATAAAACTGTAAGGTTGACCGACTGGAGCTGCCGAACGGAACAAAGAGAACGACCGCAGAGAGACCGCTTGATTGCCCGTGATTTTGCACGAGATTTTCTTTTGAAAAAAATGCTTTTTGAATAATTTTTATATTGGTTTTTGATTATTTTGGAAGCAAAAAAACTATAATCTTTCTGGGACTTTAGTTTCAAGATTTGTCGATTGTTTTAAGGTAGAAACATAACCGTTTGTTAAAATTTTTAAATAATAGCTTTCCAATTGTCAGGGTTGTAAAATCCTGAATCTTTTTCCATATTAATAATTTTTTGAGCAAGATCCCAATTTTCTTGGTTTTCGGGATTGGAAACAATTCTAGTTATGACTTCTTGTCTGGTAAAGTCTAAATAATATCCGAAAGTTTCTTCGTCAGTAATCCTTTCCTCCATTTCCATCTTAAATAAAGATTCGTGGAGTTTTTTGTCAAGTATGGATTCTACAAATTCTTCAATTTTTTCATCTATTATTGCTAATACTTCCTCTCTATCTACATCAGGTTTGATGTCGAAATTTTCTAAAAGCAGAGAATTTAGAGCTGTTAAAATATCTGGCTGATCAAGCTCCGGTTGAGTATTTATCCAACTTATCAGGTCAGCATCTTATTCATTTTCTCCTAAATACGATTTAATCTTTTCTTTGAATTTAAGTATTCTACTCATAGTTTTCTTTGAACTTTTGGAATGGTTTAATTTTAAATTTTAAAAGGAGTAAATATAAAGATTGCTGTGATGATTATGAGAATTAAATAAATTCAGTCATTTATATGGCTATCATTGGTTGTCAAAAAAGCTTTTTATCTCGTCTAATTCGAAGGCATAGCCAATACCAACATTTGCAGAACGCCTTAATTCTTCAGCTGTTGATTTCATTTGATTTTGACTAATTATTAAAACTTCCACTGGGTCAATACCAGAAATTCTTACACTTCCACCTTGATTAGAAACTTCTAATGCCTTAATATTTGTTGCAAAGCTTTTAAGTAAATCATCAAATGCATTTGTTAATCCAGTATGTTTTCTAGTAACAATTCCAACTACTCTATTGTTATCTATATTGATTAATGGTCCACCCGAATTCCCTTGATTTACGCTTGCATCAATCTGCAGATATTTGACTTCTGCTCTTGTATGCCGTGATGATAATATTCCTTGCTTAATTGATAGATTGTTTTGGTCAAATTGATAGCCTAAAACTGCGACTCTTTGACCGATTCGAATCGTATTGCTGTCAGCAAGAGTTAACGAGGGAATTGTTCTAAATTCATTATCATTAAGATTTAGAATTGCATAGTCCCAACTATTTTCAGGCATTCCTATTTGAAGTCTGTTTTGAAATTCTAAATATGAAATAACTTTAGATGCTAGTGCAGTGTGTCCATCTTCATTTACGAATTTCAATTCAACATTTATAGCTCCTGGCGCATTGAATACGTGATTATTTGTTACCAGATAGCTGGATACTTTGAACCCAGTGCCAGAAGCAATCCTAATTCCTTGCTGATTTAAAAAGCTAATAGAACAAATTGAGGAATGGCAATTATTCCAGGTGTCTCTATACATAATTAGTTTGTTTAAGTTTGTCCATAATGTATTGCAGATTTGCGATTTTCGGGTTGACTTCGTCGAATTTTATTTCGTGGGGGAGAAAGGTTATCGTATTTATTCTATTTTTAGTTTTTCAAATGTAATAATACAGTAATGAATTATTAGCTGTTGTATTCGATAACTTCACTAAAAATTTGTAAATCGGAAATATCATTATCGGAATGAAATTTTCTGCGTCCATCCCAATCCTTAAAGTTTACTTGTCGTTCTCCCCATATTGCCCAAATTAGTTTATAATTATTTTCTAAAAGGAATTTATCTAATAAATCTTCTCTTAAATAAACAAAATGATGGTTGTTATTGTAATCTTTATGATACCTAATGTTTTGTGATGCTAAATTACCATTTTCATCACAAAGATTAAATGTTTGGGGTTTGTCAATCAATTTTAAATAATTTGCTAATTCTCTTGCAACAATAGTTTCGTGCCCAGCATCATTTAACTTACTATGGTATCCTTCCCAATTGTATGACATTACTGGTAATAAAACTTCGTATTCTTTTGAAATTATTCTATCCGTTTCTACAAACTTTGGAAATGAATGTTTGATTTCATTATCTTCAAAAAACACATTATGAAAATAACCTGGTTCGCCTTTTTTAACTTTTACTTTTTTTCTACTAATCTCAAATCTTAATTCACATAAGTTTTCTACCGTTGAATCTTCAATACTATATAATTCTCCGGCAAAAGAATAATAATTTGATCTTACATCGGGTAAAAATCTTCCACCTAAATCTATATTTTTAAGATGTTCAACAACTTCGTAGTAATCATCATTTTTTATCAACAAACCTCTAATAAACGAGAAAATTTCTCTATGGATTTTTTTGCCTTCTTGAACTATAAAACCATCTAAACAAATCCAATTGCCGTTGTTTTTTTGTAGGGTTTCAATTTTTAAATATTCATTTACATCAGGTTTCCCTCCATCTTTGTACCAGTCAATTAATGATAAGTTTCTATCTCCAAGATAATCTTTCACAACAAACTTTTTGTTTTTTTGTTTTATTGGAAAAGTTGGGTCAATATCTGCATCAGATAGTCTAAATCTTTCCAAGTCATTATCAAGTAAGTTTTTATCACTTTGCAATCCTGCAATTTCAAAATAAGCAATCCAAGAATACTTCTTACCATATCTCTCGATATTTGGTTGTTCACTGCGTGAACTACGGTAGTTATCTTCTCTAATTCGATTATCCACTTTATCAAATTGTGCTTTGTTCCAACCAAGATTAAAAACACGCCAATAAATTTGTCTGCGTACTTTTTTCTTCTCTGGAGGATTTGAGTAAGAATGACCATTTTTAACTATTCTACCAATTGTATAATTACTAAAATCCATACTGATAGGCTCGGATGAAATGCCTTCTTCTTTTGAAGAATTAAATTCTTTAGGACTACGATTCCCTCCAAATTTATAAGGTGCTTTTGTGTTTTTAATTTCTATAAGCGTTAATGATCCTTTTTTGTGTTTAATTCCAATTTCAATACATTTTGAAGCATAATCTCTGGCTAAAATGTGAGTAGTTGAAAATGGAGCGTCTTTCTTAAAAATTAACTCATATAATCTATTTACAATTAATGGAAGAACAATCTCTTTAAAATTAGTATCATTCAAATCATTGTACTTTGCTAATACAACACCATATAACGATGCAAGAGTTCTTTCCCATACATACGGATCATTTATAGATAATGAATATTCAACTAATTCAAGGAATTGATTTGGGCATTTTCTACCATAATAATACAATGCTCGTGTTGATAAATCTCTTAATTCCCTATTGGTTGAAGTAAGAAACCACATAATTTTTTTAGCTGCCAAATGGACTTTATCTGTTTTTAATACTTTCTTACTTTCACAAGCAATCTGAAAACCTTCTATGAAATCTTTATATCCTCTATCATAATTTCCATTATTCATTCTATTGTATTCTGACCAACTTAAATCTCTATCAGAAACTTTCATAGCAAAAAGTAAATCAGAAAGTAAATGAATATTTAACGGATGTTGATTATCTAAATATGTGCTTTGAAATAATCCATATATCAGTTTATGTTTATTTATGTTTTTGAAATTTTCGTGTATTATATTAATTACAAAATCTTTGTTTTCTATAATCGTACTTCTATTAACCTCAAAAACTGAATTTAAAATATATTCGTCAACTATTTTATTTTCACCAAGTTTATAGAAATCTAAGCCAAATCTTTTTATTGCTAAAACACAGAAACATCTTAAAATATCATTAAATAATGGATGAAATGTTTCTCTAATTAAAAGTTCATTTTTAAATTTTTCTGAAACTATTAACACTTTGATATCATCAACGGTCTTTATTTCATCAATTATAGTTTTAGCTATTAAATACCCACTTAACAAATCGTATGTAAAAGTAATTACCTCAACATTGTTCCAATCTCTAAAAATTAGAAGATCTTCTTTTTCAAAAACCAACAGCTGTTCTTGAGTAATTATATTATTAGTCGCAAAGTCAAAATTTATTTCTCTACTACTATTATCCCATAATAGTTTAGAAATTTTTTCAAGAATATTTATTGAAAATTTCTTATTGAATTTTAACTCATAATTTAATTTTAGAGTAATATTTTGATTGCATTTTATTAGATATTCATCAAAAACATCGAATAAATCTTCATTTTGAAAAGATACTGTTTGTCCTTTTTTTGTTTCGCAAAATATTTTTAAATAAAGTGGTTCAGAAAAACTATTTAATGCTCCAGAATGATTTTCAAGTTTTATATTGTAATGCTTAAAATACTTATCAATTGCTTCATTTATATTATAATGACTAAATCCATTAACTTGTATTTCTTTTGAATTATAATACTCTGAATAATTAAAATAACCTTTAGAAAATAATTCTCTTTTATAAGATGTTCTAAAAGTGGTAATTATTAGAATGTTTGGGAATTTTGTTCTTATTTCATTAATGAGTTCTTCTAAATTATCACCCCAAACACTTTTCCAATATATTGCTTCATTCAAGCCATCTATTAACAAAATTGCTTTTGTATTATTTATTCTTCCAGATATATTCAAAACACTCAAAAAATCACTAAAACTCCAATCTGTAGGTAAATCTAGAATATCTCTTAATTGTACTTTTAACGGTAATTCCGTTTTTAAATTTTTACCAAAAATAAATATGGCTGGTTTTTTTCGTTCTAAATGTTCTTTAACAATATTGACTGAAATATGAGTTTTACCTTTTGAAGCATCGCCAGATATATGAATTTCATTATTTTTCAAAGAACGAAGTTCTTCAAAAATCGTCAAATAATAATCGTAATTACGAATAGTAAAATATGGGCCAAGTAGGGTTTCTCTGCATTCCTTTATCTTAATTTTTGCTTCTTTATTTGTCTCTAATTCTTCATTATCCCAATGAATAGATTTTAGTTTTTCTACATTTTTATACTCAACATATAATTCATAAAAATCTCTAAATCTATTTTTATAATTATCAATTTTCAAATTAAGTGCAGTCGATAATTTATGGTTGTCAAGTATTAAATAATCCTTAATTTCATTAATTAAATTTACACCGTCTTGAACTATAAGATCATAATTATTTGAAAATAAAAATCCTTTTATTTCATCATAGATTTCATTAAACTCAAATTTGTTTTTATTATCTTTTATGCTTTTAATATTCGCATTATACTCTTTTAGAAAATGTTCAATATCAATATCACTCTCTTGTTTTTCAATTATGGCAACTAACTCTTTTCCTCCAATATGTCTTATAACAAAATCATCAACATCGCCCTTTGTGTGAAGATTATCTAAATATTTTGTTTTAATAACATTTGAATTATATACCAAATCAAACTTTTCTTGAAACCAATTTTCATCTAAAATTTTATCCGTAAAAAAGAATTTATGGATACTTGGATATTTTCTTGAATAGTTTAATAAAATACTATCACCCCAATGATCTATTATGATATCTGCATCAACTGGTAATACATTATTTCCTTTATGTACTAAACTTCCAATACCATCTAACCATTTTTTTTCATCATTTGTCATTGAGTTTTTAGAACATAAAACCCATTTTTTTAATTTAGAATTGTGTCTAATATAAGCAGTTTGTAATGATTTTTTAATTTGCTCTTTTCTACCACTTTCATCAAATCTTCCAAAAAATTTACATTGCCAACCCCATATATCACCATTTGGAAACTCCAAATAATATTCTACACCATCACCGCCGCCACTATCATCAATTCGGACGAAAGTACCCATTGATTGATACTCTTCTATACATATTTGAAAGCATAATTCTTCAAAACTTTTGTTTTGTGTAGAACTATACGGTCTTAAATTTTCCCAATTAATCAAATCAATCATAATAACACACTATTTCGTTTGCAAATTAATTAATATTACTAGATGATTTGGTTTTACATGTTTTGATTTGTTAAAGAAGTTATTAAATCCTTTTATCTTCAATATTTTTTTCAAACCCAATCAAATTATTAATTTCCCATAATCACAGGGTTAAACAAAACATTTTGCAGATTTGCGATGGGCAGGCTTTTTCCACAAATGCTATTTCGTAGAATTGAACTAACTGTAACAACAAAACTGTCTGTAGAGCAATCAATTATGACTATTGTAAACGCGCGGTTATCCCCAGTTTTTATATTCATTTCTTATTTGTCATTCGTAAAACTGCGTGTAATGTTGCCAAGTAGTAATAGAAAATCCAACTATACCATATTGCTTTGTCATACTCTGTCTGCTGGTCTTTGTTATGGTGTCTAATACCGAAATTATTAGCGATATTAAAAATATCATTCTCGTCTTTTTTGTTTAAATGTTCCTTAATTGCTGGCCTAATAAATTCCAAAACATCTGCAAGTTCCCTAATTGCTTCTCTTCTGTCGTCAAGCGTGGATTTGTATCGTCTGAATTTTAAAATTGCAGAGTTTATTTTATTAGAAACGTTTTCCTTTTCATTTGTTGGAATGTCCGCTTCAAATAAGTTTGAAAGACCATTGTCTGATAAGATCAAAATTTCGCCACTTTCCGAAATTTCAAAACCGTCTTTGTATTCTCGTAAGATAGGGTTCAGTAGTTCTCTGTATTGTTTCTGACCTTCAATGTCATTAAATTCTTCATAATGATACCCACAGTTGTTCCAGTTGTGGTAATGTCCATTAAGTCCTTTTGAGCAGTGGTCGTAAAGAAACTCAATTATGTCAAAGAAATCGTCTTCGGTATAATTGGGTAAGTTTTGGTAAATTGGATATAGGTTGTCTTTTCTTAAATTCACAAATATCATTGCTTCAATTTCCTCGCCCAATTCTCCAGGAATGTATCCGTCTTCACAGTTAATTCCGAAATATTTTTGAAAATATCCGTCAGTATTTAATTTGTTGTATGTCACCGAAAACAACTTTTTCAGAACCTCAAAATTAACTTGTTGGTCTGGCGATATTTTTCCTGTCCTAACTGAATAATAGTTTCTCTTTATCATAGTTTGTTATCGTCCTGTTTTTATCATCCTCAAATTGGGTATAATTCTTATATACCCTCAACTTTAAGGGGTTAAATTACCCTTAATTTGTAAAATTAAATGTTTATTAATTCCGATTTTATCCCTGTTCCCACTATTTTCAAAACACTGATGGCTCTGGTCATTGCAACATATAAAAGTGATTTTTCACTATTTAAATAGTCTTCTTTTTCTTGTTGTTCCATTGTGTCCATTTTTTGGATCATCAAGGGTACTGTTCTTTTGTTTACATCGCAAAGCATTACCGCCTTAAATTCCAATCCTTTTAAACCGTGGAATGTTGAAAGTGTAACTCCTGAATTACTTTTCCCAACGGTTGCATTATCAGAAAAAGGAATTTTATTTTTATGTAATGCCGTTTTTACTTCTTTTAATGCCTCTTTGGTTCTAAAAGCCAATGCAATATCATTGAGCTTAAATCCTCTTTCTTTTAATTCTTCAATATGAATGAGGATAGCATTTATTTCATCCGATTTTGTTTTAAAGACTTGGTAGGTTGGTAATTCTCCGTGAAATAAGGATAAATAGCCGTTTAATTTTTCAGTTTCTCCATCAAAATCATCATAGTTGATACCCTGAACGGCAGTAACTGCCAAACGTTTTATTTCTTCTGAAGTTCTATAATTTATTTTCAACTGTTTACTACGGTTTCCTCTTATTGAAATTCCTGCAGCAGTGAAATTAATTTTTCTTGCATAAATCTTCTGATAAGGATCACCAACCAAAAATAAATCATTTACTTTTTCTTCCACTAAAGCTCTAAGGAACCTAAGTTCAACATTGGATAAATCCTGCACTTCGTCTGTAATTACATTTTTGAAAGGTCTAAGTGGAAGCGTTTTCAAGTGGTTTGTCACCACGTTAAATAATTCTGCCCTGTCAACATAATCCTCTTCTTTCTTTTTCTTGTTGTATTTTTCGACCAATTCCCAAACGTCCATTTTTACTTTACGGGAAATGGGTTTTCCACGACCTATTCGGCTAACTTTTAGATAATCTTCTATATTTTTAAGGTCATTAAAAAGAATTACGTTCTGATATTCAGCAGTTAGAAACAAGGTGTCAAATTCGGTTAAATTTTGTTCCAAGAAATCGTCCCAAAGCTCGTAACTTGATTTTGAATTGTAGAAATCTAAAATTCTAACATTATTATCTACCAAATTGTATTCTTTCGCTAAATCACGTAAAAGGGTATCAATATTAGTGATGACTATTTTGCTTTTATCAATATTTAATTTATCTGCCAGCACCGTCAAGTTTTGTGTTAATGCATTGGTAAAAGTCGTAAATACTATTTTTCTGTCATCTCCATCAATTAAAATTGAAGTTAACTTTTTCAATCTGTGCAGAGCTACTACTGTTTTTCCTGTACCAGCACCGCCCGTAACTCTTACAGAACCTTTGAAATCAGGTTCGACTAATTTACGTTGTGATGGGTGAAGGTAAATTTGCCATTTGCTTAAATCCCCGTTTATGATTTCAGACATTAAATCATCATCTACCTCAACAAAACTTCGTTTGTTGTTGATGCTGTTTGCTTTTGCCTCTTGTTCCGTAGCTTTTGATTTCCCTTCGTTAATTTCAGCAATTAGCAGTTCAATGTTGAGTCCTTCGGTTAGGTAAAATAGATTTTCAAAAGCATCTGTTGGGATATATTTTTCACTATCACCTAATTCATTAAGGTCTTTTAGACTACGAACTAAACTTAATGTTAGGGATGGCACACCAATTTGTACTAGCTGTTCGTTTGAAAAACCATCAAATAAACGTGGTGTTTGTAAAGCATCAGTTAGTGTGTTAATTGTAATTTCTGCTTCAGGAGCCGTAAATATTTGAGCTGTATCGGTATTGTCATTCCAATGAAAGACTTTGTTTTTAGCCCAATCCATTGCTTCGTCGTGATTGTCAACCCATAGCAAATAGTAATTATCTCCTGATACCGGAGCTTTTACGATTGCTCTGTACTTATCATCAATTCTTGCCGTTCTTAATTGTTGGTCCTTGAAAGTAGAAATGGACTCGAAATTAATAGCACTTGATTTTGAGTTTTCTCTAAATTTTCTTTGAAATTCAAGCACCTTTTTTTGGGTGGATTTTGGCAATTCAAATAATTGCTCCATACATTTATCGTGAATGAAAAGCTTCATCATATTATTTGATTTATATTAAATTCATTAGTATTTATTTCTTGGTAACCAGCCTTTTTAAAAATTTTTCTGTCTTCATCGGAAAGTGGTTGTATTACTATTTTTATATTTTCAAAGCCGAGCATTGCTTCGGCATAAATGCCTTCATATTCTATATAAAATCCGCCTTCTTCATTAAATGGAATATTGTTGTCTATCAATTGTATCACAATTTGATGCAATTCCTTTTCGTGGTATTTTAGACAATTGTATTTATCTATTGTTTCATCCGTATTAGTTGGTAAAATAGTAGTATCAATAGTTTCATTTACCAATACGCAATCCTCTTGAATTAAATTGTAAAGTTGCCAAAACAGCTCCCAATTTTGTTTTTCAAGATTTTCTTGCAATTCGGTTACGCTACAGGCTGCTTTTATTGATAAATCATTTAATCGAATACCAAAAACTAGACTTGCAAAATCATATTTTAACTGGTTGTCAGGAAGGTTATAAAAATTCCCTTGGTTTTTATTTGTAGCCTGTACTGTTGGGTTAATAACAATCGAAGGCTTATTTAAAACTTCAATTAATTCGATAGCTTCCATAGATGGAATTGCAAATTTGGTTTGTTGTATTGCTAATGCTAACCCTATTTTTTGTTTTGGAAATTGCTCTTGCAGTGGATTAGACAACAGCCAGCATAATCGATCCATTGCGTTTTTTGTTTGCATAAAATCACTATTGTAATTATTCCAATAAGGTATTTTTTTGAAAAACTCAATCGTTGTTTTGTATTTGATGCTATCCACTGCTAAGGCATCTTTTTTAAATTGTTTTGAAACCTGATCGCTTTCTTTTTCAATAGCATCGAATTTTTCAATATCTGACCACGAAAGTGACCAGGTAATTTTATCACCCGATTCTACTATTGCATTTCGTTTTTGCAAATCATTATAAAAACGGCAATTTTCTTTAGTAGCGTGGTAGGTATATCCATCGAGATATACTGCAATATTCTTTACGCTTGTAATTTTGTCATCGCTTAAGGTAACGCCTTCTTTCTCAGCGCTTGTTAATGAAATGTAAAAGTCTGAACGTGTTTTGTATTTCACGTTTTCCGCAGGTCCTAGTTCCAATTGGGGTCTTATTACATAGTAAAAAGTATAATCCCCGTTAACTGTTTTTAATTTATAATTAATGATAGCATCTTCTACATAACTTTCGAAAATGAATCCTTGTTCTGCGTTTTTAGCACAATAATTCCGTAGGCTCCTGATAAAGCGATCTTCCAGTTCACTTTCTTCAATTTGACCGTTACCTGACAATGAACCTAAACCTGAGGAATAGGGTTCCCATCCACTTGAATTATCTACAATTTTTTTGAATAAAATTTCTGCTTTATTTCTGCTTAAATCTTCTTGAATGTATTGATTGGAGTAGGTATAAATGCAACGATAACAACCATCTTTTCCGTTGTGCTGGCAATTACATTCTTTGATTGCTTCATAAGCTTTTTTAATTACTTCGGTAAATTCAGATGGATTGAAAAGTTTTTCTAAATATCCTGTACCGCCCGGAATGTTATCGAGTATTACCAAGTATTTATCAAATCGGCTGTTTTGCTTATTGAATTCGGAATAGTTTACAATATTGAGGTGTTGCGGATTTCCTTTGTAATATTTTTTTAATCCCAGTTCTAAACCCGCTTTAAACATATTTACTTGGGCTTCGCTTTCCAAATCTTGAACAGGTAACAATACTTTGAGCGCTTCTGTTTTTATTTCTCGAAATAAGAAAACTTCTTCAAAAACGGCATCGGTTTTACCCTGGTAATCATAGTCTTTATTTTTGCAATAGCCGTAATGGAATTTGAAATTATTATTCTCTTTATTTTTTGCTTTGTGTGGTGTTGAGCTGCTTTTTCCACAATGTTTGCAGGTTACAAAGCCGTGATTTGGAATGTCTTCTAAATTATTGATAGTAATTTTATTTGCATCCGTAACTGATGATAATCCTAAATTAACTTCTGTTATATCTACATTTTTCACATATTCTATACCGAATGGAATATTTTTCATCCCCCAAGCACCTTGAAAGGTATTGTAATCGAATTTTATATGTTTTGAAATTCTATATGTAATTACATCTCTATCATCACTACTATCGTCTAATGTTGCATTTTCTCGGGTATTGATTGATTTTACGCCACTTATTTTCACAAAAGTGTGTTGATTTTTTGCTGAAGACCAAGAGTTGTCACCACATTTGGGACAATTCGTCTCCGTAGTGGTCGCATTATTTTCTATGTGGTCACAATTGGAACAAAAACGTTTTTTAATTAAAACATCAGCATCTTTCCAATCGAAAGTATTTAATCCTGAAATGGCTAATTTATAACCCTGTGAATAAAATACATTGTCAGGTGCTAATTCTCTTATAGCTACATTGGAAGACCTGATTATCTCAAATTGTTTGTTTGTTGGTAAACCAGTACTTGCTTTAGGTTTGTTAGCATTTACCCAAGCATTTAATGTAACTCCTGTTTCTGGAAAAGCATAGTTAGGCAATAAACCAACATTAGTTAAATGTTCTAATATTGCCCTTTTTTCTATTATTTTTCGTAATCCTGATAGTGCTTTTTTATCTCCTTCTAAATTTTTTCTCTCCTCATCAGTTTCAGGTAAATTGTTTTTCTTGATGATTTCATCAATCTCTTTTCTCTTCTTTTGAATGCTGATCAATTCTTCTTTTACTTTTTTGAATACTCTTTTTATTCTTTCGTAAAACACATCTTCTGCTAAAAATAATTTCAGTTCTTCTAATACTCTGCTTTCGTTATTGAGGTCTGGTTTATAAAAATCGATAAATCGATTTACTAATATCAGTTCATTTGATTTGATGTATGAAATAATTCGGTTGACAATAAATTCGGCAGCGTTAAGATCAGTATTAGACAACCGTAATGCAATAATTTTTCCGGGGATGGTATTGTTTTTAGGGTCTGCTGTAGCCCAATTGTCCAAACAATAAGCCAAAAAGTGTCTGTATAAAATTTCTTTGGCTTCAAGATAACAACCGGGTGTCGCTATTTCACCTTCCATCATATCAGAGGGCTCTTCAAAATAAAAAAGATCGTGTGCTTTGCTTTGGGCAAATGTAGCTATCATAGCCGTTCCAGAAGAACGCCCAGCACGTCCCACTCTTTGCAGAAAATTAGATGTTAGTGGTGGTACGGAATTATTGATAGCAGTATTCAATGTTCCAATATCAATACCCATCTCCAAAGTGGAGGTGGCTACAATAGTATTTAAGGAGTTGAAATTAGGTCGTTCTTTGAAATCAATTTCTTTGTTCTCTCGGTCTTTTCGTTCTAAAATTCCTGTATGCTCGGCTGCATAAATTCTAGGAGACCGATTTCGATTGTAAACTAACTGATAATAATTTGGTTTTTGCTTTGTATCCGGTTCATAAACACCATTTACACAGGTGTAATCTAAGCATCTGGTATTCCTAGTTGAAGTATCCGAAGCGGCTACATTTAAAAAGGAGCCACAGTTGTTGCATACGTGTTTTTTAACTTTGTTCTCTATTATGATGGCGTTGGCAAGAATAGCATAGTTATTATTGCCTTCTAATACCACTTTATCCAAGATTTTCACTTCTTCCAAGCTTTCCAATAATCGGCTGTAGAAGTCATTAATGATAGCTTGATGAGCTGATGCCATTGGGAAGGATTTTATAAAATAACTTCTGTACCAATTGTTTGTATTGGTAAAAGTAGTATCAATAATTTCTCCTGATTGTTTACTTGCACTTATTACTTTTGGAAATCTCGATCTACTTCCAAACATTTTATTCAAGAAATGTCTGTTGTCTTTGTACCAGTTCAGATCAAATCTAGTTAATCTTCCCGTTCTGGATTTATTTAAATATTCGTGATTCACTCCACCACGAATTCTTATACGATGCAAAATTCCATTGATAAACGGCAGTAAGTCGGTTTCGGTTATGGAGATTAAATTGTTTTGGCTTAACCAATCTTGGAGTATTGGAAAAATAGATTTGATTTTTTCTTCATCAAATTTTACTGCTGAAGCACCCGATTTTTCAAGAGTTCGTCCAATTAGGGCATTGTATCCGTACTCGGAAACAATTTCCCAACGTATTCGTTCATCAAATTCTTTTTTGAAATCCTCTGTAAACTGGCTTCCAATTCGATAATCTTTATCCAATTCGATTTTGCCTTTGTAGTCCTCCGGAAAAAATCGATAATAATAAGCCAGTTCATTATTTTGTTTAGTTTCATCGGAATTCATTTTCCAATAGCCAATAAATTCCTTTTGAAGTTCTTCTAAAGTTACCGGTCTGTCCAGTTTATTTATCACTTTTTGAAGTGAGGAACGAAAAGTAAAACGATAGTTCCTTGCTTCCACGAAACCAGCTTGGTGTGCAGCATCTTGCACACTATTGGTAAACGCTAATATTTTACGGTACTTGTCCTCTCTTGGGTCAAGATCTGATGACAGTACTTGGCTTACAGTAATGGATGATAATGTGGCTATCTTAGTTCCAATAATGCTTAATGTATTTTCAGAATTGCACTCCGGACAAATGTGTTTTGCTCTTGTTTCGTTTAATTTTCTAACTGCTTGAATTTTGAAGGTATTGGTTCCTTCTTTTTCTTGCAGTTGTAATGTTTTTGTTCCAATATAATCGTTTATGGTATTGGTTGGTTCGTATTCCTCAATGTGTTTGTGATTGGTTGTATTGATGAAATAGATGTTTTTATGGTTCTCAAAATAGTATTCGTACACTTTTTGAGGATCGGTATCAAAATGATTTTTATTATCATCCTTAATTCCTAACCATCCACTGGAGCCACAATCCCTACAGAAGTAAGCGGGTAATGCTCTTGGGTCATTCTCGCCAGCTACTTTATCTTTCCAAGTAAATTTAGGTGTTTCACTCATTTCTCTCAACACACCGCTTAGTTCTCGTATCCAAATTTGTATTTGAATAAACAAGAGGGGAAACTTTTCTTTTCCTGTTTTGGCTGCACTTATTAAAGCCACAATTGAATTCACCACTTCTTCGCGAGGGTTTAACTCATTTGCTTCATCCCATTCAGCAAGGGTTTTGAATTCTGAATTTCTATCGGAGAGTTCGTATAATAATTGATGTAAAGATTTAATGTTCGTACTGGTAAGTGCTATTAAATCTTTAACAATTTTGAGTTTCTTCAATTCATTTCCTAATGCAACAGTATCAATAGTTTCGGGGATTTGCCATAGTCTTTTTTGACGATTGATGTAGTTTTCGTAGGTTTCATTTTCCTGTAATCTACTTTCCAAAAGCCCAATTTGTCTTGGTATAAATCGTTCCAGATTTTCTTCATCTCCTTCAAAAAAATCGTCGACCGTAAGTCTGTTTTCGGTAATAATTGCCTCTTCTTTGAACTCTTCTCCAAAAACTTTCTCGGCATATTCACAAAGTAATTTTTTCGATTCCTCACCAGAACCAATTGTTGCCGATGTCCCAATGGCACATATTTGTCCTTTGGGAATGTCTAATTTTAGTTTTAAACGTCTTATTAAATTGGCCACATCTGTTCCTTGTGCACCATCGTAAGTATGTAATTCATCCAATACCAAGAATTGCAATAAGGAAGGGTCTTCCAAATTATAGCTCCAAAGGTTATGAAATTTTGCACGCATCAAAGCATAATCCAACATTTTGAAGTTGGTTAACAAAATGTCCGGTGGACTATCCAAGATACTATCTCTATTTTCGATGATATGGTTTTCGCCCATATCTGTAGGGTATTTGGCTTTGTCTTTTCCTTCTCCAATAAATAAACCTGCGGCTATTTTTCCTTTTAATAATGGCTCATTCCAAATGGCTTCTGCCAAACGTTTTGCCTGATCCGTTGCCAAGGCATTCATTGGATATAATATAACCACTTTTATTCCGGGACGGTGGTTGTTTTTATGGCAAAAGTCAAGAATAGGATATAAAAAACATTCCGTCTTACCCGATGAGGTTCCCGTGGTTATTAATGTAGATTTTGGGATATTGTTGTTTGTTGTATTCAGCCTTTTAAACGATTTGTATTGATGATCGTAAGGCGGAAAACTAGGTTTTATTTCCAATGGCATTATATCGGCACTATTAGCCGTTACAAAAGGTAATTTTATGGACACATAAGGGCCTTTGAAAATCCCTTCTTCTTCCTGTGTAATGAAATCATAAAATGCTTTGTGTACCACTTTGTCCTTAAAGCTAAAAGTAGCTTTAAGGTATTCCAGTATAGAATGTTTTACTTCGTAAGCTTGTTGTAGTGGTAACATAAAGGATTATTTTTTGGCATTTATTTTTTGTTGAATCTCTGTAATTCTTTCCATCAGGTTTTCGAATGAAAGCGAGTTGCCGTAAATCATATTCTGCTGCATTATTTCGTAATCTTTTTGCCATTCCTTTAGGATACTTGCTGGTGGAATAATGCTGATTTTTGAGGGAGTATGATTGGCATAATTAATGCCTCTAATGGGAGTAACGGTACTTCTATGATCCACAATTCCTTGATACAAAACATTATCTGTAATTGCTATTTGAAAATAAGGCGTATCCATTAATTTTTCTAGGTCATACAAATGTCGGCTCAATCGATCCGTACGAATTTTATCTGGCTTTTTTTGAAATTCTTCGTGTAAAAGAAATACTTTTTCCAGAAAGGTACGTTCCGGATTTACGGTTGCTACCGTAATGGGTTTGTCTGCAAAGGATTGGTCGGGATAGTGTTCTCCTACCAATGAAGAGAATACTCTGGGTGAACAGGGCTCTCGTAAGGAGCGACTACCGATTTCGACTAAAATTCGTGGTTTTAGGTACTCTGATGTTGGACTTACTTCTGGATAGTAGATTTCAATAATTAACGGGTCTTGGTCAGTATCTTTAACGGCAGCCAATTGTATTTTTAAATCGGTGAAACCTGCTTTTTCAAATTGCTCTTTTAGTTGGGAGAAGAAAATAGTGGAGATGAATTGGAAGGACGCTTTACGCAATTTACTGACTTGGGATTTGCTCATTTCGGTATCAAAACCTAAATATCTTCTGTCCAGTGCCAAGTCGATATCTTCGGAGAAACGTTCAATAACATTCCAAGCTTTGCTTAATGAAGTGCCCCCTTTAAAAACAATGTGCGGTGCGCAATCCATTGCAAAAATTAATCCTAATGTTTGTGTTACCCACCAATCCTTTTCAATGGCTTGAATGGGAAGTCCTGTTTTGGTTCTGATTTGTTCAAAAATTACTGTTTTCTCTTCTTTATCGAGTTGTAAAAATGTTTTCATCCGATTATACTATTTGCTTTTTATTGGAAGATGGAACACCTATAATCATATCCCTGTGTATCAATGATAATTTTCGTGGGCGTTTCATTCGGTTGGTATTGCTTTTTTCAGAATAGTTGCAATCCAGGCTGGTGCTAGTTTGCTATCGTGAAGGATGTTTTCTGGTTTTTCTTTTTTTAATTGTTCCAAGATAATCGTTTCGCTTTTTTCCTCTAGTTTGTCTTTTCCTATGGTTTTTAAGGCCTGAATTACCAAACCACTAATTTCTCCTTTGGCAATCAGATTTTTGGGTATTGTTTTTTTTAAGTTAATGGTTTGTTTTCCAATATGTATTGTTCTTGGAGCACCATCCGTAAGATAGACCAATCTCATAGGTACTTGTGTGCTCAATCCCAATAAATGTTGTGCTTGTATGCCTGTAGGTACTATTCGGAATCGGTCTTTTTTGGCAATGGCAGCCATTACTTCTTCGGCACCGGGTATTATTTTACCCACGAGTTCGCTTTCTTTTGGGATTACATAAATACCTTGTGCCACTCGTACTATTTTTTCGTTTTCTTTTAGGCGTTGTAACGCCTTACGAATAGCGGTTTTTTCGGCTAATTTGCTAAATTGTTCAATAAAATACAAAGTGCCCGGCTTGGTTCTTTTCATTTTATTGAATACTTTTTGTTCTATATTTTGTGGTTCTTTTTTCATATGCTGATATTTATTGTTTTTTATCGGTCATATGTAATTCACATATAATCATTCGTGTTTATGACTAATTTATCGGTTATGCTCATTTCATGATCTTGTCACAAATATAGTAAATATTTGTGACGAAATATTTTTTAAGCATAAACAATTACAAACGGAACAATCTCTTATTTTATATAGCTTTACTCTAAATTAATTGTCGCACATTTAGGCAATATTTGCGACAAAAATTAAAACGTTTTTTGAAATTACTGTTTTTGTTAGAAAGCAATTTTAGACACAAATACTATCCTAATTTATCCTCACCCCCAGCCCCTCTCCAAAGGAGAGGGGAGTTATTGGGCTAAATTATATTTCGTTTGGTTGTAGTAAAACCTTTCGAACTTTACGCTTCAAAAACCTCTTCAAAATGCTCCCAAGCCAGTTTATAATCTTCCACCCTATCACACTTATCAAATGGCGCGAAATACGTCATTTTTTGACCTCTGTACAGTTCGCTTTTTTCAATGGTGTGTTCGTAAGTTTCTCCAGATTTTAGGTTTTTGATGGTGTCCCAAACTGGGCGGTCTAGACCAACACCAGTTAATCCTTTGCTGCACGTAAACACAATATTTCCTTTGGTATCGTACCAAGTGTCGTCTTCGTTTTGTTGCAGTACCGGGAATTGCACGTTGTAAATTAAGCTTAATTCCTCTAGCGTTAAACCCAATGCCATAGCAGTAATTACATCTATTTCTACCAAGGCTTGGCGGCGCTCAAACCAGTTGCGCAAGGGTGTGCTCCATTGCCATTCTTTGCTTAAGGTGGCAAACGGTTTTAAACGAGTATCGTTTTTACTCCAACTATCTTGGGTAAAACTCTCCTGCCAGTTGTCTTGCCATAAAGGAGCGTAATATTTGTTTAAACAATTGAGTTGCAAAGTACGATTGAACAATTGCGATTTGTATTTTTCTTCGATACCTAGTGGAAAAGCGGAAATTCTGCTATCTGCAAGGTTTGATGCACCAACCGTTTTAATGAAAAAATCGAGAGTGATAGACGATGTTAAACCCATTAATTCAATTAAATGGGCATTATCTTTAAAAATTATAGTAATTATTCCGTGTATGTGGCTTGTTTTTGGAGGAAGAATTGCCCCACTTAATGTTCTTTCTCCTGCCTGATTTAGCATTTTTCTGAAACCCACTTTGTAATAATTAATCCAATTGTCATACACATCATTTCCGACTTCGTCCTTTTTACCTGTCTTAAAACCTTTTATCAATTTTGGAAAAAGCTCAGTATGTTGGTCTGGAACGTAATTAGTTCGGGCAATAAAATCTTCTGATATTAAATGCCCATATATGGTGTCAAAATGATCTTTTTGTGTGCAAATTTCTCTGGGTGTTTTGTACAATGGGTTTGAAACAAAAATATGTGGACCACTATAGACCATCTCATATTTAGCAATGTCAGGAAATTTTGTTTCTCTTAACAAAATTCCATCTCTAGGTGCATTTGTTTCATTGAAAGCATCTGTTATTTTTGATTCGAAATTATTAATTGAAGACTTAAAATCACTTAATTTCTCCAAAACAGTAATTATCGATGATGAATGAATTGAAACTAACTTGGCTGTTTTTCCTTCCTCTGAATTTTCAAAAGTTTTGGATAAAACTTGTAACCGACTTTCTGTGAAATTCACAATCCGTTCTTTATGAGGCTTGACATTCCAAATAAAGCCATCTTCTCCTTCTCCTTTTATTTTAATTCCTCCACATAATCCCTTCCCATCGTGAATAAAACAACCATCAATGGTAGAAGGATGAAATAAATTATTAATCGAAAAGAATGAAATATCCATTTTTTGTCCACCGTAAATATGAGAACCATATTTTTCGCGATGTGCTACTTCGGCAAATAAGTTGAAAGCATTTTGAAACTGAAAATGATATTTTAATCTTGGGTAGATTTCTTGACGTAAAGCTTGCCCGTTTGGATCATCATAAACTGTTTCAGGATGAATTAAACCCATAAAACCTTGTTTCCGCATCAAATCAAACCCATTTTGAAGAACACATTTGTACAAATTATTTTTCTGTCCTAATAAAAGAGGGTAATTTTGAATTGAACATAAGAATCCCTTTGTAGAATCTGCCCATATCATTTCATTGATATAATCTCTTTTTAAATTTGTATTATCGTTTAGAATTGTTTCAACTTTATTTTTAATCTGTTGTGCAGAAAAATTACGAATATCAATTTCTGGATGAATTTCAGACATTATACCTGCTTCATCCATTTCAATATTTACCCACGGTGGGTTTCCGGCAATCAAATCAAAACCTCCACGTTCCCAAAACACTTCCAGAAACTCCAGTTGCGGGTGAAAGAAAAAGTATTGTTTGGCGAGTTGGCTTACCAAAACTAGTCGTTGGTTTTTGTCAAACAAATCCTGTTGTTGGGTGCTGTCAACCACCACATCGGTAAAAGCTTGATTTTCTACAGCGGAGGTTCCAGGTTCTAACACCATACTCATTTGCACACCAGTTTCAAACATAGATTGTTGTCCTCGGCGGTCTTCGATACCCTCAATGGCTTTGTTTACATCAAGCTTCAGGATTTCTTCAATGTCTTGCCAGTATTGTCTGCGGTTGGGTATTGCAGCTGCTTCACGCACATCCCAAAACCATAAACTGCACCAATAATCCATCACCATTTTTAGTTTGAAATAGGGTGCGTTGTGGCGGTTGCGTTGATCAGCAAGGCGTTCTTTTTCGTCATAACTGCGCATTTCGGCCGTAATTTGTTTTACGGGCACGCCAAAAATATGTTGTTTGGTAGCAGTTGCTTGGTTTATGGAGCGTTGAAATTTGTAATACTCCGTGAGCAGTTCGTCTATTTTGGTGCTAATGGTTCTTAGTTTTTCTACTTCGGTTTTGGAGAGTGGCTTGCACCATTCTTTTTTCCAGTTGGTAACTGCTTTGTTTTCGTTTTCAAAGGCCGCTTTCAGCATTTTAATCCCTGCAGAGGCCAACATATTTTTATCAGGCAACAAGAAATGATAGATTTCGTCCTGCTTGCGGTTGTGTTTTATTTTGTCGTAATCAGTAGAAGGTTTGAATTCCAATAGACGAGGAGCTTTGTCCCACCATTCTTTTTTGGATTGTTTTGTAGCTACAGTACCATTTTTGTCTAAATCTACCATTAAATCTTTAGCATCATAGACTTTCAACCAAGCACCCACCACGGCATTACCTACCGCCAAACGGTTGCTAAAGAAAGGCGTTTCCATATCTTTATGAATCACGTTGAGCCACAAAGAGAGTTTACCCAACTCAATAGCCGTTGGGTTTAAATCGACCCCGTAGGTATTGTTGGTAGCGATGTAAGCTTTTACACGTTGCAGTTCTTCGAGGTATTTGTCCGGAGCTACACGCCATTCGTTTTTGCCACTGTCACGGAGTTCTTTTTGGCGGTAGTTCAAATAGGCATCGGCTACCTGATTGATCATTTCGTTGTGAAAGGCAGCAGCACCCATTGCCGGTTCCAATAGTTTTAGTTCCAGTAATTCAACGGCTTTCATTTCGCCTTTTTCCAACTTTTCCAAGATGGGTTTTAGGGTGTATTTTACGGTACACTTGGTTAATACCTCAGGTGTATAATAGGAAGCTGATTTTTGTCGGTCACGACCACTCAGGCGATAGACAAAAGTTCCTTTTTTTGTAATGATGTCTTGATCCTTATTGTCTTTCAGGATTTCGTTTTCTTTGAAATCGTCTCTGCGGGAACGTGGCACCATATACGTTCCTTCATGCGGTTTCCCTGCTTTGTGAACTTCGATATAATCTTGTTCGGCATAAAAACCTCGGAAAGCCAATAAACTTTCGTACACGCTACCCAACTGGTTAATTCCCAGATTGGCATACGAAATACGCCCACGAGTTTTGTTTTTTTGTTGTCTGGAAAGTGACAATTGACAAATGATATCTTGCCAGGTTTTATTACGGAATTTTACTTTGTGCAAATGATAGAGTTTGCGGTCGTCAAAAATTGGGGAGTCGATGTGGCGCACGCGGAAACTTTTGTTGTTGCCGTTTTCACTTTCACGATAACCGGAACTCAACACATAGAATAATTTACTCAAGGATTCGTGAAAAAAATAGCCATTGATACTACTTTCGGAATACAAAGGAACTTGTTCGAGTTCACGCAACATTTCGAGCGAATAACCTTTATTATAAATAGGGTCATTGCTTGGCAGAATGTCTAACTCTTCTCGGCTTTCGGCATAGAAGATAAAGAGTAAACGGTAGATAATGCGCAAACAGTCGTCCTTGATTTCCTGTTCGAAGGTATCGTCTGTTTCGTCTAGGTCTTGTTCTAAAGCTTTGATATTATTATGATACCATATCGCTTCGTTAGCCAAAGCTTCGACCGCATTGATGATACCTGTTTTTAAATCTTTGGTAACTTCATAGGCGCTTTTGTGGCTGTCTTCATCCAATTGGTCCAGCAAAACCATATTGCTGTCGGGAGCCAAGGTTTCTTTTCCCAAAAGGAAATAAAACAGTGCATAATTATTGGCATTCCGGTTTGCAGTTGCTTCGGTGAATAATTCTTCCAAGTCAATTTCTAAATAACTACCACGGAACCATTTTTCCTGCTCTAAAAGAAAAACTATGTTTCCAGCCAAAAGCATAATGTATTTCGGGCGGTTGTGTTGTTCCAACAGAAACAATTCAGAAATGGCTTTATTGATAATTACCGGAGAAATGCTAACACCAGTTGGCGTAGTGAAAACCTTATCCCATTGACTGCGGTGGTAGCGTTGCGGGGGATTGGACAGTTCTTCTTCGGCTACATTGTATTGTTGTTCGAATAGACCATCGGGTTCGGTATCATCTTCACGGATTAGAGCTTGCATTTCCATTATCATCACGTGTGGTTGGTCTCCACGATACAAAATATGACGCACCGGAATCACATCCTTTTCGGTTAGATGGAACAGATTTTTATATTGCGGATAGTCGCCATCATATCCCAACACATTTAGTAGGAAAGAATGAAACTTATGGGTTTCTTCAATTTTATCTTTGACACGTAGTTTTCCCTCAATAAACAATTGTTTGAATCGGAAGAAACGGTCTTTTAAAGACGTAATTTTTTTATTGAATTCTTTGATATCCTCTGCCGCATAACCCGTTTTAGACAACACTTTAGAAGTGAAATCTTCATCAAAATAATTGGTAGAGAAATAATCTCCGGTATTTTTTAGAAATTTAAGCATATCTGATTATGAATTATAAAAAACAGCAATTACTTTTAAATAAGGTTGTCCTTGCAAGGAAGTTAAGTCTTGAAAGTATTGGCTGGAACTGCTTAAAATCGTTTCTATTTCCCGCTGTTTATTGTCTTTCATCTTTGCCCAATAATTACCCAAGGATTTATCTGTAAAATCAATTTCTAATTGTTCTATTGCTGCTGCGTGCCAACTTTCGATCTTGGTTTGGTAAGTGGCCATTTTGGTCTCCATATTACCTTCCAACAATTGTTGTTCTTCCTGCATACGGCTGTGTGCCCATTCTACGGCATCGGGCAAAATGCTTTGCAAGTTTGCAAGATCTTCTTCTGTTATGGTTTCCGTAAACAACTTTTCTGACAATTTAAACTCTGAAATGAACTGATTTAAATCGAGTGTTTTTCGATGAATAGTTCCGTCGTCATTCAATCCTACCACATAAAAATCGGACAATACCGGTTGTCCAAGATTATTGGCAATTTGTCCTTGAAAAATATACCAAGAAGTTTGAGCGGGAAATATTTTAGATTTGGCAACTAATGCCACATCTTTATCCACGCTGGCTTCTAATTTGGTCATAAAATACCGTACGACAGGATGTAAATCATAGAGCACCTGAAATTCAGCCCAAGCTCCTTTTTTCTTTCGGGCATCTTCAATGGATTTTTGGACTAAATCTTTATCCAATGATAATTTGTATAAACTGCCAATAGCCGGTTTAGATTCTGGTGGCAAATCGAATAAGATTTGGTTAAGGTCTTTGGTGTTAACAATTTCAATATAATCTTCGGCTACCGTAACTTCCTTGTGTTGTAATTGTTTTGCTGAGTCTAATTGCTCGAACAAAGCCTCGTAATATTTAAAATCAGAAGAGTAGATAGAGGTTGGTTGTTCATAAGGATTGTCAGTAACCAATACGGCTGTTTTATCATCCTCATTGTTAAAAAGCGTGGAGAAGTCAAAATCGACCATTGCTTTGGCGGTGCTGTCCAGAAAATTTTCATTTTGTTTTAAAAATGCCTGTTCTATAAACTTTTCTTCTTTATCGGTATCGTATAACTTCATTACAGAACCAGCATCCCCTAATGTTTTATAGACTTCTTCTTCTTTTTTGGTCAATCGATCTACAATGTGTAAATCGGTTTTCAATCCATCAATATCGGATTCGGCAATAATGTAATGAATAAAAGGAGTCTTCTTTTGCCCATAGCGATCAATACGACCGTTTCGTTGTTCTAGAGTAATCAAGGACCAAGGAATGTCATAATTGAACATACGGTTACAGAAATAATGTAAGTTAACCCCCTGAGATCCTGAATCAGAACACAATAGAATTTTTACTGTACTATCTTGTTTTCCAAAATCTTCCACGATGTTTTGTTGTTCACTATCCGAAAGACCACCGTGAAAATAGGCAATAGCCTCATCCGTAATTTTGAAATCATTTTTAAGATTGTCTCTCAAATATTCCAGCGTTTTGATGCGTTCCGCAAAAATAACGTATCGGTCGTCCTGCTTTTTGCCAGACCATCCTAAACCTAGTAGCGTTTCTTTTAATTTTTTGTATTTTGTATCTGATTTTGCAGATAGAATTTTTTCGATTTTGGTTTTTAAGGTCTCCAAGATTTCTACGTTATCCTCAAAACTATCATCAGAATTGTTTTTAACTTTGACTTTTTCCAATCTTCGTTTTACACTTTCTAAAGCAGCAAGAGGCGATGACATAAACCCCTTGAATAAACCTATAGAAAACAGAAAATCGTTTTTGGATTTTTGTTCGTTTCCTTCTTTTATTTTCTCAATAGCCAGAAATTTAAGTTCTTGTTGGTATTGTAAAAAATCATTTTCATCAACACTTAAGGAAGCAGAGGAACGGACAATTTTTCGTTCCTGAAAGTTGGCTCTAACTGTTTCATCTGCAATATCATTTTTGAATCTACGCACATAGTATGGCTCCACGTGACTTTTATCGTACTCGCCATTTTTTGGAATGGCAGTTGGTTCAATCATATTGATGAGGTTGGCAAAATTTTCTTTTTTACCATTGTGTGGTGTCGCAGAAGTAAGAATCAATGATTCGCATTTTTTCGCAATGAATTGTGCCAAATCTCCTTTTTGGCTTCTATCATTAGCCACTGTATGACATTCATCAATAACCACAACATCCCATCTCGATTTTTCTAAATAATGACGAAACTTTGCGTTTTGCTTCAAGGTGTCAATTGAAATGATAGTTTTATCGTAGTATTCAAAAGGATTCTTGTTGGCTGGTAATTGTGATTTAATTTTCGCAATTCCATCAGAATCTAATCGTACCAAAGGAATAGCAAAACGGTTCCACAGTTCTTGTTGGAATTGTGCTAGTATTGATTTTGGAGCCAATACCATAATGCGTTTTCCTTTGCCTCTTTTGATCATTTCAGCTAGAAAAATACCCACTTCGATTGTTTTTCCTAATCCAACACCGTCTGCGATTAATAGGCGAGGTCTTGGTAATTGGAGTGCTTTTAGGGTAGGAGTTAATTGGTATTCTGCTGCATTTATAGCAGCTTTTGTAGCAATCGTTATTTTATCTGAAAATATAGCTGAGTTCCGGATTTGGGTTTCTAGGAATAATTTTGTTTTTCTGTAACCACTGTCGGTATCAGGAATAAGTGTCGTGAAATTGGGGTCAATAGGTTTTATGTCGGTATCTAAATTGGTATCAAAAGAAAATCGTTTTCCTTTCACCAATTCACTAATGCCCTCAGCTTCCAATAATTGTGAACCATCGTGATTTGTGTTAGTGCCCGTAACAATAAAATCTTCTCCTCTAGTAGATATTCTTTGTCCTATGGTTAGATTATGATTTAGAGTAGTGGTTTTTTCTGAATTCATTTAGTGCTAGATTGCTTATTTTTTCTGAATACAATTAAAATTTGATTTGAAGCCTAATCCAAGATTTTTCAGTTCTAAAATCAAATTCATTATTGGTTACTTAAATATTTTCTAATTCCTTTGGGTCATTTAAAAGCAATGGCAACCTCTTGTATATCAAATGATAATCAGGGATACTTCCAATGATGTTTATGTCTGTATTGTAATACATAAATTATTAATCAGATAATTTTTTAGCCATTATAAACTCTTTATGAAAATCTAAACCTAAATGCTGTACTTGTTCAGGTATTGCTAATGCCCAGGAAACATAATAAAATGCCAAGACTTGATTTCCGGAAAAGCGTTTGTTTTTGATGCTTGAAATGATATAGTCTTTTTTGTTGGGATCAATACCTTGTGTTCCTAACATTGCCAATTCGAAAGCGGCTTGTTTTATGAGTTCAGCATCTTTTTCTTTGAAATGTTTTAGGGCTTCGACCATAAACATCACGATTGCCATATTGGTTCCAATCTCTTCTTGGTGTTTTTGGAATTTTTCCATTTCTCTTTTTTGAAATGGGTCTTCTGTTTCCTCCAGTCCGAAAGGGTCTTGCTGCAATTTGTTTAGGAAATCATCGATGTTGTTTTTATTCTCGAATTTGGCTTCGCTTTCGAGTTCGAAAAAGGTGTCTAAACCAAGGTCTTGTGCCCAGTGCTTTATCAATTCGTATTCTTCTCCTGGTTTGCGATCCTCACGGTATTCGATAAATTCTTTGTAAAATGCATCTGCGAGATCTAGTTCCGCCCGAGTTGGTTTGAATTCTTGAATGGTATCGATGCCAAATAATTCCTTGAATTGCATAGCATTAACTAAGCTGAACGTTCTTGTTTTTGAGATAACACTCTGTGGTGCAATGTCTAGGATTCGTTCATCAGTCACTGCTTTTATAGCTTCTTGAAGCAAACCGAATAAGGATAGGAATTGGAACGGTCTTAGTTCTGCATATTCTTTGTACAGAAAATCTTCAATGAATACATCGATAGGAGTATTGTAGGTTTGCAAGTTTAAGCCAGAGAATACACTTTCTATAAAAAAGTCTATTGTGGACTGGTCTTGTATTTTTGATTTTAAATTATTGATTGCAGGAAGGATGGTTTCAATAAAATTGTTTTTGTTTTGTTGGGTTGAAATGAATACTTGGTTAAGGTTTTCTTTTCGGGCTTGGTTGACAAAATCTAAATGCACCAATTCGTGCATCACTAAATGCTCAACTGCAGGATATGTACTTTTGTATTTTACTATGTGTTTGTTACGGTTGTATCTTTCTGCAATTTCTACTTTGGCAGCTGTTTTGATTTCGTCATCGGCATAAATTTCTATTTCTGTTCCACCTTCACCTTCCAGTTGGCTTCTGTAAGCAGAAAATATTTTTTCACCATCAAGATCTCCTGTAATTTTATTTGCTGTGTCAAAGGCTTGTTTTACCGCGTTGTGGTATAATGCGTCTTTTTGTTTAGAAAATTTAATTGCTTGTAAAGCACTATAGAAAGCAGAATGTAAATCGTTTTTTGATTGGGCGATTAACGAAAGGATAAAATGCGCATTCGGGTATTTGTCATTTAATTTTAATGTTTCATATGCGTATTTTTTAGCGTCTTCGAATTTGTTTTCTTGAAAAAGTAAATAGGCAATATTCGCCAAAGTAATGTGATCTGCAGTATTGGCCACTATCGCTTGGTCATAATATTTCATCGCTGTTGCACTATCTTTTTTATGTCTTGCGAAAATATTTCCCATCATCATTAACGCCCAACCGTTAAATGAATTCCAGCGCAAGGCATCAATTAAAGCATTTATTGCTTCATCCTGATCCCCTTGCTCTGAAAGTACTTGCCCAAGTATTCTGTGGTATTCTGAATTTGAAGGGTTTTTAAGGATGAGTTTCTCCAGGATAATCTTTGCTTCATCAAACTTTCCTTTTTCGCACAAAGCGATTGTTTTATTGTAATCGGCATCCTGCGTGGCAATGATTTCTGTATCTACTTCAACAGTAACACTGCCATTATCTATCGTAACTTTCGGCACAAAAGGGCCATACGTGTAGTATTTTTGAATTGCATTGAAGATTTCCATTTCATTGGCATTTTCCAATTCTGGAAAAATGATGAACAGAAAATCATTTATTTTATGGACTATTTGCATTATTGTGGTGGTAAAATGAAAACGTAAATCTATTAATTTTAATAATACTAACCTATTCAAATAATGAACAGGTTCGTATGGTTTTTTTTATAAATGACAGCTCAACATTTATAATCAGCCATTTGTACTCAATAAAATCAAAAATAAACTTTGGGTTTTGTTTTACCTTACGGTTTCCCACATTTTGAGAAAATAATTATTTAAATCTACACCGTTTAGATTGTCCAGAAACAATTGAAAATCGTATAATTGAATCAATCCCTCCTTGTTATCCGGTACTTGTGCCAACTGCACAAAATTGATGTTTTGGTACAGGGATTTTTCTCCTACAATGTCTTGCATGATGATAAAAATTGCTTGCTGTAACGTCTTTGTATCGCAATACAAATTATAGTTTTTTAGAAAAACTACAATGTCTACCTTATGCGATAATTCATGATACTCAACAGGTAAAAATTTGAGTTCGCTTGCTTTTAATGTAATCTCATGAAAGATATAAGGCTCGTCAAATCCATCAATAATTTTGTCAATTCTTTCGGTTGGTTGTATGAACGCGGTAAATTTCCAGTTCTTCAATTGTGGTGCATTATCGATTAAATCAATTACCGGGTTAAAGTATTCCGGGTTGCCATTGGCAGTTATGATGAGTTCGGATTTGGTATTGCCATTTTTTGGAAATACAATTATGAAGTCAATTTCCTTGCAATAGTAGCTGAGGTTTTTGTTTATCCAAAAGCATATGTGTTTTTGATTTTTAGGGATTTCATTTATAAGGTTTTGGATGGTTTTGTTGTTGTCTTGGAACCAGTTCCAGAAGGTGTTGATTTTTTTCATGATAGAAAAGTTTAAAGTTTAAGGTTTGAAAAGTTTAAAAGTTGCTTCTCGATACAATTTTTACGCAAAGTGATAAGATTGCTTTGCTTCGTGTCTCGCAACTCCTCGCAATGACTTTAGCGTTTGTCTTTCGTTCTACTATCAAATGTTATTAAATTGAACATTTGTCGCATTCTGGAGCGGAGTCGGTTGCCGTAGTTGTTTTCGATTTCGGAGGCGGAAAGGTTGGTGGTGATGTGCGTGACGGATTTGTTTTCAACAAACTGTTCATAACGACTGATGAGTACTTCAGCCATTACGTTGCAGTCGTTACCGAAGTGTTTGATTTGCTGTTCGGCACCCAAATCGTCAAAGCAATAACCGGTTAGTTTTGATTGATTGGATTGCTTTAGCGTGTAGCAGTTGATGGCCTCAAAGCCATTTTTGGCAAATTCAAACGAGACTTCCCTACATGTTTTGATTTTGTACTCAGACGCATGATAGGCAAATGGACGTACTAAGTTCATTAGGGATGTTTTTCCGCAACCTATTGAACCTGATACTAAAATGCCTTTTGTTAAGTCTATATTTTGGTTTATGGCAGCTTTCTCATCTTTTATCATATATATCATCAATTTGTAGATGGTGGGGTGATCCATTTCGCTGATTTGAAACGAACTTCCATAGGTTGTTTTTCCTTGGTTCTCTAGGTATTCGAGACATTTTTGAAAATTATACACTTTGAAACCTTTGTGGACCAAGAAGGTTTCATGGACTGATTTACAATGGTTCGTCATAGTTTTTCTGGGTTGCTGTGTGCAAGTGCATAGGTTTTGGTTGGGCGTTGTAATCGGTTTTTTGGGTGTTAGCAGCAAACTTAGCTGTGTTGAGCATCCAGTTTCTTGCTGCAGCTTTCCAATCTTTCATTTTTGTTTTTCCGCCTATGAGCCAACCAATGCTGGAGTAGTAATTGAAAAATTTATTGGCTTCTATTTGGGAGCTTTCCTTGAAAGAGAAGTATTCCAGTATCATTTCGAGTGATGGCACTGTGGTTTCAAAAAATAAATCGAGTTCAACCACTTTTTCTTTTTTGGCGCAACTTTTTTCTTTTTGCTGCCCGGTCTTCGTTTTTATTTCTATCTCTTTTGGAATTATTATAGGATTCAAATTTTGAACTGGTTGATTTATTAAATTTTTTTCTATATCTATTTTTGTATTGTTTAAATTGTTTTTAACTGTTTGTTTTTTATTATATATATAGAGCTGTTCATTTACCTGTTCAATGACATGTTCATTTTTTGATTCGGTCAAATTGTGAACGGGTTCATTTTTTGAATGGGTTGAGTGTGGTATTTTTGAAATTGTTTTTTCTTTTTCAGAAAAATTGGTCATAATGATGTTGGAGCAAGCGTGTGGATTGAATGTTGGATTGTATACCATAAACCCTAAAAGTTCTAATTCTTTCATGCATTTATGATACGTTGCTTTTGAATTGATCTTGCTGGCTTTCATTATTTCTTCCCTTGAAATGCCTGTTGGATTCTTGAATCGATTTACGTTCCAACATTGGAAAAGTGCCAAATAGAGCGAAATGTGTGTTGGATTTAGGTTGGGTTCATAATTAATTTTATTGAAAAATCCGGTGAGGTGTTTGATGTAGTTCATTTTTGTAGTGAAAAGTGAGTTGTGAATAGTGTCTCTCGACTGCGCTCGAGATGACTGTGAGAAGTGAGTAGTGTCCTTCGACAAGCTCAGGATGACAGTGAGTGGTGAGTAGTAAAAAGTGTCTCTCGACTGCGCTCGAGATGACGAGAAATGATAATTTGATTGCTTCGTTCCTACCAATTATTTTACTTGAAAAGTGTAGGGAGGGCATTTACTTTATTTCCGTTTAAAAGTTTTTCTATATCAGTTTGGTCGTAATACATAATTCCACCGATTTTGGTATAGGTCAGTGTGCCGTTAATGCGAAGGTTTTGTAAAGTACCTGGTGAAATATTTAGCAGTTTCCGGACCTCGTTGGATTTGAGCCATTGTTTCTGCTGGAGTGGTTTGGATTGTATGATTCCTTTTAAATCATTGAGAAGAAGACTTCGAAATTCGTTTAAGTCTTCCATTGTAATTAATTGCTCGCGGTAGATTCTGTTTTTAGTAGCGTTGGTGGAGCTGTTGCTTTCAAGTGCCATAACTTATGTTTTAGGTTGTTATGGTACAAAAGTGTTGGTATTGGTTGATTTTATATCACAAGTGGTTCACAAGTTGTGAAAGAAAAAAGGAGCATTTATTTTGAAATGGTTGTGGTTATTGACTTTTTTTAATAAAAATATAAGAGCGGATATAAGAAGTACGTTTACGTAAGTACTGATTTTTTGTTTGAAGAAATCTTTACTTTTTTCCTTGATGAAAAAAGTAACAAAAAAATCAAGCCTGCCTACCCCTGTCGGTCAAATTAGTTTTCGAGTGCTAAAAGAGGCAGCACTCGCTGCGCTCAAACAGCTTTTCTTTTTGCGCATTCTTCAAACATTTGACACTCGACTGCATATGCTAATGACGTTTGGGTCTGGTAAATATTAGCGAGTTGGCTAAACATATTTAAAATCTTAAACGTCATTTTATATTGCTTTTTTTGAAATAAAATTTATGCCTTGAACTGACGTTTTGAATAATTATACCCAGCGGGTTATATGAGTGAGTAGAGCTAATTTTTTCTAGTGTTTTTTGAGTGTATAAAAATCATACCAAAAAAATATTTTTAATTGTTTACTGCTATTGATTTGTTTAATTCCGTACAGAAGTAGCTAGGGGATATTCCTGTACGGGATTTAAATGCTCTTGTGAAGTTTTGAGTAGAACCAAATCCAGCTTCTTCTGCTAGAGATTTGTTTTTGTAAATACGGTATTTATTCTCACTTTTAAGCAATTCTATGATATGATCAATCTTAAGATCAGTGATATATTCAATGATTCCTTTGTTACGGTATTTTGCAATTATTTTTGAAGCATATTTGGTATTTGTATTCAATAAAGAAGCCAATTTCAATAAATTCATCTCTTTTTCGAGATACTTTTTACTGATTTCGAATTTTTCCAATTTTTTTAGGATTGCAGCAACTACTTCAGGATTGATATCGAGTTCCTTACTTCCGTTTGCTACAAATAATTTCGATGTTGCCGGTTGGCGGTTCATCAGCTCTTGGAATAATTTTTTAGATCTAAAATGTCTGTAAACAAGGAATGAAATTATTGACATCAAGACTGCTGTGGTACTAATGGCAATAATAGTTATGGAATTATTGGAGTTTTCTAAATTACGTTGCGTTTGCAGTAGTTTTTCAGTATCGTATACTTTAGTTATTTTTCCTGAAAGGTATTTGTAATTGTGTTCTAATAATTGATCGATTTTTAAGAGTTGATCTACGTAAATTAAATGTGCTTTTTTATCATTTTTAATTAGAGAATAATCAATTAGCAGTTCATAAGCCTCCCTTAATTCCGGACTTATATAGTTTTGCTGTTGGAAAATTATATCTACTTTTTTGAAATAGGCTACGGCTTTTTCTTTTTGATTTTGAGACCAATAATTTTTACCGATATAAAAATAAGCAAGAGTTTCATTGGCAAAATCTTTATTACTCTTAATATCCGGTAATGCCAACGATAATTTTTTTATAGCATCGACATAGTTGTGTTTAAAAGATTGGTTTATACCTTCAGAAAATAGAAAGTATGATTTCATTCTGAAAATTTCAAATTGAATTGCCGCTTTTATTCCTATTTGATTTATTTGACTGCTTAATTGGTATTTATTAACTCTGCTGTAGCATTGACCTAATGAATATAATGAATTGACATAGGCGTGATCATTTTGCTCTTTAAAATAAGTAACGCACTCTTTGAATAAACTTATTGCTTCGTGATAAAATCCAAGATAATATTTAGTTAGCGCTTTGCAGTATTTTAATTTGTAAATAAGATATTCGTCGTTTGTCTTGGAAATATAATCATCGGCAATGAGGTAATTGTCCAGTGCTTTCATCATCTTTTTATCATCATAATATACTATTCCTTTTGTCATATAAGCGGATCCAATCAATTCAGCACTGTTTGTTCTTTTAGCAGCAATAACCAAACTGTCAGCATATAGGTGTCGGAGTTTTTTATCGAATTTATATATTAAGGATTTATAGGCGAGAGCTATTTGCTTATCGTTTCTTTCGGATTTGGCTTTAGCTAACCAAGACTGTGCATATAAGCGTTCTTTTAAACTATCACTTTCCTTATAATTTATTTTTTCATTGAAGTAGTTACAGTCTTTATTTGAGAGACTATCTGGAATTATAAACTTTTTTTGAGCGTTTAAGCTGATAAAAAAACAAAGTAAAAGTAAGATTAAGTAGTTTTTTTTCATGTTCTAAAATGGGGATTATAGCGTTTTAAAAACAAAATAGAGGAGTTGGGTCTCTATTTATCAGGAATAAATGTAGCTAAAAAACTTCAATAATTAAGACAATTAACCTGAGGGACCCTAAATGTATTTTTTGAATGTTAAGTTGTTGGTTATGTACTAATTGTTTATGAATTGACTGTTGTCAATTCAGGAATTACACCTATTAAATTCCCGAATTGAACAGCAGTTGTGTTGTGTGTTACGGAGTACACATTTAGTTTTGCCCTGAATTCGAATGGTTTTGTTATGAGCAAAATCGCCACTGTTCCCATTACCCCGGGTGAAAAGAACTGATGAAAAAAGTAATCAGTAACATTTAAAACATTTACAAAAATGAAAAAAGTATTTTTATTCCTAGCCATTTTAATGTGCTATTCCATTTCGCTTATTCTGCAGTCTTGTAGTACTGATTCTGAATCAACTATTGACAATGCACCCAATAGTTTTGAAAAGAGAACGCACTACACTAAAGACAAATCAATAAGTAGTCGTATCATTCCAGCTAATAGTGCTAATCCTTATGATGAGGCAGGAAGAAGACTTTATAAGCAAAAGGCTTATGTCTTTCTTCAAAATCTACAAAAAGGTAGTGTAATTAGCAGCATGAAGAGTAGTGATACCAATTCTTTATCATCAGGAAAAGTATCGCCTATTCTTTTGGCTAGTCTGTCTGAATTAGTTGCTAATTGGGATTTATCAGTAGAAGCCAAATTAAGTTTTAGTCGGTTTGTTAATTCCTTGCTGCTTCTTTCAAAAACGGAAGAACGATATGAAGTTCTATATGATTTTATAGTTGCTTATGAAGCGAGTGTTTTGATAAATGAGACGTTTACGGAAAATGATAAAGAGGTTGTTTTAACGAATTCATCTGTTGTTCGGTATGAAACTTATGAGGAGTCAATAACACCTCCAAAGAATAAAGATCCTGATTGGACTATTCTTTTTAGAGAAGTTAGTTCATCAAAAAAGTACTAGCTGTTGATTTGTAATAGAAATTTTATTTTTAAATAATTAGGTTGATAGGGCTGTCCAGATGGGCAGCCTTTTTTTAGTTTGTCAAATTTTTATTTTAAATGGTGTTCGCAGGATCTTTGATTTGTATTTTCAATAATGAATGGTCTCTGATTATAGATTTTACTTTTTTACATGATGAAAAAAGTAACAAAAAACTATTCATGGTTTATTATTGTTTTTTGGTATTCATGACCCGAGCCTGAAAGGCGAACGGATGAAATAATCTTCGATTTCACTGCCTGAAAATTCAAAACGTAAAAACTACCTGAAAACTCCATTCCGCGCCCCTAGCCGTTCGCCTTTCAGGCTCAGCTTGCGGAGCACTGCCATTCCGTTTTTCGTTGTTTTTTGATGTTTTTAATTTAAGGGCGGATTTAAAAGCCCAAATTTAATTCTCATCTGCATCATCCATGCGGATTGTGAGTTTGTTTTTGAGGGTATTGAGGAATTTAGTTCTTTCCGTTTTTCTGTTTCGGATTTCGAGAAAGACGCGGTGGAATTGCCCTAAATCAATATTAAAAGATGACTCGAAAAAGGTTGTGACTTCTTTTAGTCCTGAGGTTCCGTTATTAAAAACGCCTTCTGTATGGAGCGCATAAATCAATTCTATCAGATCTACTTTTGATCCCGTCCATTTTGGGCCTTTAGAGAGTTGAGAAGGTGATTGTGTTGTTATTGGCTTTCTTTCTAGTTTTTCCATTTGCTCCACCAGAAAATTTTTTATTTCTTCGTTCGCTATTATGCGAGCCATCTTATAGTCGTGAGAGGTCGCGAATCGATGGTCTATTTGAAAATAAACACTGTCCATCATTAATTTAAGGTCGTATTTTTCGCGTATATAATATTTGCTATCGAGACAGCTGTTAGCCGTGCGACAGTAACGATAAAATTCCTGGTTTTGTTTGAAGAAAACTTTTAATTTAAGAAGTTCTGAGTTATAATATTTAGCTATTGTTTTATGGGAACCCAATGGCTTGTTGGTTTCTATAGTATAGATTTCGCTATAGTAAATCAGTTTAGCCGCAAACTTTGGTTTGATATCGCGAAAGAATTCTATTTCTTCTTTCTTGTTCAACGATTTGTATTTTATGAAAGAGGATTTTAGTCTCTCTAAGGCAGTAACGCTACTTTTAATGGCTAATTCGGCCGATTGAATTGGATTTTCTGTTTGCAGATGGATTACTTTTAATTGCTGCTCTAATTGAGACATCAAGGATTCAGAAAATAATTTCATTGAAGCGGTTTAAGATTTACAAATTGACTTGTTTGGTAATTGGATAGGGCTGTAAATCTATTTGATGGTCGCTAAGCGTGCAAATGGTGTGGTGTTCGATTCCCGAATTGAATAGTGAAATTCCCGAATTGCATACTTTGTTTTTTGTACTACTACGGTAAACCAGCTTTATATTTACCGCAAAAATGCGGTGATAAATAGGAATAATCACCGCATATTTTTTTTATTTGCTGTATTTCGGATAAATGGGAGTTGTTCGAGGGCGGGAGACTCGTTGAGCTGGGTCACGGAATGTAATTTCGCCATCGCGTTTTAGTTATCCTCGTTAAAAACGCTCTGTTTTTAACTTCTAATAGTACTCGATGCAAACGAGCGGCAGAGCTATGGAGAAACGGGTATCAGAGGAATTTATTTCTCAAGGGATCTATATATTTACGAACCATTTCTGCAGGATTTGAATAAATTGATGATATTTTAAAAAAAGTTTAAATCGGAATCTCACTTTTATAAAAAAATAATATAAAGAAAATTGACAATATGAAAAAATCCCCTTACTAATTAATATCTTTATTTTTCAAACACATTTTATAGATATGCAACCTTTATTTACACAAGATTTTCTTTCAAATTACATTCCAAATTTCAAATTATCCAATGTGCCTAATATAAGGTTAGCTAGAAATATTATTGACGGTTTAATAAAGGAACTAAATTCAGGAAAAATAGGAAGTTTAAAAGAAGAAGAATTTAAATCAAGATTTTTAAACGAATTTTTTGGTGATATTTTAGGGTTTAATTACGGAAACTCAAACTATTGGACTTTAAGAGAAGAAGCAAAAACAATAGTAGACGGAACTAAACCAGATGGTGTATTAGGTTTTTTTTCTAAAAGTAAGGATCTTAATGATGTTAGAGCAGTAATTGAAATTAAAGATGCTAGTATTGACCTTGATAAAAAACAAAATAGAATCGAATCCAAATCGTCCGTTGCGCAAGCATTTGAGTATGCAACCAAAATGGGAGAAAATTGTAAGTGGGTAATTGTCTCAAATTTTAAGGAAATAAGGTTTTATTCTTCAAAGTTTCAAGGAAAATATCAAGTATTTTTTCTTGAAGATTTAATAAATGAAGAGAAGCTTAAAGAAATTTTATTTGTATTTCATAAAGACCGATTTATTACTAAAGGAGAAAGGTCTAGTACAGATAAACTTTATGAAATTAGCCTTAAAAAATTAAAAGAGAATGAAAAACCTAGACACATTCTTGATGAAATATATTCTTCATTGATTCAGTTTAAAGGATTAAATTATATTGATCCTAATTACTTGGCAAGTATAAAACCTTTTAATATTTTAAATGAGAATATATGGCATTATAGAGATGGTAATTTACTTACCATAAATCCAAAAATTCACGAATTATTTAAAGGTTTAGATTTTAATGATGGTTTTGTAATTATTTCAGATAAATTAAAGACAGAATTAGAAGATAGTAAAGTAATTGATTATCAGGGTAAAATAAATGAATTTATAAAAACTCTAAACCATTCACAAATAACAGAAGTAAGCTGTATTCAAGATTACAAAAAAATAATTGTATCAAGATCAAATGGAATAGGCTTTTCACATAAGCACCATTTTCATTTTTCTAAAGAAGAAGGTTATACCAAAAGTATTGATATATTAAAATATACTTCTTGTGATTGTGTTTCATGCAATTTTGACACCCTTGATTTTAAACATCTTTTAAGAAAGCTTAAAGTTGCAAAGAATAAAGAAGAGCATTTAACATTAGAATATGCGTATGGTAATTATCTTGTTTCTGCAAACAACTATAAGGATGCTTTTAATATTTATAAGACTTTGAGTGAGAAAATCCAAGGAAAAGAGGGTTTTGAGGTTGAATATTTTTTAGCAAAACTAAACATGAAATATTTGCTAAATTTAGTTTGGGAAGATGAGAGTTTACAAGATAGTTTTGAAATTAAAGAAGAAATACGAAATATTGATTTAAATAAAATTCTTTATGAAGAAATAGAATATAGTATAAGTGATGATGTTAGAAATTATCTTCATAACATAAAAGATAATAAGTTATTTTTATCTGTAAACAATGAAGTTGATAAATTATTAGAGCAGATAGTTAATTTAAAAAAATTATATGATAGAGGGGACGATCATAGTCGTTTTGGTTCAAATTATATTTATGAATTAGCAATTGAATATAATCGACTTCAATTACATCTAAACAAAAATAGAATTATTTATAATGTATTCCATGATTATAAATTACTTATTGGCAAAATTTTTAAAGGCTTTTTAGAAAGTTATCTAACAAAGGGAGAAGGATTAAATTCTTTCAATTCATCCACCTTGATAGAGTTTCTCGTCAATGTAGATTCTACTGAATTTAAAAAACTATTTTCAAAAATTGAATTAATAAAAATTGATGAAGACAGCGAAATAAAATTAGTAAATACTATAACAAACCTATTAAAATCATACTATGACAACGGTATTTTTGCAAATTCTCCTCATAAAAACAGAATATTTGAGGAGTATTTAATTGATTTACAGTTCAGTGAAAGGTACACAGGTTTAGTTTCTAATTCATTCACTCTTTTATCAAAAATAAATATTTCAGAAAAAATGTTTAGCTTATTTTCTAAAGTTATTATTGATTTTTTAAGTGTTGAAGATAATTTAGCGTGGTATCATCTACAAGAATTAGGGTATTTTATTAAGAAAAAAGGATGTTTTTTTTCACCTGAACAATTAATAAAAATATTGGAAATAGCTATTGATAGAGATAAACCAAATAATAATAAATATGAGGGATTAATTAAAGATACATCTTTAGCATTAAGTAAGTTCTTTCCAAATACAAAAATTAATAACAAACGATTAATAAATAAAGTAATTGGTAATATTGATGGTATTCATAAATGGAGGTCCGTATCATTTTTATTGAATATTGTTGATGATCAGTGTAAACAAATTTTAAACACTGAAATTGAAGAAATGTTGGATCAAGAATTTCATTATGAAATTTATGACGATTTGATTAGAAAGAAATTATATGATTATAGAAAGAAAGATTATTTTAAAAAATATATAGCAATAATAAAACTTAACAGAGAAAAAGGTTTTGAAAATGAGTTTAAAGAAGGAAAACCTGTTTTTGAAGGATATAGGTTTTATAACTTTATAATTTTATTAAACATTCTAAAAATTGATAGAAAATCAGAACTATTAGAGGGGCTCGATCATATTTCTGAATATGAAAAATGGTTATTAAATCCTAATGAATATGATTACACAAACTTTAATGCGAAATGGATATTAGCTGCCGATAATGTCTATATACTAAAAAGTCTTAAAGGAATTAAACCTTTAATTAATTCAGTGGACATTGAACTTAAAAGAGAATTCAACTCTAAAATTTCAGAGATATTTTATAAAAATTTATTGTGATTAATTATTATAAAAATTAACAATATATGCAAATTATAAGTAAACTAAATCCCTATGTTGTTATATAATCAAATATCTATTAATAGACACATTAGAATAAACAGTAATACTCAAAGACGGGAGGTACTTTGCATCATTTTAAAAACATATTTTGTGGAGCTGGGAGATACACACCAAACATATCTCATGAATACATACAAAACTCAAGTTCACTATAGTTTGGATAAAGTTCAAGTAAAGTATCAGCTCAAACAATTTCACTATTATGAATAATTCTAGCTTTATTCATAGTTCAAAAGATTAAACTTTTTTGTTTAAACTCCAATTGTTAGCAATAAACTTTGATACTTACAGTTAATGTCACTTACCACAGCTGGTTTGGAATTAACTTAAGTTTTTTTTAGGTTAAACACAAATTTTACAAATACAAAATCAAATCTAAATTAAGCCAAAAAAATCAATTGCTACAAACGTGTGCTACCATCAGTATTTTATTCAAATATTTTCAATAAACTCATTCTGTCTTTGTCAGAATTAAATTCAAACATTTTTTGATGATGATGTTTTCTTCCAGTTTTTTCGGTATAAATTTTTCTAATTATTTCTGAAGTGTCTAATTCTATTATAAGTGCTTTAATGTCTAAATTATAACATTCGGAATATGATTTGTGCTTTAAGGAAGGAAAATTGTCTTTAAATTCAATGTTGTACTTTGGTTCAAAGTATTTTATTAGCGCAGCTTCCGTAAAGTTTATTTTTTGTTTATCAGAAAGTAATAATCCATCATTTTCAAAAAGATGTTCAATTTTTTCATTTTCTAACTTTGAATCTTCTTCACTTACTTTTATTAAATCAAATCCCGCAGCAACCATCAAAGTCTGTTGAGTGAAATTTGTTAACATAATCCATATGTCTGAATCTGGATGTTGGTTTGAAGTGTGTGTATAAATTTTTTGTACTGTTTCATGTGAAGATAATCTATCTAAAGCAGTTCTTTTACCGTCTTTCCCGTAAGCTTGACCTATGTATAAAATTTCATAATCCAAATCTTCAGTTTTGATATTGTCAATTACTAAATTACTATCCAAGAGTGTACTTGGTCTAGCGACCATAAGTGCTTGTTTTTGGTCTCGAAAGGCAAGAATATTGTATGGATATTTAGTGAAATATTCTATTTTTGATTTTGCTTTAGGGAATTCACAACACAAATCTACTTCGCTAATTTGTTCTTTAACGTGTATCAGTAACTTGAAACGTGCTCTTTTTTTTTCAATTTTAATAGAGGTTGGGTCAACAGTTACTTTTGGTCTTCTCAATACAAAATAAATATTACAAGGATTTTCGTCATTAAATAACTCTTGATTATTAGCATAATCTTCTAAATCAGCACCCAAAACTAATTGGTATTGATTTAAGTACATCAATAGAAAGGTCTCAATTCCGTATCGATAGTCGTTATTTTCAAAGATATTTTTCATATTGCCTGTAACGTCAGTAAGTCTAAAACCTCCAAATGAACTTTGTTTTGTTAATTAAAAAGTAAATATACAGGGATGTAAACTTTAACTATTTCTCTTTTTAAACTCCTCTGGTTCCATTCATCAAAACTCTCATTATTAGTACTACACATGCAACGAAAAATTTAGTTGTTTGTATATGTTTATAGAGATTCTAGCCAGTTATTTAATCTTTTTATTCTGTCTAGATCATCAATATAATTTACAGCTTTGATGTTTTCTGGAAATGCACTTAAACGTATTTCGCCGATTTTTTGTTTTTTATTAAATATTTTTTCTAAAGTCTCTCCATAATTCCTATTTTTAATGGGTAAAAATACACAAAAATTTCTTGAACTTTTGTCGGTTTTTGCGGTAAAGATTACTAAAATTATTTCTAAACCTTTTTCACAAATGAAATGAACTCCATCATTCATAAAAGGTTTGTGAGAAAAAAAATAAAAGTTTTTTGGGAGCAATCTAACTTCTGGATTTAAAATTTGATTTCGAATAATATCGTAATCTTCGGTCAATATGATTTTATAACCTATATATTGAAAAAGAATAATATAAGCAGTTTTCAATACTGCAAAATCTAAATTATCAGGGATTATATTTTTGGTAACAAAACTATAATCAACAATCTTATCTTTTTTAAGTTCAGAAATGTTTTCCGCAAGTATGATTGGATTGTTATTCTTTTTTAAATGTGTAATTTTCATTATTGGATATTCCGGGTCAAACTGAACACCCCATTCCGGTTTAAACTGTACAGGTGATTCCGGAGCAAAGTGAACACCCCATTCCGGAGCAAAGTGAACACCTGATTCCGGTTCAAACTGGACAGTTTTGATGATGATTTTTTATCCTACTTTGTGATCTAATCACATCAGTATGGCCAATAAATCAATAGGATCAATTATGATACGAGAAATCATCAGAATGAAAGCCAATGGTCTTTCTAATAGTCAAATTTCCAAAAGCATTGGAAAATCAAGAACAACCATCGTCAAATATCTTGGTGTGATTGAAACTTCTGGGATTTGCTTAAAGGAACTCCTTGAACTCAAAGAGAACTATTTATCGGAACTTTTTGAAGTTTCCAATGAGTTAAATCCTGCCAATAGAGAGCAGATTCATAAGGATTTATACTCCTTTTTTCCTTATCTCGAAAAGGAATTAAAACGTGTTGGAGTTACCCGCCATATACTCTGGGGCGAATACAAAACAAAGCATCCACAAGGGGTTATGTACAGCCAATTCTGTGAACATTACAAAAAATGGAACCAGAAATCGCAGGGTTATATGCCCACTACCCATAAGGCTGGGGAAAAACTTTTCATTGATTATGCCGGTAAGAAACTCCATATCATTGACAGGGAAACAGGAGAAATAAAGCCCGTGGAAGTCTTTGTTGCCACCCTTGGCGCAAGCCAATATACTTACGTAGAAGCCTCTTTTTCTCAACAAATACCTGATTTTATAGGTAGTGTTCAAAATTGTCTGCATTATCTGGGAGGTGTTCCAGCCTGTATTATTCCCAACAACCTGAAATCAGCAGTAACAAAATCCAATAAATATGAACCCCATATAAACGAACAGTTCGCCTGTTTTGCTTCGCATTATGATACTTCCATCATGCCGGCCAGAGCCCTGAAACCCAAGGACAAATCCTTGGTTGAAGGTGCCGTAAATATCACTTACACTCGCATCCATGCAGTTCTCAGGGATAAAGAATTTTATGGTATTGCTGAATTAAATTTGGCTATAAAGGAGCTTCTTTTGATTTACAATCAAACCCCTTTTCAGAAAAAACAACACAGTCGTACCGCTCTTTTTTTAGAAATAGAGAAAGATGCTTTAAAGCCATTGCCTTTGGAGAAATATGAACTCAGAGACTACAAAATGGCAACGGTACAGAAGAATTGCCATGTCTATTATTCATCCGACAAAAACTATTACAGCGTTCCCAATGCCTACATTGGAAAGAAAGTAAAAATGATCCTTACTCAAAGTGTCGTGGAAATCTATCACAATCAATCCCGCATTGCGCTTCATCCGCGCAGTCGTAAAAGGTATCATTATGTGACACTAAAGGAGCACATGCCTGTGAATCATACCTACAATGCCGATTGGAGTTCAGAATATTTTATCTCTTGGGCGCAAAAGATAGGCGCTTCGACAAAGGAATACATCGAGAAAATATTGGATAAAAAACAGTATCCAGAACAGAGTTATAAGAGTTGCATGGGCATATTGGCCATGGCTACCAAAACAGGAAAAGAACGCCTGAACAATGCCTGCAAACGCGCCCTGAGCTACGATGCCGTAAGCTACAATTCTATCAAAAATATTTTAGAGAGAGGCCTTGATAAAGAAGAAGAACAGCTGGATTTATTCAACGTCTCGATCTCTAATCATGACAATATCAGAGGATCAAAATATTATGCTTAACATTTTAAATCAAATCAAAATATGAACACCAATGCCACTATCGAAAAGATGCAGAAAATGCGTCTAAAGGGAATGAAACGAGCGTATGAATCCTCATTCGAAACCAGAAATCAAGACACTTTTAGCAACGATGAATTTATTGCCTGGCTCATTGAATCCGAGGACAATCAGCGCAACAACAGCCGAACCGAGCGGTTACTCAAAAATGCAAAGTTCCATTATCAGGCATCTTTAGAGGAGATAAGCTATACCGATGACCGGAATCTCGACCGGAATCTGCTGAGCCGTTTATCGGACTGCTCTTTTATTGACCGAAATGAAAATGTTATTATTACAGGTTGTACTGGAACCGGAAAGAGTTTTTTGGCAACGGCCTTGGGACACCAAAGCTGCATCAAAGGATATAAAGTACTTTATTACAATTTGGGCAAACTCTTCCAAAAATTAATGATGGCAAAAGCTGATGGTTCCTACATTAGAGAACTCATAAAAATTGAGAATCACGATCTGTTAATTATCGATGACTTTGGATTGCAAGCCATCAGCAATGAAAAGCAAATGATATTGATGGATTTGGTAGAGGATAGAAATCAAAAAAGAGCCACAATTTTCTGCTCACAACTACCGGTGAAAAACTGGTATGATCTCATTGAAGAAAAGACAATTGCCGATGCTATTTTGGATCGAATTATACACTCGGCAATACGCTTTGAACTCAAAGGAGAATCCATGAGAAAAAAAATGAAAAAATAGTAAAAAAATTATCTAATTTTAACCCAAGAAATCATCAGCAAAACAACTGTCCACTTTGCTCCGGAATAGGGTGTCCACTTTCATCGGAATAGTCAATTATGCCATTGTCGTCAATATTCAACGAAGCATTAAAAATTTTGCCATCAATATAGGTCTTAATAGGGACATTAGTATTTGGTGAAAATTTTGAATTATCCAATTCATTCAATCTATTTACCAGATGATGATCGATTTTAATTCCTGCTTCATTATTACATTTCTTGCAGGTTAATGTGTTTTTTCGTCCTCCAATTGATTTTTGGGGAGCATCTTCCAATGTTAATGTAATTTCACCTTCAATGTTTTTGTATTTTTTCAGACAAATAGGACATAAATAATGGTTCTTTAAATCATTATATTTGGGATCTATCAGAAAATTATCAATTAGAAGATTTAGATTATCACGATATTTTTCAAAGATTGTATTGGATTTCATCAGTATTTTTCGTTGCTGTGATTAAATGCCTGCTAACGTCAGTTTGTCTAAAAACCTTAAATACTTCTCTTAGAATTACATATTTGAGATTTTTAAAAGATAGGAGTCCGAGAACAAAAACTCAAAATGGAGGTTTTTAGACAGTTTGACGTTTTGCTGCTTTGAGATGGTGGGGAATTCTTAAATGCTCAGTTTTCGGCTTAACGAAAACTTGATGCGAAACGATAATTCCACTAAATTCCAGCTAGCTCAAAATGGCTGTTGGCGGTTCGGTTTTATTTTTTATATTCTGTGAACCTAATTATAAAGCAAAATGCCACTCTAATTTAGAATGGCATTTTTTATTTATTTATAATTAATTTAAACTCCTGTTTTACCTAGCGTAAGTGATTTAGTTGTTTTCATAATGTTTTATTTTAAAAGTTATTTGACAAATATATATATAATTTATTAAATACGCTCATCTTTTTTGAATATAAAAATATTATATATATCTCCTGGCAAAGAAGGACTGTCTTTAATATAATGGTTTTTGTTATTTTGAAAATTATCTTTTTTAAATTGATTTTTTTCAGCACCGCTAAAAAAAATATCGGTTTTTTTACAAGTTTTTATTTCAATATTCAAATGGTCAATTATTTTACTACTTGAAAATGAAGATAGACGGTCTATACTTAAATCTTGCCTCATTTCAATTACTCTTTCAATGTAATAAATATCTTTACCTTCCAGATTAAGTGTGTAATTTTGATTGTTATTATCTACTGTATTATCAATAATTTCTTTTAAACAGTCATTATCTAAAGCTTTTAACTCTTTTAAACTAACATTATCAATCTTTGTACTTTCTATATCTAATTTTGTATATGTTTTTTCATTTGAATCGTCCGGTATTGAGCTTATTGAGAAGGTTACAGGTACTTTTTCGTTTGATGTTGGCTTGACGTAAAAAAAGTTTTTTTCGATAACTTTTACAATATTGTTTTCTAATAATTCAATATCTATTAATATTCTAAAATTGTTATAATAACAAACAAGGTTATTATCTTTAAATAATTCGTTTTCTAGAAGTGGTTCAATTTTAGGCATTAATTCAGGAAATTTTTTCTGATACTTACACAAGGTTAATGCTTTCCATTTTTTATCAATATTACTTAAATTTGAAAGGTATTCTGGAGAAAAATTTGCTTCAGATATTTGCTCAAATAGTATATTTTTAAATTTTTCAGAACTTAATACACTATCTATTTGGTTTTTGAAATAATGTAAATTTCCAAGATATTTAGCAGCTCCAATACCACTCCCTGTTATAACAAAAGCATACGATAAATTTTTAAGAAAATCATTATTAAGTATAAACTTCACAAATTCATTGTTTTCATATTCACTTGGTGATATAAAACTTTTATTAAGGATAATAAGTAATGGAAAAAACAATAATAAAATATATGTATGATTCACAAAGAATCTTTTTATAACACTTAAAATTGATAGATAAGGTTTAAGTTTATATTTTAATAGTATAATTATAAAAATTACTAAAAAAAATATGAGTAAATAATATTTAGGGATATACATTTTTAAAATTTTTACGCAAACTTAATTATTTTTTATTTCGATTATTTTATGAATTGGAATTCTTTTTTTATCTTCCGAACCTGCGCTAAACTGACCGCCAACTTGTATATAACATCGTAACGCTTTTTTTTAAAGTTTTACCATATAGTAAGCTATATATTCTAGTTCGTAAATAAAGTTTTTTTTAACTATTGTCACAATACCCACATTTAGTGATATTTTGACTTAAATTGAAAATACAATAGAAAGCTAATTTTACCACAGCATCTTTTTTCATTTCTTTCGTCTATCCTTCCAAATATCATAATAATGCCTATTCTTCGAGTGCTTATAAAATTTACCTCTCACATAAAGACCTAAGATCCATATCATAATTAGTCCTATAATTTCGTACCATTCCATATTTTGAATCTTTAAGTAAGTTCAAAATATGTGTTTTTATTTTTAATACGATATGCAATTTGGAAAATTCAATATGCAATTTGGGAGTTTTAAAAAATAAAAAAGATGCCTCTCTGAGCATCTTTTTTATATAATCTTATTATTTTCTATAATTCTAATATTTTAAAAAATTCCGACAACTTGATATTTCTTGATTCGCAAATTTTTTTAAGAGTATTAACAGGAATATTATAATTTGATCCTTCGATATTAAGCGAAGTGTTTTTAATTTTTCTAACGATGCTTTCTTCAATATTATGATCCAATGCAAATGACCTCTGAGATTTATAAGGCTGAATCCAGTTACTGAAAATATAGTTACAAATAATGTTGCTAGTCTCTGTCATTAATAACAAAGAAAAGTCAATCAATAAAAAATAGCGCGTACTTTAGTACGCGTTTCAAAGTATTTTGTTATATTTGTTTTATCATTACGAATATGTAATGTATTTTTGCGACTCTTCATATAAAATATTTGAAGCATTCGCTTTGAATCTCGGCTCGAAACTTGGCAGTTTAAAACCACGAGATGATAAGTAAGATGCTCACGTCTATAGGCGTGGGCTCACTTATTCGTGGTAGGTATGCCAAGTACCAGAGACGTTTATGCTGAGTTCCATGCCTTTTTTATTTTCAATAGGCACTACTTAAGCTTAATTTTCTCAGCATCGCTTCATCCTTTTTCATAGTCTCGCAGCAGTTTTAACCGCTAAAAAAACCATAACTATGAAATAAAAAAAAATACTATTTATTTAATGCCTGTGCTGTTTCTTTATTTTGAGTTAGTGTTTCAGTGCAGGTTCTTTTTTTTTTGATTGAGAAAAAAGCAAGAATTGTTATTTTGAATTTTGAATTGTAAATTTTGAATTGTAGGGAAGAGCACGCTGATGCTAAAAATCTATCTTCAATCTTTATAACGTACTAACACCAAATTACCCTAGCAATACAACTGGATTTACAACATCTAAATTTTCACTATGAAATACTACAAACAAATAAAAATAGGAATAATTATACTTTTTATAGCAACGATGTTCATGTGGTTTTATGGTTATAATAGCGTGAACTGAACTGATGTTAAAATTCACATCGTCAGGTGAATAGAGGTTATTAATTATTTTAAATTTTGAATTGGGTTAAAGAATTTAGAACGTAGAATATAGAGACAATAACATCGAATATAAATCTAATTAAAAAGTATGCCTATGATAGAATAATAATATTGAGATTGCATCGTGCCTCGCAATGACAGAGGCAACGCTTCGCTCGAGTGCTTTGCTTAGTGCCTCGCAACTCTTCGCAATGACAAAAAAGGCCCTCCAACCGTCTGGACAACTGCATAGAGGACCAATGCTAACAAAACTAACGTTTCATTTAACTAAACCAAAATTATGAATATATTTTCATTTTACAAGGGATGGCCGGCGATTCCTTTGCTTTTAGGAATTTGCTTATGCGATTTTCCTGCCCATGCCGCAACAATCAACCCTTCCGCTTTTGCGACGGTAACAAAAAAAATTATACCTCAACAGCAAGTGCAAGTCAGTGGTACTATCACTGATGGTACAAACCCTTTAGCCGGTGTGACCATTTCCGTAAAAGGAAAAGCTACAGCGGGAACTATTTCGGACTTTAACGGGAACTATAGGCTAACTGCATCAGCAGACGATATAGTAGTCTTTAGTTTTATGGGATTTGTAACCGTTACAGAACCTATAGACGGACGTAAAATACTAAACGTACAATTACAAGAAGATGCTACCCAACTACAGGAAGTTCACATCAATGCGGGTTATTATTCTGTCAAAGAAAAGGAGCGCACCGGAAGTATTGCCCGTATTACAGCTAAGGATATTGAAACACAACCAGTAACAAATGTGCTTGCTACGATGCAGGGAAGGATGGCTGGGGTTAATATTACCCAGACAACGGGAATGCCAGGTGGGGGATTTGATATCCAGATACGGGGACAAAACAGCCTGCGGTTTGATGGTAATAGCCCCATGTATATCGTGGATGGTGTGCCTTATGCTTCTGAACCCATTGGAAGCCTTTTTACGTCTGGACATTTGCCACGAAGAACGAGTCCGTTAAATAGCATTAATCCTGGGGATATAGAAAGTATAGAAGTATTGAAAGATGCCGATGCAACCGCTATTTACGGGTCGCGCGGTGCCAATGGTGTTGTGCTTATCAGCACCAAAAGAGGAAAAGCAGGCAAAACTAAATTCACGGGTAGTGTCTCTAGTGGTTCAGGCCATGTCACCCGCTTTATGAAGCTAATGAATACCGAAGAGTACCTTGCAATGAGGCGTGAAGCGTATGCCAATGATGGCGTGACGGATTATCCGGCTAATGCCTATGACATTAACGGAACATGGGATCAAAACCGATATACGAACTGGCAAAAAGAATTATTGGGAGGAAACTCCAGTATTAATACCATGCAAACCTCATTGTCAGGCGGTTCAAAGCAAACGCAATTTGTATTAAATGGTACTTATAATAAAGAGACTACTGTGTTTCCGGGTGACTATAAGTACGAAAAAGGCAATGTTCACCTGAATCTTAATCACGAGTCGGAAGACCAACGGTTCAGGATTAATTTTACGACGGGTTATGTGGTACAAAACAATACTATGCCGACAGCTGACTTTATGGGAACAGCTCTAAGCTTAGCACCCAACGCGCCTTCGCTTTATGATGTCTTAGGGAATTTGAATTGGGAAAACGGTACTTTTGAAAACCCGCTGCAATTACTTGCGACGGACTTTAAAGGGAGAACTAATGACCTTATTGCTAACTCACTGCTCTCCTACATTCTGTTTAAAGGATTCGAACTCAAATCGAGTTTTGGTTACAGCGATTTGCGTTACAAAGAATTAAATCTGTTGCCTTCAACGATGTATAACCCCGCATACGGTTTAGACAGTTCCTCATCGCTGGTTTTTGAAAACAATACAAGCCGTAATTCGTGGATTATTGAGCCGCAGGCTAACTACCAGTTGACAGCAGGCCAAGTCAAGATAGATCTGCTTGCCGGTAGCACTTTTCAACAGCAGATGTCGAATCAAGTTGTGCATATGGGCTATGGATTTTCGAGCAACGGTCTAATTGAAAATCCGGCATCGGCATCCCTATTCTCCATTATGAACAGTGATGCAACAATGTACAAATACCAGGCTTTTTTTGGCAGGGCAAATTTTAACTGGAAAGGCCGCTATATTATCAATATGACGGGTAGAAGAGATGGATCAAGCCGGTTTGGGATTGCTAACCGGTTTGCAAGCTTTGGGGCTGTTGGGGCATCATGGCTTTTCGGTGACGAACCAATAATAAAAAAACATGCAGAATTCCTCAGTTTTGGAAAGCTACGAGCCAGTTATGGTACCACTGGAAATGATCAGATAGGAGACTATCAGTATCTTGATACCTACAGTACATCTGGTAGCAATTATGAAGGCATAAGCGGTTTACAACCGACAAGATTATTCAATAAGGACTTTGGATGGGAAACCAACCGAAAACTTGAAGTAGCACTAGAAACAGGATTTTTGAAAGACCGTATTTTTTTGACTGCGGCTTGGTACCGAAATCGTTCGAGCAGTCAATTACTAGGTGTGCCTTTACCAGGAACTACCGGATTTAACTCGATACAGGCAAATCTTGACGCAGAAGTACAAAATAGTGGTTATGAATTGACCTTACGTACGTTGAACCTGCAAGGCGATAAATTGAGTTGGACAACGAATTTCAATTTTACTAGTGCTAGGAATAAACTGCTCTCTTTTCCGGATCTGAAAGGTTCGTCTTACCAATCTCAATTTGTCATTGGTCAACCTTTGAATATTGTTAAGGTATTCCATTATATTGGTCTTGACCCGCAGACTGGTACTTATCAGTTTGAGGACTTAAACGGTGATGGTCTACTATCGGCTAATGATGACAGGGGGTTTGTAAAAGAACTGAATCCGAAGTTTTATGGGGGATTGCAAAACCAGTTGAAGTACGGAGCGGTGCAACTGGACTTTTTGTTTCAGTTTGTTAAGCAGGAAAACTATACTGAAGCATTTGGAACCCTTTTGCCGGGAACCATGTCGAACCAGCCAGCATCATTTGTGTCTCACTGGCAAAATCAGGGAGATAGAGGTCCTAATCAGCTTTATAGTACAGGAATCAATCCTACTGCCCAGCGTGCAAACACTCTTTACTCCCAAAGTGATGCGGTTATAGCGGATGCTTCTTACATCAGGCTGAAGAATATTTCACTGACCTACGATTTGCCGAAACAATGGACAAAATCCTTTAGTTGCAAGCTGAGCGTGCAGGGGCAAAATGTACTTGTCCTCACTTCTTATAAGGGAGGGGATCCTGAATTTAAGACTGCAGGTTTCATGCCTCCTTTACGCGTTTATACTTCTACATTACAAATCACTTTTTAACTGAAGCCATGAAAAATATACTATCAAAGAAAGCAATGTTACCTATTTTGATTATAAGTATTGCTATACTGTTTACAAGCTGCGATAGCTTCACAGAAGTTGACCTTCCAGATTCACAGCTTACTGCTGATGCTGTTTTTGAAGACCGTCTTACCGCTAATGCCGCGATGACTGATATTTACACAAAAATGCGCGATAATGGCCTATTTACAGGCCTATTTACAGGGTTTTCGAACCAGTTGGGGCTCTACAGTGATGAACTTACCTCCTATTATAATCCAGGTAGTTTATCATTTAATTACGGTACTAATGCTTTGCAAGCATCGGGAACAGAAATAGCACAATTATGGAACAGTAGCTATAGCCAAATTTATGCTGCCAATGCCGTGATTGAGGGTGTGGATCATTCTGTTTCTCTGCCAGAACCTGACCGTAACCAATTGAAAGGTGAAGCTCTTTTTGTACGAGCGTTGATTCATTTCTATTTGGTAAATTCCTTTGGTGGTGTGCCGTATATTAGCACTACCAATTATGCAGCCAATCGCATTGCGCATCGTACTGCTGAAAATGATGCACTACTCTTAGTTAAATCTGATCTTGAACAGGCTATTGCACTTTTGCCCGACTCCTATATTAGTTCAGAACGTGTAAGGCCAAACCGCTGTGCGGCTTATGCCATGCTGGCGAGAGTTAACCTTTATCTCCATTTATGGGATCAGGCTTCCAATGCTGCTTCTGCCGTTCTGAACCAAACAGATGTTTATGTATGGGAGAATGATCTTGATAAAATTTTCCTTAAAGAAAGTACAACTACGATTTGGCAATTGATGCCTGCTATGATGGGAGACAATACAAAGGAAGCTAAAACATTTGTGTTTTTTAACGGACCGCCACCTTCATCATCACTTTCACCGACCATTCTTACTGCGTTTGAGGCTAATGATCAAAGAAAAGTACACTGGACAAAAATGATTACAACGGGTGTTAATAGTTGGTCTCACGCTTATAAATATAAAGAGTCTTCCAATACGGGGAGTTCTGTAGAATACTCGATTGTGCTCCGACTTGCTGAGCAGTATCTGATTCGTGCTGAAGCTAGAGCGCAGCAAGGTGATTTGATTGGCGCTAAAGAAGATTTGAATAAGATAAGGAATACAGCAGGTTTAGGGGATACACCAGCAACAACTAGTGCAGAAATTATCACTGCCGTGCTAAAGGAACGCCAAACGGAACTTTTTTGTGAATTTGGACACCGCTTCTTTGACCTAAAAAGAAATGGCTTATTGGATACTGCATTGTCTCCTGTGAAATTGGGTTGGAATACTACAGATAGATTACTTCCGCTACCTCAAAAAGAATTGTTGTTAAACCCAAATCTTGCCCCACAAAATGATGGTTACTAGAATAGTTCAGAGAAAGAAAAAACTTCGTCATTCTTTTTTTTTCCGCTTAACTACATATTGTTTTTTGCTAGTGGGCTGCACGGTAGTAGGGCAGGTTTTACAAAAGAAAACGGTACCGCAAGAAGATTATCATTTATGGAGTGATATGCTATCGCACAGTATTTCTGATAAGGGAGGTTGGGCAAGTTACAGCCTGCAATACGATACAGCTGATACGCTATTTGCTATAGCAACAAAAAGCAGAAAAAAATACGCATTTCCTCATGGTACAAATGGGGAGTTTAATGGTGAAAATTGGTTTGCGTGTAAGCAGAATAATACATTGGTTTTGCAAGACTTAACATCAGGAAAAGTGAATTACTTTCCGAAAATTAGCAGCTATTCATTTTCGGGCAATGGTAAATACTTAATACTGATTAGTGATGATCAAAGTGGCAACCAACGCTTAACTGTAAAAAACATGCTTGGTCAAACCGTGGCTAATGCTGATAATATCAACGAATGGATATGGAATATACGCAAGGATGCGATTGCCTACGTTACTGGAAAAGAGAAAGTGGAAATACTTGAAATCTTTGACAATTTTATAAAAAAAGAGATACCGGTTTTAACAGATGGCGCGATTAAAAACCTGAGCTGGCTTAACCAAACTATTGCCTTTATTCAAAATAATGGCTTGAGAGGCAAGCTGTATGCCTATCGGTTAGATACTGGGAAGCTTTTATCATTTGATCCGGAAAGCTGTTCCAATTTTCCTAATGATATGAGCATAGGTGCTGGTTTTAGTTCGATTACTATTTCAAATGATGGAAATCGGATCTTTTTCAAGTTGAAAGAAAATGTGCCGAATGAAGATACAGCCGAAGTTGTTCAAGTATGGAATGGAAATGACAAGCAAATCTATCCCAATTTAAAAATGTATGGAGACTTTACATTACAGGATAAAGTCGCAGTATGGTTCGTAGAATCGGGTCGGTTTTTGCAGATTAGCAACAGGGAAGAGCCCTCTGCACTAATTGGGCGTACCGCAGAATATGCGTTGACTTGGAATGAATTCGAATCTGAGCCACATTTTGATGGTATAGGATCGAGAGATATTTATGTAACTGCAGTTCAAACGGGTACAAAGCGATTATTGCTCAAAGGATATCCTGGGACGGGGATGGAGCCGGCATTTTCTCCCAAGGGCAATTACTTATCTTATTCAGTAAATGGTGACTGGTGGGTGTATGATTTCAAGAAGGACGAACACCGAAATATTACTCAAGATTTGGGCGTTCCAGTTCGTGATATCGATTATGATCGTGCGGGGCAAGTTCCTTTATATGGTATTGCAGGGTGGAGCATAGACGACAACTCTCTTTTCATTTATGACCAGTTTGATATTTGGATGATTAGCGCTGACGGAAAGGCAAAGAAACGGTTGACCAAAGGACGTGAAAATAAAACTACTTTTCGTTTTGCAACTGCCCAACGCAGGCTCCTCTCTAAGTTCGATTACATGGATCGGACGACTGTAATTATCAGTTATTCAACGCAGTGTATTTTATCTGCCCAAAATACTGCGACAGGGTATAGTGGATTTTATAGTTACGATTGGACAACTGGTGCGCGTCCAATTTTTTGGGAATACAAAAGAACTGACCGTGTGGTAAAGGCTAAAAATAGTAACGCTTTTACTTTTATCTCGCAACATTTTGATGCGCCCCCTGAGTTGCTGTTCGTCGATGCTCTTGGGAAAGTAAAAGAATTGTATCGCAGCAATTTTCAGCACCACAACTATTTGTGGGCTAAGGTTGAGAAGGTTTCGTATGTTGTAGATGGAAAACCCTTATCGGGTGTTTTAATTTATCCTGCGGATTTTGATCCTACGGTCAAGTATCCTATGATTGTTAGCATTTATGAAAGACAAGGAGGTAGTTTACATCGGTATGTTAAGCCGACGCTATTGAACGAGAATGGGATTAACTTTTCGGTATTGTCGTCAAAAGGTTATTTTATCCTATTGCCTGATATTGTCTATGAAATGCGGCAAACAGGTGAATCAGCAAAAAAATGTGTATTGGCTGCAGTTGATGCGGTGCTTTTAAACTTTAGTATAGATCCTGCAAGAATTGGATTAACAGGGCATTCTTTTGGTGGCTTTGAAACGGATTATATCATAACGAAAACAAATCGGTTTGCCGCGGCAGTCGCCGGGGCAGCTATTACAGATTTGGTATCAAGTTATCTTTATTATAACAGTAATTATGCGACTTCAGATTTTTATCGATATGAAATTGATCAGGAACGTATAGGAATGTCTTTATTTGAAGATATGTCAAGTTACCTCAACAATTCACCGGTGTTACTGGCTCAAAATGTAGCGACACCTTTATTGGCATGGACAGGAGATGAAGACAAACAGGTACATTATTTTCAAAGCATCGAGTTTTATTTTGCTTTGAGAAGGTTGAAGAAAGAACATACTCTACTTATTTATCCCGAGGAATCTCACACAATAATAGACAAGAAAAATCAAGCAGATCTAACAAAGCGAATTGAAGCCTGGTTTGCGAAATATTTAAAATCTTAAATTGAAAAGCCGTCACATTTTATTGTGGCGGCTTTTCTTTAAAAATTAAGGATTACTTCTAAACAACATGGTCGGACATTGGTTGTCGCTTATGCGACGATACAACTGCGAGTTATCAATGCTTGACTTACAAAGCTGACCTTGAACGTTATCACACGATTCTACAGGTTGACAAGGTTGGGCAGCACCAATTACCTTTTTATAACCCGTTTCACTAACTAGTACGGTTGCCTTTTTTTCCATCGCATTTGAGGATAAAGCACCAACTAATCCGAGAGCAACAAATGCTACCGGCATACCGAATTTTAAAATTTTAGTTTTCATAATCGTAAAAATTAAAAGTTTTGATCTACTCTTTTTTACAGGTTTTCGATCTTGTCCTGCTATTTGGCCAATAGATTGCTTAGTCGGGTTTACGACCGACTCTGTTTTTTATAATTAGCTGTAATTATGGGCTGTAGTTTGTAGCTTATAAGGTGATTTCCCACTAGGGTGTAAAGCTTATCACCATGTACTATTATATCACGTAACTTTTGTTTGTCGACATCGTAGACATAGAAGCTTTCGAGATAGCTATTTGAAGAGATATCATAGCTATCTACAATACTGGCTAGTTTCCACATTTCTAAGCTTTCATATCGACCGGGGATATTACTGTTTACAAAGAGTACATTACCATAAACAGCTGCATCTTTATTTACTAGCAACGGCTTTTTTGCAAATTTTCGCTCCCCACGTTTTTCTAAATCTACCAATTCAATATTTGAATGTGCGATCGTGTCTATTGTATTACCTCTATAATCTAAATTTAGTTTAGGATCGACGACGATAAATTGATTGCGATAGGCATACAAGTAAATTATTCTGTTAATTTCATTACTATACATTAATGAGCCATCAGTATCGAACAGGCCATCAATCTGTTTTTGCAATAAATTAGGGTTTAACACTGTCTTTTTAGTAGAGAGCAAGTCAACTTTACCTAATATACTTTCACCACTACCCCGTTTTTGAACGCGAACTGCCAAAGAGGTTGAGTCAATTGCTTCTGCATAGGTAAAGTACTCAGAGCCACTTTTGTATAACTTAGCCTTCCAGTCCGAAATTTTACCCCTAAATATGCAAGGAACCGTTCCGTCATAAATATAAAAATAGGGGCCGTTTACTCTAATTGTCAGTGAACGAAATGGCAGGTCGATTTTGTCAAGCGTAATATTGTGTATCGTTGTTTTATTTAACGCTGTATCTACAACGGTCATTAATAACTGCGAGGTTGTATTTCCCAAGTAAACATGATCACCATCTGCCCCAGCAAAATAGTACGACCTTAATTTGAGGTTATAGTCCTTGATTTTGGTTGCAGGGGCACTTGATAAACGCCGCACAAATTTATTGTGATAACTATGGATATTTTCCGAGATTAAAAATAAAGCAATTACTATAATAATACCTGTCAATGCAGAACTGGACACCACAATTAATTTCCTTTTTATAGTGATAGATGGTGTTGGTTGCAACCACAATCCAATCAGTGCCAAGAAAACAAATCCTATGTTAAAAATCAAATGCTCGTGCCAATTCATTTTTTCTAAAATACCTCCACAAGAACAAGGAACAAATACGCTATGATTTAAAATAATATAGATGTAAGCGGTAAACATTAGCATTAACACGAAAGATGATACCAAGGCTGGATACCTAAACTTTGGTAAAACCAATAAGATAACAATTAAAAATTCAGCTGACGGAACCGCCCATGCTACTTGTTCGGCAAAAGAACTCAACAGCGGTGACTGTCCTAGTTGCTGTTTGAAATTTTCGAAATCAAGTACTTTGTTGGTCGCTGCATAAGTAAAAAGCAAAATAAAGAGCCAACTTATGAAATTTACTATAACACTTTTAATTTTTTCAGAAATTTTCATAAGTTGCTTTTTTAGTCTTGTAAAATTCTACAATATAAAAGTATAATGTTATGCAAATCAGAACTTTCGTTATCCAAAATAGAGTTGAAGCTGTTCAGTATTTAATTAGCTTCATTCGGGCTACGATCCACTTCACTCGGTGCATACTTAAATTTTTTTTTAAATGCTTTATAAAAGTTGAGGTAGGTATTAAAGCCATTCATTATTGCAATTTCTTTGAGTGGAATCTTTGTTTGCTGGATCATCAAATGTGCTCTTTTTAATCTTTCATCGTGGTAAAAATTATAAATACTTGTTTTGAAAAATTCACGAAATCCAAGTTTCAATTTGTATTCATTACAATCAAAAAGCACAGCTAATTCTTTAAGGGTTGGCAGTGGTTGCTCCAAGTGATTTAATATGTAATCATAAAGATTTTGCATGACGATAGCTTCGGATTGTTTTTCCGGATTTATTTTTATTACATACTTCGGGTCTGACAGCAATTCTTGCAATATCGTAGTAATTGAGTTTACTATTATTTTGTCACTGTAGCGCAGCCGTGAAATGGTGCAAAAAGTTGGAAGTAATTTATTATTACCCGTTACAAAAATAAGATGAACGGTGCTATGGTAATTGTCATCTAGTGAAGCTTCTATCTTTTTTTGATTCCAAATACTGGAGGACTGTGGCGCGATAAATTTTCCAAAGTCTACCTGAAATAATTCTTCAGATTCATAGTATAGTGCTTGCAGAACGTGTGCATTAAAATTGCTGATAAGAAAGTTATCGTCTAAGATAAATGTTGTTTGTACTAAGTTTTGATAACTGTAATGAGGGTTAACGTAACTTGATTGGAGTAATATATCATGCATTTCTCCAGCGAGTTTATTAAGCATTTCAGACATCTTGCCGACTTCGTCGTCTTGATCTATTTTGATAATTCTAAAAGCGAGATTACCAGTTGCCATTTCAAAAAGCATTTGGTAAATCTCCTTTATGCGTTGTTGTGTTTTTTGATTTTCCATTAGATTATATAGTTAGGAATTGAATGCGGAATATCAAGACAAGTATTTGGAAAGACAGACAAAACTATAGAATGTAATTTTTATTTGCTAAAAGTATAGTGTTCAATTCGTGAATTGAATAGGTGTTTTTTAGTGAAAAGTGAGTGGTAAATCGTTTTTTAATTCCATAATCAAAGAGTAATTCTCGATGCGTTCCTTAGTTGAGGTATGGAATAATTTGATTTATTGTAGTTTGTTTTTTTAGGTCTTTACCTGAGATGGAATGTTTTTGAGTTTAGGAGGAATTATGATAAAAATGATAGTTGGAAGAGTAAGGGGAAGAGGTAGAAAGATGCTGAGAGGTGTCTTTTTTTGTTTTTATATATAAATGTATCTGAAGAAAGTTTTCTATCGTGGTTTAATTTAAATCGAATATCACTAAAAGTGGGTATTGTATTAATAATTTTAAAAGCTTTTATTTACAGCCATAGAAATATTGCTTGAGTTATGGTAAAACTTTAAATAAGGTGTTACTTCTTGATGTTATATACTAGTTGTACCTCATTATATATGAACCGACCATAAAACAAGAGCTAAAAATGGAAATGACTTGGAACAATTGTTTCTCTCCAAAAAGATTTGGAATGCAGAAAGGACAAGACGATATAAGAACTCAATACGAAAGAGATTGGGATAGAATCATTTTTTCAAGTCCATTTCGAAGACTTCAAAATAAAACGCAAGTATTTCCACTTCCCGAAGAAGTATTTGTTCATAATAGACTAACACATTCTTTAGAAGTTTCAAGTGTTGGAAGATCTTTAGGAAAAATAATTGGAAAGAAAATTTCAGAACTGCCACAAGTTAAAAGTGACGAGAATGCTCGGCCATTTTACAGAAACAGTCTTAAAAATGTTTTATCGTCTGCCTGTTTAGCACACGATCTAGGAAATCCTGCATTTGGTCATTCTGGTGAAGAAGCAATTTCTAAATATTTTAAGAAAAGAGACACAAAAAAACCTGAAGATATTGAATTTAAAGCTATGTTCTCAGATGCGGAATGGCAAGATTTAATTACTTTTGAAGGAAATGCAAATGCGTTAAGAGTTTTAACAATGCAACAACATGATAGAAATAAAGGAGGCTTTAGGCTGACATATAGCACAATTGGATCAATATTAAAATATCCGTGTGAATCTCTAGCATCAGATAAAAAAATACTTCACAGAAAAAAATATGGTTATTTCAAAATCGACGAAGAAGTTTTTCTTGATATTGCTAATGAACTAAATATGATACCTGACGATATAGCATCTAGAATTGCATACAAAAGGCATCCTTTTGTATATTTAGTTGAAGCCGCTGATGATATTTCATACAACATTATAGATTTTGAAGATGCACACAGATTAGGAATATTATCTTACGAAGAAGTTAGTTCTGCATTTCTTGAAATCATTAGCCATAATCCAAAAGATAACATAGAATGGGTAACTGAACAGGCGGAAATATTAAAAGGTGACCCAAATGAATCAATAGCATATTTGAGAGCTAAATCAATTAATGCACTTATTCATAAATGTGCAGATGTGTTTTGGGATAAAAAAGAAGATATTTTAAAAGGAATTTATCAAAAAAGTTTAATAGAAGACATTCCTGAATTACAATCGGTAATGCAACGAATTGAAAAAAAATCTATTGAAAAAATCTACAATGCTAGAAAAGTAGTTGAATTAGAAATCGCTGGATTTAGAATTATGTCTGGTCTAGTTGAAGATTTTGTTTTTTCTGCTTTAACACCTGAAAATATACGAGATAAAGAACAAAAGAAAATACTTCAGTTATTGCCTAAACAATTTTCATTTGATGAATCTAGTACTCCTTATGTAAAAGTTATGCATATTATTGATTTTATTTCAGGTATGACAGACGTTTACGCACTAAAATTGTACAGAAATTTGAGAGGAATCGAAATATAAATAACGAGGTACAACCGCCATTTGAGCTAGCTGGAATTTAGTGGAATTAATGTTTCGCATCAAGTTTTCGTTAAGCCGAAAACTGAGTTTTTACGAATTTCCAGCCATCTCAAAGCAGCGACACGTTGTAGGCAAGCTAAAAAAAACCGTACAAAATTGAATCTAAAATACACCATAACACAAGGTACAATAATTGGAGATGACAAAAGTTGTGAAATACCATTTGCTTTAGTTAGTGAAGAAAATGGTGTATATTTCATAGAAACTTTTCTTAAGGAAGGATTTTATGATGACACATACTTTTCAAAGCGATTCAGTTTAATTGGAAAAACAGAAAAAGGTTATCAAATCGAAATTGAAGATTTGACTTTTACATTATATAAACATCACAACCATAAAGCAAAATTTGTTTGTCGAAATTTTGTTAAGTTAACTGAAATAGAAAGAAATTCGTTAGATGAAGATTTCAAAGAAATTGAAGACAACATTCTTTTTGTAGAAATAGAAGGTTTTAAAACAAAGTTTGCAAATCACACTGATGTTAAGAAATATAGACAATATGGAAAAGTTGACGATTTCAATGTGAACTTTGATTATACTAGCTGTTCATTGTATATTCAAATTGAAGGGTATAAAGAGAATTATTTTCATCTGGTTTTTAGTCAGTCAAAAACAGATGATACAATCTTGATTGACTTTACAAAGAATGGAGGTTATGGTCTTTTAACATACAAACACTTTCAAGTATTTAAAAAACAATTTTTAGGTTTTCTCTCTTTTCTAAATGGAGGAAATGTATCTATTAGAAGAGAACTAACTGGTAATTTTTATACTATTGATGGTTCAGATTCTCACATTGTTTATAATTATTCATTTACTAAAAATTCAAATTCTTACACTAGCGATTACATTCCAATTAATGAGCATCATTCGTACAGTTCATCAATTTTCCAAAGAGCTTTTATCTATTCATTTAATGAGTTTTATCACAATGATTTAAAACTTGATTTTATCTCAACCGTATCATCATTAAATTCTGCATTTACAACTTCTGGAATGCATCAATCATATTCAATTTTAATTAATGCACTAGAAAAGCTTAGCACTAATTATCAAATATCACTTGGAAATTTCGATGAAAATTTAATAGATAATAAAGTTTGGGAAGAAAGTATTAAACCAGCTTTGATTAAAGTGCTTGAAACTCAAAAATCTGACATAAATTCAACAAATATAGATGCATTTAGAATATTTAAATCAAAACTTGGGGACTTAAACAGAAGGAAGAATAGTACAGTCCAAAAAATGTATGATTTATTAAAATGTGGTTGTATTCCAATTAATCAGAATGTTGAAAATTTGGTTACAAGCGAACGACATACTGCTGTCCATAATGGAGAGTTCGGCGAAAATTTCACAGAGATGTTTATCAATTTTCAAAAATTAGATCATATATTACGTGATATAATTTTGAATATTATCGATTATAGAAGTTATAGGAAACCTATCCATGAGTATGCTTCATTAGAAGAACGAAAGAAAGCTTATCCTGAAAGGATACAAAAAAATGTAACATATCTTTGTTCACAACCATTCAGAGAAGAATAAATAGCCAGCCTACAACAACTGTTTTGATATAGCTGGAATTTAGTGGAATTACCGTTTCACATCAAGTTTTCTGCAAAAAAGAAAGTTGACTGGTTACGAATTTCCAGTCATCTCAAAGTGGCAAAACGTCACGGATATAAAAAAAGAATAATAGTCGTTTTCAGTATGACAAACAAATTAAAAAATATGAGACCAGAATTTTTACAAACCTTATCACAAATCGTTGTTTTTGTTGGAATTGTATTGACTGCGATTGGAGGATATGGTCATTTTCATTATGGAAAAAAGATGGGGCAAAAAAGAGAAGTTGTAATTGATAGCAAACTTGACAGTATTCCGGTGAGTATAAATTCAACAAGTAATCAAAATACAGATAAAGTTCTTTTTGCGATTAAAGATGTAAAGCAGACTGTTGATGAAATTGCTTCTTCTGACGGTTCAAATATTAAAGAAATTAGCTATCCACGTTCTGGAGGATTTGGTATTAATATTCTTGACAGGAAAATTACAAGGTATATTGTTGGTAGTTATTCTATGCGAGTAGAAGTACCAAAGAAACAAGAAGTTATTGTAAAAGTATCCGGCACAAATTGGGTGTTTCCAGCTTTTCAATCAATTCCGGGGTGGAGAGATTTTGACTATGAGAAAGAAGGCACAAAAACGATTCGCAAATTTAAAACACTTAGAGGTGGGTCTCTTGACTTCGACATCAGATTTACAGCTGCTGATGAAATTGAACTTACGGTTTTTGAGAATGGGTCAAAAGAGCCGAGTTGGAAAAGAACAATAATAGTTGTAGATAAATAACTGGCGGTAACAGCTATATTAACTGACGAAAACGACAATGACAAACATAGAAAGATTTTCAAAACGACAAGGTCTTTTTGCATTAAAGGAAAAAGAGATTACCATTCGCGAGGACGCACCAGAAGTTCTTCGCGGATATATCAAAATGGCTTATTACGATTTAAATAAAAATCCTTCTGACCTTCGTGCAATAACCACTAGGGTTTTAAGAATTCCTCCAGATCATAATAATTGGTCTGAATTTCCGAATATAGATTACGAAGTTGGAGAACATTTAGAATCTTGTGATTGGTATCTAGTTTATGACATTGTTGAAACAATAATTCAAAAACTAAACCCACAAGAAAGAGAAATCTTTACAAACGAAATAAATGAATACTTCATTTCAAATGGAATTGGATGGAAAATTGAAAATGGACTTATAGAAACTCGTGGGGATGAAGTTTTTGAAACAGCAGTTAAGACTGTTGTTTCTGTTTTGGAAGCAGCAAAACTAGAAACAGCCAAGACAGAAATAAGAGAAGCACTTAATGACTTGTCAAGAAGACCAATACCTGACATAACTGGAGCAATTCAACATTCACTTGCTTGTTTAGAGTGTGTGACAAGAGAGGTTACCGGAGACTCTAAATCAACTCTTGGAGACTTAATGAAAAAATTCCCTAGAATAATCCCAACTCCACTTGACCAAGCAGTAACTAAAATTTGGGGTTTCACTTCAGAACAAGGCAGACATTTAAGAGAAGGGCAAGCACCTGAATATTTAGAAGCAGAATTAGTCGTTGAAGTTACTGCGGCCATTGCGACATATTTAGGAAAAAAACTTGGCGTAGCAAAAACGGAAAAAGATGACTTACCATTCTGACAAAGAAAATACGGCTGGTAAGACCTGCTAGAAAGGATTTGGGGTTTTTGCTTAATTTGAAAATGATTTTGAATTTGAAGAAAATAGGCAAACCTTCAAAATAGTGAATTTTAACACCGCTACACCGCCTAATAGCAGAACGTTATCGGCAACCCTAACCGACCAAGTAAACAAATAAACTGACAATGAGAATTAAGAAAATACAATTAAAGAATGGTTACAAAAGGTTTCACGATTTGACAATTGACTTAGGTAATGAGCCTAAAAGAATTATTGCATTGGTTGGACCTAATGGTTGCGGTAAAAGTAGTGTACTTGATGGAATGTTATTTCATAATAATGCATATGGTGCAATTGGAAATAAAGGAGGTAAAGACCATAACTATCATTCAATGACACAAACCCCTAATTTCAATTATCAAAATATAATCATAGACTTAGATGCAAGCAACTTTCAACAATTAAAAGAACAAAGAACAAAAACAGGAAAGGAAAACACCATTTTTTCTTTTAGAAGTCCATATAGATATAACAGTAATTTAAAGGTTACTCAATCTAAAGCAACTTCAGAAATTCGTCTAAATAATTATGGAGCGACGACCTCTACCGATTTAGATGATAAAATGGAGGAAAATTATAGGAGACTTTACATAAAGTTTAATAAATATCTTCACGAACAAGACTGTACGCCAAGTCAAGCTAAAGCAAAAATAATTGGAGACCTAAACAGCTCACTTAAGAATTGTCTTGATTTAGAAATAATGAGTATAGGAAACATAGAAGCCAATGAAGGGACAATGTTTTTTCTAAAAAGTGACCATCCAAAAGAATTTGAATTCAATGTTCTATCATCTGGCGAAAAAGAAGTTGTTGATATTTTACTTGATTTGTATTTAAGACAAGAAGAATACAATGAAACAATATTTCTAATAGATGAACCCGAACTTCATATAAATACCTCAATTCAAAAAAAACTCCTATTAGAAATAAATAAACTTGTTGGGCCAAATTGTCAAATTTGGGTTGCAACACACAGTATAGGATTTTTAAGAGCCTTGCAAGAAGATTTGAAAGACGAATGTCAAATTATTCAATTTCAAAAAGAAATTAATTGGGCATCAACTCAACAAACTCTTGTTCCAATAAAAAAATCACTTTCAAAATGGAAGGAAATTTTTGAAACTGCATTAGACGACTTAACTGGGTTGGTAAGCCCAAGAAGAATTGTTTATTGTGAAGGCAAAGACAGGCCAGGTGTTAATGGACTTGAAAAGGGATTTGATGCAAAAGTTTTTAATAACATTTACGGTGAAAAGTATCATGACACATTATTTATTTCAAGTGGTGGAAATACAGAACTTGACCAAAGAAGTGAAATAGCTCTTGCAATTTTAACAAAAGTCTTTTCAGAAATTGAAATTTTTGTATTTAAAGACAGAGACGTTTCTTCAGGCAGGCAAAATGACGAAAACGATAGACAAATATATCTCAAAACTAATCCTAAGCATTTCAGAATTATGAAGCGTTGGGAAATTGAAAATTATTTATTTGATAAAGAAGTACTAATTGCCTTTTGCAGTGCAAACAACTTAACTTTTAATGAAATTGAATATGATAAGTTTGTTACTAACATTAATGACAACAACATTAAAGATGAAATAAATCGCGTTAGAAATTTTTGTGGAATTAGCGCAAGTATTAGTGCAGAAAGTTTTAAACTGACTTTATCTGAATATATTACCCAAGATATGGAAGTCTTTAAAGAATTAGAAAATTGTATATTTAATAGAGAATAAAAAGGGCAACCGATAACAGAAGGGTTCGTTGCGTGCGTAGCGCAAACAATTAAACTCGTGTTGGACGGAAGCGGAGGTAGTTTTAAAAAGCAGTTTAATTATAGTTTAAATCCTATATATTTACTAACTAATTAACCAAATAAAGTTCGTTTGAGGGTTTTTAGACGAATTGACGTTGTAGGCAATGCTAACGCAGACCATTCAAAACATTTTTTTATATTAAACCAAAATGAACATTAGCTTTTTTTCTAACTTATTTCTTTGGTTATTATTAATAACTTTACCAGAAATTGTATTTTGTCAATCGGCTGACTTTACCATTCAAGATGTAAAATTTGAAAGCCAGGGAGTCACTCTTGCAGGCTCAATTTTAACGCCTAAAAAGACAGTTGCAGCAGTTGTAATTGTTCACGGGTCTGATCCTGTAAAAAGAGAAATGGACTTCGCAATACGTCTTGCCAAAGAAGGTATTGCTGTATTGACATATGATAAACGAGGAGTTGGGGAATCGGGCGGTGTATATGTAGGGCCATCTGTTGGTACTAATAATATTGACACTATTAATCTTAATTTATTATCTCACGATGCAAGTTCAGCAGTAAACACATTTCGAACCTATTTGAAAGATAAAAAAATACCAATTGGATTAGTTGGCTTCAGTCAAGCAGGATGGATAATCCCAATTGCTGCATGCAAAAATCCACAAATAGAATTTATGGTTTTATTTAGTTGCCCTACAATTACAACTCTAGAACAACTTCGATTTCAGTTTTATACTAACGGCAACAATAATTTTTGGGAAAATCATACAGAATCAGATGCTCGTGAACATACTAAAAATGACCCAGACAGGTATCAATTCGTTGCGACTGACCCAAAAATTTCTCTGAATACTCTTTCAATTCCAGGACTTTGGCTTTTTGGCGAGAAAGATATCCAAATTCCAGTAAAGTTATGTATAGAGCAACTAAATACATTCAAAGTTCAAGGTAAACCTTTCGAATATACTTTGTTTTCAACATTAGGTCACAATACTTCTTCCGGCGATATTACAGAAACTGTTGATATTTCAATTCAATGGATAAAACAGAAAGCTTTGAATATTAAGAAGTCTAAAGTATCAAAATAAAGCACTGCCTACAACAGATAAGGCTTCGTTGGGCTTGAAAAGCCAACAATGAAGCGTGTGTTGAACGGAACTGCTTATAAGTTTTATTTTTCTGATTTGATCTCTTTTATCATACGCTCGAGTTTTTCTCGCTGTTGTTTTGCTTTTTCATCATATGTCTTTTGCCTTCTTTCGAACGTGGTTTGATTCAATCGGAGCTCTTTTTCCAAAGACAAAGTTTTATTATAACTATAAATCAAGAGAGCCAATAACAATGCAATACTGCAGAAATAAAAACGATATTCCAATAAAAGAAATTTTAGTGATTCAATTATTTTTGTTAGCATGTTATAAGATTTAAAATGTTCTTTTGAAAAAATTTCCAGACTAAGATAAATGTACTACAAATTACCTGACTTGAACTATCGATTCTAAACTCATTATGTGCTATATTAGGAAAGTAGAAATTCTAATTGGCATTTTTGATAATTTTATCATTGTTGCAGTTTGACATTTTGTTTCGTAAAACCATCATATCTTCACTCACTTTTTTATCCAATATCTTAGCATAGTGCTGTGTAGTTCTGATATTTTTATGTCCTAACATTTTGCTCACGCTTTCTATTGGAACACCATTTGTGAGTGTTACAGTCGTCGCAAAAGTATGACGAGCAATATGGAAAGTTAATTCTTTTTCGATTTCACAAACACCCGCTATTTCTTTTAAATAGGCATTCATTTTTTGATTGCTCAAAATAGGAAGTAGTTTGTTTTGGTTGTTGCATTCCGGATGGTCCTCATATTTATCAATAATCATTTGTGTAATTGGAAGGATTGGAATTTTTGAAGCGGATTCTGTTTTCTGGCGGTGGGTGAATATCCATTTCTCTCCGTCGATTCCAAGGCTTATATGCGACTTTGTTAGGTTTTTGACATCAATGTAGGCTAAGCCTGTGAAACAGCTGAAAAGGAAGATATCGCGCACTAGCGATAATCGTTCTGTTTTGAAATCTTTGTTGAGTATATTTTGGATTTCGTCTTCAGATAGATAGACTCTTTCTACTTCTTTGACTTTCGATTTGTAGTTGGCAAACGGGTTTCTTTCTATCCAATGGTTGGCCAGGCAAATCTTGATTATTTTGTTGAAGTTCTTGATGTATTTTACGGCCGTATTGTTGGCGCAATTGCGAACGCTTCTCAAGTAGAATTCATAATCGGTAATAAACGCATGATCTATTTTGTTAATGTCTATATCTGATACTTTGTATTTCCATTGCAGGAAGTCGATAGTATGCTTTAGAGAGGTGTTGTAGCGTTCTAATGTTCCCGGGGCGTATTCTTTGCCCACTAATTCTTTTATTTTGTTGTTGTGATCCTTGAAGATAGGGATAAGCATTCTTTGGCTGTCTTGGAGATCAAAAATTTCATTCTTTAGATTTTCAGAAGTTATAATAATATCCTTTTTGTATAATTTTTTCTCAGCTTCTAAAATTTTAGATTTTAAATATTCAAGGTGACTGTTTATTGAACGAGTCTCTTCATTGTTTCCTTTCACTTTAGATCCTTCATTTGACCATTTCTCAGGATTAACAAATTTGTTGCTACTAAATTCAAATCGTTTAGATTGTACTGTGACACGTACATAAATAGGGCAGATGCCATCATTATTGACTTTTGATCGCTTTATATAAAAGAGAACGGATACGGCTGTGTTCATGGTTGGTGACCTTTTAGTTATTATTAAATTTAAACTTTGTAATACTTCCAAACAAGATGTTCAAATAGTGAAAAGGTATTTGAACAAATGTTGAACTGGTAACTTTTGAGATAGGTGTCACTTGAAAAATATAATTTCAGTGACACCTCAAAAGACACCTAAGTTTTGAGATTTAATGAATAATTTGATTTACCGTAAATGAAAAAACCCCTCTAAATCATAAGATTTAGAGGGGTTTGCTTCGTTTTGTATTCCTACTGGCGGAGAAAGAGGGATTCGAACCCCCGGACCTGTAACAGTCAACAGTTTTCAAGACTGCCGCATTCGACCGCTCTGCCATTTCTCCAATAAAATGCTTTCAATGTTTGATTGCGAGTGCAAATATAAGAACCTTTTTTGGTTATACAAATCTATTTTTTAAAAAATAAGGTCTATTAGATATACTTATTTTTAATTGTTTCATTTTCTTTGCTTTACCACTTAATTTATTTATTAAAATAAATTAATTTCTTTTAATAACTGACGTATTCTGTTATTTCTAGTCCGTAACCTATCATGCCTACTCGTTTTCCTTGCGCTGTATTTGATACTAATCGGATTTTTGAAATATCTATATCATGAAGTATCTGCGCTCCGATTCCAAAATCTTTACTATCAATTTTAATTTTTGGGGCTTTTATTTTTCCTTCAGCCTGTAAAATTTTAAGCTCTCCAAGGCGATTCAATAAATTAACAGATTGCATATCTTGATTGATAAACACAACAGCTCCCTTACCATGTTCGTTAATTACTTTAAACATGTCATCAAGTTGTTGGTCTGCATTATCAGTCAAAGTTCCTAACAGATCATTATTGACTTGTGAAGAGTGTATTCTGGTTAAAATTGGGTCCCCTAAATTCCAAGTCCCTTTTGTCAATGCAATATGGATTTGTTTGTTTGTCGTTTGTTGGTATGCTCTTAAACGAAAAGTACCGAAACGAGTTTGTATATCAAAATCATCTTTCTTGATAATTAGGCTGTCGTGCTGCATTCTATAAGCTACAAGAGCTTCAATGGAAACTAATTTTAGATCGAATTTCTTAGCTACTTTTACCAATTGAGGCAATCGAGCCATAGTCCCATCTTCGTTCATAATCTCTACAATTACTCCAGCGGATTTAAAACCCGCTAATCTGGCAAAATCAATGGCGGCTTCCGTATGACCAGTTCTTCTTAGTACGCCTCCTTGTTTGGCAATCAATGGGAAGATGTGCCCGGGTCTTGCTAAATCATGTGGTTTGGTATCAGAATTGGCTAAAGATAAAACTGTTTTTGCTCTATCTGCTGCTGATATTCCGGTGGTCACTCCGTTTCCTCTTAAATCAACCGAAACAGTAAAAGCAGTTTCCATCGGGTCGGTGTTATTACTTACCATTACATGAAGACCTAGCTCTTTGCAGCGGCTTTCTGTTAATGGCGCGCAAATGAGTCCTCGGCCGTGTGTGGCCATGAAATTAATCATTTCAGGTGTTACTTTCTCGGCTGCTGCTAAAAAATCACCTTCATTTTCACGATCTTCATCATCTACTACGATAATAATTTTTCCCTGACGAATAGCTTCTATCGCTTCTTCAATTGTGTTGAGTTGTATATTATTTGTAGTCATTCGTTTTGTTAATTTTGTGATGGAAATATTTTTTTTAATATTTTTTGAAATGGAGCCAGAATAACATCCATATTTATCAATCCAATATCATTGGTAGCCCTGTAAGTTAGTATAATTGCTAATGGGGATAACAATATCGAAGATAACCAAGCACCTAAAAAAGGTGACATTCCGTTTTCTTGAGCTATTCTTTTACCAAAAGTATTTATGAAATGAAAGGTTATAAAAATTAAAATTGCAAAAACAATTGGCAGCCCCAGTCCTCCTTTTCTAATAATTGCTCCCAAAGGCGCCCCAATAAAAAACATTAGAAAACACGCAAATACAATTACAAATTTATCATAAAAAGCTAGTAAGTGTTTATTGATATTTTTTTGTTTATTTTCTAATTCAGTTTTAGAGGTATCAATTGAATACACGGTACTACTAATAGTACTGGTCGCTATTCTTAAAATTTCTATTTGTTGTTCTCTAGTATACAAGGATAAAATATCTTCAGGAAATGATTTTTCTATTTTGAACTCCTTTGGTTTAGTATTGTCAGGAATTCGTATTCGGGCATTGCTATTTTCCGAAAATGAAATAATATCATTTTTTAAATTTTTGTTTAATGAATCTAACGTATAGTTTAATTCATTGACAGTAAGCATGGTGTTAGTGTTAGCGACGCTTTCGTCATTGACGTCTACACTATTAAGTTCTGATAAATCAATGTTGATAATATGTTTTTTAAACGAACTTTTGATGAAAGGCATTTTACTGCGATCCTCATATTTTTTTGGAACTATGTCTTCGTAGTAAAAGCCATCATTTAGTACTAATTGTAAAATGCTAGATTGTTCACTACTTATTAATTCGCCATCTCGGGCTTTAATGACTGTTTTACTCCCGTCACCAACGTTTGATTTTTTATGAATAGTCACACCCGTAAGGATGTTACCGTTGTCACCTGTTTTTTTATTTACCTTAATATTATAAAAACCAACATCATTAAATTGTCCTTCGGCTATCGCCAAGGCTGGTTTTACCTGGGCAATATTTTTCCTGAAATTAATAAATTTATACTCCGCATAAGGAATCACATTATTCGAAAACAGAAAGGCTACTATACTTAATAAAACAATAAATACAGTTAAGCTTCTCATGGCTCTTTGCAAAGAAATTCCGGAAGATTTCATTGCAGCAAATTCATAATTTTCTGCTAAATTACCAAATGTCATTATAGAGGACAGTAGTATCGAAAGGGGAAGTACTAAAGGCACAATCCTCGGCATTGAAAATGCAAGGAATTTTATGATCATGAGTAAATCTAAATCCTTTCCTGCTAATTCAGCTATGAATAACCAAACGGTTTGAAGTATAAATATAAAAAATAGAATTACAAATACTGTGGTAAATGTAGTCAGAAATGTTTTTAATAAGTATTTGTCGAGAATTTTCACCTAATAAATTAATCTAATTTGTTGATGTAGTAATTTGGATATTTATTGCTTGCAAATGTAAATTGATTTTTTGACAAAGGTTGGTTGGTTTTGAAAGAATTAACCGTTAATGTTGTTTTTGTTCCTTTTTTACCAATTTCAATTAAGTTGTAGATGTGTTTCGTTTGTACGTCAATCCCTAATAAGATCTCTTTTCTTTGGTCTTTAGAATTAATCGGAATCAACTTTATATACTGAATTTTTCTACCTCTGACATTTTGTAAAACATCCATATTGTACTTATAACCAGTATTGAAAAATGTTAACATTTTAGAAGGTGTGATTGCATTGTCATCTTTATCATTGACCGTTGAAATTGTGATTTCTTCATCTTCAGGAACGATAGTGTAGTTTTTTTTTCCATCATAAATCTTAGTCACTCCCATAAAATTTAAAACATACTGATTCCCTTTCATGGTAACATTTCCTTTACTTTCCTGATTAATGTTTTCTTTTGTATTATTCAAGGAATACTTAAAATCAATTATGATAGTATTGTAGCTTTTTACTTTTGCAGTAACTTGGTCTAAAAGATTTTTCGCTTTTTTATCCTGAGCTTGTATCGAAAAACTAAAAAGTAGTAAAGTGGTAATAAAAATAAGTCTTTTACTCAAGTTCTTTAGATTGCTTTTTTTGAATAGCTTCATTTGTTTGCTTTTACTTGAGTTTTGAATCTTTGTTTTCATGTTGTTAATTGTTTTGTTCATTGTTGAAAAATTGATCAAGAGAACTCATATCCAGAATGTTTACACTACGCGCTTTACTTCCTTCAAAAGGCCCAACAATTCCTGCGGATTCCAGTTGATCAATCAATCGGCCCGCTCTATTGTACCCTAATTTTAGTTTTCTTTGTAACAATGATGCGGAGCCTTGTTGTGCATTGACAATTATTTCGGCTGCTTCTCTAAACAAAGTATCTCTATCAGAGATATCCATATCAAGATTAATGCCACTTTCTTCTCCAATAAATTCTGGAAGTAAATAAGCGGTAGCATATGCTTTTTGACCACCAATGAATTCTGTTATTTTTTCTACTTCTGGAGTGTCTATAAACGCACATTGTACCCGTACTACATCATTCCCGTTTGTGTATAACATATCGCCTCGGCCTATTAATTGGTCGGCACCTTGTGTGTCAAGAATGGTCCTGGAGTCAATTTTTGAGGTAACTCTAAAGGCGATTCGGGCAGGGAAATTAGCTTTTATCAAACCTGTAATTACATTTACCGAAGGTCTTTGCGTCGCAATAATCAAATGGATTCCTATGGCACGCGCTAATTGTGCCAGGCGAGCAATAGGAACTTCTACTTCTTTTCCGGTAGTCATAATCAAATCGGCAAATTCATCTACTACAAGAACGATATACGGTAAAAATCGGTGGCCATTTTCTGGATTCAATTTTCGGGCTTTAAATTTATCGTTGTATTCTTTAATGTTTCGCACCATCGCGTCTTTCAACAAAGAATAGCGATTATCCATTTCTACACACAGGGAGTTTAAGGTATTAACTACTTTTGCATTATCAGTAATAATTGCTTCATCCATGTCTGGAAGTTTGGCTAAATAGTGTCTTTCAATCTTATTAAAAAGGGTCAGCTCCACTTTTTTAGGATCTACCAAAACAAATTTAACTTCGGCGGGATGTTTTTTGTACAAAAGGGAAGTTAAAACAGCATTTAATCCAACAGATTTTCCTTGTCCAGTAGCACCGGCCATTAATAGGTGGGGCATTTTAGCTAAATCAACTACAAAAGTTTCGTTCGAAATGGTTTTTCCAAGAGCTATAGGTAATTCCATTTCGGCTTCTTGAAATTTAGCGGAACCAATAACACTTTTCATCGAAACCATCGTGGGGTTTTTGTTAGGAACTTCAATCCCTATGGTTCCTTTCCCAGGAATAGGGGCAATTATCCGAATGCCTAATGCCGAAAGTGACAGCGCAATATCGTCTTCTAAGCTTTTGATTTTTGAAATACGAATTCCCGCTTCCGGTACAATTTCATATAAAGTAACCGATGGACCAACAGTTGCTTTTATTTGAGCAATTTCAATTTTGTAATTGCGAAGCGTATCTACAATTTTATTTTTATTTTCTTCTAATTCTTCCTGATTGATAGTGATTCCTCCTGTTGAATATTCTTTTAATAAATCAATTGTAGGAAATTTATAATTGGACAAATCCAAAGTTGGATCAAATAATCCAAAATCAGCAACTAGTCGCGAGGCTAAATTTTCTTCAATTATATCTTCTTCAGGAGCTGTTTCTATTACAAAAGTATCGATGGGTGCCGCTAATACCTCTGATTTTGCTACTGGTGTGATTTCCATAGCGAGAGGTTTGGCAACGGGTTCCCGGTTAATATTTGATGCGTTGCTTATTGTAGGTTTTAATGCTTCTTTATTAATTTCAAATTGATTGCCATTAGTTTTCAGATGAATACTGTCCTCTTCTTCGATTACGGCAAACTCTTCTAAATTATAACTACTGTTCTCATTTTTAATAGGACTTATTGTTGCTAAATCAGTCTTTAATTCTTGTTTTGTTTGATCAAAAAAGGATTGGATTTTTTCTGGTGAAATTTTAATCTTGAAAATTACATATATAATTAATCCAAATAATAAAAGTAATAAAGAGCCTGTTTTTCCAATGTAATCTTGTGAAAAAGAATTCAATTCATACCCAATTACACCTCCTAATTCAGGTACTGAAGTAGCAAAAAAACCAAACAAAACTGACAAAACGACGCTCACAAATAAATCCCAAAACCAAATGCTTTTTAGTTTTTTTAAAGGTAATCCTACTATTAAATATATTCCAGTTAAGAAAAATAACCGTACAAATATAAATGCAGCAACTCCAAAACCATTATAAATTAGTAAATCAGCTAAAAAAGCGCCAAATTTCCCCAACCAATTTTGAACAATTTCCGTACGATCCGCAATCGCATGAACTGCGCTTTGATCTTCTTGACCGTAAATGTAAAAGGAAACAAAAGCAAATAATAAAGCAATTGAAAACAATACTAACAGTGAGCCAAAAACAATTTTATGTTGTTTAGTCACCCTCCAAGGACTATTCTCTGGAGTTTTAGAATCATTTTTTTTGTTTAAAGGAGGTATTTTTGTTGTTTTTGCCATTCGAGTTGTACTAATTCTTACAGGAATTTTGGTGTATAAATAATTAAACCGATTGTTATTGCTGTTAAAGCAGCAAAAAAGACCGCTCCTGCGGCAATATCTTTAATAAACCCAATTTTTTCATTATAATTGGGATGGATAAAATCAGCTACTTTTTCTACAGCCGTATTCAATCCCTCAATGCTAATAACTAATCCTATTGCTAGCGTTTGAAACAGCCATTCTGTTGTAGTAATACTAAAATAAAATCCAGCAATAGTCAGCAGTATGGCTATTGAAAATTGGACCATTACACTATGTTCTGTGCGGATCAATTTTAAAGCGCCCTTAAATGCATAAGTGACGCTTTTTAATCTTCCCGTAATGAAAGTGGTATCTTTTTGAAACTCCATCAAGTAGAAATTAAAGTACAGCTAAAGCCGCTTCATAATTTGGCTCGTCTGCAATTTCAGCCACTTGTTCCGTATAGGTAACTATTCCGTTTTGATCAACAACAATGATTACTCTGGAATGCAATCCGGCCAGAGGGCCATCAGTGATTTCTAAACCATTTACTTTGCCAAATTCACCACCTTGAAAATCAGATAAATTAATGACATTTTCAAGTCCTTCAGCACCACAAAAACGTTTTTGGGCAAAAGGCAAATCTCTAGAAACACATAATACAGTTGTATTTTCTAAAGTACCGGCACTTTCGTTAAATTTTCTTACGGAGGCTGCACAGGTTCCTGTATCTATACTTGGAAAAATGTTTAAAACTAGTTTTTTACCTTGAAAATCACTAAGCGAAACTATAGAGAGATCTGTTTTAACTAATTTAAAATCAGCTAATTTAGTCCCGATTTTTGGTAATTCTCCTGAAGTGTGTATTGGATTTCCTCCTAATGTTATTGATGCCATAATGATTGTTTTTTAATGTGGTTCAAAAGTATGAAAATTATTTAAGAATAAGGTTTTAAGATTTAAGATTTTAGAGCAGTTAAATAGAAAGTCGACTGTAAAAAAGATATAAAAAAAACGCTCATTCCAAATGTTTTCGGATAATGAGCGCTTTTGTGACGGATCGAATTTATTTATCTATGGATCCTAAAACTCGTTTCATAAAGGTATTTAAAGCCTCTTTTTTATCAGTCCCGTTTTGAATCATTTTATGGACTTCAATGGCACCATACATGTTTGAAATTAATTCACCAATCACATCTAATTCCTCATCTTTTAGCGATGGAAGTTCTGTTAGGGCCTCTAAAACTTCAATAGTTTCAATCACATAATCTTGATCATTTTCCTCAATAAATTGAGTTAAATGTTTTATTACCGGTAATTTCATGGTAGCTTAATTTGTAGAAATTTCAATTACTAATTCAGCTAAAACATCGGCTTTATTCGTTTGAGTTTCATTCAATAATTTTCCTCCAACAAATGTTGCAAATGTTGGTAAATTAGAAACATTAGCTAATTTTCTAGAATTAGGTGAATTTTCAGCATCTACAAAAACAAAAGTTATAGCTTCATTTTCAGCAGCCATTTTTTTGAATTTAGGTTTCATGATTCTGCAATTTCCGCACCAAGAAGCAGAAAATTGAACTACTACTTTTTCGTTTTTTGTAATTAAATCTTGTAAAGTATCTTCGTTTAAATCGATTAACATAATGTTTTTTTTTTAAGATTTAATGATGAAATAAATTTTAAAAATTTATTTCATCATTAAATTGGAGGTTAATTTCTGTTTTAGTTGCTTAAATATGAAGCAACACCTTCTCTTGTAGCCGTCATCGCATCTTTTCCTTCTTCCCAATTTGCTGGACAAACCTCTCCTTTTTGTTGAAAATGGGTAAAAGCATCCACTAAACGCAAATATTCATCTACATTTCTGCCTAACGGCATGTCATTCACACTTTCGTGAAAAATTCTTCCCTCTTCGTCAATTAAATATGTAGCTCTGTACGTTACGTTAGAACCCTCAACGATTATGGAGTCAGTTTCATCACTATAGCTTGTAGAATCAATATCAAGGATCCCAAGGATATTAGATAAATTTCTGTTAGTATCGGCAAGAATTGGGTATGTAACACCTTCAATTCCACCGTTATCTCTAGGAGTATTTAACCAAGCAAAATGTACTTCGTTAGTGTCGCAAGAAGCACCAATAACGATTGTGTTGCGTTTTGAAAATTCTGGTAGAGCAGCTTGAAAAGCATGTAGTTCTGTGGGGCATACGAAAGTAAAGTCTTTTGGGTACCAAAACAAAAGTACTTTTTTATTGTTTTTTGTTGCCTCCTCTAAAATATTTATTTTTAAATTGTCTCCCATTTCTGACATTGCATCAACTGCAATGTTAGGGAATTTTTTACCTACTAATGACATGATTTTTTATTTTTTGTTGTAATTGTTTGATGGTGCAAAAGTACTTCGAATCGCGGCTTTTCAAAGCGACTTTTAATTATAATTTGCTATGAAGTGATAATTTATTATTATTATAAATCCATCAAAAAAAAGTGTTGCTACTAAAATTAATATTTCTTTGCTACTACATATAAGTTTTAATCCGATATTTTATTTTTATCAGAAACCAATTGCCTAATTTTTATATTGAAAGCAGCAAATAATAAAGTCATAAAAGGGCTTAAAAGATTAAAAAAGGCAAAAGGAAGATAGTCTAATGTTGGCACACCTAATGTTCCTGATTGGTACGCTCCGCAGGTATTCCAAGGAATTAATACCGAGGTTACAGTCCCGGCGTCTTCTAATGTTCTACTTAAGTTTTCAGGGGCTAAACCTTTATTTTTATAGGCTTTCGCAAACATTTTACCCGGAACTACAATGGCTAAATATTGATCCGAAGCTGTAATGTTTAATGCCAAACAGCTTCCTACGGTAGACGCAAATAAACCAAAAGTGGTGTGTGCTAATTTTAAGAGGGCTTTACTAATTGTTGCCAATGCGCCAATTGCATCCATAATGCCACCAAAAACCATTGCGCAAAGAATCAACCATATAGTTCCCAGCATTTTTTGCATTCCTCCGGAAGTAAATAAATCCGCAAGGGTTTCATTTGTAGTAGGAATGCTTACTTTAGTTGTTATGGCATCCATTATTCCTATGTAACCGGATTGTAAAGTCATGTTGTTGACACCAGAAATTTGATTGATGATGTGAGGTTGAAATAGAATTGCAAATACAGCAGCCAGAAGAGTTCCTGCTAAAAGAGCAATTAGCGGTTCTGTTTTTTTTATGATTAATCCAATAACAACAGCGGGAACTATAAATAACCATCCCGAAACAGTAAAAGAACTTTCAATATCATTTAGCAGTGTTTTTATATCCACATTTCCTTTAATATCCACTGTCAAACCCAGAATAATAAACAAAATTAGAGTAATAATATACGTAGGAATTGTTGTTATCATCATATATCTGATGTGCGTAAACAAATCGGTTCCGGCCATAGCAGGGGCGAGGTTTGTTGTGTCTGACATAGGCGACAATTTGTCTCCGAAATAGGCTCCGGAAATAACGGCCCCTGCAACCATTCCTAAATCAAAACCCAATGCGCCACCAACACCAATTAATGCTATACCTACCGTAGCACTGGTGGTCCAGGAGCTTCCGGTAGCAATAGAAATTATAGAACAAATTAGCAATGTAGCAGGCAAAAATACCGTTGGACTCAAAATTTGTAACCCATAATAAATCATCGAAGGAATAATGCCACTTACCAACCAAGTTCCCGCTAATGCTCCAACCATAAGTAAGATCAGGATAGCGCCTACGGTTGATTTGATGTTCTCAGCCACTTCATCAATCATTTTTTGATAGGTAACCTTATTAAAAAAACCTATAATTCCTGCAACAGCTCCACCCAGCAAGAGTACAAATTGATTGCTTCCGCTCAAAGCATCATCACCGTAAACGAATACATTAAAACCTAGCAGCATGATGAGCGCTAGAACAGGAACCAACGCTTGTCCTATTGATAATTCTTTATTTTTGTTGATTTTCACATCCATTCTATAGTGTTTGGATGTGCAATATAGATAAAAAAAAGCCTTATATCCTAAAGTGGGTGCTGTATCATTTTTGGTTTTTTGTAGCTTTTATTAGTAGAACTTTCAAATTAAATCATTCGGGATTTAAAATATTTCGGAATTTATTTTTTGGTTATTTTTCACAATCCGTAGTCCTTTTTAGAGAAAATCAAATATTTTATGAGTCTATTCAATAGTTGATATTTGCACCGGTAGAGCTCCTTTACACTCCATGTTTTCCAGTAATTGGTGTGCTGCTGTTTCTTGAAATTCCGAAAAATCCTGATACACTTGAACGATTCCTGCAGTAGCACTTAAGTTAGGAATTATCTGTAATGCGTACGGGTTTCCAAAGACATATAAAAAACACTTTTTTGAAATAAATAATTTTTCTAAATACTGCAATACAAAATCCTCGATATCAAAATTATTCATTGGTTTGGCTTTTGGAACAAACAAAGCAATAAGAATAGTATCAAAATCAAGTAGCAGTTCATCTAATTCATTCAGGGCTATGGTATCTCCTCTTTCATAGCAAAATTCAGGACAAGGCAATGCGGTCGATAAATTTTTAAAAAAAGAATTTTCAGTGTTTTTATACAGACTTATTTTGGCTAGATTCGCTCTGTTTTTTGCATCAAAAAGCGTAACGGTATTGCGGGTGTCTTTTATTTTAGTAATGCAATTTTGAGCAATTTTTGAGTTTAATTCAGAAGTAGTTTTAAAATCAAAAGCATTCCGGGAAAGATGCGGTAATTTAGAAGTTCTGTATATAATACCTGCTTTTTGTTTGCATTTCCACAACCGGTTAAAGCTAGCTTCAATCCGTTCCGGAGTTGCGTTTTTTAGGATTTCCTGTATTCCTTCGGGTACGTTTTCGGCAAAGCACAAAATATCATTACCAGCATTAAAAGCTTCCCATTCCAGTTGCCCTTTTTGATCGTATAATTTAGAAACGCTGTGCATATTCAAAGCATCCGAAATCACTAAACCATCATAGCCCAATTGCTTGCGCAAAAGGGTTTCAATCACGGATTTTGACAGCGTTGCCGAAGTGTTTTTTCCTTCGTTCAAAGCAGGAACTGCCAAATGACCAATCATAATCGAATCGACTTTGTTCTCAATTCCTTTTATAAACGGAACCAGTTCATTGGCTACTAATTCTTCGAGAGTTTCTTTTAAAATAGGTAATCCCAAATGCGAATCAACATTAGTATTTCCGTGTCCGGGAAAATGTTTTAGACAGCCTAAAACACCAGCATCATTAAGTCCTCTGATATATTCCAGTGCAAAATTAGTTACTTTTTCTTTGTCTTGACCAAAAGAACGGTAGCCAATTACAGGATTATTCGGATTGTTATTGATATCCGCCAATGGCGCTAAATTATAATGAATCCCAACTGATTTTAAGTCTAAACCTATTTGTTTGCCCACTTCATAAACCAGATTTTTTTTATTGTCAGGCAAAGCGCCGAGGGTAATTGCATACGGATATTGTGGTGTTTTTTCTACGCGCATAGCCAATCCCCATTCGGCATCAATACTCATTAATAACGGAGTCGTAGCACAATTTTGATATCTGATTATGAGTTCTTTTAAACGCTGAAAACTACCATCATTCAGGACTACTTTTTTTGTAGTTTCATAATTGGTTGCTGCACTGGCACGGCTGTGAAAAAAAGTCAATCCACCTATATTGTGCTCTTTTATTAATCGTTCGGTAGCCTGAATGTTTTCCTCAGTATCATTTATAAAAACGGCTGGGAAGAAAAATTGTCCTATTTTTTGTTCTATTGTCATTATAAAATGAATATGATGTTAATTTTAAACAAATAAGTCACGTAAGTCAAATTACACAGAATAAATAATTATATAAAAGGGTTGTGAAAAAACCGTTATTTTTAAGAGAGTCTTACTTTCTTAAATAAACTTATATGACTTATTTGTTTAAAAAAAAGCTAGTTTGTTTATTCTTGTTCTGTTTTCTTACCGAAATCGGCAGGAAAAATCAAAAAGCGGGATAAAATTAATCCAGGGATGGTTGCCAAAAACACCCAAATAAAGAAATTTCCATAGCCCAAATAGTCTTGAATAAATCCGCTCAACATTCCCGGAAGCATCATTCCTAACGCCATAAATCCGGTTGCAATAGAGTAGTGAGAGGTTTTTGATTCGCCATCAGCCACATAAATCAAGTACATCATGAAAGCCGCAAAACCAAATCCATAACCAAATTGTTCCGCAATCACCGTCGCATAAATATAGAAAACGGAACCAGGATGAAAATTGGATAATAGTATGAATCCTATTATAGGTAAGTGCATGGCTAAAATCATGGGTAACATCCATTTTCCTAATCCATCTCTGGAAATGGCAATACCGCCTAAGATGCCGCCCAAAGTAAGCGAAATCACGCCAAAAGTCCCATAGATAACGCCAACATCCTGTGTGGTTAAGCCCATGCCTCCTGCAGTTATAGGATCTATTAAAAAAGGAGTTAACATTTTTAATAACTGAGATTCTCCTAATCTGAATAATAAAATGAAAGCCAAAACTAAACCAATTTGTTTCTTTTGAAAAAAAGTAGCAAAAACAACTCCGAAGCTTTTATTTGGGACTGATTCCGTTTTTGCCTCTGCAATTTTTGTTTCAATTTTTGGAGTCGAAAAATAATTGTAAATGGTAATTACCGTCATAATTAATCCTACAATTACCATGGTGTAGGACCATGCTTTTTGTTTGTCTCCATATTCCTGTTCCAGATAACCAGCAATAACTACAATTAATCCGTTTCCGGTAAGCATAGAAAGTCTGTAAAATGTACTCCGGATTCCAAGGAAAAAGGATTGTTGGTCTTTCTCTAAAGCCAACATGTAAAAGCCATCACTGGCCACATCATTAGAGGCTGATGCAAATGCCGCCATCCAAAAAACAGCTAGACTTAGCATGAAAAAATTATTCATAGGAATGGTCAAACCCACAATCAAAAATGCAACTGCAATCAGTAATTGCATGCTCAAAAACCATTTTCTTTTAGTCGAATAGAGGTCAATAAAAGGGCTCCACAGCGGTTTGATTACCCATGGTAAATATAGTAAACTGGTATATATACCAATATCCTCATTGTTGATTCCTAGGTTTTTATACATTATTACCGAAACCGAAATAATAATAGCATACGGCAAGCCTGAAGCAAAGTTTAAAACGGGAATCCAATACCAGGGTCTATTGTCTGTTTTCATTTAAGGCAAATTGTATTCAATTAAAATTATAGTGTAAAATTGACAAAAGCAGCTTCACTTTCATTGCCATAAAAATCGATGAATGTAATGGCGCAGGAATTATTTTTATCTAATTTATAAGTAGGAATTACTATTTCAACTGGGTTTTTCTCATTGAAAGCAATTTTGTTGATGATTTGGCTCGGATCATTCACATCAATTTGTGTTTCAGATGTAGATCCATAAACCATCACATAACGCACTTGACTGTTTTCAGGATAAGGAACATAAAAACTAGAAGAAATCGAATTTTTAACCAGTGCGTTTGCCCTTGGAACAGCGATTACTTTTTTGACAAAATTTGGAACAACGTGAGGAAGTGCGGGATATTTGTATTGGTTGTTTTCCAGTAATCGAGTCACACTTTGATTTTTGTTTAAAAATGATTTGGCACTAAAAAAAGCATTACCCTGAATATTTTTATATGATCTGGTAATGTCTATTTGGTTGGGGATTTCGTATGGATTATTCCATCTTTTGTCAGAGTCGGTATTGATTTTGTATGATCCGTTACCAATATAGATTGCCGTATTTGTTGAATTTTCAGACCACCAACGCAACAATTTCGAATAGGAAGCTTTAGGGTGATCCATACTCCAGTATAGCTGCGGAACAAGGTAATCAATCCACTTGTTTTCCATCCACGCTAACGGATCAGCAAATAAATCATCGTAATTAGTTTGCCCTGATTCCGTTTCTGAACCTCTTGGATCCACTGATTTATTTCTCCAGACGCCAAACGGGCTAATACCAAATTGTACCCACGGTTTGATGTTTTTGATCGATATTGAAACACTTTTTACAAAATCATTCACATTTTTACGTCTCCAATCCGCTAAATCCAATCCATCTCCATATTTTTTGAAAGAATCAGTGTCGTCAAATAATTCTCCTTTTATTTTATACGGATAAAAATAATCATCAAAATGAATAGCATCAATGTCATAATTTGTAACGACTTCTTCCACGACAGCTGTCAAATGATTTTGAACTTCGGGCAAAGCAGGATTGTAATAGTATTTACCACCATATTTTATCATCCATTCGGGATATTTAAAAAAATCGTGTTGTGGACTTAAAAGTGCAGTATTGTAATCCATTGTGGCACGGTATGGATTCATCCAAGCATGAAATTCAAAACCTCTGGCATGCGTTTCAGCAATCATCCACGCTAAGGTGTCAAAATAAGGTTTTGGTGCCTGTCCTTCTTTACCGGTCAAAAATCGGGACCAAGGTGCTAATTGGGTTGGATAAAAAGCATCACCAACACTTCGAATCTGAACAATGACTGCATTATAATTTAATTTTTTATAAGCCTCTAAAATCTCAATATAATCTGCTTTTTGTTTGGCAACATTATCAGTACTCATTTTTGGCCAGTCAATATTCACCACTGTAGCAATCCAAACGGCTCTAAATTCATTTTTGGGATTTGTAGCGGATGTTTGTGCAGTACCATTCCAAAAAGAAAGTAAAAAAAGAGGGATTACTACTAATAAGAGCTTGAATTTGTTCATGATAAATCTAATTTTAGGGTGAATCAAAAGTAGTTTTTTTAGTGAAATTTATTCTATAAATCTGAGATAAAATTTGACTTTATTTTTTGATCTAATTTCTTGGCCAGATCTTTAAGATACGATATTGTGGCGTTAAGTTGTTTTGATTATTTTAAATTACACTTTAAAAAAAAGTTTCTTTTTATAAAAAAACCATAAAACAACAGACCAAAAAAGGATATTAAGTAAAGCCCATATTAAAGAAGCAAGTTTTGGCTCATCAAAATAAGGCAGAATACAAAACCTATTTAAGTAGTCTTGTAATCCTATTTGTTTCGGAATTTCGTTTAGATTTCTAATAGCATACTCTGGATTAGGAACTTTTATAGACGATAAGACCCGAGGCAATAGTCCCGAAAGAAAGAAAACAATCATTGGGTTTACACCCCAAACTAATACAGGTGTTGTCCAGTTTTTGTAGCCTTTGATATCGATTATATAATAAAGAATAGCTAAAAACAATGTAGCAAAACCAGCTGTATAAAGCACAAAAGAACTTGTCCACAATGATTTATTTAACGGAAAAAATTCATTCCAAATTAAAGCTACACTAACCAAAGCTAGGCCTGAACCAAGCATTTTTATGGCTTTCTCTTTTTTAGTCAAACTGCTATTTAATAGCTGTCCGACTAACAAACCTATAATGCCGTTTGCAATAGCAGGAATTGTACTAAGAATACCTTCTGGGTCCCAGGTTTTAGAGAACGACCACAGATGATGTTTTAACAATAAATTGTCTATCCAAGCCGCTAAATTTGTGCCTTTATTTAAATTTGCAGGTCCAAAATTAGGTACGGGTATTAATGTCATGCTGGCCCAATATCCGATTAATAACAGTAGAGCAATAATTATTTGCCCTTTGATTTCCGTTTTTAGATAAACCAGTGAAGTAAAGAAATAGACGATACCAATTCGTTGTAAAACTCCAGGCAAACGGACATCGCTATACGCGGTTATACCACTAAAAGCAAGAAAAATAAAAATAAAAAATAAGGTCAAAACTAAGGATAATTTCATTTTTGGTTTGAAATTTCCAAGCAATACATAGGCTATAATTCCCGTAATAATCAATTTTGAGATTAGCAGGGGATAGCCATCTAAATCAAGTATTTCTATTTTACTATAAAATCCTAAAAAAAGGCCAAGTGAAATAATTCGCAAGGATCGTGTTAGTATTTTTAAAAAGCTTTGTTGATTCAACACTTTGGACAGAATCGCAAGTGGAATTGCTGCTCCTAAAATGAAAATAAAGAAAGGGAAAACTAAATCAGTTGGAGCGCAACCATGCCAGTTGGCATGTTCCAGAGGAGCAAAAATATTTCCCCAATTACCAGGGTTATTTACCAAAACCATCATCATAATGGTAAATCCTCGCAATATATCCAGTGAAATTATACGTTCTTTTGTCATTTTTTTATTTTTTTCAAAAAGGAGAAGTGATTTTTTATCAGGTTCTTATTTTTAAGTAGGAAAGGAAATTTTTCCCATCGAAACCGCAGGAATACCTTCACGTGATCCAAAATTAGAGTTTCCTCCCGAAACTGTTTCATTTGCTAAAACAGCAAACAATATTGCCTCTTTTGCATCACCTGGAATACCTAAGATGTCTGTTTTTAAAAATTTACAGGCTAGTAATTCTTTTAACCAAGACACTAATAAAGGATTGTGTGTTCCTCCTCCAGACATGTAAATTGTAAAACTGTCTGTATTATATTTTGTGTTTTTTATAGCGTAATGAATTGATTCGGCTATTGTTTCTGCACTGAATCGTGTTAATGTTGCTAATAAATCTGGAATTGAAATGTTTTCAGTATTGGATTCTTTCTGTGCTTTTATAACATATTCTATGCTGAAAAGTTCTGGCCCTGTAGTTTTTGGAAACGGTTTTTCGAAGAATGGATTGGATTTAAGAATCTGTAAAAGTGAGGAATTCACAATACCTTGCAAAGCAATTTTAGCATCTTTGTCGTAGGCTTTATCTGGAAAATAGAATCTGGTAAAGGCATCAATTAAAGTGTTGCCGGTTCCTGTGTCAGTTACAAAAACTTCTTCCGGATTTAGATCCATTGGTAAATAGGTAAAATTTGCGATACCTCCGATGTTGAGCATTATACGATTTTCTCCTTTTTTACCAAAAATTAAATAATCACCGTAAACTGCTAAAGGGGCACCTTCGCCACCGGCGGCAAGGTGTTTTTGTCTGAAATCAGAAAGCGTTATAATCCCTGTTTTTATAGCAATGTGATCTCCATCACCAATTTGTAAAGTAGCGTTTGGAAATTTTTCTTGTTGATGTAAAATTTTTGGTAGGTGTAATACTGTTTGTCCATGCGAAGCAATTAGATCAACTTCATTACTTTTAATTTTCCATTTTTCCAAGCATTTTAATACCATGTTGGCATGCAAGATACCTATCCATTCGTTTAATAAAACCAGACTGTGGAAATCAATATTTTGTTTTGCAAAAACTTTTAGAATTTCTGTTTTTATTTCTTGTGTATACTCAACGGTATCAAACTCTACTAGTTTGACTTGTGTGTTTTGGCCTGAATCTAAAATTTCGCATAAAGCTACGTCTAGGCCGTCCAAGGATGTACCTGACATTAGTCCGATTATCCTGCGAGCAGGTTTTTGAGCGATTTTATAAAGTAATTCTATATTTACATTCATATTCACAAATAATTAAATTTTAAAGGACTATTTTCTTTTTGCAGATGATTTTAAAAATGTAATTCTTCATTAGAAGTTTTACTTACTAGGTATAGTCCTATAAACGTAAGTAGTCCATTTAGTATGATTAACTCATTATCAAATACGTACCCAAACAGGAGTTTTTTAGAATTTTCGCTAATAAAATAAGTTAGTGCTGGTGATAATAGACAGATTATAGGGACTAGTTTGTCATTTACTTTTTTTGATTTTTTAAATATACCAAAAGAATATAACCCCAACAAAGGCCCATAAGTATAGGAAGCAACCTTGAATATCATTCCGACCACAGAACTGTCATTAATAGTGTTGAAAATTAGAATTACAATAAACACTAATACAGAAAAGCTAATGTGTACAAAATATCTAGTTTTCACCATGTTTTTTTTATTAAGATTTTCCGTTTTATCCATATTAAGGAAATCTACACAAAAGGAGGTTGTAAGTGCTGTCAATGCTGAATCAGTTGTTGCGAAAGTAGCTGCAATAATCCCTAATAAAAACACAATAGCAGGCATTATTGATAGATGATTTAATGCAATTTCAGGAAATAACAAATCGGTTCTGGGTTTATTTGTAATAAGATCAAGAGGAGCGGTGATTCCATTCTTATTTGCATAAATATAGAGAAGTGCACCAACACTAAGAAAGAAAATATTGATAACAACAAAGATTCCGGTAAATGTGAACATGTTTTTTTGAGCTTCGCCAATATTTTTACAACTTAGATTTTTTTGCATCAAATCTTGGTCAAGACCAACCATTGCAATCGTAACAAACATGCCTCCTATAATTTGTTTCACAAAGTGAAATTTACTAGTCATAAAATCGTCAAAGAAAAACACTTTCGAGTAGTTACTGTTTTTTACCTCATTGAATGCACCAATCGCATTTAAATCGAGACTGTCGCAAATGAAATAAATAGTCAGAATAACAGACGTTACCAGGAAAAAAGTTTGTAAAGTATCAGTAATTATTATTGTTTTAAGACCACCTCTGTAGGTGTAAGAAAATATTAAAAGCAATGATATTAGTACTGTCAAGAAGAAAGGGATTTTATAGAAATCGAAAACATAACGCTGCAGTACTATAACTACTAGATAAAGTCTAAATGCGGAGCTAATAGTTCTACTAACTAAAAAAATAGTAGCTGCAGTCTTGTAGCTATAGAAACCCATTCTCTTTTCTATATAGCCATATATAGATGTTAAATTCATCCTATAATATATGGGTAATAGCAGTTTAGTAATAATAATAAATCCTATAGCATTCCCCAGTATAAATTGAAAGTATTTAAATTGTTCTCCACTTGGAGCACCAACTTCTCCTGGAACTGAAATAAATGTGACTCCTGATAGAGCAGTACCTACCATCCCAAAAGCTACTAGATACCATTTTGAATTTTTATTAGCTTTGAAAAATGCTTCATTACTATCATCTTTCTTGCTGACTCTATGTGATATATAGAACAATATACCAAAATAAACAATTATAAGGATCAGGATTGCATTTGGTGTCATTTTATAATCTTTAGGAGTTTGTATTTTTGAATAACGGAGCGTTAAATATCAAGATTTATATTTTGATTGAGTAATACTGCTCTTACGCTTTTATGTTTTTCTAACAATTTAGAAGCTGATTTTTCATCTATTTGGAGTTCTTCAACAATCATTTCTATACCTCTTTGTACCAATTTATTATTGGATAATTGCATATCGATCATTTTATTCCCATAAATTCGTCCTAGTTTAATCATAACTGAGGTAGAGATCATGTTTAGCACTAATTTTTGCGAGGTACCTGCTTTCATCCTTGTACTTCCAGTGAGGAATTCTGGTCCTACAATTAATTCAATAGGATAATCAGCTTCTTTTGAAATCAGACTTTCACTATTGCAAGAAATGCTTCCGGTGATAATATTATTTTCACGGGCTTTGTTTAAACCACCGATGACATAGGGTGTATTTCCTGAAGCAGCAATTCCTATAACTACATCTAAACCTGAAATGGCATATGCCGATAAATCTCTCCAAGCTTGATGAACATCATCTTCAGCATTTTCTACGGCTTTCCTAATGGCGGAATCACCTCCGGCTATGATACCAATAATCCAATTATCGGGAACTCCAAAAGTAGGGGGACATTCTGAAGCATCAAGAATTCCAATTCTCCCAGAAGTGCCGGCTCCAATATAAAATAAACGGCCTCCCAGTTTCATTTTAGATACGATACTGTCTACCAGTTTTTCAATATTTGGAATTTGTTTTTCAATTATAGCAGCTACTTTCATATCTTCAATATTGATATTTAGAAGTAGTTCCTGAGTACTCATTTTGTCTAAATTTGAATAAAGGGATTCTTGTTCTGTATCAGTATTATTCTTTTTCATTTTTTGTGTAAATTAATTTGGATAAAAAAGTGCGCAAAGAAACCCATAAACTATTTTTATGCAGTCATTGCAAACCTTTTGTATATAACAATAGAACTATAAAAGTGGATTTTACTAGTTTGAAAAAACGAGGCGACATAAAAACAGATTAATCGCCTCGATTCTGTTTTAGTTTTAATTAGCTGAATCAGCAGGAGTATTTGTATTGTTAAATCTTTCTGAATCTGGATAAGGATACCAATTACGGTTTCTTTCTGCTCCTACAGTTCCACTAGCTGGGCGATTAAATCGACGTGTATCTTCAAGTTTCAAACCAGACATAAACAACTCAATACAACGGTTTCTATATATTTCTGTTAGCACACTTGCTTGGTCAGCTGCTCCGGAATAGGCCGGCAAATTTGCGCCAACACCCCACGCATCAGATGCTACCGTTTTTTGTAATATTCGATTAATTTCTATAATAGCTTGCGGCAACTGATTTTTTCGTGCCAATACTTCTGCTCTGATCAAAATCATTTCACCTGGCAAATAAACAGGGACTGAAGAACCTACACTACTCCAAAATCCAGCTCCTTTAACTGCTGAAGATGTAGAAATTGGATTGATGTAAAAATTAATACGCCCATCAGCTGTGGCTGGTTGTAATGCTGCGGGTAAACCTAAAGTACGTCCTATTGGCTGATAATTATTCGCAACTAAAAATGCAGTTGCTGCAATTGAATTTTGATTTACAGCATCGAAAGGAAAGCTAGAACGAATAGATAAATTAACTAATGTCGCATGTTCAAATGCTTTATCTAAATCGCTTGGGCTTCCGGACATCAGATAAAACCTAGCCAAAAGAGCATTAACCGTGTTGGTATAATTTAAATTACCCACTAAACCAGAAAAACCAGTTGCACTAGGCAACAAAGTCTTGGTATCTTCCAGGGTTTTAATTACTACTGCAAGTACTTCGGCACGTGAGTTAAAAACGGCATTTTTTTCAGTTGAGATTGGCACTCTTTCAAAAAACTGAATTAAATTTCCCAATGCTAAAGCTTTGAAAATTGACGCATGTACTAGTATGCTGGCTTTTTCAACTGGTAAGCTAATGCGATCAATATTATTGATCACTTTTTGAGCTTCCGAGTTCAGAATTAAGCTTTGCGCCCAGATAGTGCTTACCACTCCGTTAACTGGTAAAACCTCTCCAGAACCAGCAAATAATGCAACTTCATCTGCATTTCCGCCTTGTGGAGCACCAAGCTCATTTGTCGTAAATCCATTTGCAGTTATGATAGCATACCCAAACGGACTCTGGCGCCCAACACTAAATCGTGATTGTAGCCCATTGGCAACGCCAACTAAACCATCGCGGGAAGAAAACACATCTACTTCTGAAGCGCGCGTTGGATCTAAAAATTCTTCATCGCAAGAGGTTAGAAACAAGCTCATAAGAGCTGATAATATAATAAATTTTTTCATTTTTCTTTGTATTAAAATTTAAATTTAAGCGCTAGTGCAACAGTACGAGGAATTGGAATTGTTCCAAAATTATATCTTGCCACAGCTGATTGTCCACCAGAATTTACCTCAGGATCATAGCTTGTAAACTTATCCCATGAATAAAGGTTACGACCACTAAGATTTATTGTAAAGTCCTCAAAGAAGTTATTCAATTTACCAAAAGAGTAATTTATTGAAACTTCTCTTAGTTTAAGATAGCTACCATCAACAATTCGAAATTCTTGGATGTTATAAATAGAATAAACATAACCACGTGGTAACTCTCCTCTTAACTCTTGAGCAACTAATTGTCCAGAACCAGTACCTTGACGTGTTCTATAATCAGCATCCCATATATCTCCGCCGCTCACACCATCCAATAAAACAGAAAGACCCCAATTTTTATAGTTAACATTGGTGCCAAAAGCATAGATGAAATCTGGATTTGGATCGCCAATCTCTTTATTTAAAACATCACCAAACGGTTGTCCATTTGCATTTCTTTGTATTACTCCAGTTGCTGTGTTTCCGCGTTCTGTTTGCGGTAATCCATCGGGCATAAGTAACAAGCTGCCATCAGGATTTCGTGCATAGTAACTTCCAAAATAAGTACCAACAGGGCGATTCAGCTGAACCGCAATCGGAGCACCCGCTGGATTTGAATCTAATAAAAAGAACGGTTGATTTAATTTAGTAACTTCATTTCTGTTTCGGCTCATGTTACCATAAATCTCAACGTTAAAATCTTCACTTTTAACAACTATACCTTTCACAGTAAATTCTAGCCCTTTATTAGTCATTTCGCCTAAATTTTCAATTGAAGAAGTTGCGCCAGTTGACGGTGCCGCTTGTACACGCAATAGTAAATCTTTAATGTCGGCTCTATAGTACGTTCCAGAAAGTGTTAATCTATCATTAAAGAATCCAAAATCAGCTCCTACTTCATAAGATACATTGCGTTCTGGTATTAATCCTAAATTTCCACGGCTGTTCCCCGCAAGTGTAAAAGAGGTTTGTTCAAAGAGGTTACCTGTAGAATAGTTAGTAAATCTTGAATAAGCCCCGATCGCCGTTAAGTTTCCTGATTCTCCCCACGAAGCTCGCAGTCTTGCAGTGCTCACTTTACTGTCTTTCATAAACTCCTCGCTGGAAAGCACATAACTTCCGCTCACTTTTGGATAAATTTGTCTTCTTACATCGGCTGAGAAAATTGTGGATGCGTCCTGTCGAATTGCAGCGGTTACAAATAATTTATTTTTATAGCCGAAAGTTTCTTGAAGATAAACACCCCACAGGTTATAATTTGTTTCTGCAGAAGAAGCGGAACCACCTATTATAGTATTGGCAGCATTTATATTTTCAATAAATGGTTTTAAATCTCTTCCTTGAACAGAAAAAAGTTTGTCTCTATAATATTGCACATTGTATCCTGCATAAGTTGTTGCCGTAAAATCTTTTGATATATTCCAAACGTACCTAAGATTTAAATCATTGTTCAATTGATAAACTTTATTATCGGTTTCTGATACAAACCCATCGTTATAAGTACCTACATTAACAGGTGAATAAGGGAATCTAGGAATAAAGCCAAATCCTTTTTGGTTAAAATTGTCTAAACCAACAATAAAGTCAGCATTGAAATTTTTAAAAGGCTTGTAATTCAACAGTACATTTGCGATCACACGATCGGTTTGCTGTCCAAATTTGAAAGTTTCAATAACAGAGAGTGGATTAACACGACCTGGATCAACTGCTAATAAATTACCATTACTATCGCGTGTAGATATGTCATAAATATTATTGTTTATCGTCGAAGAATTCATCGGACTGTAAAAAACATTCCCATCAGGCTTGTCTTCAGAGCGAGAGGTAACATAATTTACTCCAAAGGAAGCAGAAAGCTTTTCGTTGATTTTATTTTGAACTTTAAGATTTAGACCCAGTCTTTTGTAATCGGTGTTTTTTACAATACCACCATTTTCTAGATAACCAACCGATGCAAAATACTTAGTGTTAGTATTACCGCCTGCGACTGAGAAGTACGTGTCAGTACCAATACCAGTGGTGAAAATATCATCCTGAAAATCATAACGAGTTACATCCTTCAAACGAGTGTCCATATTTGTAAGCCCTTGAGGAACCCCAGCTTGATTTAAACCTCGACTTACAGGGACAGTAGTGGCTGAACTAGCAGAAAATCCAGTAATTGGAAATAATGCTCCACTAGCTGCAGGTATTTCAAATTGTTTATTTACAAGATTGACATCTAATTTTTTGCGTAAAGAATTAATAACCAAACTTGTTGAAAAAGTGTACGAATCTTTACCCGCTTTTCCTTTTTTAGTAGTAATAATTACAACACCATTTGCTGCACGAGATCCATAAATAGCTGCTGCGGCGCCACCGTTAAGGACTTCTACACTTTCAATATCGTTTGGATTGATATCGGAAGTTCGGTTTTGTCCTATTACTAAGTTTGTATTACCACCAATCTCAGGATTTGAAACATTAGCACTACTGTTACTGATAACCACACCATCGATAACATAAAGTGGATCAGACCCTCCCAAAATAGAAGAAGTACCCCTTAATTTAATTGAAAACCCTCCTGAGGGATCACCTGAATTTTGCGTGATCTGTGCTCCTGCAATTTTGCCTTGTAAGGCAGATGCAAGTCCGTTAGGTTGTGTTTTAACCAAATCTGACGACTTAATACTAGTTACAGCATTACCCATTTCTTTCCTTGTAGTTCGAATGGTTGATCCCATTACAACCACTTCATTTAATGTATTTAGCTCTTCAGACATCCCGACATTAATTGTACTGCTGTTTGCAGTAACTTTTACTTTAGAAGTAGCGAATCCTAAATAGCTAAATGTAAGGACATCTCCTGTGGAAGCAGAAATACTGTATTTTCCATCAAGATCCGAAACGCTACCTTTAGAAGTTTCATCTAAGGTGATGGTAATCCCAGGAATAGGTATGCCATCCGCTTTGTTTTTGACAGTTCCAGTAATTGTTTTTGTTTGTGCAAAAGCACCTAGGGTTAACAAAAACAATAATAAAATTAGGAATAATTTTTTCATAATTATAGAGGTTATTTTATGGTTAGGAAACAAATATATCCATTATTTGCATATAAATGCGATATTGTTAATATATCTTTCAATTTATTTGATAATAATGCATTATAATGCAATTTAAATTTCATTTTGAATCATTTTTATCATTTACATTACGTAAATAATGCATCTCATAAATAATATATAGCAACATATATTTATTCTAGTTCAAATATTTATATCTTTGGCAATATTTTTAATTAATTGAAATGCTAAAAGTAGAAAGACATAAATACATTCTGGGTAAACTTCATGAAAATCAAAAAGTTAGTACTATTGATCTAGCTTTGGAATTGAGTATTTCCGAAGATACAATACGAAGAGATTTAATAGAATTGAATAAAAAAGGTCTTCTTGAAAAGGTATATGGGGGCGCATTTCCTGTTATTGATAAGCCTGCTAATATTTTTGATATCGCGATTGTGAATCGAGATAAGAAAGATATTATAGGAAATAAAGCCCTTTCTTTAATTACTGATGGACAGGTTATTATTATGAGTGGGGGAACTACAAACCTTGCTTTTGCTAAATTAATTCCATCTGATCTGAAAGCAACTATCTATACTTATAGTTTGCCAATAGCCATGCAACTCTCACAACATTCTAATGTTGAGTTAATTTTTATAGGAGGAAAAATGCAAAAAAATGCAATGGTTACAATTGGATTGGATGTGGTGCATGTATTGTCTAAATTAAAAGCAGATATTTGTTTTATGGGGGCTAGTAGTATAAATGTTCGTTTGGGTCTTACAGAAATGGGTTACGAAGTGTCTATTGTAAAAAAAGCAATGATGCAAGCTTCAGATAAGGTCGTTACGATGGTTTCTTCTGAAAAACTAAATACTAAAATGCCTTACGTTGTTAGCGAACTTAACCAACTAAATACTATAATAACTGATCTAAATCCAAAAAATCCTATATTAGAAGAGTACATTAAAGCCGGTGTTCAGGTATTGTAAATTGCATTATTATGCATTATTTAATAGTTCATCCTAAATTAACGCATAAAGTTGCATTTATTTAGGATGTTTTTTATATTTGCCTTATTAATATTCTTAAATTCCGAAATAATTATGAGTGCAATTCAACTTTTATCTTATGTTAAGCCAGGCAAATATGAAACTACTCGATTTGAAAAAATTCATAATAAGGTTTTTAAAAATGCTTTGGAAGCTTCAATAATTGTTGCCCGTGAAATAGCAGAATTGATTAAATTAAAACAAGCTCAAAACTTACCCTGCGTTCTGGGTTTAGCAACAGGTTCCAGCCCGATAAAAGTCTATGATGAACTCGTGCGCCTCCACAAAGAAGAAGGTTTGAGTTTCAGTAATGTTATTAGCTTTAATTTGGATGAGTATTATCCAATGACCAAAGAGAACAATCAAAGCTATCATTATTTCATGCAGCAGCATCTATTTGATCACGTAGATATTAATCCTGAAAATATTAACATTCCTAACGGAACTATAGCTATTGCAGATTTAAATCAATATTGTGTTGATTATGAGCTGAAAATTAAAGAAGTGGGTGGAATAGATTTTCAACTTTTAGGAATTGGGCGAACCGGTCACGTTGGATTCAATGAACCAGGATCTCACATTAATTCCGGTACCCGAATTATCACTTTGGATCATATTACAAGAGTCGATGCTTCTTCTGATTTTAATGGGATTGACAATGTTCCTAAGCGAGCAATTACTATGGGGGTTTCAACAATTCTCCGATCAAAAAGAATTGTCTTAATGGCTTGGGGCCAAAATAAAGCCGATATTATAAAAAGAACCATCCAAGGTGATATCAGCTCTGAAGTTCCTGCTACCTTTTTGCAAAATCACACCAATACCACATTTGTTTTAGACCAATCTGCCGCTTCGGAATTAACCCGATTTAAAACGCCCTGGTTAGTTGACACCTGTGTTTGGACCCCTGAACTAAAAAGTAAAGCCATAGTTTGGCTGTGCCAACATACCAATCAATCTATTTTAAAACTGACTGATAGGGATTACAATAATAACGGTATGTCGGATCTATTAGCGCAAGAGGAATGTTCAGCTTACGATTTGAATATAAATATGTTTAATGTTTTGCAACATACTATTACAGGATGGCCCGGAGGGAAACCTGATACAGATGATTCGTATCGACCTGAAAGAGCTAATCCTGCCAAGAAAAGAATTATTCTTTTTAGTCCTCATCCGGATGATGATGTGATTTCTATGGGAGGAACTTTTTCTAAACTAATTAAACAAGGACATGATGTTCATGTTGTTTATCAAACCTCAGGAAATATTGCAGTTACAGATGATGAAGCCTTAAAATTTGCCGAAGTTTCTAATGATTTTGTAGGAGATGACGTCACTAAGATTAATTTTACTGCCATTATTGACTTTTTAAATTATAAAACCGAAAATCAAGTTGATTCTTTAGAAGTTAGAAAACTGAAAGGACTTATTAGACGCAGAGAATCGTATGCCGCGATTAGATATATTGGTTTAAAAGATGAAAATGCACACTTTTTAGATCTTCCTTTTTATGAAACCGGACAAATTAAGAAAAACCCATTAGGAACTGCAGATGTTGAAATCGTAAAGGACATCATTGCAAAAATTAAACCACATCAGGTTTTTGCAGCGGGAGATTTAGCAGATCCGCATGGTACGCACGAAGTATGTTTGAATGCGATATTTGAAGCCATGAAACAACTGAAATCAAAACCTTTTATGAATGATTGTTGGTTATGGTTGTACAGAGGCGCTTGGCATGAATGGGATATTCATGAAATTGACATGGCTGTACCCTTGAGCCCGGATGAAGTTTTATTAAAAAGACATGCCATTTTATACCACCAATCTCAAAAGGATAGGGTGATGTTCCAAGGAAATGATTCCAGAGAATTCTGGGTAAGAGCCGAAGATCGTAATAAGAATACAGCTAAATTATATGATGATCTAGGTCTCGCAGAATATGAAGCTATTGAAGCTTTCAAACGTTTTAATTACTGAAAGAAAGAAATCACAAACTTTAGCTTTTATTCTTAAAATTATACACCACTATATATTTATATTTGTGAAAATAACAGCAATTCACTCCACAATATGTCAATTACGCCTCCGTTACAAGAACTATCTCAATCATTAGAAGGCATTCTTTTATATGATGACCTTCATAAAACATTGTATGCCACTGACGCTTCGGCCTACAGGATCCTGCCGCTTGCTGTAGCGATTCCAAAAACAGAGGAAGATATTGTAAAAATTATTCGCTTTGCAGCAAAAAATAAAATTTCAATTACGCCTAGAACTGCCGGAACTTCATTGGCAGGTCAAACTGTAGGTAGTGGAATAATCGTGGATGTTTCGAAACATTTTACAAAGATTGTTGCTTTTGATTCTATTAAAAAAACCGTTACCGTGCAACCAGGAGTAATTCGGGATGAACTGAATTTATATTTAAAACCGCACGGATTGTTTTTTGGTCCCAATACTTCGACTTCCAATCGTTGTATGATAGGCGGAATGGTAGGCAATAATTCATCTGGAACTACATCAATTCGGTACGGAGTTACCCGAGATAAAATTGTGGAAATTAAAGCAGTTTTGAGTGATGGAAGTTCGGCAGTATTTAAAGAAATGACTTCTGCTGAATTCATTGAAAAAACAAAAGGGAAAACGCTTGAAAGTTCTATTTACAAGACTATTTATGAGGAACTTTCGAACACAGAAAACCAAAAAGAGATTACAAAAGAATTTCCGAAACCTGAAATTCACAGAAGAAACACCGGATATGCAGTTGATTTAGTATTGAAATCGGAACTTTTTGGAGGAACCGAAAGTACTATAAATCTGGGAAAACTCCTTTGTGGAAGCGAAGGAACTTTAGCATTTACCACTGAAATTACGCTGAAAGTAGATCCGCTACCGCCAACAAATAATGTGATGGTAGTGGCCCATTTTCATTCTATTCAGGAAAGTTTAGAAGCTGTGGTTACCGCAATGAAACACCATTTGTACACTTGTGAAATGATGGATGACACAATATTAGATTGTACCAAAACCAACCGGGAACAGGCTAAAAATAGATTTTTCATTCAAGGAGAACCAAAAGCGGTTATCATGCTTGAAGTAGCCTCGTATCACAGTATGGAAGATGCTGAATTACAGGCCAATGCTTTGATTTCCGATTTAGAACGAAATAATTTTGGGTATGCTTTACCAAAAATTTACGGAGCAGATATAGATAAAGTAAATGAGCTGAGAAAAGCAGGTCTTGGACTTTTAGGCAGTATTGTTGGCGACAATAAAGCGGCAGATTCTATTGAAGATACCGCTGTTGAATTGAGTGACTTACCTAATTATATTGCTGAATTCTCCGCAATGATGGAGCGTCATGGTCAAAGTGCTATTTATTATGCGCATGCCGGTGCAGGAGAATTGCATTTGCGTCCGGTTTTGAATTTGAAAACAAAAGAAGGGATACACCAATTTAGAAACATCGCAACCGAAGTGGCTGTTTTAGTCAAAAAATATAGAGGTTCCTTGAGCGGGGAACATGGGGATGGTATTGTTCGTGGAGAGTTTTTACCTTTTATGATTGGAGAACAGAATTATGAATTATTGAAAAGAATCAAACATGCTTTTGACCCCAACACCATTTTGAATGTGGGAAAAATTGTAAACGCTTTCAAAATGGACGAAAATCTTCGGATGGAAGCGGGGAGAGTAGAACCGGAAATACAAACTATTCAGGATTTCTCTGATAGTATGGGGATTTTGCGTGCTGCGGAAAAATGTAATGGTTCTGGTGATTGCAGAAAATTACCTTCGGCTGGAGGAACCTTGTGTCCTAGCTATCGCGCCACGCGGAATGAAAAAGATACGACGCGCGCCAGAGCCAATGCGCTGCGGGAATATTTGACGCATTCAGAAAAAGACAATAAGTTCGATCATGAAGAATTATATAAGGTATTTGAGTTGTGTGTGAGCTGCAAGGCATGTGCCAGTGAATGTCCCAGTAATGTGGATGTGGCAGCAATGAAATCAGAGTTTCTGTACCACTATCAAAAAGCGAATGGATTTTCATGGCGCAATAAAGTATTTGCTTTTAATGCGAAATTGAATGGACTGGGGAGTATCACTCCAAAGTTTACGAATTTCATGCTGAACTTGCCTTTGGTAAAAAAAACCATGGGAATTGCCTCAAAAAGAGAAGTACCGCCTCTGGCTCAGCAAACCTTTAGAAAATGGTATGAGAAAAATTGGAATCAAGCACCAAGTGATTCTTTTGTAAACGGAAAAGTATGTTTGTTTTGTGATGAATTTACTAATTTTTATGATGTTTCAGTAGGCATTGATGCTTACGAGTTATTGACAGCATTAGGATATGAAGTAATTATGGTGGATCATGAGGAAAGCGGAAGGGCTTTTATCTCTAAAGGTTTTCTGGAAGAAGCCAAAGCAATCGCAAACATAAACGTAGCTGTTTTTTCGGATTATGTTACTACTGATTTTCCGTTGATAGGAATAGAACCTTCAGCAATATTGACCTTTAGAGATGAATACATTCGATTGGCTGACGATAAGGAAGGTGCTGAAAAATTAGCACAACATGTATTTACGATTGAAGAGTTTTTTAAAAATGAAATTACAAAAGGCAAAATTCATCCCGATCAATTTTCTGATGTTGCAAAAACAATAAAAATTCACGGACATTGTCACCAGAAGTCATTGAGTACTATGGAAGCAACTTTTGTAATGTTGAATGTCCCTAAAAATAGTTCAGTTACTATTTATAATTCGGGTTGTTGTGGTATGGCTGGCTCTTTTGGTTATGAAAAAGAACATTATGAAATCAGCATGCAAATGGGAGAAGACACCTTGTTCCCAAAAATAAGAGCTACTGATGCAACAGTGGCTATTGCAGCGGCAGGAACTAGTTGCCGCCATCAGATTTTTGATGGTACCAGTAGAAAAGCCTTGCATCCGATCACGATTCTAAAAAGCTGTTTGAAATAATAATTGCAGCTATTTTTTAAAATTATTTTTTAATTGGATGTATAGCAAAATTTGACTTATTTAGTATAAAAAAAAAGTGATTTAACTTTTATGAAAAATAAATAAAAAAATAGTTAGAGAAACTCCATTAATTAAAATTGTTTTATACTTTTGAATTTTGAAGATAATTTGAACTATTTTCATAATTATAGCATACAATTTACAGTTTATTAATTTTTAATGATAAAGTTTAGTTTATGGCATCTTCAAGTTTATTTAGAAAAAAAACAGTACAAGATATTTTAAAACAGGTTGAAAAAAGAGATGCCGATGGCCATAATGCATTAGGAAAACATTTAACGGCGCGTGATTTAACAGCTTTTGGTATCGCCGCAATTGTAGGAGCCGGAATTTTCAGTACGATTGGTAAAGCTAGTTCTGATGGAGGGCCTGCAGTTATCTTTTTGTTCTTGTTTACTGCTATAGCCTGTAGTTTTGCTGCTTTTGCGTATGCTGAATTTGCATCGATGGTTCCCGTTTCCGGAAGTGCTTATACGTATTCGTATGTGGCTTTTGGAGAAATAATAGCCTGGATTATTGGTTGGGCGCTGATAATGGAATATTCTGTGGGGAATATAACGGTCGCCATATCGTGGAGTGACTATTTTACGGGTTTACTTGAAAGTGGCGGGCTTCACTTACCACAATGGGTTCAAATGGATTTTTTGTCCGCTTCCAGAGGTTTTGACGATGCCATTGCGCTAATGCAAGGAGGCAAAGAATTTGCAAACTTAAGTCCTGCTTTACAGGATGCTTATACAGCCTGGACGACTTCGCCGGTTATTGGATCGTTTCATTTTGTGGCAGATCTTCCTGCACTACTGATTATTGTTTTGATTACGGCATTGATTTACCGCGGAATGAAAGAATCTCGAAATGCGAGTAATATCATGGTGGTTGTCAAATTATGTATTGTTCTTTTAGTCATAGCGGTTGGTGTTTTCTATGTGGATACTGCAAATTGGGATCCTTTTGCACCTAATGGTGTTACAGGAGTTTTAAAAGGAGTTTCAGCAGTGTTTTTTGCTTACATTGGGTTTGATGCTATCTCGACAACGGCTGAGGAATGCAAAGATCCACAACGTGATTTGCCTAAAGGAATGATGTGGGCCATAATAATATGTACCGTTTTATATATTGCCATTGCTCTGGTACTTACCGGAATGGTGCGTTATGACCAGTTGAATGTAGGTGATCCCTTGGCTTTTGTATTTGAAAAATTAGACTTAAAATGGATGTCCGGAATCATTGCCGTCAGTGCGGTTGTGGCCATGGCAAGTGTTTTATTGGTTTTTCAAATGGGACAACCGCGTATCTGGATGAGTATGAGTCGTGATGGTTTGTTGCCAAAACGTTTCTCAAAAGTACATCCAAAATACAAAACACCATCGTATGCGACAATTGTTACTGGGTTTGTAGTAGCAGTTCCCGCTTTATTTTTGAATTTAACATTGGTTACAGATTTGTGTAGTATTGGAACGTTATTCGCTTTTGTATTGGTTTGTGCCGGAGTTTTAGTGTTACAAAACAGAACCGATATACCTCGTGGAAAATTTAAAACTCCTTATGTAAATTCAAAATTCATATTGCCAGTTTTGATTATTATGGGATTGGTGTTTGCTTTTGGTTACAATAAAAAAGGAACAATGGATTTTATTACCAATAAAACTCAAATCAACAGTTCATCCGCTATCATCACCTCGTTAAACAAAGAAGAAACCCAAAAAGTATACAATTATTTAGTCACTATTGATGCTAAAAACAGCACTGATGAAACGCCGGATTTAGAGCATTTATTGCGCCAATACCAACAAGATGATGCAAAATATGCTGCTGTTATAGCGGGTTTGCCAATTGCTGATGCAGTGAAATATGAAAGCGGTTTTAGTTTATTTAAACACAAAATTCCAATGTGGATTTTCTTGATTGTTTTAGCTGGATTATCCGTTTGGTCTTTTAAATCAAATTTGTCTTTGATACCGCTATTGGGATTGATTTGTTGTTTGTACATGATGGCTGAATTGAGTGTTTGGAACTGGATTTATTTTGGAATATGGCTTTTGATTGGATTGGTCATTTATTTTGGCTTTAGCCGAAAAAACAGCAAATTAAATTAAGAACATGAAAAAAAACTAAAACAGTCAGGGTCTTACGATGCATTTAGATCAATATTAGGAAAAACAAATAAGTCCTCTAAAAGCAATTTAGAGGACTTATTTGTTTTAGCGGATATCTTATAGATCTTCTTAATATAAAGCAATTGCAGGAAATCCAATTGTTTTATCAAAATTGAAACGATTACTGAACGGATTAATTCATAGGTAATAATTGATACCGCCATTTTTTACTTATTTTTATAAAAAATAAACACATGATTTTTATAGTCAAACCACTTCTATTCGTTAGTTTTCTTTTTTGTATTGTTAGTTGTCAATCCCAAAATTTGATTTCTAAAACGGATGAAAAAAAGAATTCAATTAGCAATGATACGCTATTTGTAAATTTGAAAGAATACAGTCAAGATTTTCTGTATGATATGAAATACGCCACAACAGACAATTTCCTGAACGCAAAAGTATATGATTGCGCAGAATGTTTTTTGCGGTTAAAAACCATTCGTGCACTTGTTGAAGCCAATGAGAAGTTTATGGAAAAGGGCTATAAGATTAAAATTTTTGATTGCTATCGCCCTTTAGATATTCAGAAAAAAATGTGGGAAATTGTACCTAATCCTAAGTACGTGGCTAATCCTTCGAAGGGATCAATTCATAATAGAGGGGGAGCTGTAGACCTTACTTTAGTGAACAGCAGTGGAAAAGAATTAGATATGGGTACTGGTTTTGATTTTTTTGGAGTCGAAGCGAGTCATGATTATCCTACTGTTTCGCACACAGTAAAGGCAAATAGAAACCTGCTGAAAACAACAATGATTAGTAGTGGTTTTAATTCATTTGATTCGGAATGGTGGCATTATAATGTAAAATCAGGGTTGAATGACACTATTTCTAATACTAAATGGGAATGTAAATAAACTATTATTCGATACACTTTATCGTATTTATGAAGTAGGTTTCCGGATAGTAAATTTCGTTGTTTAATTCCGATTTAAATTCCTTTTTTATAATAAAATCCTCTGTATCAGTCAAATATTTGATCCGCATCATAGAAACTGGAGAACTTTTTAATTCTTCAAAACTATCCTTCATAAACATAAATACTGCTGAATTGATCCGGTTATCATATCCATTGTCATCACGAATCAAAGTGCCACAATCTTCTTGATCAGTGTGTATTAACGTAATTATTTTTCCGTTGTTGAGTTGTAAAAACAATTTTGAATTTTTATCAAAACAATTCGCTTTTATAAATCCCTTGCTTTTTTGGATAAATTGTATGTTTAAGGTTGGTAATCCATCCGTTAAAGCCAGTGAATAGAAAATATAGCTGGAGTTTCCGGCAAATTTTTTTTCACTAATCATATATTCTTTAGTTGATTTATAGGTTCCTATTGAATCAGTAACGTTTTCACTGTAATCACATGGTTTTTGTGCAAAAAGACTCAAACTGAAGAAAAAGAAAGTTATTGTAATTATGAATTTCATTTTTATGATATTTTGGTGCAAATTAAAACTATTTTATGGTTATTTTCATCAGTTGTAAAAAAACTATATATATTTCCTCCGTCTTTTATTTTCCATTTTTTTCGAATACTTTCTACACTGTCCGGAAAATTCCGAGTTGTGATATTGGCTTTACTGTTTTCTAAAAAAGTTTTCATCGCTGTTTTGTTATAGGAAAATGTATTTTGAATTTCAAAAACACGACCCGGAAAGGGAATTAAGTCCATGGAAGTGTATAAGTGAGAATGCTTGTGTAGTTTATTGACCTTATAAAAGGATCCGACTTCATCAAATCCACCTGATTTCATAATAGCACTATTGGGTTCGTATAAATAGGTTTGAGGTAAGCTGAAATTTGAAAAACTAGCAACTTCATTCCAAATAAAATCAAAAGTTTCATTTTTATCCTTGAGGATATTGACAGTTTTAATGCGTATTGGTCCGGAATATGCCGCACGAAGTTCCCATAACAATTCTTTAACTTCGTTCTCAACGGCTATAATATGAATTTGTTTTACGTGTTGTAATTCCGTTAGTCCGGCAGTAATATCAAGAATAGGAGCCGTTTTTATGAGAATAGCATTTGTATTTTTAAAATAAAAAGTTAGATTTTTAGGAACATTTGGCAAACAATCTTTAAGCATGAATACCTTTCCTTTGGTATTATTTCTTCTGGAAGGATCAATATAAATCCAGTCCCAGTTTGTTTTTAAAGCGGTTAAGGTTGCCAGACTATCCCCGGTATAACAAGTAATATTAGGAACACGTAATTGCTCAAAATTGTGTTTTACAAGTTGAGATAAATCGGGATTAATTTCGCAATGAACCACTTCTTTTATTTTTTGTGCAAAATAAAAATCATCCACACCAAAACCTCCAGTCAAATCGATTAAGCGGTCACCAGCAACAATAGAAGCTTTATAAGAAGCTGTTTTTTCAGAAGACGTTTGTTCTACTGAAAGTTTGCTTGGATAAATGATGTTTTGGGACAAGAACCAATGTGGCAATTTATATTTTGCTTTTGTCTTCGCGTCAATTTGGTTCAAAATGGTGGTCCAATCCACATTAGGGAATGGATTTTTTTGTAATGCTAATGTTGCTACGTGTGCACCAATGTTAGCATTGATAAATACTTGTACTTTAGGATTTAGAATCATTAAATCCAAAATTAAAGGTCTTTAGTTAATGATTGAATGATCTTATTTTCTGGGAAAAATTCTTTCCCTATCACCTTAATTATTGTATACAATGGAACGGCTACGATCATTCCCAATATTCCAAAAAGAAAACCGGCAATTAAGATAACCAGAAATATTTCTAAGGGATGTGAACTGACACTTTTTGAAAAGATAATAGGTTGGGACAAATTGTTGTCAATAATCTGAACGATCCAAAAACCAATAAGAACGTAAATTGTCGTAGGTAAAATATCGGATTGGAAGTCACCGCCTAAATTGCTGATCATAGTCAAAATTGCGGCTAACACCGATGCAATTAATGGACCTATGTAGGGGATAATATTTAATACAGCACATAAAAAAGCAATAACAATTGCATCGGGAATACCAAAAATGACTAAGACGATCAGGTATAAAAGAAACACAATAAATAATTGAAGCAATAATCCAATAAAATAACGCGATAGTAAATGGTTGATCTTTTCCAGTGAATTTAAAATTTGAAATTCATGGCTATTGGGAATTAATTTTTTTGCTCCTAAAAGAAACATTAATCGGTCTTTTAAAAAGAAAAAAGTAATAAACAGTACCGAAGCCAATCCCACACCAAAACTACTGATTGTTCCCAAAATAGCATTTAGAAAATTTGGAATGATATTAAAATTTATTTTAGAGGAAATGTTGGCTTCCTTAAGTATTTGTGAGGAATCAATTTGATGACTTTCCAAAAACACACTGATCTGATTGGCTAACTCAATTATATTTTTTTCAATTTCTGCTGTGTTTAGCAGTGATAAATTTTGTCCTTGGGATAAAATCAAAGGAATAAACATCATTATGAAACCAAATATAATCAGTATAAAAATAAACAAAGTGGTAATAGTAGCAAATAGATGATTAAATTTTAATCTCCGTTTAAAAAAATCTAAAATAGGATTTCCAATCATTGTGAATATAAATGATACTACAAGATAAATTATCACCGATTGAATTTGGTAGAAAAAGAACAGCACTAAAGCACCTAGCACTAAGGTAAGTAGCGCACGGATAATGCCGCTAGAAATGGTTTTTGACGTAATCATATCTTTATATTAAGGGCTAAAGATAAAAAAAACTCGCTAACAAGTAGCGAGTTTTAAATTCTAAAAAACTAAAAATTATATTCCGAAACTCGCTCTTGCTCCACCAGAAACAAAAATTGCATCCATTCTTGATTTTTGGCCGTTAGAGAACATGTACATACCTCTATCATCTGTATAATCCATGTAATTCATAGTCATTTCTACAGGAGTACCAGAGCATGTACTGTAATGAGGGTAGGTAGGAACACCATAATTAGCAGTATTGTGCGTAGGCGTGTCAGAAACTAAATCGCTTCCACAAGTTGCATCACCCCAAATGTGACGTAAATTCATCCAGTGTCCTACTTCGTGAGTTGCTGTTCTTCCTAGATTAAATGGCGCTGTTACTGTCCCGGTAGTACCGAATGCATTGTTATCCATTACTACTCCATCGGTAGACGATGCACCTCCAGGAAATTGTGCGTAGCCTAGAATACCGCCACCAAGATTACAAGACCACATGTTTAATACAGTTGTTGGTGTAGTTGGAACGATTCCATTTGTTGATTTTTTCATAGAATCATCTGTAGACCAAGATGTTATAGTAGTAGATCTTCTCTTTACACTTTGTAAGACGAATGTAATTCCAACATTTGCTTTTACTCCTGAAAATGCTGCGGGAACTGAATTATAATCAGAATTTGCAGCATTAAAATCTTTATTCAATACGTCAATTTGGGATTGGATTTGTGCCAGCGAAATATTTTCAGCTGTAGTTCTGTATAAAACGTTTACGACCACTGGGATTTCTACTTTACCGTTAACTAAGCGACCAGATAACATTGCTTTGTCAGTAAAAGCTTCAATTTTATTCATTCGCAAAACTAATGACGGATCAGCTTTCATTTGGGCAGCTAACACCTCTTGAGATGCGCAACCACGTTTTGTAACTGCATCAGCTGATGGAGTAATTTCTGTTGTGTCATTTTGACAAGAAAAAAGCATTAATAATGCTACAGCAGATAAAAGAATTTTTTTCATAATGAATTTGTTATAAATTAATAGATTTGGTTTATTATATCACAATTTTATAACAATTTTTATTTAAAAAAAATTTTTATGATTACTTATTTATAAAATAATTTAAATCTTGCTTTTTGGATAAGAACAGTAAAACTATTTAAATAAAATTTAGGCTGTTAATTGGTTACTTATCGTAATGAAGAAATATAAAGAGGTAATGCTGATAAATAAAAATAGGCGACTTTTTAGGTCGCTTATTTTATAAATTTATTTAGGAATTATACTCCAAAACCTGCTCTTGCTCCGCCTGTAACAAAAATTGCAGCCATTCTTGATTTTTGGCCATTAGAGAACATATACATACCCCTATCATCTGTGTAATCCATGTAATTCATAGTCATTTCTACAGGAGTTCCAGAGCATGTGCTGTAATGAGGATAAGCAGGAACACCATAATTAGCAGTGTTGTGTGTAGGTGTATCAGAAACTAAATCGCTTCCACAGGTAGCATCTCCCCAAATGTGACGTAAGTTCATCCAGTGGCCTACTTCATGAGTAGCTGTTCTTCCTAAGTTATAAGGATATGCACCTGATCCAGATAATCCAAAATATTTTGAATCGACTACAACACCATCAGTAGCTGATGATCCTCCAGGAAATTGAGCGTAACCTAATATCCCACCGCCAATAGTACAGGCCCACATGTTAAGTTTTGTTTCTGGTGAAGTAGGATCTAAACCTCCTTGTTTTGTTTTTTTCATAGCATCTCTGGTTCCCCAAGATGTTTTAGTAGTAGATTTTCTATTTATTGTTTCTAAAACGAAAGTAATACCAACATTTGCTGCAACTCCAGAGAACAAAGCGGGAGTACTGCTGAAATCTGAATTTGTAGCATTAAAATCATCATTTAACACATCAATTTGAGATTGAATTTGAGCATCAGTAATGTTTTCTGCTGCAGTTTTGTACAATACGTTAACTACAACAGGAATTTCGATTTTACCATTTACTAATCTGCCAGTTAGCATAGCTTTTTGGGTAAATGCTTCAATTTTATTCATTCTCAAGGCTAATGTAGGGTCTGCTTTCATTTGTGCAGCAAGAACTTCTTGAGTGGCACAACCGCGTTGAGATATAGCGCTTGCTTCCGAAGTTGTTTCTGCTGTATCATTTTGACAAGAGAAAAGCATTAAAAATGCCGCAACAGGTAAAAAAATTTTTTTCATAATCGGGTTTGTTATAAATTAATAGATTTGGTTAACTATTTCACAATTTTATAACAATTTTTTCATAAAAAAAATAAATATCTATTATTTTTAAAAAATAAATATCAATTATGACTTTTTAGTAGCCTCTTTCTGCTGTCGTGTTCTTGATTTACCTCTGGTCTTAATAAAATATATTTAGAAAGATTATAATTAATATTATTCTTATTAAATGATTCTTTAATGCTAATTTTGCCTCTGTAAAAAGAAAGTAATGGTGGATTTTTCAACTATTTATTTTAACAATTAATACTAATCTATATTTTTTATTTGATCGTTAGCGATGGCATCTTTCAAAGAAGGATATTAAGAATTATAAAGCTACAGAACTCGAAAGTTTAAAAGTCATAAAGTCAAAATAATTGTAAAATAGTATCTTGAAATCAATTTGTTACGTCATTTTATCTAATTGAAAAACAAGGCATTATACGATGATTGTTAGTCAAAATAAATTATTGGTAAGCCGTGTTAATTATTAAAAATATAATTGATAATATTTACCCCCATTTTTAATGCTTTTTCTCGAATCGCTACTGGATCATTATTGACTTCCGGATCTTCCCATCCATCTCCTAAATCGGATTCATAGGTATAAAGCAGTACTAATTTATTTTTTATAAAAAGTCCAAAAGCCTGAGGTCGTTTACCGTCATGTTCGTGTATTTTGGGTAATCCGTTTGGGAATGAGAATGGTTTTTGAAAAATGGCATGATTCGCAGGAATCTCCACTAGACTATTATTTGGAAATATTTTTTTGATTTCTTTTCGGATGTATTGGTCCATTCCATAATTATCATCAATATGAAGAAATCCTCCTGCCAGCAAATAATTTTTAAGATTGTCACTATCAGCAGCGCTAAAAACTACATTTCCATGGCCAGTCATATGCACATAAGGGTATGAAAATAAATCAGTACTACTGGGCTCAACCGTGGCTGGCTTTATTTTTATTTGGGTATTTATAGTTGCATTGCAGTATTTTATCAAATTGGGTAGTGAAGTTGGATTTGCATACCAATCACCACCGCCACTATATTTTAGTAATGCAATTTCCTGCGAAAACAATGGTATAGAGAAGATTAACAGTAGATAAAATAGGTACCTCATAATTAATAAAATCAGTGATTATTAGTGTTAGCCTTCATTAATAAATACTACACTTTGACAAGCCACTATTGCTGCCGTTTCTGTTCGTAGCCTTGTATTTCCTAATGAAACAGCAGTAAAATCATTTTCAAGAGCCAATACAATTTCTTTTTCCGAAAAATCGCCTTCAGGACCTATCAGTATTGTAATATCTTCATTAGGTTTCAAAACGGATTTCAGTGATCTTTTATCTGTTTCTTCGCAATGTGCAATCAGTTTTAAACCTTTATTTTTTAGTTTGACAAATTCTTTAAAGGTGATGGCAGGATTCAATTTTGGCAGGTATAATTCATTAGATTGCTTCATGGCAGTCAATAAAATTTTATCAAATCGCTCATTATTGATAACTTTTCGTTCTGAGTGGTCACAAATAATTGGTGTTATTTCGTGAATGCCTATTTCGGTTGCTTTTTCCAAAAACCATTCGTAACGATCATTCATTTTAGTTGGCGCTACAGCCAGATGTATGTGAAATTTTGCAACTGGGGCTTTTTCGAACGAAAGGATTTTGACGGTGCATTTACTGTCAGATGCCAGTGTTATTTCTGTTTTAAATAAGTAGCCTGAACCATTGGTTACAAACAAGATATCGGTATCTTTCTTACGTAATACTTTAATAATATGTTTGCTCTCTTCTTTATCAAAAGAAAAAATTTCTGTAGATTCTGTAATAGTAGGGTTAAAGAATAATTGCATAATTTATAATTGTATTCTTGCTTTAGAAACAACAGATGAAGTTTCAAATGTTTGGGTTAAAAATTTTTGATATCCTACAATTCCTATCATTGCAGCATTATCAGTGGTGTATTCAAATTTAGGAATAAAGGTTTTCCAACCATATATGTTTTCTGTTTCCTTTAATGTATTTCGGATTCCGGAATTAGCAGAAACGCCTCCGCCGATGGCTATTTGTTTGATCCCGGTTTCTTTTACGGCTAATTTTAATTTGTCCATTAAAATTTCAATAATAGTATGTTGGATTGATGCGCAAATATCATTTAGATTCTCAGCAACAAAGTTTGGATTTTCTAATTTTTTCTTTTGAATAAAATATAAAATAGCCGTTTTCAAACCGGAGAAGCTAAAATTTAATCCTGGAACTTTAGGTTTTGTAAATGCAAATGCTTTTGGGTTTCCTAATTGCGCATATTTATCAATTAAGGGGCCACCAGGGTAGGGAAGTCCTAAAATTTTAGCGCTTTTGTCAAAAGCTTCTCCAACTGCGTCATCAGTGGTTTGACCAATTACGGTCATGTCAAAAAAATGATCTACTTTGATGATTTGTGTGTGTCCACCGCTTATAGTTAAGGCCAAGAACGGGAAAGTGGGTTTTTCATAGCCCTTCTCCTCTATATAATGTGCCAGGACATGAGCTTGCATGTGATTTACAGCAATCAAAGGAATTTGTAAGGCCAGGGCAAGTGATTTTGCAAACGAACTCCCTACCAGTAGCGAACCCATGAGTCCCGGACCTTGTGTAAATGCAATTGCAGATAACTGTTCTTTTTGTATATTTGCCTTTCGAAGCGCCGCATCGACTACCGGAACTATGTTTTGTTGGTGTGCACGTGAGGCGAGCTCAGGAACTACGCCACCATATTGATTATGAATTAGCTGATTTGCAACAACATTTGACAATACTTTATCGTTGTGTAAAATGGCCGCTGCAGTATCATCACAAGAACTTTCAATGGCAAGAATAAAAACCTCGGGATTTTGCATAAAAAGGCATAAATTTGGAGTTACATTTGATGATTAGTTTACAAAGAACAACAATTTTGTAAAGGCCAAAATTAAAGAATTTTTATTTAAGGCGCAGGAGTTTCCAGAGGTAAAATGAAATTTTAAAAAATTTAAATATATAGTAAGTATCAAAAAAATAAAAAAAATAGTATTTCGGTCTCTAGTTGGACTAATCCTACTTTTACTTGTACTTGGTATTGCTCTTACCCTGCCATTTGTTCAAACTAAAATAGCACAGTATTTCACCCGAAGTCTCAATAAAGACTTTGGAACTAATATTGCTATTGACGGAGTTGTTATATCTGTTTTTGGAGGCATAAAATTCAAAAAAGTATTGATTCTGGATTACCATAAAGACACTTTAATTTATTCAGATAGAATTGCAACGACTATTTTAGAAGGTAAAAAATTGCTAGACGGTGATCTGATTTTTGGGGATTTACGGTTGAGTGGTTTAGTCTTTAATTTAAAAACGTATAAAAATGAAAAAGAGTCCAATCTCAATAAATTTATAGCCGCTTTTGAAACCGGAAGACCATCAACAAAAAAGTTTCTGCTCACCGTAAAGGAATTGAAAATTTACGATAGTCATTTTATTTTGACAAATTTAAATCGTGAAATTCCAAAAGACCTGGATTTTACTAAACTGAATGCTTCCGTAACGAATTTTAAAATTCATGGTCAGGATTTGACGACTATGATTGATAAAATGTCATTTTTAGATTTTCGGGGTTTGTATGTTAAAAATCTAAACTCAAAATTCAGTTATTCCAGAAAAAACTTAAAACTAGAAAATCTGAATTTGTTGACCAAAGAATCCACCTTAAAAGGGACTGTATTGTTAAATTATAAAATTGAAGATTTTTCTAATTTTACCGATAAAGTGCTCTTTGATATTAAACTAGATGCTGCCTCAATTGCTTCAAATGACATTCGTTACTTTTATAAAGAAATAGGGAAAAATCAACATTTTTATATTAAAGCATTTATTAAAGGAACGCTTAATGATTTGAAATTCACAAACTTAAAATTAGTTGATGATCGGAAAACACAGATCAACGGTGCTATTAATTTTAAAAACTTGTTTGCCAAAAAAGGGCAAAAATTTTCGATGTATGCCAGATTTGACAAATTAATCTCTAGCTATGATGATTTGATAGTTATATTACCTAATATTTTGGGAAATAAATTACCCAGTTCTCTAAAAAAATTAGGACGATTTTCAGCTTCCGGAGTTTCAAATGTTTCTACAACTGTCGTTAAAGCTGATTTTTCTATGGTAACAGCGTTAGGTAAAGTAATCTCTAATTTAGAAATAGAAAATATAAATTTTATTGATAAGGCTTCTTATGTAGGGAACGTTATTTTAGAAAATTTTGATATTGGAACTTTATTGGACCAAAAAGAACTAGGAAAGGTAAGTTTGAATATGGCTATTGATGGTAAAGGATTCAAGGAAAAATACCTAGACACGGCCATCAAAGGGATCATTAGCCAAATAGAGTATAAAACATACAATTACACAAATATTGATGTCAATGGAACCCTTAAAAACCCCAATTACAAAGGGCAAATTGCCATAAGGGATCCTAATTTAAGGATGAATTTTGACGGTTTATTGGATTTAAGCAAAAAAGACAATAGATACGATTTTCACATTAATGTTGAAACCGCCGATTTGAATAAATTAAAATTAATTAAGGATTCTATTGCGGTATTTAAAGGCGATGTGGTAGTTCAGGCATCAGGAAATACTGTAGAAAATTTTCAAGGAAATGTTTATATCAACGAAACGTCCTATAAAAATGCAAAAGACACGTATATTTTTGATGATTTTACCATAATTTCAACTTTTGATGAAAAAAGAGTGAGAACCATAACTGTAAATTCACCGGATATTGTTCAGGGTGAAATTGTAGGTAAATATGAATTCAACCAATTGGAAAACCTGGCAAAGAATTCTTTGGGAAGTCTGTATACGAATTTCAAACCTAACAAGGTAAAAAAAGGACAGTTTCTTAAGTTTAATTTCTCTATCTATAATAAAATAATTGAAATATTTTACCCTGATATTTCTATTGCTCCCAACACCATTATTAAAGGAAATATAAACTCTGATAATCAGGAATTTAAACTCAATTTTAATTCGCCTCAAATTATAGCTTCAAACAATACACTTGATAATATAAGAGTTTCGGTCGACAATAAAAATCCGCTGTATAATGCCTACATAGAACTGGACAGCATAAAAACAAAACACTATAAAATACGTGATTTTAGTCTTATAAATGTCACAATGAAAGACACGCTGTATTTTCGTTCGGAGTTTAAAGGGGGACCAAAGGCAGAGGATTATTTTAATCTGAATTTATACCATACTATAAATGAGGATAACAATAATGTAGTTGGAATTAGTAAATCAGAGGTGAAATTCAAAGACTATTTGTGGTTTTTGAACGAAAAAGAAGCAACTGATAACAAAATTGTTTTTGATAAATCATTTCAAAATTTCAACATTGATAATATTGTGTTGTCACATGAAGAACAGGAAATTTCTTTAGTGGGACTTTTTAAAAATACTACAATCAAGGATTTACAACTGAGTTTTAAAGATGTGGATCTAAACAAAATAACACCCGCTAATGATAAGTTTATTGCAAATGGAAATATCAATGGCGAAGTAAATTTCAAGCAAAACAAAGATGTTTTTCAGCCTACATCTTCTATAGTTATTGATAATTTGAATTTAAATAAAATAGATTTAGGAACTTTAAATTTTGAAATTGAAGGTGATGAAAATCTTAGCAAGTTTATTATAAATTCTAATTTAGAGAACAAAAATTTTGAATCATTTAATGCGGATGGTAGTTTTGAAATTGTCAATAAAGAAACCATTCTTGATTTGAGGCTAAAATTTGATAAATTTAATATCGCAACCTTGAACTCTTTGGGTGGTGAAGTATTGTCTAATATACGAGGTTCAATAGCCGGGAATGCTACCATAGAAGGAAATCTTAAGAAACCTAGTATAAATGGCAGATTGTATCTTGACCAAGCAGGAATAACCATACCCTACCTGAATGTGGATTACGGTTTAAGTGACAACACAATTATAGACCTGACCGATGAACGATTTTTGTTTAGAAACAATACTTTGACCGACACAAAATTTGGTACTGTAGGGAAGTTAAACGGAAGTATTGGGCATACTAATTTTTCGGATTGGAAATTAGATTTAACCGTTAATTCAAAAAGGCTTTTAGCGTTAGACACTAAGGATACTGAAGATTCAGCTTATTATGGTTCTGCATTTATCGATGGAGTTGCCACTATAAAAGGACCAACTAATTCATTGTTTATAAAAGTAGCTGCAAAATCAGAGAAAGGAACAGCCATAAAAATTCCTATTAATAATGCCGAAAGTGTAAGTGATAATATTTTTCTTCATTTTCTGACTGCTAAGGAAAAATACAATGTAAGGAATGGTATTGTGGAAAACACTCGGAATTATAATGGCCTTGAATTGGAGTTTGATTTTGATATTACACCGGATGCCGAAGTAGAGGTAATTCTAGACCGAAACACAGGTCACGGAATGAAGGGAAAAGGTTTTGGCTCTTTGTTGTTTAAAATAAACACGACGGGGAAATTCAATATGTGGGGTGATTTTCAAGCGTATGAAGGGACTTATAATTTTAAATATGGAGGACTGATAGACAAGAAGTTTGAGGTCAAAAAAGGAGGGTCAATTTCCTGGGAAGGGAATCCGATGCGCGCACAGTTAAATCTTGAAGCAGTATACAAAACTACTGCAAATCCTGCAATTTTGTTAGAAAATGCTTCTTTTAATACGAAAGTCCCCGTGGAAGTAGTTATAGGAATTAGAGGCGATTTGACTAGTCCGGAACCCGATTTTAATATTGAATTTCCAACAGTCAGCACGGTGTTAAAATCGGAAATTCAATATAAGTTAAATGATAAGGACGTGAGGCAAACTCAAGCATTGTACTTATTATCTTCCGGTGGATTTTTAAGTCCGGAAGGAGTAAGTCAATCTGATTTTTCAGGAAGTTTGTTTGAGACCGCCTCTAGTCTTTTAGGAGGAATAATACAATCTGACGATGAAAAATTCAAAGTGGGTCTGAATTTCATTGGAGCCGACAGAAGAATAGGAAGAGAAACAGATGGACGGTTTGTTGCAACAATTTCATCCAAAATAAACGAAAGAATAACGATCAATGGAAAACTAGGAGTTCCTTTTGGTGGGATTAATGAATCCGCTATCGTGGGAGACGTTGAAGTGTTATATAGGGTTAATGAGGATGGAACACTTAATTTACGATTGTTTAATAAAGAAAATGATATCAATTATATTGGGCAAGGGATTGGTTATACCCAAGGTTTAGGAGTTTCTTACGAAGTAGATTTTGATACGTTCAAGGAGTTAGTCAATAAAATTTTTACGAATCTAAAAATAGACAGAGTGACAGTACCCGTCGCTGAAGATCAAGATTCTGACTTATCTCCTGATTATATTAATTTTTTGAAATCTAAAAAAAACAAAACAGAAAAAATAAAAAAAAATCAAGAAGGTTTGATCCCGGAGGAAAACTAATTTTTTTTTAATCAGTGAGGAATCGGAACCAAGAATTCAGACACATGAGAATCCGGATAGGAGTTTTACGGTATCTGATTCAGTACTAATTAAAGAAATTTCAGACTTACCACAAAGGCGTTTTTTTTTAATTCCTCATTTGTAAATACGTAATGGATCATTGTCATAAAACAATCATAAAAACGCTTAAATTGTTAATTATCAAATAAAAATTCATTATTTTTTTATTTTGTTAAATAAAATTCGTTTTATTTTGATTTTTCGAAAACTTATTAACGAAAACGTTTGAATTTTGGTTGCTAAACTAATTTATAAAAAACACGGCTCTGTAAGTGCTGAATGTTTGCTAATTTTACACTTTAATACTTAAATAATGCCAAAAACAATAAAAAAAGTTGGTGTTCTTACTTCGGGAGGAGACTCACCAGGTATGAATGCAGCAATTAGATCCGTTGTTCGGACATGTGCGTATCATGCTATTGAATGTATAGGAATATACAGAGGATATCAGGGAATGATTGAAGGCGACTTCAAAGAAATGGGACCTCGTAGCGTAAACAACATTGTTAACAAAGGAGGGACAATTTTGAAGTCAGCACGTTCTTTAGAATTTAAAACTCCAGAAGGAAGAAAAAAAGCACACGATAACCTGATTAAAGCAGGAATAGATGCTCTAGTAGTAATAGGGGGCGACGGTACTTTTACCGGTGGTTTGTTGTTCAATAATGAATTTGATTTTCCAGTAATGGGAATTCCGGGAACTATTGATAACGATATTTTTGGGACCACCCATACTTTAGGATATGATACCGCTTTGAATACCGTTGTGGATGTCATTGATAAAATTAGAGATACCGCAAGTTCACACAATCGTTTATTCTTTGTAGAAGTGATGGGTAGAGATGCCGGTCACATCGCTTTGAATGCCGGTATTGGTGCCGGTGCCGAAGAAATTCTGATTCCAGAAGAAGATTTAGGATTAGAGCGATTGTTAGAATCCCTGCAAAAAAGTAAGGCTTCTGGTAAATCATCCAGCATTGTTGTAATAGCAGAAGGAGATAAAATAGGAAAAAACGTATTTGAATTAAAAGATTACGTAGAAGCTAATTTACCGGAATATGATGTTAGAGTTTCTGTTCTGGGTCACATGCAACGTGGTGGTTCCCCTTCTTGTTTTGATCGGGTTCTTGCTAGTAGATTAGGTGTAAAAGCAGTTGAATCTTTGCTGGAAGGCAAGTCAAAGTTCATGGTAGGATTACAGAACGATACTGTTATATTGACACCTCTGGAACAAGCTATTAAAGGTAAAACAGAAATTGATAGAGAATTATTAAGAGTTTCAGACATAATGTCTACATAGAGGGATTAAAGTTTACAGCGAGTAAAGTAGACTTTAGAAACCGTTAATATTTAAATAAATAAAAATTAAAGTAAAATGTCAAAAGTAAAATTAGGAATAAACGGTTTTGGGAGAATAGGAAGAATAGTTTTTAGAGAATCTTATAATAGAGATAATGTAGAAGTAGTTGCAATTAACGATTTATTAGATGTAGATCATTTAGCTTACTTATTAAAATATGATTCAGTACACGGTCGTTTCAATGGAACTGTAGAAGTAAAAGAAGGAAAACTTTTTGTAAACGGAAAAAACATTCGTATTACAGCTGAAAGAAATCCAGCGGATTTAAAATGGAATGAAGTTGATGTAGATGTAGTTGCTGAATGTACTGGTTTTTTTACAACTATTGAAACTGCAAACGAGCACATCAAAGGTGGTGCCAAAAAAGTAATCATTTCTGCACCTTCTGCTGATGCGCCAATGTTTGTAATGGGTGTAAACCATGATAAAGCGTTAGCTTCAGATACAGTGGTTTCTAATGCTTCTTGTACTACAAATTGTTTGGCTCCTTTGGCCAAAGTAATCAATGATAATTTTGGAATTGTTGAAGGTTTGATGACTACTATTCATGCAACAACTTCAACTCAAATGACAAATGACGGACCATCAAGAAAAGATTTCCGTGGCGGTAGATCAGCATTAGTCAACATGATTCCATCTAGTACAGGTGCTGCAAAAGCAGTAGGTAAAGTGATTCCGGAATTGAACGGAAAACTAACAGGGATGTCTATGCGTGTTCCTACTGTAGATGTTTCAGTAGTAGATTTGACCGTTAAATTAGCAAAAGAAACAACCTACGAAGAAATCATGGCTGTTCTAAAAACAGCTTCTGAAACCACTATGAAAGGTGTTTTAGGATATACCGAAGATGCTGTAGTATCACAAGATTTCGTTTCGGATCCCCGTACTTCAATTGTGGATGCTAATGCAGGAATTGGTTTGAATTCTACTTTTTTCAAAATTGTATCTTGGTATGATAATGAGTATGGTTATTCAAGCAAATTGATCGATTTATCAGTACATATTGCAGGTTTAAAATAATTAATTATATTTGCGAAGTCCCGTTATCTTTTTAGTAACGGGACTTTATTTTTTATTCCCTTTTTCATTTATATTTTTTTAATACCCTCCTTTATGAAAGTATTAGGAAATATAACAACAAAACCAAAAACCAGAAAAAAATGAGATTAATAGTTGATAGTGGTTCTACCAAAGCCGATTGGATTGCAATAGATACAAATGGTAAAATATTGTTTACAACTCAAACCTTAGGATTGAATCCTGAAGTACTTGAAGAAGATGAAATTATTGAACGCTTAAATGATCGTTTTGATATTTTGCAAAACAAGAAAAATGCAACCCATTTGTTTTTTTATGGAGCAGGTTGTGGCACTGAAAGAATGAAAATTGCACTGTCTCAGGTTTTTCAAAAGTATTTTCCTAATGCTATTATAGATGTCAAAGAAGATACCTATGCAGCCGTTTATGCAACGACTCCAAAGGGAGAAAAAGCAATTGTTTCTATACTGGGGACAGGATCAAACTGCAGTTATTTTGATGGCAAAGAACTCCATCAAAAAGTACAGTCATTGGGATATATCGCCATGGATGATTGCAGCGGAAATGTTTTTGGAAAAGAATTAATCAGAAAGTACTATTTTAATAAAATGCCAAAAGAACTGGCCGTTGAATTCGAGAAAGAATACAACCTTGATCCAGATGCTATAAAAAGCAAATTGTACAAAGAAGCCAATCCAAATGCGTATTTAGCGACTTTTGCGAAGTTCCTGATTCAGCACAAAGAAACGGAGTTCTGCAGAAAAATTATTTTCAAAGGAATGAAATCTTTTGTGAAAAATTACATAAAACAATACGATAACTGCAAAGAAATTCCAGTTCATTTTGTGGGGTCCATAGCCTTTTATCTCAAAGAAGAGCTGCAAGAAATATTTGACAAATATGAGTTGCAATTAGGCAATGTATTGCGACGACCTATAGATGGTTTAATTGCATATCATATTGCAAATAAATAGTTTTTCAGAATTCAATTTTATTAAAAAACCACTGTTAATTTACTTGTTCTAAAGTAAATTAACAGTGGTTTTTTAATTTGTAATCAACTGATAACGGGCATTCTGAAATCGTTTCAACCGGTTATTCTTGCATTAATAATGAAAGCGGAAAACAAGTACTAAAGAATAGCGATCATTGAGATTTCAATATTAACATTTTTTGGCAAACAGGCCACTTGAACTGTTTCCCGTGCCGGAGCAGTTTGTTCGTTAAAATAGGAACCATAAACCGTATTTATTTTCCCGAAATCGGTCATATCCATAATAAAGATTGTGGTTTTCACTATGTTTTCAAATGTCATTCCGGCGGCTTCCAGAACTGCTTTCATATTTTGCATGACTTGTTCCGTTTCGGCTTCGATTGAATCAAGAACTAGCGTTCCAGTTACTGGATTTATTGCAATTTGACCTGATGCATACAGTGTATTTCCTTTTAGTACTGCTTGGTTGTACGGGCCAATTGGTGCAGGAGCATTTTCTGTAAAAATTATCTTTTTCATACGTTCTATTTAATGTAATTCAATTTAATTTAAAAGTCTCTTGGCCTAATTACCGGTTTATAGTACTTCGTTTGTCCCATTTGATGTCGCTGAGCACGCCTGATTTTATTCCAATGAAGAATCCCCAGTTTGCATTATCACCAAATGGAGACCAGTTAAAATCCATTCTCCAGCTTAATAAATCCCTTTCAAAACGAAGCTGAGTAAAGGTAACTCCTTTTTGAACAAAATCGTACCCTGTTGATACTCCTGCTTTCCATTTTGGAGTGATATCAGCATTAGCTGAAATCATTATTGAGTTACCAATGATTTGATTCTCTCTATTATTGTTTCCATAGGTCAAAGAATAGGCAAAGGTCATATCCCACGGTAATTTCGAATTAAAAAATTCAGAAATTTTATCTTCTCCATCATCTTCCTCTTCTTCGTTAAACTGACTTCTCCTATTGTCTCCTAAGTCCGTATTGGTACCAAAAAGATCATCTCCACGCCCCCCATTTCTTCGACTTTGTTCATTTGTGTCTTTTTCTTTTTTATCATTTCCTTTACTGGAAATAGAGTAATTTAAAGTCATATTAGAACTTGTCATTCTAAAAAGGCTGCCACCGTTGTTAATATTAAAGACATTAATTCGGTTTCCGGAGTTATCAATCGCGTAAGGATCTAACGTTGCGCCAAAATTGACATTCATTTTATTTTGAAAAAGTTGGGTACCTCCACTAACTCGTATCGGCGCAAAAGCTAATGAGTTGACACCATCTGCATCTAAATTATAGCTGGTAGATAGATTTAAGTTATTCAGCAGCATTATTTTTTTAGGTTCAACCTTGGTGCTATCGCTATCAGTGACCTTTGCCTCAAAAGTGTTGCTCAAATCAAATCCTAACGAATTCGAATTATTCAATCCGGGGGCTCCAAAGATCCCACTTTCAAATCTGGAATATTGTTTTGTCATTGTCCCGGTTGCATCGGATGCGTAGGTGTCATAATATTTTTCGAAACTAGGGGTGTATCCATACGAAACAGATGGTCTCATTACGTGCCGAATCGATTTTATCTTTTTGTTTTCACCAAAGTTAAAAGTTCCATAAATAGTGGTTCCTAGACTAGAGGAGAAGGAATAGGTTCTAAAGGCATCAAAGCCATTGACCGTTTTATCGACTACGGCGCTTTGGTCTTGGTCAAAACTTCTTTCAATTGTTTTGGTGTACCAAATTTCCTCATAATTTACGGATGTAGACGCACTGAAATATTTAAATAATTTAAAATTGGTGCTTAACGGAATACTGTGTTGGAAACCAATTTTTGCATCCCGGAACATTTGTGGCTTGAAGAATAAAGAATCGGTAGTAACTATGCTGTTTCGGCCATTCAGATTATATTGTAAATTGATGTTCTTGAAAAAACCTTTTTTTATGCCGTCTTTGCCTACAAAAGGATAAATCCGATCCACACTCAGTTGTAGTGTAGGTAGTGTCATATTGATTTCTTCGGTTTGTGTATTTTGCGAGTGGGTTGCTGTCAATGACATTCTAACTTGTGGAATTGAAGTGAATGTTTTTGAATACGACACAGAAGAACTTAAAGTATTGTTTAGATTTGAACCAATATTTATCTGATTGATAGATTGTTGAAAATATTTACTACTTCCAAGATTTACAGAGGCCGAAAAACTAGAATTAGGATTCGATTTAGTGTCTTTGGAATGGGACCATTGGATGTTATAAATATTTTGTTTTAAGTAATCAGGGTAGCCTCTTTCGCTGGTAATTAAGTTTTCAAATCGAATGTTTAAGTTCCCTCTATAGTTGTATCTTTTGGCATAACTGGATTCAAAACGCAACCCGTAACTACCATTAGTATAATAATCGCCTAATACGGTTAAATCATAATTATCACTCAAGGCAAAATAATACCCTAAATTTTGCAAGGAAAACCCTCGGTTGTTGGAGTCGTTATAGCTCGGTAAAATTAATCCTGAAATGCTGGTTTCTTGGCTCATTGGAAAAAAAGCAAAAGGTAATGCAATTGGAGTAGGAACATTTGCAATAACCATATTAGTCAATCCCGTAACTACTTTTTTGCCTGGAATAAATTTTACTTTGCTGGTTTGAAAATAATATTCAGGATTGTCTACATCTTTTGAAGTAGTAAAACGGGCTCCTTTTAAAAAATAAACAGAATCATTTTCTTTTTTGGTCTGCGTTGCTTTTATTTTGAATTCGCCTTGATCTGATCGTGAGTTCCAAATTAAAGCTTTTTTTGTTTTAAAATTAAATCGGATAGAATCAGGTTCAATAACATTAGTGCCCTGTTTGAAATTTGGAAACTGTGTATATGCTCCTGTAGAATCCTTGATGCGACCGGCATAAACTTCATTTTTTTCATAATTCATTACAATTATACCAGACTTCAATTCAATGTCTTGATAATACAATTCTGCATTATCATACAAAGTAATGAGCTTTTTCTTTTGATCAATTTTTGCATATTGATCGGCTTTGTATTTTACCTTTCCGTCCAGAAATGCTTTTTTAGGCTTTATACTGTCTTTTTGTATTGAATCCTTCTCTTTTGTAATAGTTGTAACAGTAGGAACCTTTTTGATAGTTTCTAAAGTAGTACTATCTATTTGTTTAATAACGGAAATGGCCGTCTTTTTTTTTGATATATCTTGAGAATATAATTTTCCAGACCCTAAGGATAGGAAGATTGATAATAAAACGATATTAAATAAGTTTGTATGCAAAGGTTTAAATGCTATTTTTGTAAAATTATGGCCTGTTTTTTGAGATGTCAAACTTACATATAAATTTTTGTCAAAAATAGTCAAATAAATAAATTTATACCCTTAGTCTTCTAATTAAATTAACTTATAGCTTTATGCACAACACCTATAAAATTAAAATTATAATAACTTTTTTGATGACGGTAGTATCGCTATCAGCCTTTTGTCAATCTAATGTTTTTAAGGTAACACTTGATGCGGGGCATGGCGATCATGATTTTGGTGCTGTATATGAAGGACGAATAGAAAAAAACATAGCTTTGGCTGTCGTTCTAAAAGTTGGTAAGTTATTAGAAGCTACTCCACAAATTGATGTGAATTTTACACGAAAAACAGATGTTTTTATTGACTTAATTGAAAGAGCCAATATTGCTAACAGATTTAATGCTAATATTTTTGTGTCAATTCATTGTAATGCCAACAGAAATACCGCTGCCGATGGCACAGAAACCTACGTGATGGGTTTAAGTAAAATAGCCTCTAACCTAGAAGCGGCTAAAAAAGAGAATTCTGTAATTACTCTAGAAAAAGATTACAAACAAAAATATGAAGGATTTGATCCAAACTCTCCGGAAACTATGATTGGGATGACCTTGATGCAGGAAGAATATTTAGACAACAGTATCTCACTGGCCAGTAAGGTAGAAGATGCTTTTGCAGATTTAGGAAAAAAAATACGTGGAGGAGGAGTTAAACAAGCGCCATTTATGGTGCTTCATAAAGCCTACATGCCACGAGTATTGATAGAAATGGGGTTTATTTCTAATCCGACTGAAGGAAATAGATTGAATTCAGAAGAAGGCCAGAACGAAATTGCCAAAGCCATTGCAGGAGCCATAATCGATTATAAAAAAGAATATTTTGGAAGTGGAGAATCGGAAGCATTTGAAGTAAAGCCTTCGCAAAAAATTATTGAAAAACAAGTTAAGGATACTGCAACGCCTTTAAAATCAAAAACAAACCTTCAAGTTATTGAAACTAAAAAAGCAATCGATAATACTAAAATCTCATTCAAAGTGCAACTTTTGGCTAGTATCAAAAAAGTAGCGCTCCTGCCTAGAAATTTTAAAGGATTAAAAAATATCTCTGTTGCCTATGAAAATAGAGTATACAAATATATGTATGGAGAAACAACGGATTACGATGAAGCAAGAAAGCAATTAACAGAGGCAAAAGAGAAAGGATATGATACTGCTTTTTTGATCGCTTTTAAAAATGGAGAAAAAATAAGCATTCAAGAAGCGATTAAATAACAAGTGCTACAGTAGTATTGATTAAAAAAATAAGTTTTATTTCGAAAATAATACGAGCAAATTCGCAATTCTAAAAGAATTTTTGTTGGTCTTGTTGAACTTTTTTTCTCAGACCGATTTATTTTATTTTAATGCGGTCACGGCGGTAAAAACCCAGTAAATTTGCACAATAGTTTTGTTGAAAAGCAAATGCGCTTACGACAATATTAAAGTTAAAAAAACAGATCTAAAAATGCGTACGATGTTCAAGAAGTTCATCGCAAAATAATGTATTAGTAAAACTATAACGGGTTTTATAAAATAGAAAATTTTACGTATCTAATTTCAAAGTGTCTGAAGCGCTTCTACTGTTGGCTGATGACAGGATCATTAGTATTAGCTATAAATCTAAATATCAGATTATTATTTAGCAAAAAAAATCGATATGGTTAAACCTAAAAAGATACGTCCGGACACTTAATTGCATTTAATGTTGGAGAAAAAATAAGTGTGGAATAAGCTCTTAAATAATAACCACAACTTAAAATATTTTACATTAAATTTGTAAAAAATATTTGAATTTTGAAAATAACACGAGAAATTAAAACGGCTATCTTAGTAATTGCCTCTATTTTATTATTTATTTGGGGCTATAGTTTTTTGAAAGGAAGAGATCTTTTCACAAATTATAAAACATTTTATGTAGAATATAAAAGTGTTGAAGGCCTAGCCACATCCTCACCTGTTACCCTGAACGGTTTGGTGGTTGGTAAAGTAAATAGTATTACCATAAATGAAAACACAGGACTATTATTAGTTGAATTGCAATTGAAAACTGATTTTCCTATTTCTAAATCCAGTAGGGCTTCTATTTATGAGCCAGGATTTATTGGAGGAAAACAAATTGCAATTACCCCTAATTTTAAAGATAAAAGCCTGGCACTTGATGGTCAGAAATTGCAAGGCGGAGTGCAATTAGGACTTACTGATAAAGTAGGCGATCAATTAGCACCTCTTCAGGAAAAACTAGAAAAACTATTATTAAGCACGGATAAATTAATTTCCGGTTTTAATAACGTTCTGGATCAAAAAGGGCAGCAGGATTTAAAACTCACTCTAGCTGAATTGAGCAAAACCATTGAACAATTTCATAAAGTGTCCTTAAATGTCAATACTTTATTAGAAACGAATAGAGCACAAATCAACGGAGTCGTTAGCAATTTTTCTAAAATATCGGGTAATTTTTCTAAAATATCAGATTCCTTGAATAAAGCCGATCTTGGAAAAACGGTAAAAAATCTCAATGCAACTCTAGGAAGAGTTGATGGTATTATGAGTGGTTTAGAATCTGGGAAAGGTTCTATGGGTAAATTGCTAAACGACGAGGCTTTCTACCAAAACATAAAAAACGCCACAAAAGAATTAGAATTATTATTGCAAGATATTAGACTTTATCCCACTCGATATGTCAATATTTCTTTATTTGGAAAGAAAAATAAACCGTATGTAGGTCCTGTAAATGATTCTATATCTAATGAAATAAAATAGCAATTATGAGCTACTTAGACAACATTTTATTTGCCGTTATATTGGTAATTGGTTTTGGTTATTTTTTCAACAGTGTTAAAAAAATCAGACGAAATATCAATCTTGGAACGGATGTAAATCGCTTTGATAATCCAAAAGCGCGCTGGATTAATATGGCCATGATAGCTCTTGGTCAATCAAAAATGGTCAAAAAACCTATCGCTGGAGCATTGCATATTATTGTCTATGTGGGTTTTATAATTATAAATATTGAATTGCTAGAAATTATTATCGACGGACTTTTTGGGACACATCGTGTTTTTGCTTTTTTAGGAACTACGTATGATGTGCTGATTGCTTCTTTCGAAATTTTAGCTTTTTTAGTTTTAGTAGCAGTTTTTGCTTTTTGGAGCAGAAGAAATGCCATCAAATTGAAAAGATTTGTAAGCTCAGATTTAAAAGGCTGGCCAAAAAATGATGCAAACTATATCTTGTATTTTGAGGTGGTTCTTATGACATTATTTTTATTGATGAACGCTTCTGATTTGCATTTACAAAATGTCCCCGGAGGTTTTTCTCATTTTATAAAAGCCGGTTGGTTTCCGATCAGTCAATTTATTGAACCTATCTTTAACGGAATGTCAAATGAATTGGTAATGTTGCTTTCAGAGATAGTCTGGTGGTTGCATATTGTGGGTATTTTAATTTTTATGAATTACTTGTATTTTTCAAAACATTTACACATTCTGTTAGCATTCCCAAATACGTATTTTGCAAATCTAAATCTACAAGGACAATTTGATAATTTAGAATCCGTTACTAAAGAAGTGAAGTTAATGATGGATCCTAATGCTGATCCTTTTGCGGCAGCACCAGTGGATGAGAATGCGGTTCCAAGTAAATTTGGTGCCAGTGATATTCAGGACTTAAACTGGGTTCAATTATTGAATGCGTATACCTGTACGGAATGTGGTCGTTGTACGTCAGCTTGTCCAGCCAATATTACAGGAAAAAAATTGTCTCCACGTAAAATTATGATGGATACCAGAGATCGAATGGAAGAAGTAGGAAGAAATATTGATGCCAATAAAGGTGTTTTTATTCCGGACAACAAAACATTATTAAACGATTACATCACAGCAGAAGAGCTTTGGGCATGCACTTCTTGTAATGCGTGCGTGGAAGAATGTCCTGTAAACATTAGCCCGCTTTCAATTATTATGGATATGCGTCGCTATTTAGTAATGGAACAAAGTGCGGCACCAATGCCAATAAACGCCATGATGACTAATATAGAGAATAACGGTGCGCCATGGCAATACAATCAGCAAGACCGATTGAATTGGAAAAACGAATAGGCGTTAAATCGCGTCACTGTTTAATTGGTTATTTGTTTATCGAATAACCGATTTACAAATGAAGATTTTGTCATTAACCAAATAAGCAAGTAACCGAATCAACAAGATAGTATGTCAGAGAATTTAATAGTGCCTACCATGGCCGAAATGTTAGCTCAAGGGAAACAACCAGAAGTTTTATTTTGGGTGGGTTGTGCAGGAAGTTTTGACGATAGAGCGAAGAAAATAACGAAGGCTTTTGTTCGGATTTTAAATCGGGCTAATGTTCCTTTTGCCGTTTTAGGTACTGAAGAAAGCTGTACAGGTGATCCTGCCAAAAGAGCTGGTAATGAGTTTTTGTTTCAAATGCAGGCCATGATGAATATTGAGGTTTTGAATGCATACGAAGCTAAAAAAATTGTTACCGCTTGTCCACATTGTTTCAATACACTAAAAAATGAATATCCGGAATTAGGCGGAAAATACGAAGTGGTTCACCACACGGAGTTCTTGAAATCCTTGTTAGATGACGGAAGACTGACCATTGAAGGTGGACAATTCAAGGGTAAACGAATTACTTTTCACGATCCTTGTTATTTAGGAAGAGCCAATAATGTATATGAAGCACCAAGAGAATTGATTCTTAAATTGGATGCTGAATTAGTTGAAATGAAGCGTTCTAAAGCTAACGGTTTATGTTGCGGTGCAGGTGGAGCCCAAATGTTTAAAGATGCTGAACCTGGAAATAAGGAAGTCAATATAGAAAGAACCGAGGAGGCATTAGAAACAAAACCAGAAATTATTGCCGCAGGCTGTCCTTTTTGTAATACCATGATGACGGACGGTATTAAAAACAAAGAAAAAGAAGGCGAAGTAAAAGTGATGGATATTGCGGAACTAATTGCTAATGCGCAGGATCTTTAGTATTCAGTGTTTTAGTAATCAGCAATGGTCTATAATTTATTACACCTAACTTCATAAATCTACAATCTAAAATCACAAATCTAAAATCGTATGTACGTTCCATTTGAAAATTTACCCGAAGAATCTAAAATCTGGATTTATCAATCAAACAGAAAATTTTCGGATGCCGAATTTTCTGAAATAGAAAGCGCCTTGCAATCTTTTCTGGAAGGTTGGGCTGCGCATGGTACTAGTCTAGAATCCTCGTACCAATTAAAATACAACCGGTTTATCATTATTGCCGTAAATCAGGATGTACAAGCTGCAACAGGATGCTCTATAGATTCCTCTGTAGAATTTATTCAAAATTTAGAACAAAAATATACCGTAGATTTATTGGATAAAATGAACGTTACCTTCAAACTTGGTGAACATATAGCACACAAGCCGTTGATTGATTTCAAGAAAATGGTAAAAGATAAAGCGGTTACTGAAAATACCATCGTTTTCAATAATTTAGTTAATAATATAGAAGAATACAATGAATCCTGGGAAGTTCCTGCCATTGATAGCTGGCACAGTCGTTTTTTTTAAACAAAATAGTCAGATGAAAAAGATAAGCATCAGAAATAGTTTTTTTTATGTCTTATTTCTTTTTATTGCTGTTGGTTGTGTTGGTACAAAAACAAATAAGAATAAAGTAATTGTAACCAACATTCCGTCCAAAATTGAAAATTTAGACAGTATTGCTTTAAGTAATACGCCCACACTTTTTGAGTTGTCTCCTCAAGGCAACAAATGGGTTGATAGTGTTTACAGTGCAATGACTTTAGAGGAAAAATTTGGACAATTGTTTATGGTTGCCGCTTATTCCAATAAAGATTCGGCGCATATTAAAGCTATTGATACACTCATAACAGATCATAAAATTGGAGGATTAATTTTCTTTCAAGGTGGACCTGTTCGTCAGGCAAAATTAACCAACCGTTTTCAATCCAAGTCAAAAACTCCATTGTTTATTGGTAGTGATGCGGAATGGGGTTTGGGCATGCGATTGGACTCTACCTACAGTTATCCCTGGAATATGACTCTTGGAGCCATCCAAGACATGAAATTATTGGAGAAAGTAGGTGTTCAAATAGGACAACAAAGCAAGCGATTGGGATTGCAATTTAATTTTGCTCCAATTCTTGATATCAACTCCAATCCTAAAAATCCTATCATAGGTTTTCGTTCTTTTGGCGAAGATAAATTTAAGGTTACAGCACATGCTATAGCTTTGATGAAAGGGGTGCAAAGTCAAGGCATATTTTCAACAGGAAAGCATTTTCCGGGACATGGCGATACGGATACGGATTCTCATAAAAAATTACCGACCATAAATTCCTCAAAAGAACAATTACAAGACTTAGCGTTTTATCCTTACAAAAAAATGTTTCATGAAGGACTTTCGTCCGTTATGGTAGCCCATTTAGACGTTCCCAGCATAGAACCAAGACCTGATTTTCCTTCCTCAATTTCCTATAATGTGGTTACTGATATTCTTCAGAAAGAATTGGGTTTCAAAGGACTTATTTTTACAGATGCTTTGAATATGAAAAGTGTAAGCGAATTTAAATTACCCAGTGAAATCAATTTTGAAGCTTTTATAGCCGGTAATGACGTGCTGCTGTTTCCTGAAAATGTACCTGCAGCTATTGAGAAATTTAAACTTGCGTATTCTCTAAAGTTATTTACTGAGGAACGTTTGGCTTTTTCTGTAAAAAAAATTCTGAAATTCAAGTACAAAGCGAATTTGAATAATTTTAAACCAATTGCCACTGAAAATTTATACACCGATTTGAATTCAGTTGAAAATGAAGCTTTACACTATGAGTTGTATGAAAATGCAATTACCGTTCTAAAAAACACGGCTGCTGTTTTGCCGATTAAAAATTTGGACAAACAAAAAATCGCTTATGTAAAAATGGGAGATGACAACAATGATGTTTTTGTTTCAACTTTAAAAAAATACACTGAAGTAACTGTGATTTCAGATGTGAATTTGGATAGTCTTCAGGTGAAATTACACCCTTTTACAACCGTAATCATTGGTTATCACAAATCAGATGTTGCTTTTAGTAATCATGATCTAAGATTGGATGAGTTGGCAAAAATTAAATTTCTAGCCCAAAATAATACTGTAATTCTGGATGTTTTTGCAAAACCATACGCTTTATTACCAATTATAAATTTTGAAGATATTGAAGGTTTAGTTGTTTCTTATCAAAATAGTGCAGTTGCACAGGTCGTTTCGGCAGAACTAATTTTTGGGGCTATTGAAGCCAAAGGGAAACTACCGGTTTCTATTAATACTAGTTTTAATGTAAATGATGGTTTGCCAACAGAAAAATTGAATCGGCTGGGATTCACAACGCCAGAAAATGTTGGGATGAATTCAACGATTTTATCAAAAATTGACAGTATTGCTACTAAGGCAATTGACGCTAAAATGACCCCTGGAATTCAGGTATTGGTAGCCAGAAAAGGAAAAGTTATTTATCAAAAATCATTCGGTCATCATACGTATGATAGAACGATTAAAGTGCAAGACTCCGATATTTATGATGTTGCCTCATTAACGAAAATTATAGCTACATTGCCTAATGTGATGCAGCAATACGATCAGCAAAAAATAAATTTGGAAACAACATTAGGATCAATGTCTCCTATTTTTAAAGATTCCAATAAGGCAAATATTAATTTCAAGGATTTATTGTCGCATTATGCAGGTTTAGCAGCAGGAATACCATTTTACAAGGCTACAATGAATAAATCGCAATCTCCTTCTGATGTTTATTTTAGAAAAATTGCTGAAGAGCAGTTTTCGAAAAAACTAGGAGACAGTCTTTTTATACGAAATGATTTTAGTGACACAATTATGAAAATGATTGTTGAGAGTAAACTGTCATTAAAAAAAGAATACAAATACAGTGATCTTACTTTTATGATTCTGAAGGATTATTTAGAAAAGACAACGGGTAAACCATTAGATGTTTTAATTCAAGAAAATTTCTATCGTTCACTCGGGATGAACAATTCAAGTTTCAATCCATTGACTAAATTTGATAAAAACAGAATTCCGCCAACGGAAACAGATACCTATTTCCGTCGTCAACTTTTACAAGGGTATGTCAATGATTTGTCCGCTGCTTTAGAAGGTGGGGTTTCAGGTCACGCAGGTGTTTTTTCGAATGCTATGGATGTGGCTAAAATAATGGAACTTTATTTACAAAAAGGAAATTATGGAAACCGGCAATATTTTTCTGAAAAAACATTTGATGATTTCAATACGTGCTATTTTTGTGCCGCCGGAAATAGGAGAGGAGTGGGCTTTGATAAACCACAATTAGGTGCTGTAGGACCTACGTGCGGTTGTGCTTCAATGACGAGTTTTGGTCACACTGGTTATACAGGTACAATGGCTTGGGCTGATCCTGAAACGCAAATTGTTTATGTGTTTTTATCTAATAGAACTTTCCCAATTGCAAGTGAAAATAGATTATCGAAAGAAAATATTCGGGAAGATATCCAAAGGGTAATTTATGAAGCGATTATTGATTAAGATTCTAAATGAGTTTAGCGTATTTAGGTTTTTAATAAATAGAAGCCGAGACCTTTCTGAACAATAATTTGTAATTTTAAAATCTCAAATAGATTGTAATTATGACCCATAAACATAAAACTAGTCACCAAACGGATTGCTGCTCATTAGAAAAAAATAAAACAATTAATATAGAAACCCGATGTTGTTCGTCAGATAATGATACTGAAAATGATACTGGACATGACCATGATCACGATCATTCTAACAGAAATGAAAGCACCCTCAGAATGTTTTTACCATCTATAATTAGTTTTATAGGATTGCTGATTGCTTTATTGTTTGATAATTACTTTCCTCAATCTTGGTTTAATGGTTGGTTTCGAATCGTTTGGTATGTTGCAGCTTACATTCCGGTAGGGCTTCCAGTTTTGAAAGAAGCTTACGCTAGCATTGGTAAAGGAGCTATTTTTTCTGAATTTTTTCTAATGGGAATAGCTACATTAGGTGCGTTTGGAATTGGTCAATATGCCGAAGGAGTGGCTGTCATGTTATTTTACTCCATTGGTGAATTATTCCAAATGCTCGCCGTTAAAAGAGCAAAATTAAATATAAAATTATTACTGGATCAAAGACCTGATGTTGCAAACGTTGTAATGGGACAAAATGTGATTGCAATTAAAGCGTCGGAAGTGACTATTGGAGCTGTCATAGAATTAAAACCCGGAGAAAAATTAGCATTAGATGGAATGTTGCTTTCGGATTATGCCACTTTCAATACTGCTGCATTAACAGGCGAAAGCAAACCGGATTCTAAGTCAAAAGGAGATACAATTCTTGCCGGAATGATCAATGGCACTTCTATTGCTCAAGTAGAAGTGACTACTGCATTTACGGACAGCAAATTATCTAAAATCCTCCAGATGGCGCAGGATGCCACTGCTAAAAAAGCACCAACAGAATTATTTATTAGGAAGTTTGCTAAAATATACACGCCAATAATAGTGTATCTCGCTATTGCTATATGTGTAGTGCCAATCTTATTTGCAGAAACGTATATATTTAAGGAATGGCTTTACAGAGCCTTACTGTTCTTGGTGGTTTCCTGTCCGTGTGCCTTGGTGATTTCCATTCCGTTAGGGTATTTTGGCGGAATTGGCGCCGCAAGTAAAAACGGAATATTGTTTAAAGGATCTACATTTCTGGATACTATGGCAGCTATTCAGGTAGTGGTGATGGATAAAACAGGGACTTTAACCAAAGGCGTTTTTAAAGTTCAGAAAGTAGTGTCGATAGGAATTCTGGAGTCTGATTTAGTTAACTATACTGCAGCAATTGAAGCTAAATCGACGCATCCGGTTGGTTCCGCAATAGTAGAATTTGCCAAAAATCCTAAAAATGAAATTGTTGTTTCTAATTTCACTGAGATTCCAGGCCTTGGCTTGCAAGGTGTTGTAGATGGAAATGAAATCTTGGTGGGAAGTCCTAAACTGATGAAAAAATTCCATATTGATTATGACACGGATCTTGATGCTATTCCGTACACTATTGTTGTAGTTGCCATCAATCAAAAATATACAGGTTATTTTCTTGTTGCCGATGAAATAAAAGAAGATGCAAAAGCGGCTATTGAAAGTTTACATAAAATAAACATCAAAACAATATTGCTTTCTGGTGACAATCAAGCGGTAGTTTTGGCTGTAGCCAAAGAATTAAATATTGATGAAGCTTACGGAAATTTGCTGCCGGAAGAGAAAGTCAATAAAGTAAGCGCACTTTTAAACCAAAAATTAAAAGTTGCATTTGTTGGAGACGGAGTAAATGATGCTCCAGTCATCGCTCTGGCAGATGCGGGAATTGCTATGGGTGGTTTAGGAAGCGATGCTACTATTGAAACGGCTGATATTGTCATTCAAAATGACCAGCCCACTAAGATTTTTACCGCTATCATCATTGGAAAAAAAACAAAACAAATCGTTTGGCAAAATATTGGATTGGCTTTTTCCGTAAAACTAATAGTTCTCATTCTGGGAGCTGCTGGACTTGCCTCTATGTGGGAGGCGGTTTTTGCAGATGTGGGGGTGGCCTTATTGGCGATTTTAAATGCCGTTCGAATTCAGCGAATAAAATTTTAAATTTGTATTGCATTTAACTTAAAATTCCATAAAACACATTCCTATTTTTCTTAATTTCGTTTCATTAAATTACATACATGAAAATTGCAATAGTTTGTTATCCTACCTTTGGAGGTAGTGGTGTTGTCGCTACAGAATTAGGACTGGAATTGGCTCGTCGCGGGCATGAAATACATTTCATAACTTACAGTCAGCCCGTACGTTTGGCACTTTTAAGTCCAAATGTGCATTACCACGAAGTAAATGTGCCTGAATATCCATTGTTTCATTACCAACCGTATGAATTGGCCTTATCGAGCAAATTAGTCGATATGGTAAAATTATATAAAATAGAATTGCTTCATGTACATTATGCTATTCCTCATGCCTATGCGGGCTATATGGCAAAACAAATGCTGAAAGACGAAGGCATTGATATTCCAATGGTGACAACATTACACGGAACAGACATCACCTTGGTAGGAAATCATCCGTTTTATAAGCCAGCAGTCACTTTTAGTATCAATAAATCAGATTTTGTTACCTCAGTATCCCAAAGTTTAAAAGACGACACGCTTAAATTATTCAATATAAAAAATGAAATTGAGGTTATTCCTAATTTTATTGAATTGAATAAAAATACAAATGACCTGAACAATCCTTGTCAACGTTCAGTCATGGCCAAGGAAAATGAACGAATTATAACGCACATCAGTAATTTTAGAAAAGTAAAACGAATTCCGGATGTCATTAAAATTTTCTATAATATTCAAAAAGAGATTCCGGCTAAATTGATGATGGTTGGTGATGGCCCTGAAAAAGAAAAAGCAGAATATTTATGTCAGGAATTAGGTATACTAGACAAGGTAATCTTTTTTGGTAACAGCAACGAAATTGATAAGATTTTGTGCTTAACTGACTTGTTTTTACTCCCATCTGAAACAGAAAGTTTTGGTTTGGCAGCCCTTGAAGCTATGGCGTGTAAAGTTCCTGTTATCTCTAGTAATTCAGGCGGTTTACCCGAAGTTAATTTTGAAGGCATTTCCGGCTATTTAAGTGATGTAGGAAATACAGAGGAAATGGCTCAAAACGCATTGAAAATTCTAAAAGATGATTTGACGCTTGCTAAATTTAAAGAAAACGCATTAGCTGTTGCCAAACAATTTGACATAAAAAATATTTTGCCCCTTTACGAAGAGTTATATCAAAAAGCCATTAATAAATACTTATAGACACACAGAAATTATTTTTGAAATTATTAAATGTAAAAACATAAAAATGAAAAAAGTAATGCTGTCGTTCCTTGCTATAACTGTCGTTTCCTGCGGTAGCGTTTCTTTAAAAAGTACAGATGCCACTACAGCGCTATATGAAGTTTTGACTCAGCAAACTAATGGTGGAGCTAGTATCCGTTTTTTTGAGATTCTTTCTGAACCAAGCGAAATTAAAATGCTGCAGAATGATGAAAACTTAAAAAATAAGATTAATGCTAATGATATTCTGAATGCTAATTTTGTTGTTTTGAATATGGGAGAGAAAACCACTGGCGGATATGCCATAGGAATTGATAAGGTAATTGAAACGGATAAAAATATAATTATAACAGTTCAAGAAACAAATCCTGAGCCGGGTAGTATGGTGACACAAGCCTTTACGACTCCTTTTTGTGTTGTGAAAATAAATTCCAAGAAAGAGATTCTTATAAAATAAAAAATGCCACTATTTCTAGTGGCATTTTTTTATTTTTTTTGAAATATTAGAATTGGTATTTAAGAGCTAAAGCTACATCAGAACCGTAATTGTCTCTGTAATAGTCGCTACCACCAAACTCTGGTCTGAAATCTAAAGAGATTAACAAAGGAATATCAAAATTATATTCGATACCTATATCTCCGGCAACAAATGCGAAAGCGCCATTGTTGTAATCTCTGTTGTCTCTATAATCTCTGTTGTAAGTTCCTACACCACCACCAACACCTGCATACCAGTTGAATCCGCCATCAATATTCCATACCCATTGGTACAAACCAGTTAATTTAAGCGCATTGTCATCATAATTATCGTTGTTATAATTATTTCTGTTTCTCCAACCTAAGTCTAATTCTAAACGATTGTTATCGCCTAAACCTCTTTGGTAGGTTATTTCAGTACCAAAACCACCACTGTTACCAAAACGAAGGCCGAGTGCATTTTTTGAAATCTCTTGTGCTTGTGAGGTGAATGCTAATCCAATTAGCATTATAACCGATAAAATAATTTTTTTCATAAGTAATTTTTTATAAATACAAAGATATTACTAACTTTGAGATTAAATTTACAAAATTAATTGTAAATGTTTCATAATTCACACTTTTGATATAAAACCACCATTAATCTAAAATAGTTTTTTTAAAGAAAATAGCAGGTGTAACATACTGAGTACTGATTAAATCCTCCATCTCAAAAAGATTTTCATCTTCAGCATAATTAGTTTCTGAGTAGTGAAATAATTTCCAACGTTTTTTATTGTATTCCAATGCGGTTAAATTCTCCACCCAATCCCCGGAATTCAAATACAAAGTAGCTCCGTTTTTATTCTCTTTTTTGATTATTTTTGGCTCGTGAATATGACCACAAATTACATAATCGTAGTTGTTTTCGATGGCGAGTTCCGTGGCTGTTTTTTCAAAATCCGAAATGTGCTTTACTGCCTTTTTTACACCAGCCTTTATTTGTTTAGAAAAAGAGTAGGGCTCTTTCCCTATTTTTGATAAGCACCAATTTACAAATCGATTCAAAAGTATCAGATAATCATATCCTAAACCGCCTAATTTTGCAATCCATTTTGAGTGTTGTACGGAAGCATCAAAGACATCACCGTGAAATATCCAGGCTTTTTTGTCATCAAGATCCAAGACTAACTTGTCCACCAATGCAAAATTACCCATACTCATATCGCTAAACTTTCGGAGCATTTCATCATGATTTCCAGTAATATAATAGACTTTTGTTCCCTTTGAAGCAAAACTGATGATTTTTTGGATAACCTTTAAATGCGCTTTGGGAAAATAGGATTTTCTAAATTGCCATACATCAATAATATCTCCATTTAAGACTAAAATTTTAGGTTTAATTGCAGATAAATAATTATAAAGTTCTTTAGCATGACTTCCATAAGTCCCCAGATGTACATCAGAAATCACCACTAACTCGACTTTTCTTTTTTTCAAGGTGTTTGAATTTGAATTTTATCAAATTAATGGAATTCTACTGAATTGAAATGCGATTAAAGGTTAATAAATAGTTTTCAATATTAATTTAAAGTCAATAAATAGATATTGCTATTCAAAAGTTTAGTGGTTAAAATTTTGAACTTTAAACTAAAATACTACTTTTGTTCAAAACTAATCAGTATGGCAGGAAATAGCTACGGAACACTATTTAGAATAACAACTTTTGGAGAATCTCACGGTGACGCTTTAGGAGGGATAATAGACGGTTGTCCTCCCGGAATAACAATAGATTTAGAAGCAATTCAATTTGAAATGTCCCGCAGAAAGCCTGGCCAATCAGCAATAGTTACTCAACGCAAAGAGCCGGATGACGTTCAATTTCTTTCCGGAATCTTTGAAGGTAAAACCACCGGTACACCCATAGGTTTTATTATTCCTAATACCAATCAAAAATCAGATGATTATTCTCATATAAAAGACAATTACAGACCTAGTCATGCGGATTATGTGTATGAAAAAAAATATGGGGTTAGGGATTATCGTGGCGGTGGGCGCAGTTCTGCGCGGGAAACTGCCAGTAGAGTTGTGGCGGGAGCTGTAGCAAAACAAATGTTGCCAGACATAAAAATTAATGCGTATGTTTCTTCTGTAGGACCCATTTTTTTAGACAAACCCTACCAAGATTTAGATTTTTCGAAAACCGAAAATAATCCGGTTCGTTGCCCAGATGAACAGGCAGCGGTAATCATGGAAGAATATATTCGTGATATCCGAAAACAAGGGGATACTGTGGGCGGAACCGTAACCTGTGTGATTCAAAATGTACCTATTGGTTTAGGAGAACCCGTTTTTGATAAGCTTCACGCAGAACTTGGCAAAGCCATGCTTTCTATTAATGCCGTAAAAGGATTTGAATTTGGAAGTGGTTTTGAAGGCGCTAAGATGAAAGGAAGTGCGCATAATGATTTATACAATGCTGACGGAACGACAAAAACCAATCTTTCAGGTGGAATTCAAGGAGGAATCAGTAACGGAATGGATATTTATTTTCGCGTGGCTTTCAAACCTGTGGCCACCATTATGCAAAAACAAGAATCACTGGACAATAAAGGCAATATTACAGAAATGACTGGAAAAGGGCGTCATGATCCTTGTGTAGTACCGCGTGCTGTGCCTATTGTTGAGGCAATGGCAGCCATTGTATTAGCTGATTTTTATTTGATAAATAAAACATATCAGTAGTAATTGTTGATACTTTTTATGTTTTTTACAATACCATTTTTTACCTGACTGCGAGCAAAAAATTATTTTTTATAATCAGGGTAGATCCTACAATCTAATAACCAATTTAATGAATATGAATACAACTAAAAAGCCGTCCTTTTTTTCAGGATTAACAGGGCAAATATTAATAGCTATGGTTTTGGGTGCTATTTTAGGCATTATCATTCATAATTCTATTTCACCGGAAGCAGCTCAAAATTTTAGTAACAAAATCAAAATTCTGGCTACTATTTTTATTCGACTGGTTCAAATGATTATTTCGCCATTGGTATTTACGACGTTGGTGGTAGGAATTGCGAAACTTGGGGATATCAAAGCGGTGGGGAGAATTGGAGGAAAAGCGATGGGATGGTTTTTTACAGCTTCATTTATCTCTTTGTTATTGGGGATGTTTTTTGTAAACATACTAGAACCGGGAGTTGGCCTTAATTTATCAAATGTTGATATGGGATCAGTTTCAGAAGTCACAGCGAAAACACAAAACATATCTTTTGAAAACTTTATTGAACATATAGTACCTAAAAGTATTTTTGAAGCAATGGCTACTAATGAAATTTTACAAATTGTAATATTTTCGATTTTCTTTGGTCTGGCAGCGGCTGCATTAGGTGATTATGTGAAGCCAGTGACAAATGCTTTGGATAAAATATCTCATATTGTTCTGAAAATGGTAAACTACGTTATGAAGTTTGCCCCAATAGGAGTATTTGGTGCTATAGCAGGTGTATTTGCGGTTAGAGATTTTCAGGAATTGGCAATTACCTATTTCAAGTTCTTTGGTTCTTTCTTAATTGGAATTTCCTCACTTTGGGTCGTGTTGATTGTTGTGGGGTATGTATTTCTAAAAAGCAGAATGACCGTTTTGCTAAAAAGAATTGTAAGTCCATTAATAATTGCTTTTGGAACAACCAGCAGTGAAGCTGTTTTTCCAAAATTGACCGAAGAATTAGAACGTTTTGGAGTCAAGGACAGAATTGTTTCTTTCATGTTGCCGCTCGGGTATTCTTTTAACTTGGATGGAAGTATGATGTACATGACTTTTGCCAGTATTTTTATTGCGCAAGCCTACGGAATTGATTTGGATTTGGGTACGCAAATGACCATGCTTTTAGTTTTGATGCTTACCAGTAAAGGAATTGCAGGAGTACCAAGAGCGAGTTTAGTGGTTGTTGCTGCAACTTGTGGTATGTTTGACATTCCAATCGAAGGAATTGCTTTAATTTTACCTATTGACCATTTTTGTGATATGTTTCGTAGCGCAACCAATGTGTTAGGAAATGCTTTAGCAACATCGGTAGTTGGAAGCTGGGAAAAAGACGAGGATTCCGAACCGGTTTCATTAGACTAAATAATAAAAAACTCCTCAAATAATGAGGAGTTTTTTTTGTAAAATATCAGTTTGTCTGATTCAAATGAATTTAAAATTATGAAAAAACTTGCTTTACATTGGAAAATTCTTTTAGGAATGATTCTAGGACTTTTTTTTGGATTAGTAATGAAAAACTTAGAACAAAAAGGAATCGTAATTGACTGGATAAAACCTTTTGGAACTATTTTTATAAACTTACTCAAAATGATTGCTGTTCCCTTAATTGTGGTTTCATTGATTGTTGGATTAGCAGATTTAAAAGATATTTCTAAACTTTCTAAATTAGGGGGAAGGACAGTCTTTTTTTACTTATGTTCCACAGTAATAGCAGTCATTATTGGTTTGTTGTTAGCCAATTTAATTAAGCCCGGAACTTACATTAAAGAAGAATCCAGAATAAGCTTACTTGAAAATTTTTCGGTTGATGCTTCTCAAAAAATTGAATTGGCGGTAAAAGCTAAAAATAGTGGGCCACTGCAACCTTTGATAGATATTGTACCAGATAATTTTTTTAAAGCTTTAAGTGATAATGGAAGTATGTTGCAAGTCATTTTTTTTGTTATTTTAATTGGGATCGGTCTCATTTTAATTGAAGAAAAAAAATCAAAACCTGTCGTTGATTTCTTTAAGGGATTGAATGATGTAATTCTGAAAATTATTGACATTATCATGCTTTTTTCACCAGTTGGTGTTTTCGCACTGATGGCCGCACTGATGGTCGAAATTCCAGATTTTTCAACATTAGGAGCGCTGGGAATCTATGGATTAACAGTTTTGCTTGGCTTGTTTTTGATGGTGTTTGTATTTTATCCAAGCTTATTAATGATTTTTGCAAAAGTAAATCCAATACAGTTTTTTAACGCCATTGCGCCTGCCCAATTATTGGCTTTTTCAACAAGTTCAAGTGCAGCTGCACTGCCCGTTACCATGGAATGTGTTACCGAGCGTTTAGGAGTTGATGAAGAGGTTTCCAGTTTTGTTTTGCCTCTGGGAGCAACAGTAAACATGGATGGAACTAGCTTGTATCAAGCAGTAGCTGCGATATTTATAGCTCAAGCAATGCTTCCGGAAGCTTTAGACCTCAGTACACAATTGATGATAGTTGTGACGGCAACACTAGCTTCTATAGGATCAGCAGCGGTTCCTAGTGCCGGAATGGTGATGCTTGTTATTGTTCTTGGTCAAGCTGGGATTCCAGAAGCTGGTCTAGCGCTTATTTTTGCTATTGACAGACCTTTGGATATGTGCAGAACGGTAGTCAATGTGACAAGTGATGCAACGGTAGCAACTATTGTTGCTAAATCTGTCGGAAAATTAAACAAACCAAAAAAAATTACTTTATAACTAATAGTTCCTTGTACAGCATGAAGTGGATTTAATATATTTGAAATTCATCAGAGTTCAAAATAGTTCACTTTTGACACTTAATTGATTAAAATAAATTATTATTTATTGGCGTATAAATTTATATTTGATTAAATTTAGTCACTTATGAATCAGGTGTATATTGTGTTGTTAATAGTATTTGTAGTTAACTTTTTCAGTGAAGATGTACTTGCATAAACGTAAACGGCATCAAATAATGAGATCGTAAAATTAACGGATCAAACTTCACAATACCTAAAGAATGCTAATTTCGAAAAATCCTTGAAAATTTCGAAAATTGCCTTGTACAAAGCCATTACTCAAAAGGATAAATTTTCCCTAGTAATTTCTTTAGTATATGACAAAAATAGATAGTATTAAAATTCAATAAGATAAAGGTCGTTTAGTTTAAATAATATTTTTATTAAAACGCTTAAAAAAACATGTTAACAATAAATCACTTTTTAACGACAGTTAAAAAGTGATTTATTACAGATGTAAGTCAGTATAACAAATTTAATACCAGCGTTTTTTATTTTGTTTGGAAACCTCTGATTTTCTTGATTTATGAGCTCCACCACTGCGGTTTGAGTTCTTTTGAGTTCCCGCGGGAGCGGTTTCAGGACTTCCTGAATGCCAACCGTATGGGTGATCACTTACGGTTTTTACATCTACTTTTATTAATTTCTGAATGTCTTTCCAATATTGGTGCTCATCTTTGCTACAAAAAGAAATTGCAACACCTTCATTTCCGGCACGACCGGTTCTGCCAATTCGGTGTACATACGTTTCGGGAATATTGGGTAAATCAAAATTAATGACAAATGGTAATTGATCAATATCAATTCCTCTGGCTGCAATATCAGTAGCCACTAAAACATTCACTTCTTTATTCTTGAATCCTTCTAAAACGCGTTGTCTGGCATTTTGAGACTTGTCACCATGAATCGCTTCGGCAGCAATATCGTGTTTGCGCAATGCTTTTACAACGTTGTCAGCTCCGTGTTTTGTTCTTGAAAAAACCAAAACATTAGACAGTTTTTCGTTTTTAATTAAATGATACAGCAAATTTCTTTTTTCTGCTTTTTCAACAAAATATACGCGTTGTTCTACGTTTTCAGCTGTAGAAGAAACAGGAGATACGGTAACTGTTGCAGGATCTTTCAGAAACATTTCGGCTAATTCTCTTATGGCCATTGGCATTGTAGCCGAGAAAAATAAGGTTTGTCTGTTATTAGGGGTCAGTTTTACAATTTTTTTGACATCATTTACAAATCCCATATCCAGCATCTGGTCCGCTTCGTCAAGGACTAAAGTATGCAAATGGTCTAAATCGATGAAACCTTGTTTGACTAAGTCTAGCAAACGTCCTGGAGTAGCAATCAGGATATCAATTCCTTTTTTCAGCATTTCTACCTGTGGCACTTGAGAAACGCCACCAAAAATAGTAAGTTGCACTAAGTTTGTATATTTTCCATATTGGTCAAAATTTTGTCCAATTTGAACGGCCAATTCTCGGGTTGGGGTGATGACTAAAGCACGGATTGGACTTGCTTTTTTAGAGGACCCTACTATTCTATGCAATTGATGAATAATAGGAATGGCAAATGCGGCCGTTTTTCCGGTACCGGTTTGGGCACAACCAATCATATCCCTACCTGATAATACGATTGGAATGGCTTGTTCTTGTATTGGAGTTGCTTCTAAATAGCCTTGTTCAAATACGGCTTTTTGTATACTTTTTGAAAGTGGTAAATCTTCGAATAACATATTTTAAATATTAAATATCATGTATTAAGTACATAGATAATGCTGCAAAGGTAGTGTTATTTATCGATTAGGTTAATAGGTATTCGTTTAAGCAATTTATCATTTAACCAGTTAGACAATCTGCTGGTTCGATTTAATAAAATCAGTCACCAGATAGCCTATCAGTTTACCTATTAAATGATTGTTTTTTTCTTCGCCTAAATCCGGTGCGCCTTCACAAATGTGTAAATAGGCAGCATTTTTATTTTTGGCAAAATAGTATATAAATTGCCTAAGTTGCTCCACAGAGTATCCACTCATAGTCATGGCACTGCAGGCAATATTTGGAATCGCATCCAAGTCGATCTCTATTCCAAAAAAATCATCATTTATAAATTCCGAAGCGAGCGCCATTTCCTGATCAAAGTTTTTTTCTCTTCTAATACTTACACTATCATAGGTGTTAAAACGAACTCGATCCTCTATTTTCTTAATGATATCCAACACACTTTTTGAAGTGTAGTTTTCATGTAGTCCAAAAATAAAATATTTTTTCAAAAAACCTTCTTCATAAGCATACGAAAAACCATTGCCACTGTGACGTCCTTCTATAATCCTAAAATCAGAATGCGCATCAAAATTGATTGCATTAATAGGTTTGCCTTTGGCGAGTGCAGTTCCTTTTATATTTCCGTATGAATTATTGTGTCCGCCACCAATGATTATTGGAGTTTTACCTGATTTTATAATGTTAAAAATGATATGAGAGACATCTTTGTCTATTTTTTCAACTAATTGGCTTAACTTAAAACGATCATCAATATCATTAAAATCAAGGTGTTCTACTTCCTGCATTTTCTCACTTACGTCTAATTGCCCTAAAACAATTAACTGACTTCCTTTACAAAAACGATTGTGCTGAATATTAGCGATACTTTTTATGGCACTGTCCCAAGCTGAAGCCGCCCCGGGTCGGCCAAAATTAGCTCTTATTCCAATGTCTTCGGGAATACCAAATAATACATATTTAGCCTCACAGGTTGTTAGAAAATCAATTGAATCAACATCTTTTGGGATGGTTATCATTTTTTCTCCAAACTTTATCTCGCCACTTCTGTGGTTCGTAATTTTTGCAAGATCATGAATTGTAAAGCGTATAATTTTTTCCATTAAAAAAAATATTTTTTCCCAAAAATAATATAAATGTATCAACTTGCGTTATTCATTAGTTATATATTGTTAAATTTGTAGAAATTAAATTAATTAAAAGATGGAAAATCAAAAAAGCAGTTCAAGTCTTAAGGCGGTTATAGCAGTGTTGGCTATTTTATTAGTGGGGAGTTTGGTTTACATTTTTAAAATGACTTCCGACGCAGATACCGTTAAAACAGAATTGAAAACGATATTGACCGAAAAAGAATCGGTTATGAAAGATTTGCAGGAATTAAAATCAACGTATGATGCCGCAATTGCTGAAAACACATCCATGTCTGATGAGTTAATTCAAGAAAGAGATAAAGTAGTAAACTTGATGAATGATTTGAGTAAGTCCAAAGGGGATGTAGCTTCATTATCTAAATACAGAACTCAATTCAATGCCTTGCAGGGAAATATGAAAGTTTTAATGGCTGAAAATGAAGGGTTGAAAAAAGAAAACACAACCTTAACTACACAACGAGACAGTACTGTAGTGGTCTTGGGAGAATCTAAAAAATACAACGAAGTATTAGTTGGACAAAACGAAGAATTATCTAAAGCGGTTGAAAAAGGATCTAAATTAACGGTTTTAAATACTAGAGGAACAGCTTTTAAATTAAGAAGTTCTGGAAAACAAATTGAAACAGACAAAGCAAGTAGAGCCGATGTTTTAAGAGTTAATTTTACGATTGCTGAAAATCAAATTGCTATGTCCGGTGACAAAATGTATTACGTACAAGTAATTGACAGCAAAAACAATGTTTTAGGAGACAAGAAAACGGAAAATTTTGGTGAGAATACGTTAACATACAGTTTTGCAACTAATGTGAAATATGAAAACAAAACAATTCTAGTTTCTGAGGATTTAAAAGGGAAAGATTTTGCTAAAGGAACGTATTTTATCAATATTTTTAATAAAGATGTTTTAGTTTCAAAAACAAGTTTTGTGTTGAGATAATCAAAAATTGAAATAATTAGGAAAGAGGAACGTGCTGTTCCTCTTTTTTTATGAAATAATTTCACCTTCAATCAGTACCGTTTCAATTAGAGTACTGCCAAAAGCGTATGGAAGCTGGTAATAGGATGTAATGGGTTTTGTAATAATTAGATTTGCTTTTTTGCCAATAGTAATGCTTCCATGAGTTTCAGAAATTCCCATGGCGTAAGCTCCATTTATTGTGGCAGCATTGATAACTTCTTCGGGAGTCATTTTCATTTTGATGCATGCCGTTGCTACAACAAAATTCATATTTCCTGAAGGAGTAGAGCCCGGATTGTAATCCGTTGCAAGGGCAATAGGAAGTCCTGCCGCGATCATTGCTCGTGCGGGAGTGTAGGGAATGCTTAAAAAATATGAGCAAGAAGGCAATGCAACAGGCATTGTGTCGGTATTTTTCAACGCTTTGATATCTTCCGGTTTCATAACCTCTAAATGATCTACTGATAACGCGTTGTATTCAATTCCTGCTTGAATTCCGCCAATTGAGTTGAACTGATTGACGTGAATTTTTGGCTTTAAGCCAAATTTAATTCCGGCTTCCATAATTTTTCGGGTTTCTTCAACAGTAAAATAACCCGCTTCACAAAACACATCGATGAAATCTGCCAGTTTGTTTTTGGCAATTTCAGGAAGCATATCGTTGATAATTAAATCGATATAACCTTGATGGTTTGTTGCATATTCCAATGGAAAAGCGTGAGCACCCAGAAAAGTTGCTTTTATAGTAATGGGATAATTTTTTGATAGCCGCTGAACCACTCGAAGCATTTTCAATTCTCCATCCAGCGTCAAGCCATATCCTGATTTGATTTCTACAGCTCCGGTTCCCAGTTGCATGACTTCCTCCAGACGCACCTTGGATTGGTTATAAATTTCATCTTCGGGAGTTTCGTTGAGTTTTGTAGCTGAATTTAAAATTCCACCACCACAATTGGAGATTTCTTCATACGTCAAGCCATTAATCCGATCTACAAATTCCTGTTCTCTATTTCCCGCATACACAATGTGCGTGTGACTGTCACACCATGAAGGTAAAACTATTTTGCCAGTGGCATCAATTATTTTGTCAGCATGTAATTCCGGCAAATTAACCATTGATCCAAAATCAGCAATCAGGTTGTCGCTAATGACTAAAAAGGCATTTTTGATGGTGGGAAGAATTGCCATTTCAGCACCGGAAACTTTAGCAATAGCAGTTTCCCTAATCTGGAGTAATTCTTTGATATTGATAAGTAGCGTTGTCATTTTATATAAAATTATTCAGAAACTTTGATTTCAAACATTTTATCCCAGTTTTTTCCGGTCACAAAAATGGTTTTGGTTTTTGGGTTGTAGGCAATTCCGTTTAGGACATCTGTATCAGGTAATTGGGTAATTTTTTTCTTCAAATCAGCAAGATTGATAATTGCTTCAACGGCTCCATTTTTAGGATTAATGACTGCAATGGCATCTTTCTGGTACACATTTCCATAAATTTTACCATTAATCCATTCGAGTTCATTGATTGCTTTTATTTTTGTTTCAAAGGAATATACGTTCAAGTAATCTACTTCTTTGAATGTGGTTGGATCAATGATCCAAATTTTTTCGGTTCCGTCTGATTGGTATAAATAAGTTCCGTCATTTGTTAATCCCCAACCTTCAATTGATTTGAAATAGGGGAACGTTTTTTCTTTTTTGAAAGTATCAGCATTATACACATATCCTTCATTGTTTTGCCAGGTCAGTTGGTATACTTTGTTGTTGAGAATCGTAATTCCTTCCCCAAAATAATTGTCAGCCAGTTCTACTTTTTTATATATTTCTCCAGTTTTATAGTTTGTTTTTCTTAAACTCGAAATCCCTTTTATTCCAGAACTGTTTCCAGAACCGTTTCCAGTTCCTTCATACAGCGTGTCACGGTAAAACTCTAATCCTTGCGTGTAGGCTTGAATGTCGTGCGGATAGGTATTTACAATGGTATATTTTAATAGTTTTGGTTGAATGCCGGAAACTAATTCTACTCTTCCAGTAGCCTCAGCGGTTTGTCCTTCATAATAAACAAGAGCTTTCAGGTCTTGGTTTCCTAATTTTTGATCTTTTAATTCCAATGATAGTTTATCAAGACCTTTCTTAGAAGCAATTTTTTTATCATTGACGTAGTAAATAATGCTATCTATTTTTTTTGAATTGGGATTCAAAATCGCTAAAGAAAGGACTTCTTGTGGGGTGTATAATGCTGAAAATTTAGAATTATCAAAGGTAAATAAAGTGTTTTCGCCTTTTTTTCCCTCGTTGCAACTTGCTAAAGTTATTCCTAATAAAATGATAGATAGGAAGTTATAATTTTTCATTGTTTGAATTTTTGATACCCCCAATATAACGTTATTTTTTAATGATTAAAGCTCTTGTGAAAATATAAAAAGATTGTATATTTGCACCGGCAAGTCCTACACGACCAGCTCCTGCAGACTCCCCCAGGATGGGAACATAGCAAGGGTACGTGGTTGAGCGGTGCGATGTAGGTCGCTTGCCATTTTTTTAATCTGAATTTATTTCAGATTCTTTTCTAAATTCACACAAATAAGTAGTCTTCCTTCGGGAGGATTTTTTTATTTTTGGACCTTTCGTACAGCAAACATCAGTAATCATGAATAAAGTAGTTTTAATAACAGGCGGTTCTTCAGGAATAGGGAAATCTATTGGCGAGTTTTTACACCATAAAGGTTTTGTTGTGTACGGAACTAGTAGAAATCCGGAACGAATTTTAAATTCTATTTTTCCTCTAATTGCTTTAGATGTTCAGGATTCGGATTCGATTCAGGCAGCTGTAGCCAAAGTGATTGCGACCTCCGGAAGGCTTGATGTTGTCATTAACAACGCTGGTGTTGGGATTACGGGACCATTGGAAGAAATTCCGACACATGAAATTAAGAATAATTTTGAGACTAATCTTTTTGGCCCAATTGAGGTAATGAAAGCAGTATTACCACAAATGCGTACACAGCAATCAGGATTAATCATCAATGTGACTTCTATTGCGGGATATATGGGTTTGCCGTATCGAAGTGTTTATTCTGCTTCAAAGGGTGCCCTTGAACTCATCACTGAAGCGTTGCGAATGGAAGTGAAATCCTTTGGCGTTCATATTACGAATGTAGCTCCGGGAGATTTTGCGACAAATATTGCTTCGGGACGTTTTCATGCCCCGGTACTAAGGGGTTCCGCTTACGAAGCTCAGTACGGAAACACATTGAAAACGATGGATGAACATGTGGATAGCGGCAGTAATCCAAATAAAATGGCCGAAGCGGTCTATCAGATTATCCAAACTCCGGAACCTAAAATTCATTATAAAGTGGGCGTTTTTTTGCAAAAATTTTCAATTGTTTTGAAAAGAATTTTACCAGATAAAGTATATGAAAAAATGCTGATGAGCCATTATAATTTGTAATTTTGCACCGAAATTATTAGCGAGAGGGATTGCTTCACTTATCGTTTATCTTCATCGGAGTTCAGTGAATTTCATTTGCAGTGAAAATCCTTTCTAGTCCTGAACTTGTTTCAGTACTAGAAAGATTGAAGCGGAAAGCCCGACCCTTGGGTCACGCCCAAAGAATTAAAAACACACAATTAAATTATATAATATGAAATTTTTTATTGACACGGCTAATTTAGCTCAGATTAAGGAGGCACAGGCATTAGGCGTTTTGGATGGCGTTACAACAAATCCATCATTGATGGCCAAAGAGGGAATTATAGGAAAAAACAACATTTTGAAGCATTATGTTGACATTTGTAATCTAGTTGAAGGCGATGTAAGTGCCGAAGTAAATGCGTTGGATTACGACGGAATGATTAAAGAAGGAGAAGAATTAGCGGATTTACATGAGCAAATCGTGGTAAAAGTTCCTTTGACTAAAGAAGGAGTTATGGCCGCTAAATACTTTTCGGATAAAGGAATTAAAACGAATGTAACATTAGTATTCTCGGCTGGACAGGCTTTATTGGCTGCAAAAGCGGGAGCTACTTACGTTTCTCCTTTTATTGGTCGTTTAGACGATGTATCTACAGACGGTTTGGCTTTGATTGAAGAAATCAGATTGATTTATGATAATTATGGCTACGAAACTCAAATTCTGGCTGCTTCAGTACGTCACACGATGCACATTGTAAACTGTGCAAAAATTGGTGCTGATGTAATGACCGGACCATTATCTGCTATATACGGCTTATTGAAACACCCATTGACGGATATTGGATTGGCGCAGTTTGTGGCTGATTTCGAGAAAGGAAATAAATAAAAAATGCTCGGTGAGCCATTTTGAGTCTCAGCGAATTGAATAAAAAAATCCCATTTCAAATTTGAAATGGGATTTTTTTTATTGGTTTGGTTTCAATATGGTTTGGTATTATATTTTTGATTAGTGTCCGCCACCAACTTCTACTTCTTTTCCGATTCCTTGTTTTTCCAAAATTCCAATTACTTTCCATCCGTAGAATGCGATGAATGCGAAACATAAAACAGGAATGAAGTAAGAAGTATGAATGCCAATAATATCTGCTAGTTTTCCTTGTAATGGTGGAATGATACCACCACCTAAAATCATCATCACCAAGAAGGCTGAACCTTGAGAGGTATATTTTCCTAGACCTGCAATTGCTAATGAGAAGATAGATGGCCACATGATACTTAAGAACAAACCACCGCTCATGAAAGCAAAAATAGCGATTGTACCTTTAGTGAATAAACCAATAAGCATGGCTGTCATTCCCATTAAACCAAAAATCATAAGAGTTCTTGATGGTTGGTCTTTACCTAAAAAGAAACCAGCGATTTGGAACAAAATTACAAATGCATAAGCATATAAAGGTGTTACATCTTGTCCGGAAATAGCGTTAGCGGCTAATACGACTCCAAAAGCTATGTAAGGAACTACGATAAGTAAAATTTTCTTTAATTGTGATGACGGGTTGAAAACCGTAATGGCTCCTGCCCAACGTCCAATCATTAAACTTCCCCAATACATAGACATATATGGCGCTAAAGCAGGTCCAGCTATAGAACCAAAATCCGCAGTCACCAATAATTCACCAAGGTTACTTCCAATGGTTACTTCGACACCTACATAGGCGAAAAGGGCAAGCATTCCCAAAACTAATTGTGGGTATTTCATGGCTCCCCATCCTTCAGGATTTTTTTGTGCTGTAGTATTAGCGAAAAACAATCCAATAACAACCACTAAAAGTGTAGAAACCGTTAAGGCTAATCCTAAGTAATCTTTTTCTTTGTTCTCGATAAAACGAGTAATAAATTCAGCATCTTCATAACGAGAAAAGATATAAGCAAAAATGGCAACCAAAATTACAGTGATTGCAATTAGCGTTTTCATTGCTTTATTCGCCGTTTCAAAAGTAGAATCACTTTTTCCAGCCGGTAACTTTTTAGAAAAATGGAATAAGGCTGCTGCCAATAAAAAGAGTCCTCCAACAAATACATAAAGGATTCTCATAGAATCTAATGAATCTGGTTTTTGAGCAAATTCTTCGATATTAACTCCTGCAATAACACCAAACAAGGCGATAGAAACCACTATCGGTCCTATTGTGGTACCCAATGAGTTAATCCCTCCGGCAAGATTTAGTCTGCTTGATGCTGAATGTGGTTCACCAAGTGAAGCGGCAAACGGCTGTGCCGATGTTTGTTGTAATGAGAAACCAAGTGCTACAATGAATAATGCACCAAGAATAAACAAATAACTTCCTTGTGTTACCGCTAAAATCATAAGCAGAGCTCCAAACGTACTTATCAATAATCCGTAAATAATTCCTTTTTTGAATCCCCAACCGTTTAAAATATCTTTTTTGGCGATACTGCTAAAAATAAAAAGCAATAAAGCACCGATATAATAAGCCCCATAAAAAGCAAAATCGATAAGTTGACTTTGAAATTGGTCTAAGCCAAATTTAGCTTTGCAAAATGGAATAAAAATTCCGTTTGATGCTCCAATAAAACCCCAAAAGAAAAATACGGTTATGAGCGTGTAAAGCGCGGAATTGTTAGACTTTGTTTGTTCTGAATTCATAAGTATACATTGATTAATGATTAAAACTAAATACTTTTGTAGCTGTAAGACCGTAAATATATTTGTTAAGTAAATTAAAAAAAAATAATTTAGACTAAATATTGTTAAAATTATTGAATCACCATTTTTTGTTTAAAATACCTGCTTTTTTTTCAACCTTTTTGCTAATTCTAAAATGACGGTAACTTTGAAATTGGGATTAAATGTACTTTATGTATAGAAATAGTTTAAGATTTTCATAATCTCCATTTTTTTGGATACTCGGAGCAATCTAATTTATGTTATTTTTTATTTTTCTTACTCTTTTAAAAAAAACTATCTTTATAATTCAGTATAAAAAATACGATATGAAAAGTGATTTAGAAAGAAAAAAAGATATCAGTTATGAAAGTGTCGGTAAATTTGAAGAAACACGATTTGAAAAAATTCATAATAAAATTTTCAAAAATGCTTCAGAGCCGTCTCTATTAGTTGCTCGGGAAATCGCACAATTGATTCTATCTAAACAAGCTGAAAACAAAGTTTGTATCCTTGGCTTGGCCACGGGCTCGTCACCTATAAAAGTATATGAAGAATTGGTCCGAATGCATAAAGAAGACGGACTTAGTTTTAGCAATGTAGTCACTTTTAATCTGGATGAATATTATCCGATGACAAAAGAGAACCACCACAGCTATCATTATTTCATGCACGAGCATTTGTTCAATCATGTAAATATTGAACCAGAAAACATTAATATTCCTGATGGAACAGTGCCTATTGATGTACTAAAACAATATTGTATTGATTATGAAAATAAAATAAAAAATGCTGGTGGACTTGATTTTCAATTGTTAGGAATTGGTCGCACGGGTCACGTTGGGTTCAATGAACCAGGTTCCCACATTAATTCTGGAACCCGAATAATTACACTGGATTATATTACCAGAGTCGATGCTTCTTCTGATTTTAATGGCATTGAAAACGTTCCTAAAAGAGCCATTACGATGGGCGTTTCTACGATTCTTAAATCCAAAAGAATTATTTTGATGGCTTGGGGCCAAAATAAAGCCGATGTCATAATAAGAACTGTTCAAGGCGACATCAGCCCGGAAATTCCCGCAACTTTTTTGCAAAACCATGACAATACCACTTTTGTTTTAGATCAATCGGCGGCTTCGGAGCTAACCCAGTTCAAGACACCATGGCTTGTCCAAGATTGCAATTGGACATTGGAATTAAAATGTAAAGCGATTGTTTGGCTGTGTTTAAAAACAGAACGATCCATATTAAAATTGACCGATAGGGATTATAACAATAACGGTATGTCAGATTTGCTGGCTTTAGAAGGCTCTGCTTACGACTTAAATATAAACATGTTCAATGTGTTGCAGCACACCATAACCGGATGGCCCGGAGGTAAACCTAATACTGATGATTCCCATAGACCGGAAAGGGCTAATCCTGATAAGAAAAGAGTGATTCTTTTTAGTCCGCATCCAGATGATGACGTGATTTCCATGGGAGGAACTTTTACTAAATTAATAAAACAAGGACATGATGTTCATGTAGTGTATCAAACTTCAGGAAACATCGCTGTTACAGATGACGAAGCCTTAAAATTTGCTGAGGTTTGTACTGATTTCATTGGAGATGCTAAAACTAAAATTGATTTTCAATCCGTTATTGATTTTTTGAATAATAAGTCAGAAAATCAAATAGATTCTCTTGAAGTTCGGAAGCTTAAAGCACTCATCAGACGCAGAGAATCGTATGCAGCCGTTCGGTACATTGGGTTAAATGAATCGAATATCCATTTTCTGGATATGCCTTTTTATGAGACGGGACTAATAAAGAAAAACCCAATCCACGCGGATGACATTGCTATTGTAAAAGCGATTATCGAAAAAATAAAACCACATCAGGTTTTTGCCGCTGGTGATCTTGCGGATCCGCACGGAACGCATGAAGTTTGTCTTAATGCTATTTTTACTGCTATGGCAGCGTTGAAACCACAATCGTTTATGAATGATTGCTGGCTCTGGTTATATCGTGGCGCTTGGCATGAATGGGAAATTCATGAAATAGACATGGCAGTACCATTAAGTCCAGAAGAAGTAATGCTAAAAAGACACGCAATTTTATACCATCAATCGCAAAAAGACCGCGTGATGTTTCAAGGTAATGATTCCAGAGAATTTTGGGTGCGTGCTGAAGACCGCAATAAACATACAGCAAAATTATATGATGATTTAGGACTGGCAGAATATGAAGCCATCGAAGCTTTTAAACGTTTTGACTATTAAAAACATATTGAATACCTATAAACTATGAAATACTTTTTGATCCTATTATTAGTAAGTTTTGTTTCGAATGCACAAATTACCACCGAGCAATTAAATCTGATGCCTTGGCCACAAAATATAAAGTTGACCGCTGGCACTTTTGCTTTAAGTAAAAAATTTAAATTGAATATTACTGGGAATCCTAATCCTAGAATTTTTATTGGCGCAACCAATTTCCTGCGACGATTGGATGGCAGAACGGGATTGTTTCTCGAACAAAGTTTTTTGACAGAAGGCAACGAAAGTCCGGAAGCTGAATTGCAGATAAATTGTGTTCGCAACGGAAAAATAGAAATTAATGAAGATGAAAGTTACGAATTGAAAATTGCTTCTAATCAAATAACCATTAATGCTACAAGCGATTTAGGGGCTTTGCATGGTTTGGAGACGTTATTACAATTGCTTCAGAATAATAGTACGTCATATTACTTTCCGGTTGTTGAAATCTCGGATTCGCCACGTTTTACCTGGAGAGGCCTGATGATTGATGCGGCAAGACATTTTCAACCGGCAGATGTTATCAAAAGAAATCTGGACGCTATGGCTTCGATGAAAATGAATGTTTTCCATTGGCATTTAGCCGATGATCAAGGTTGGAGAATTGAATTAAAAAATCATCCAAAATTGACAGAATTAGCCTCAGATGGAAGTTTTTATACTCAGGAAGAGATTAAAAATATTGTAAAATATGCTGCTGAAAGAGGGATTCTGGTTATTCCTGAAATAGATGTTCCGGGACACGCATCGGCATTGCTGACCGCTTATCCAGAAATAGGAAGTAAAGTAGGTGAGGGGGAAATCACGTATGAAGTGCAAAGAAATTCAGGAATTTTTAATGCGACTTTAGATCCCACAAATCCAAAAACCTATGAACTATTAAGTTCGATTTTTGACGAAGTGTGTCCTTTATTTCCGGGAGCATATTTTCACATTGGCGGCGATGAAAATAATGGAAAAGAGTGGAATGCAAATCCTGCTATTCAGCAATTTAAAAAGGATAATAATCTGGCCAGTAATCATGATTTGCAAACTTATTTTAATATGAAGTTGATTCCAATCTTGAAAAAATACAACAAAAAATTAATGGGTTGGGAAGAAATAATGACTGAAAACATGTCTAAAGATGCCATAATTCATGCTTGGAGAGGAACTAACGAAGGTCAAGAAGCTGGTGGTGCGTTGATTAAAGCTGCAAAAAACGGTTACAATACTGTGTTGTCAAATGGATATTATATTGATTTGATGCTTGGTATTGAAAGTCATTATTTGAATGATCCCATTCCAAACAAGATAATTCTTAGCCCGGAAGAAAAAGCAAGGGTTTTAGGTGGAGAAGCGGCAATGTGGAGCGAACTGGTTACGCCATTAACTATAGATTCAAGAATTTGGCCACGAACCGCAGCTATTGCAGAGCGATTATGGTCTAATGCGGAGGTGACGGATATGAACAGCTTACGCAAAAGGTTGAAAACAATCTCTTTTCGATTAGAAGAACTGGGAATTACGCACATCAGAAACAAAGAAGTGATTTTAAGAAACATCAGCAACAATCAAGATACGCGTGCATTGAATGATTTTTCAAACCTTTGTGAACCACTGAAAAATTACAAACGTAATGGTGGCGGAAAGAAATACCGCATGTATTCTCCGTTGACCTTATTTGCGGATGCTTGTAATGCGGATGCTTCGGAAGCACTAGATTATAATGTTGCAGTCAATGTATATTTAGCAAATAAAAGCAAGGAGAATAAAGGGATAGTGACTGACTTTTTTAAGAAGTGGATCGTCCTAAATTCCGATTTAATTGCTTTAAGTGCCAATGCGCCGCTGGTGCAACCTCTTTTGCCCTTGTCTAAAAGTTTGAGTGATGTATCCCAGCAGCTATTGCTTTTAATAGATAAAAAACAAAAAGTAAGTCAAACTGTATTGGAAGATTTATTAGAGAAATGCAATACCAGAAGTCCCGCCGATGTAGAATTAGCAGTTTACGGCAGTTTAAAAAAATTGTTGTAAACAAGAAAAGTAACATTGGCTTTATGAAGTAAGAATTTTGAAATCCTGATAATTTGTGTCAGGATTTTTCTGTAAATTATTGTTCTAATCCGAAAATTAAAATCGTTGAAAATGGATTTTTTTGGATCTCATAAAATCGGTATTTTTTTCGTAATTTTGCAGAAATTTTATAAAATAAATATTCATGTTAACAGTAAATAATTTATCAGTTCAGTTTGGCAAACGAATTTTGTTTGACGAGGTAAATACTACCTTCACTCACGGTAATATCTACGGAGTTATCGGAGCCAATGGCGCTGGAAAATCTACTTTTCTTAAAATAATTGCTGGTGAAATGGACCCAACTTCGGGACATATTCACTTAGAACCAGGAAAACGTATGTCGGTTTTGAACCAAAACCACAATATGTTTGACGAAAGCACCGTATTGGAGACCGTTATGATGGGGAATAAAACCCTTTATGCGATCAAAAAAGAAATGGATGCTTTGTATTTAGATTACAATGATTCAAATGCGGATAGAATAGGGGAATTGCAAGTGCAATTTGAAGAAATGAACGGTTGGAATGCAGATTCTGATGCGGCATCAATGCTGTCCAATCTTGGTATTACAGAGGAACATCATTATACTTTAATGGGCGATTTGGAAGGGAAAATAAAAGTTCGTGTCCTTTTGGCACAGGCGCTTTTTGGAAATCCGGATTTACTTATTATGGATGAGCCTACCAATGATCTGGATTTTGAAACCATTGCCTGGTTAGAGAATTTCTTGGCCAATTATGAAAATACCGTAATTGTAGTTTCTCACGACAGACACTTTTTGGATTCCGTTTGTACACATATTTCGGATATAGATTTCAGTAAAATAAATCATTATTCCGGAAACTATACATTCTGGTATGAATCAAGTCAATTAGCAGCAAAACAACGCGCGCAACAAAACAAAAAAGCAGAAGAAAAGAAACAGGAATTAGAAGAATTTATTCGTCGTTTTAGTGCGAATGTAGCCAAATCAAAACAAGCTACTTCTCGTAAAAAAATGATTAGCAAGCTGAATATTTCCGAAATAAAACCATCAAGTCGTCGTTATCCGGCAATTATTTTTGACCAAGAGCGTGAGGCAGGAGATCAAATTTTGAATGTGCAAAATTTAAGCGCTTCTGTTGATGGAGATATTTTATTTAAAGGCGTAGATTTGAATATGGCCAAAGGCGATAAAATCGTTCTTTTCTCCAAAGATTCACGTGCCACTACCGCTTTCTACGAAATTCTAAATGGAAATCAAAAAGCGGATTCCGGAACTTATGATTGGGGAGTTACAACAAACCAAGCGTATTTACCAGGAGATAATCATTCGTTTTTCGAAAACGATTATTCTCTTGTAGATTGGTTGCGTCAATGGGTGAAAACTGAAGAGGAGCGTGATGAAGTAAATATTCGTAGTTTTCTTGGAAAAATGATTTTTTCAGGAGAAGAAGCCTTAAAAACCTGCAGAGTATTATCCGGAGGAGAAAAAGTGCGTTGCATGTTGTCTCGAATGATGATGGAACGAGCGAATGTTTTAATGCTGGATGAACCTACCAATCACTTGGATTTAGAGTCCATTACAGCTTTTAATAATTCATTAAAAAACTACAAAGGTTCTGTGATTTTCACCACTCATGATCATGAATTCTCGCAAACGGTTGCTAATAGAGTAATTGAATTAACGCCTAATGGAGCGATTGATCGTTACATGACTTTTGATGATTACCTAGATGATGAAAAAGTTCAGGAATTGAGAGCTAAAATGTATATTGTATAAAAAGTAATTTATATTTAAGATTAAAAATATCCCGCAATTGCGGGATATTTTTATTAAAAGAAGTTTTTAATTGTCAATCTTAATTAAACGATCATTATTTCTTATCGAAAATCTTACTAATGATAAAAATGATAATAGCGATAACGGCAACAACTATAAATATTCCAACACCTACTCCAGCTTTGAATATTCCTCCTATTATTGAACAACTTGAAAATGAAATTAGTACTATAAAAAGCATCAATAATCTGGTGAGTCCTTTTTGCATGATGTTGTGTTTTTTATGTTAAATGTTAAAATGTAAAATTAAGGCATCGCTTACGGTGGCTGTTACATATTTTTTATTTTTTCTTGTAAAATTAAGTACTATAAATATACTGTTTTTTTTAAATTTTTTGAATTAGCATTTTCTCTCTTTTTAATTATAATATCATAAATTGGAATTTGTATATTTGCCAAACCAAACTACACAATTACTATGAGTCAAAAAGTATTACTTACTGCAAAAGAAGTTACTATCATATTACATCGTTTGGCCTGTCAATTAATCGAAAAACATTTAGATTTTTCAGATACAATATTAGTTGGAATCCAACCAAGAGGTGTTTTTTTGGCGGAGCGATTGAAACAAATTCTGCAAAAAGAATATCAAACTCCTGAAATTCAATTAGGTTATCTGGACATTACCTTTTTTAGAGATGATTTTAGAAGAACCGATAAGCCATTAGAAGCCAATAAAACCAAGATTAATTTTATTGTTGAAAATAAAAAAGTCATTTTCATAGATGATGTTTTGTTCACCGGACGAAGCATACGCTCGGCTCTAACTGCTATACAATCTTTTGGGCGACCTTCGGAAATTGAACTGCTGGTTTTGATAGACAGACGTTTCAGTCGCAATTTACCCATTCAACCGGATTATAGAGGCAGACAGGTAGACGCAATAAATGATGAAAAAGTAAAAGTGAGCTGGAAAGAAAATGAAGGAGAAGATGGCGTGTATTTAATTACAAGTTAGTTTTAAAACAAACGCCACCTATTAAAAACTATAATCGTAAATAAAAATGAAAGAATTAAGCGTAAATCATTTATTAGGGATAAAATACATCAATAAGAATGATATTGACCTGATTTTTGAAACTGCCGATCATTTTAAAGAAGTCATCAATCGACCAATTAAGAAAGTGCCTTCGTTACGCGATATTACTATTGCCAATATTTTCTTCGAAAACAGTACCAGAACAAAACTCTCTTTTGAATTAGCACAAAAACGGTTGTCTGCCGATGTTATAAGCTTTTCGGCAGCACAATCTTCTGTCAAAAAGGGAGAAACATTAATAGATACCGTAAACAATATCCTTTCGATGAAAGTAGATATGGTAGTGATGCGGCATGCGAATCCAGGCGCTGCTTATTTTTTGTCCAAAAACGTAAAAGCTAGTATCGTCAACGCAGGAGACGGTGCGCACGAACATCCAACACAAGCGTTGTTAGACAGCTATTCCATTCGAGAAAAACTAGGTGAAGTAGCCGGAAAAAAAGTGGTCATTGTTGGCGATGTTTTGCATTCCAGAGTCGCTTTGTCCAACATTTATGCGTTGCAAATGCAAGGCGCTGAGGTCAAAGTTTGCGGGCCTAAAACACTTATTCCAAGACATATTGAATCGCTTGGCGTTACTGTGGAACCTAATTTAAGAAAAGCATTAGAATGGTGTGATGTTGCCAATATGTTGCGAGTGCAAAATGAACGAATGGATGTGAATTATTTTCCTTCAACACGGGAATATGCACAACAATATGGAGTTGATAAACCGCTTTTGGATTCTCTTAATAAAGAAATTATAATCATGCATCCTGGACCTATAAATCGCGGTGTCGAGATTACAAGTGAAGTGGCTGATTCCAGTCAATCTGTGATTTTGAACCAAGTAGAAAATGGTGTAGCAATTAGAATGGCGGTTATTTATCTTTTGGCTTCAAAAATTCAATAAACTAATTTAAAACTTTGTAAATTAGCTATTTATAATCCATACTGCTATTAAGCGGTCTCTGAAATTTAAAACAATGAAAGTAGATCAAAAAGGACATACGATAACGATTAGGGATACTCAGGGTGATTTTACTTCTTTTTTGATGAAGGTTACCCACCAATATAAAACATTCGAAAAATACAACATAATAATTGATCTTTTGTTGCATAACGATTTGTCTACAAATGATGTTAAATTATTTATGCCATTGTCAAAACAACATAAAAAAGCTAAAAAATCTTTTGTAATTGTCACTTCTGATTTTGATTACAATGCCATTCCTGAGAAATTAACAGTGGTGCCCTCACTATTAGAGTCCCATGATATTATTGAAATGGAGGAGATTGAAAGAGATCTTGGTTTTTAAAATAGAACACTCGGTTACTTTTTAACCGCCAAATTTATTTAAACAAATATGAAATAACCGATTAAACAGTTAACCAAATAACCGAATAAATTAAATTTGAAACTAACAATCCTTGGTTGCTATGCAGCCACTCCGCGAACCTTTACCAATCCTACTTCCCAGATTTTAGACATAAAAAACAGACTCTTTTTGATTGATTGCGGAGAAGGAACCCAAGTGCAATTGCGGAAGAATAAAATCCGATTTTCTAAAATAAATCATATTTTTATTTCCCATTTGCACGGAGATCACTTCTTTGGATTAGTTGGATTAGTATCCACATTTACTTTGTTGAACAGAACTACGGATTTGCATATTTATGGTCCAAAGGGCATCAAAGAAATTATCAAGTTGCAATTGCGATTGTCTAATTCTTGGACGAATTACGGTTTGTTCTTTCATGAATTGGAATCGCTGGAAAGCGAAATTATTTTTGAAGACGACAAGGTTTTGGTGAAAACCATTCCATTAAAACACCGCGTGTATACGAATGGTTTTTTGTTCCAAGAAAAATTAGGAGACCGAAAACTGAATTTGGATGCCGTTCAAAATTATGAAATAGAGAGTTGCTATTACCAAAAAATAAAAAATGGGAAAGACATTGCGTTGGAAGACGGAAGAATCATAGCAAACGACAAATTGACATTTGATCCTATTCCGGCAAAGAGTTATGCATTTTGCTCAGATACGGCTTACAATGAGGATATACTTCCTATAATTGAAAATATAGATGTGTTGTACCATGAATCTACTTTCCTTCAATCGGAGGAAAATCTGGCCAAAAAAACATTGCATTCTACAGCTAAAGAAGCTGCAACCATAGCTTTGAAAGCAAATGCTAAACAATTAGTTTTAGGACATTATTCCACCCGATATGAAAGTATCGGATTGTTTAAAGAAGAAGCCGAAACTATTTTCCCTCCTGTACTCTTAGCAGATGATGGAAAAAGCTTTGAGTTTTAAATACAGAAATCAATTTAGAGTATAAAATAGTATTTGGATTTTTTGATAATTTTTATCAAATCATTCAACAATCAAACATTTTTAAAACAATGAAATATGAACGACTTAAGTAATTACAGAAAATCATACGAAAAGAGTGAGTTATTAGAATCCAATATTCCGGAAGACCCAATAAATTTATTTAATCGCTGGTTTCATGAAGTAGAAGATTATGGTGGCGAAAGCGAAGTAAATGCTATGACGGTAGCTACAATAGGTTTAGATGGTTTTCCCAAGTCTAGAGTAGTTTTATTGAAAAAATTTACTGAAGAAGGTTTTATTTTTTATACCAATTACAATTCAGAAAAAGGTAAGGCTATTGCTGAAAATCCTAATGTGTGCTTGTCTTTTTTTTGGCATACTATGGAGCGTCAGGTAATCATTAAAGGAATTGCAAAAAAAACATCGGAAATGACTTCTGATAGTTATTTTGAATCCAGACCTGATGGTAGTAAATTAGGTGCAATCGCTTCCAACCAAAGTGAAGTGGTGCCTTCCAGAGGCTATTTAGAGGAAAATCTGAAGCAATTAGAAAAAGATTTTGAGAGTGTTGTAATTTCGAGACCCAAACACTGGGGCGGATTTCTAGTAACTCCTTTAGAAGTAGAGTTTTGGCAAGGAAGGCCTAATCGATTACATGATAGAATTAGATATTCAAGTCAACACGATTATTCTTGGAAAAGGGATAGGCTCTCTCCTTAATGTAAGAAATATATTCATATAAATGTTTTTATGATGTAGTTAGTCGATTATTTTTGGTAGTTTGACGATAAAAGATGTAAATTTAATTTATAATAAAAAGCATCTATTAATTATTATCAAAGTTTTTTGCCCCACAATTTACTTTAAACTTAAACTACTACTATTATGAAGCTAAAATTACTTCGTGCGTTATTGCTCGTGACTGCGATGTGCACTATGAATTCCTGTTCTACAGACTCTTCTGAAACCCAAAAAGCTGATTTAGCAGCAGAGAAGGTAACTGTTTATTCATACAATTCGATTGAAATAGAAACGATGAATTTGATTAATGCTCACAGAGTTAGCAAGGGTTTAACTCCTTTAGAAAAAATTAATCATATGTCTTACAAATCAGAAGAACATGATCATTATATGATTGCAAATAATGTAGTGAATCATAATGATTTTGCGGCTCGTTCTGAAAACATAATGAAAACATTAGGAGCCACATCTGTAAGCGAAAACATTGCTTATAATTACAATACACCACAAGCGGTTTTAAGTGCCTGGTTGGCTAGTCCTGGTCACAAAGAAAATATAGAGGGTAATTTTACCCATTTTGGAATTGCAATAAAAACTGATCCTGCAACGGGTAAAAAGTATTACACAAATATCTTCGCAAAAATTTAAGTTGAGTATTTTTTTATAATTAAAAGGCTGTCTTCCCCCAAAAGACAGGCTTTTAATTTTTAACAATAGCAATTAATTATTACAAAGGGTTAGTGATGTTTTTTTAAATAAAAGTCCAATGAATCGACTGTCATTGGACTTTTTGTATTTGTGTCATCTTACCGAATTTCTATTCGTTTATAAAAAAACAACTAATTTTATTCGTAAGTAGCTCTTTCATTTTTGGTTTACGTCCACTGATGAGTAAAAGATACTAAATAATCGGCAGTACAACTCATAATGAAACAACGGAAAGTGATGCTTCTGGAAAACCAAAAAACCTCGGATTCGGGCTTTGTTTTTTTGTGGACGGTTTCTTAATTTACTATTTTCAAACTTCGTACCTTTGCACTTTAGAAATTGAAAGAAAATGATTGAAATAGGAAAATACAATACGCTTACCATATTACGCGATACCAAAGTGGGTTTGTTTCTGGGAAATCCAGAAAAAGATCCCGAAGGAATTCACGACATTCTGTTGCCTAACAAATATGTACCAAACGAATTTGAAATAGGCGAGGAGTTGATTGTTTTTGTGTATTTAGACCACGAAGAAAGACCCGTTGCCACCACATTAGAACCGTATATATTATTGAATGAATTTGCGCTTTTGCGTGTGAATTATACCAATCAGATTGGTGCTTTTATGGATTGGGGAATGGAAAAAGATATTTTGGTTCCGTTCAAAGAGCAGGCGCGTCCTATGGAAAAAGGCAAACGCTACTTGGTTTATCTTTATATGGACGAAAAAACCAATCGTTTAGTAGCCTCTAGTAAAACCAACCAATTTCTAAAAAATGAGGAGCTAACGGTTGAAAAAGGAGAAGAAGTGGATTTGATTGTTTCGCACATTACTGAAATAGGAATTAACGTAATTATCAACGAGAAACATAAAGGTTTGTTGTACAAAGATGAAGTGTATGATGATGCAATTCGAACAGGAGACCGCATGCGCGGCTACATTAAGACGATTCGCCCTGATAATAAAATTGATGTGGCATTGCAGGTTCAGGGGTACCAAAGTATCGAGCCCAATGCAGATAAAATTCTAGATGAGTTAAGAGCCAGCAGAGGTTTTTTGCGTTTGACGGACAATTCACACCCGGAAGACATTAAAACAGTTTTAAAAATGAGCAAGAAAACCTTTAAGAAAGCTATTGGTGCTTTATATCGAGAAAAATTAATCGAAATCAAGGAAGACGGAATTTACTTAATTAAGGAGTAAAATAATACCAACACTATTTTTATGTTTTATCGTTTGCAACCATTAAAAAATTTAGGAAGTTTAGTCAAGGAGCATATTCTTACTGTAGATTAGTTTCTAAATGATTTAGAAAAAATATAAAATGTTTAAACAATGTTCAATGTAAATTAAAAAAAGAAAGACTAATCGATATGGTTAGTCTTTCTCTTTTTAATATTGTTTTAGAATAATAAATTCTGACAACATTAAAATAAATTGGATGTTCAAAGTAACTTTATCCACCTCTAACACTATAGTATTCAGGATACTATTTTTAAAACAATAACGTAAGCATAAAGTACTTTAAAGAATAGTTTGTCTTTAAATGTCCAGTCAATTGCGTAGCATTTTTGAAAATAATTTCACAATAAAGCCACTGGTTTTATATATATTGGAAGATAATTTTCTAAACAATTGTTTATTAATGTCTCACTTATGCAAGAACAAGAAAAATAGCTCTTTAGTTAACCGTGGGTGTTACTTTTATTTTTACTGCTGAAGCAAATGATTTTCTCATAAACTCGTTAATCAGGGCTTTTGAAATAGTGTTATAAGTTATTACCGTAGAAAAACGAGTGACAACATTTTTAATGGTATTCAATACATTCTTTTTTTAGGTTAATAAATCAGTGAAAAATCAATAATTAAATGAGATAAATAATTCGTATTTATCTGATTAGCTGATTATAAAGCTAGAAATAATTTGGATTCCTAACTGTTAAAACGCTATTTTTCGGTCGTTTTTTAACATTACAAAGCCTTTAATGAGAGAAATATTACCATAAGCTTGTCTAAATAGAATAGATAAAATGTAAAAAATGATTTATTTTTACACTATAATAATTAAAATCAATTGTAATGAATTGGATTACTGCTAAAGAATACGAAGATATCACTTATAAGAAATGCAATGGCGTTGCCAGAATTGCTTTTAACAGGCCGGATGTGCGCAATGCATTTCGTCCAAAAACGACAGCTGAATTGTATAATGCCTTTTATGATGCGCAGGAAGATACTTCAATTGGAGTAGTTTTACTTTCTGCCGAAGGACCTTCTTCTAAGGATGGCGTATATTCTTTTTGTAGCGGAGGCGATCAAAACGCGCGCGGGCATCAAGGATATGTAGGCGATGACGGACAGCATCGCTTGAATATCTTAGAAGTACAACGCTTAATCCGATTCATGCCAAAAGTAGTTATCGCCGTAGTTCCTGGATGGGCTGTAGGCGGCGGACACAGTTTGCATGTGGTCTGCGATTTGACTTTGGCCAGTAAAGAACACGCTATTTTCAAACAAACTGATGCCGATGTAACCAGTTTTGATGGTGGATACGGTTCGGCTTATTTGGCTAAAATGGTGGGACAGAAAAAAGCACGTGAAATTTTCTTTTTGGGACGTAATTATTCGGCTCAGGATGCTATGGATATGGGAATGGTGAATGCTGTGATTCCTCACGCTGAATTAGAAGATACAGCTTACGAATGGGCGCAGGAAATCTTGCAGAAATCACCGATGGCTATTAAAATGCTGAAATTTGCGATGAATCTTACGGATGATGGAATGGTAGGGCAACAAGTTTTTGCAGGTGAAGCCACAAGACTTGCTTATATGACCGAAGAAGCTAAAGAAGGCAGGAATGCATTCTTGGAAAAAAGAAAGCCGAATTTTGAGAAAAAATGGTTGCCATAATTGAGTATTCAGTTATAAGTGTTCAGTAGTCGGTCGCCATCAAGAACGCAGCCGTAATTTGTCATGTCGACGAAGAAGAAATCTCATTAACAGTTTCAGTAATCAGACTCAAAAAAATCAAGTAAAAACGTCGCGCCTTAGTGGTCTTTGTGGCAAAAAAGAAAGCCTCTTTTTGGCAAAAAAATTAAAATTTACAAATGGAAAATTTCACAAACGAAACAATTGATACGGGCCAACTTCCAAAATTTGAGAAAGTCACTTTTATGAATTTACATCCTAAATATATTAGGGTAGTATTGATTAATTTGGCGTTATTTATTGGCATACTTATTCTTGTTCCAATATTGATTTCAACGTTTAAACCGGAACTGTTTTCAGGAAGAGTCTGGTTGATTATAGGAGCTGTTATTCCCGTATTCTCAGCTTTGTTGGTAGTGTTTTCTATTATTGGATTCCATAAAAAAGGATTTGCATTTAGGGAACACGATGTGCTTTTCAGACACGGAATAATTGCTACCAATACGGTTGTAATTCCTTATAACAGAGTGCAACATGTGGCATTGCATGAAGGACTGATTTCACGTTATTTTGGTTTGGCCAAAATTGAAATTTTTACTGCTGGCGGAAATTCCAGTGATATTGAAATTCCCGGAATTGAAAAAGAACAAGCCGAAAATATCAAACAGTTGTTGATGGGTAAAATACAAAAGCAATTGTAATGGCAGCCGATTTTAGTCAGCCACAGAGGCAATCTTCAATAGGGATTTTGGTAATGTTTTTTTATACGCTTCAGCAGGCCGCAAGAGCATTGTGGCCTATGATTGTGATTTGGATTTTCAAGTTTGATGAGGTTAATAAATTGTATTTTTTCTTTGGGATGCTTGCCCTCTTTGTGAGTGTTGGAGTTGTTTCTTATTTGAAATACCTGAATTTTACTTTCTTTTTGGATGCCGAAAATCAGGAATTTATCATTACCGACGGCGTTTTCAATAAAACCAAAACCGCGATTCAGCTGCGTAAAATCCAACAGGTAAATATCAATCAGTCTTTTATTCAAAAATTAATTGGCGTTTATGAATTGGATGTAGACACAGCCGGAAGCAATAAAAAAGAAGGTGCTATTCAAGCGATTTCGCAAGAACTGGCTTTGGAATTGAAATTTCGTTTGTTAGAAAATGAAGATATAAAGAATGAAATTGGCGCTGAAGAAACTGTATTGGAGGAAACCGAGCAAAAACTATTTGAAGCTGCGCATCCTTTTATTAAAATCAGTTTTTTGAGTTTGCTGAAAGTTGGAATTACATCTAATTATGGCAGAAGTATCGCTCTATTGGCAATTTTTTTTAGTACTATATTTGAGAATTTTCAAAATTTTGATGATAAAAGTAATCTTTATAAGGAGAAAGTAGGGTCATATATTGATAAAAATTTAGTGTTGCAAACTATTTTAATTTCGATACTGTTGTTGTTTTTTGTGGTTCTGGTTGTAAATGTGATCCGTACGGTTTTTAAATATTATGATTATAGAATAGCAAGACAAAAAGGATCTTTGTTGTTATCTTTTGGCTTATTGAATACGAAAAGTACCATTATCAAGCCTGAAAAAGTTCAGATCACGTCCGTTACGAGAAATTATTTCCAAAAAAAAATGGGAATTTTAGAACTAAAAATCAAACAAGCTACCGGGGGTGAAAAGGAAGAACGGAAATCAATAATTGAAATTCCGGGATGCAGTGAAGCGGAGAGAGATTCCATATTGAAGTTATTATTTCATCAAATTCCTGAAAAGGGAGTAATGCTGCAACCTAATTTTCGTAAACTTGTTTTTTCTGTTATTCTTTCAATAGGATTACCTTTGTTTAGTTTTATGGCAGTTGGTCATTGGATTGAACCTATAATTTTTGAATATAATTATGTGGTGCCAATTTATGTGATTTTTATTGGAACAATCCAATATTTTAAATTCAAAAATGACCGATTGTTTATCCACGAGAATTTTATAATAAAGCAAAGTGGTGCTTGGGATGTGAGCAATGATATTATTGAACCCAGTAAAATACAAGCGATTACAACGTCGCAGCTTTTTTGGCATAAAAAGTTGGATATTGGTTCCATAACATTGCATACCGCAGGAGGTAATATCGCTTTTCAATTAGGGAATTATTCAGTATTACAACAACAGGTTAATTTTTGGTTGTACGAAATAGAAACTTCCGATAGCAATTGGATGTAGTTTAAATAGTTTATTTGGTTAATTGTTTATTTGGTTAACCGAGTAAACAATTAACCAAATAAGCAATTACACTTTTAAATAAAAAAATATGAAACATTGGATTGAAGCCGCACGTTTACGAACCTTACCCTTATCGGTTTCTGGAATAATAGTTGGAAGCATGTACGCTTTGGCACACCCGACAGATAACATATTAACGCCTACGGAAGTTTTTAACTGGCGATTGTTTGGTTTTGCAATATTGACAACATTAGGATTGCAAATACTGTCCAATTTTGCCAATGATTACGGTGACGGCATGAAAGGAACGGATAATGAAGATCGGGTAGGACCAAAACGAGCCATACAAAGCGGTGTGATTACTCCGCAAGCCATGAAACGCGCCATGATCATTACATCAGCTTTGACGTTGCTTTCAGCGATGCTATTGATTTATTATGCGTTTAGAGATACAAATTTATGGTTTTCCTTGTTTTATTTGGTTTTGGGAATTTTGGCAATTGTATCAGCCATTCGATATACAGTTGGAAATACGGCGTACGGATACCGTGGATTTGGCGATGTGTTTGTCTTTGTATTTTTTGGGTTGGTGAGTACTTTAGGAGTGAATTTTTTATATTCTAAACAATTGGATGCGTTGTTGGTTTTACCTGCAATAGCCATCGGATTATTGAGTGTAGGTGTTTTAAATCTGAATAATATGCGAGACGAAGCATCAGATAAAAAATCAAATAAAAACACGATTGTCGTAAAAATTGGCGGTGCCAAAGCTAAAATATACCATTATATTCTGATTGTAACCGCGATGGTTTTAGTATTGATTTTTGCTATTACAGATGATTTTCACTTTGATCAATACTTGTTTTTATTGTCGTATATCCCTTTGGCCAAACATTTAATTACTGTCTATAAAAATCAAAATCCTAAGGAATTAGATCCTGAATTAAAAAAACTGGCATTGAGTACTTTTGCACTTTCAATTTTATTGTCATTAGGTATGATTTACTTCTTTTCGGATATAATAGTGAACACTTTTTTAGGAGGAAGATAAAATAATAATCAAATACGGAATCTTTTAACCATTCTATTTTTAAATTAAAAAAGATGAAAATAACATTTTACGGTCACGGGGCATTAGGTATAGAAGTTGGCGGCAAACACATTATTGTAGATCCGTACATTTCGGCAAATCCCAATGCAGCTCACATTGACATTGATACGTTAAAAGCCGATTATATTTTAGTGACACATGCTCACGGAGACCATATTCTGGATGTCGATGCGATAGCTAAAAGAACGAATGCGGTAATTGTTTCTAACGCTGAAATTGCCGGTTATTATGGTGCAAAAGGCTTTCAATCGCATCCTATGAATCACGGTGGAAGCTGGAATTTCGATTTTGGAAAACTGAAATATGTAAATGCCATTCATTCCAGTTCGTTTCCTGATGGCAGTTATGGAGGAAATCCTGGCGGTTTTGTCATCGAAGGGGAACATAAAAACATCTACATTGCTGGTGATACAGCGCTTACTATGGATATGAAACTCATTCCTATGCGGACCAAACTCGATTTAGCCATTCTGCCCATAGGTGATAATTTTACCATGGATGTTGAAGATGCGATTGTCGCTTCTGATTTCTTGGATTGCGATAAAATTCTGGGGTATCATTACGACACTTTCGGTTATATCGAAATTGATCATGAAGATGCTATTCGTAAATTCTTCAATAAAGGAAAAGATCTCATGTTGTTAGAGATAGGAAGTTCCATAGAGTTGTAATTTTTTTATTTGAAGCTAATCCAGCTATCCGTTGCAATCTTTTATCACCCTGTCAGGGTTTGAAACCCTGACAGGGTGATAAAAGGATTTTTACTTCTATCTGGGCTAGGGTTTGCCGGTACCAAACTTCGTAGTTAATTTTACTAAAACGTTGTTCGCTCTGGTGTTTAAATTTTATATCAATCATGCAAAAAAAGAATTTCATTTTTTTATTTCTGTTTCTAATTTCAACAAATACTATTTTTTCTCAGAAAGATGGCTATTGGGATAAAACCCGTGCTACAACCGAAGAAATTACAGTTTCCGCCAGAGATAGAATCGTTATAAAAACTCAAGATTTCCCTGAAGGAACTACAGAGGTCGTATACAGAATAACGCTTTTGGATAAAAATCAGCAAATGGTAGGCAGTTTAGTTTCGGTTTTAAAAGCTATTCCAGACCCAACAGGAATCAGTCAAGGTTCAGCAGGAGCAGTTTTTATCTTGTCGAAAATATCAGGTGACGATAAATGCAAGTATGCTGTTTTCTCTAGCGATCAATTAGCCACACAATATAAAGAAAGTGGCAAAACGGATGATGCTTGTTTGGTTCAAGACACGCCGGTGAGTAAAGATGCCAAACGACTTTCTACTGAGAAATCTACTTGTATGCGATCGAATTCGGGAAATTTATGGTTTGGTTTCGAAAGTAAAAACTGGATCATGAACCAAAAAATCATTCTCGAAGTCGTGCCGTGGGTCGATAATAAACTCAGTCGCGGATGGACTTTAGCAAACAGAAAAGCAATCATCGATCAATGCAAAACTTCTAATTTGGCTCAAAAAATGACCAATTCAGATGATTTTTGTGTTTGTATTCTCGATAAAATCCAAACCAAGTACAAGTTTAAGGAATTCCAGAAATTATTAGCTGTAGAGCGCACTAAGGCGTTCAGGGATTTTGGTAATAGTTGTTTTGGTGAAAGTAGTCTTTCAAAAAGCGTGTATGACGATTTGCGTAAGCAAGCCGCTATGTTGGCAAAACAAGGAATGCAAGGTGAGGCAATCACGAAATTGACAACGATTATCAATGATGGAAAAGCAACTGCTTTGGATTATAATGCGATAGGTAGCAGTTATGTTTTGACGAAGCAATACGGCAAAGCAATTAAATTCCTGAAAGAAGGCGAAAAACTTGATAATACCGAGTTATTGATACAATTGAATTTAGCACACGCGTATTTATTGAATGATAATTTTTCGTCTGCAAAAGCCATTTATAAAGAGTATCAATCGCAAAACGTAACGGATAGTTTGAGTTGGACTCAAAAAGTAAAACAAGATTTCGCAGCTTTTAAGAAAGTTGGGATTAAAAATGATGATTTTGAAAGAGTTTTGAAGTTAATGGATAAATAGAGAATTATTTATTAAATATTCTGTAAAAAAAAGAAATAAAAAATAAGAAAAGATGAAAAGAGCAAATTTGTTCATACGCTATTTTGGATTGTTAGTATTTCTTGTTGGAATAATTTTAAATATTAAAATGTATATTTTTGATGAATGGCCAACTTACCTATTTTTTCTATTATGTCTTTTTGGAATTTTATTGATTGGAATTTCTTATTTGAAGCGGTAAAAATTATAGTTTTTATGAAAAGCGTTAACTATTAATTATTCTAATTTGAAAGCAACCTACCACAAATACATTCTTAATTTCAAACGTCCATCTGGAACTTCTCGTGGCGTTATGACCGAAAAAGAAACTTGGTTTATTGTCTTGGAACAAGACGGTGAAAAAGGAATAGGAGAGTGCGGAATCCTTCGCGGATTAAGTATTGATGACCGACCGGATTATGAAGAAAAATTGCAGTGGACTTGCGATAATATTCACTTAGGAAAAGATCAGCTTTGGGAAGCGTTATTAGAGTTTCCTTCGATACAATTTGGAGTGGAAATGGCGTTCCGATCTTTGGAGAGTGAAAATCCTTTTTTCCTCTTTCCATCTGAATTCACAAACGGTACAAAATCCATCCTGATAAACGGTTTAGTTTGGATGGGTGAAGAGGCGTTTATGAAGCAGCAAATCGAGGAAAAATTAGCGCAAGGTTTTAGATGCATCAAACTCAAAATTGGAGCAATAGATTTTGATAAAGAACTACAGTTATTACGGTTTATTCGGGAACATTTTACTCCGGAACAAGTCGAAATTCGGGTAGATGCGAATGGTGCCTTTGATGTAACTTTAGCTTTAAATAAATTAATTCAACTATCTGAATTTAAATTACATAGTATAGAGCAACCGATACAAAAAAACCATACTGACAGGATGGCAGAGCTGTGTAAAAAAGCTCCTTTTCCTATTGCTTTAGACGAAGAGTTGATTGGTGTGTTTACTTTGGATGAAAAAGAGCAGTTACTAGAAAAAATCAAGCCGCAGTATATCATTTTGAAACCAAGTTTTGTAGGTGGTTTTCGAGGCACGGAAGAATGGATTTCATTGGCCGAAAAGCATAAAATAGGGTGGTGGATTACCTCTGCTTTGGAGAGTAATATTGGACTAAATGCGATTGCGCAATGGACTTTTTTGCAATACAATGTAATGCCTCAGGGATTAGGAACCGGAGCGCTTTATACGAATAATTTTGACTGTCCGCTGGAAGTTTCACAAGGACAATTGTGGTATAAAAAGGAGTTGGACTGGGCGTTTGATTTTGATTTTTTGAAATAGATTATCTCTTCTTTTTTTATTCGTCCTCTCTAACAAAACAGATAATGTCTTCAAACTAGGTGTGCGCTCCGCTATCAATTTGATAACTTCTTCTGAGAGGGTATTAAGTGCATTGACAAGGATAATTATCGTTTCTTTGATTTTTGATAATAATTCTGTTCTTGAAATATCTTTCAGTGAAAATTCTAATGGTCTGTTTCTTATATAACCCGTCTTTCCATATTGGGCTCCAATATATGTGTTGAGATTTCCTATAATATGCAAGCATAGATTTCCGGCTGAATTAGTGATTCCTTTTTGTGTTTTCCAAATATCACTTTTGTTTTCATACGATTCAATTTCGGATTTCAGAATGTTTAAATCTCTAATGAAAAGTATTTTCAAGATGTCAGTCAGCATGTTGAGTTTCTCTATAATTTTTTAATGATAAAAGCGCTTGATCTTGAATTTTTTTATGAAAAAAACCAGTCCAGCCTAGTAGGTATCCGGTGATTCCAAAAGCTTGTTTGGACCATTTAAAAATATCAAAATCATCTGTATGTTTTATAATTAATCCGTCTTTAAACTGAAATTGTGCCTGAATACGATTTACTACTTTTCTATTAGTCTTACTGAAATTGTAGGTAGCTATACATTGTACGGAGCCAATATAGTCATCAGCTTTGACTGCAGAGAATTTAATTGTAATATTCCCTTTGCTTTTTTCGAGGAGCATTTTCCACATTAGGCAAACATCATTTCCCTTTAATAGACCAAAAACTGGATCACGAAATTGAATACTAGAATCATAACAGTTACCCATTATTGGTGAATCTGCATTTGCAAAAGCACTATAGAATTTGGTAAGGATTTTCTCGTTTTCGGTCATGTTTTTAAATAAAGTGAAAAGTAAAAATACTAAAATTTTTACGAAAAGTAAGTGTTTAAAATCAAAATTGGAAAGGGACAACGTCTAATTTACCTTTACTTTGTAAAATTATAAGATTCAGAACTAATAAATTAATTCAAAAAAATTGGTATTAATTTGGGACTAAAATAGTAATAAAGATCTTCATTTCTTTCCATAGATTTCACAGATTTGCATAGATTAATGCGTTTCATAGCTTTAAAATATTTTTAATCAGCCCAATCTGTTGCAAAAATTTTCTTTAATAATTGCGAGAATATATCTTTCTTGCGACTTAATTATGAAAATGAATTTCTATTCATGATATCTGAAATAAATTTCAGCACAAAAAAAGAGGATAGAACTTTGCGTTTCCATCCTCTTTGTCAATTTATAATACGTGCATTTTACTTATTTAATAGCGGGCATTATATCAATTATGACGGTACGGTTGTAAAAACGTTCTTCAGGGGTTTTGTTTTCAAAAGGAGAATTATTTTCATTCTCGCCCTCTCCGGTTACTTCAAATTTTACGTCATTCCTACCGGCTTTAGATAACCCTTTTTCAAGGATCCCTTTCACATCGTTAGCACGGGCTAAAGACAAGTTTTGATTGTAGGTTTCTTCGCCAATACTATCAGTATGACCGTGAATTAGTACTGTTGCGCCAACAGGTATTTGCGGGCTTACTACTTCCATAAGGTAATTTTCATAGATACCAATTGCTTTAGATTTATTAAATTCATAAATAATACTATATCGGGTGCCTTCCTCCATTTTTGCAGGAGTCCAAAGTACCATGTGAACTGGCGTTTCTTTCTCTACAATTTTACCACTTTTAGTTTGACCAATCATTTTTACCGAAAAATCACCCTCTGGACGGCTTCCTAAAATTGCTTTCCCAGGAATTTTAACTTCGTCTTGAGTATATGGTCCAAAATTTTGAACCGTACCTTGCTCATCAGTAATTTGTAATGACCATGAAGATAAGGCTTCACCGGCTCCTTTATTGTTGAAGCTAACATAGCTTTCAATAGGAGCTTCTTGTAGTGCTATTATTTGTACAGGTTTTAATTGCGCATCAGGTCCACTTTGAAATTCCATTAGTAAATCCGGTGAATTACTTTCGATAGAAACTCTGCGATCGCCTTCACGAAGCAAGACCAATTCTTGAGTTCCGCCTGGTTGTTCAGAGGGTATAGTTGGTTTATCTTGACCTTTAGTCATTATTCTAGACGGATCAATAGCGAATATATCTACTAGATAGGTCTTGATTGATGCTGCCATGGCCAAACCTTCTTGGGAGCCTTTTTCTGACGAACCTACCAAGATAATTGTAGCTGTAGGATTTTTTTGCATTCGATCACCTAGAATGTTCAATACATTATAATACACAGTCATTTGACGTTTAGAACGATCAGACAATTTTTTTGGAACAAAAACTTCCAGTTGGTCTTCTTTGAAGTCTTTTACTTGGTCTTTCGTTAATACAACATAACGACTTGGAATTTCAGTAGATCCTTCATTAAAAAACACATAGTTTCTAAGTGGGAAAATTTCTGTCATTCTTCTTTCTCCCGGAAGATTACTAGGAGAATTTACGGAGAACTGTACTTCACGGTCCTTAGCCAGATCTGTTGCTTCCTGAATATTTTTTCCTTGTCCAAATTTAAGTGCGACGCCAGCTCTGATTGTAGTATTATTCCATGTTTCTGTAGCACGTGGATTTTGACCAAAATAGGGTTGGAAAGCAACAAAAGGCGACAAAATAAATTGTGTTTTGTTGCTGTTTGAAGATAGCGGAATGTCATATCCAGCTCCAATTTGAAGAGATAAAATTGTTTTGTTAATGGCACTAAAATCACCTCTTACTTCAGGAGAAGGCTCTTGATCCGGAAATGCCGTATTAGTGCCCAATTGATAGGTAAATGATTTGTCTAAATTGAAAGCTAAACGCGGGCCTCCATACACATAGAAATTAGATTTGAACGGAGCAAAACGTACGCTGGGTTCCACGGTGATGTAACTAAGATCAATAGATAAATCTGCAGGACAGTCACATGCGGTCGTAACGGGGTCAAAAGAACCTTTACGGCTGTCATAACCTGCTTGAAACATGATGCCCCATCTGGAATCGGCAGGCCTGTATTCTACAAGCGGCGCAATGAAAAGTCCAATACCGTCTCCCTCAAGGAAAGTAGCGGGTGGTGTGAAATTACCATTCAACTGATTTGTTGAACCGCGATAAAAATTAAAATTGGCACCAGCTGCAGTTCCAAAAAGCCAAGTAGGTTTTGCATATTTTACTACTAGTGTTTCTTGTGCCTGAACTTGGGTTTGAATGCTCCACCATGTCAAAGCAACTATCGCAACACTTTTGAAATTCAGATTATTAGGGGACCATGCAGCACATGATCCCATTTTGAATTTATTTTTAGTTTTCATTTTTTACGGTTTAGAGATTATATTTGTGTGCGTCATTACTACTGCTCCATTTCGAGCAAGCATTCTGCCATTTGCAGTTGAATATGCTCCCATTGTTATAGATTGCAAGGCTAATATATTCCCTTCAAATTTTGTGTAGTCTCCAATAGTTGCAGAACTTCCCGTTTGCCAATACACATTCTTAGCAAGTGCACCACCACTAAGTTTTATATTTCCACCTGCACCACCAACAGTAGTAAAAGCAGATGCGACTTGGAAGATCCAAACGTCAGTTGCAGAACCGGTAAGAGTCAAATCTCCATTTTGTACTAAAAGTGTGGATGTTGATTTGTATATACCTGCAACGAGTGTTTTTCCGCCCTGATCACCGGATACAGTTATTGGCGCACTATAAGAAGCTCCTTCTGCAAAAAGATATGCATTAGTCAGGTCTAGTTTTGCTTGTGTTAGCAGGGCAGCAATCCCTACAGGGGCAGTATCATCAGAAGCATAAATAGCACCATTTATTATAACTGCGGGAGGAAAGCCTGTTATTGAAGAACGAACACCAGGACTGATACCCACATCCATATTATTAATTACACTGAAACCTGCATTATTACTTACTCCAACACCGGATAAAATTCCAAATCTTTCTGCTGATCCAAGATTTACTGTATTTCCAACCAAGTTTGAACTAGTACTAAAGTTCCAAACGTAATCGTTTGCCAGAGGAGTACCCGCTAAATTTTTAGCAGCTGTACTAATTGTTGCGGTATAAGTAGTCCCCGCTATAAGTGGGCTTGTAGGAATAAAGGAAAGTGTAGTCCCTGAATAGGAAATAGCTCCTGCTACCGCTGTAGTACCATTTTTTAAAGTAAAGGTGGAATTACTAATAGTAGTAGGATCCATTTCTACACTAAAACCAGCAGTAATAGTTTTATTCAGAGCAATACCAGAAGAATTATTTTGAGGATCTGTTGTGACTACTGAAGGTCCACTAGTGGTGCCTGTGGTAAATGTCCAAACAAAGTTATTTGCAAGTGATGTTCCTTGTATATTTTTGACTCCAGTTGTGATCGTACTTGTATAGACGGTATTGACAGTTAAAGCTATACTAGGTACAAAATAAGCTTTCGTTCCGTTATAAGTAACCGTACCAGCAACGGAATTAGCGCCTTGTTTTAAGGTGAAATTGGTAGCGTTTACAGTCGCTTGATTCATTGGCATATTGAACTCTGCCGCAACCACTTTATTCAGAAATACATTGGTGGCATTGTTCAACGGATCTGTTTCTATTACCATTGGAGTAACTGTAGATCCGGTACTAAATGTCCAAACATAGTCTACTTGTAATGCATTTCCCATTACATCTTTAACGGATGTTTTAATTTTACCGGTATAGGTTGTGTTTGCGGACAATGGGGATGTAGGATCAAGTGTAGCAGTTGTTCCACTGAATGAAACAGTTCCTGTAACTAAAGTGGAGCCTTGTAAAGTAAAAGAGGATTGGTTAAAAGTTGATGCGTTCATCTCCTCATTGAAAATAACGGTAATCGATTTGTCTAGTGCTACATTAATAGCTCCATTTTCAGGGCTTGTCGAGACAACTTCTGGACAAACACCATCAATTTCTTGAAAGTCATCCTTAGCGCAACCAGAAATTAATGCAATAAATAGTATTGCAAAAGTTACTAATAAATTTTTAATTTTCATTTTTTGTTTATTTAGGGGATTAAGTTATATGCAGACAAAGGTGGGTTTATTAAAGTAGGAATATGTTATGTAATTAGCGAAATTACTTGCAAGATTTACTCTTGTAAATTGTTATATTTACTTTTAGGTATTAAAAATCAATTAGTTATATTTTGTGTTTGCTTAACGCAATATTAAAAGAGAATAGTGGCCTTTTACAGGATCTCTTTACTGTTTAAAAGCTTTTTTGTACTCTTATATTGGTATTCAATTTTAAGTTCAAAAAAATAAAAAGCGAAAAGTGAAAAAATTAATTTAAAAAAAAGATATAAAAAAAATCAAGAATGAAAATTCTTGATTTGTAAATAATACGAATATATCTTTTTATGTCTTTTTTTTCTTTTTACCTTTTTTTTCTAATGCAAAAATAAATGTTGTCAATTCGTTTGTAAAAATATCAAGCGCTATGGCAGATTGTTTTATGTACTCTGAAAATTCCTTTAACTCATTTGGGGAATTTATAGATTCCTCAAGTAAATTGGCTAATCCAATTATATTGGCAATAGGTTGCCTCACTCGATGCGAGGTCATGAACATCATTTTTTCAAGACCTTTTATATATTCTTTATGGTATTCTTCTGCTTTTTTAAGCGCTGTATTTACTATAATTAACTCGGAGGCTCTTTTTTCTTTTTCTTTGTTTTGAAAGGCAAGCTCCTGATTGGCAATTATTAATTCAGCGGCTCTTTTTTCTTTTTCTTTGTTTTGAAAAGCAAGTTCCTGATTGGCAATTATTAATTCAGCGGCTCTTTTTTCTTTTTCGATATTTTGGAAAGCTAGTTTATGGTTAGCAATAATTAATTCAGCTGCTTTTTTTTCATTTTGTCTATTTTGAAAAATAAGTTGTCGGTTATTTAGATATAACTCTTCTTTTTTTATTTTTTTGTTCATGCTTTCCAAATTAATTTTCAAGAATTATTATCATTTAAACAAATAACGTCTAAATAGTTTATTGGGTAAAAAAGGAATAAATCGTATTGCTTAGAAAGCATTTAAAACTTATTTTTAAACTGGAAATGCACTAATCAGTTAAAAATTTGAGATTTTTTTGGGAGACTATGATTTAGTGGTCTCTGAATATTTTGTACCTATACTCGTTATTGTAAATTGTAACAGTGTTCCTATTATTTTTTTGAAGGAATTGTTTGTAGCTCTCAGCATCACTTTTTTTAGTCAGAGAACCGGTCGCTATTCCAATAATAGGGTTAATTAAGTTTCCTTTTCATGCTGAAAAGGCAGTTATTTGTGAAAAAACATTATTTACTAAATTCAAAGGCTTCAAACTTTCGTAAATGTAGTAGCACAAATTCTTAAGTCATATGAACTCTAAATCTTGTTTTTTTGTACTAACCATATCATTTCTTGGAGTGTATCAGTCTTTTTTATTGGATCCATCTGTCTTTTTTTAGCATTTTGATAATAATGAAATTACTAATAGGCATTTTTAGACATTGCGTTTTATTGTAATATAAAACAATAGAAATTAAGACATAAGCGGATGATATTACAAAAAAATATAATAGTACCTACGAAATAATTCATCTAGCCACAGGCAAATACCAATGGTAATAAGAAAGATAAACAGTACAAATACAATAGAAACAGCTAGTCAAGATAGTAAAGAAGAGAGAACATCGGCAGTTTTATTTATTGCATGTAACTTTGCCAGTCCTATTGTTGTTCGGGTATAATTCGCTGCCTTTGCAAAAAGCATTTCTACTGTAGTTGCATTGTTTTACATGTTGAAATTTATTACAAATTGATATTGAGAATCATTTTGAAGCTATAATTTAAAAATTTTAAATTTTAAGTTCCTTTTTAGCTTCTACAAATTTAGCTTCTCCCTTGCCAATTAAATTTTCGCCTTCGTTCCAAATTTTCTCATACTTTTGAGTTATTGACCCTAATAAAGAGTCTAATTTGCCTTTTAATTCATCAGCATAATCATTGCTTTTGTCCATGATTTTTCTTCTTGTTTTGTCTCCTTTTTCAGGTGCAAACAAGACTCCTAATAATGCTCCCACGGCAACTCCGCCTAATACTCCTAATATAATTTTATCTGCTTTCATAATGTTTATTTTTTAATAATAATGAATTTAAATTCCTCGGCCTTTTATCAGTCTCAATATCACTGCTATTACAGCTATAACCAGAAGGATGTGAATAATTGATCCTGCGCTGTATGCGAAGAATCCAACCGCCCAAAAGACAATTAAAATTACGGCTATGGTGTATAATAGATTGCTCATGATTTCAATTTTTTATGATTAATATTTTAATTTCTAGTTAAGTCTAAGTCCCACATATACGCTCAATACGCTATTTTTTGCATCAGGATAAGTGTAATTAGTACCGGAATAATTTCTTTCTTTTCCTACTTTGGTTAAACCATAATTATATCGTACTCCAAAGTTTGCAACATCTAAATCGATACCGATACCTCCGGCGATACCTGCGTCAATCTTATTGAAATCATTGGTGTCTAATTCACTTTCGGAACTAAATAAGTTAGAATCATTTGTTGTTTTACCACTTACCATGTAAGCGGCATAGGGCCCAACATGAACATTAAAATTATCGGTAAGATTCATTACCAATAATACTGGTACTTCAATATAATTGACATTGAATTTCGCTGTTCCGTTAGCAAAAGAATTGTTGTACACTAGTTCTGCTCCTTTTGTGGTATAGTTGATCTCAGGCTGAATAGCAATAGCATTAGTAATTGGAAGCTTAGCATATAAACCGGCATTAAAACCTGTTAACACATTATTGTCATCTACATTATCCGTGTAAAGATTTGAGAAATTTAATCCCCCTTTGAAACCAAAAGAGGCTGTATTTTCTTGTGCTTCAACAGTTGTGAGGGCGATAAGGCTTACCAATAGTGAAGCTAAAAGTATTGATTTTGATTTTTTCATTTGTTTAATTTTTTAATTAAAAAATTGTTCTTTGCAAAGATGCAACTGTTTCAAAATAATTATGTTACAATACTTTTTGATAAGTTTATATTATTCACACTTTTTTCAATCTCCAAATTTTTTTTTTGATTTTTCTTTTTGTTCTTTCCAATTTCCTTTTAGATCTGATTCATTCCGCTTTATTGATAATTACCTGTGAAATAATTGTCACTATACATAGTTCAGCTCTTTATCTACAGTTTAAACCATAATAGGGTGTTCAGTTTGCCCCGGAATATCCACTTTATAACTAAACGATTGCATAACTTCTACGATTAGTTATATTATTCACGGTTTACAGACTAAGGCTCAGAGCCACATGTATTTTGCTCCATTCATTTTATATACCGGAATTGATTAATTGGCAGTTCTAGGTTGATTAATAGTGTATTCTATAAGGATATCTTCTAAAGACTTGTAGTAATTTTTAAATGTTTGGATATTTATTTCAGGATTTGAAATAATTGGAATAGTGATGGGAATCTCTGCTAGATGGCTCAGGATACTGGTGGTGTATTTTTATCGTAATTTCAAGAACAGATTCGCTAGGTTGTTTTTCTGTTATCATACTAAAATAGTTTAGGATTACCTTAATTTTTTTTAAAAAAGCATGCAATCAAATTCGCGAATTTCATCTTTAATAATTAGAATAAGTACTTGATAAAAAAGTGACTATGAAGTAAATTCATTAAAAAAAAATGGTTGTTTGTTTCAGAGTAAGAATTGTTATTGTGGATTTCAAGTCCTAAGGTTTTTTGTACCGTTGCTATTCCAAAGATAGAAAAGGTAACTTTTTAAAAATAAAACCTACCAGGTATGGATTCATATCAGGTAGGTTTTATAAATTTAAAATTGGTTGGTAGATAAAATCATCTGCATCCCTGGATATTGAACATCCCCGTCATCTTCAGCAGTTATAAATACTTTTGATGGCTTGTAGGCTGTAACAGTTTCAAAAGTTGCTCTAAGTTTTGAGGACAAGAATCCGCTATCACTTTTTATTTGACCAATATTTCTTACATTATCGCCGTCTGTTTCCATCCAGACAACGTAAACATTTTTTGAAGGCTGTAATCTGTTTACTTCGGCTAAATCTGATATTTTTATTTTTATCAAATAATTTTTGTTACTGTCTTTGGTGACATTTACCGCGCCATTTGCTGCGGGGACCACAATAGAATTTTGAAAAGCAATGTTTTTACCACATGAAGAAATCGAAAGCAGCATCAGTATTGCTAAACCACGCACAAATTTTTTTTTTAAATCAACACTTATTTTCATTTTGGTTTTATTTTAGGAGTACATATAATACAAATTTAAGTTTATTTCTTTATTTAATTAGTTGTTCCTTAACTTTTATTTAAACTTGTAATATCACACATTAAAAAAGACATAAGTTCTTCCTCTTGTTCAATACAGGCTTGCAGACAAATTTTTTCTAGTTGTAATACTAAATCATATATTCCCTCTGATTGATCTTGCGTAATTGCAAAGTTCTGAATTTTTTTGCCATATTTTCAAAATCATTGTTAATACCCATTATGGCAAATGAAGGGATCATTTTATGAGCAGCAGCGCCTAATAATTTCCAGTTTTTGTCCTCTAAACTTTGCTTTATAGTATGCATTAAGGGCGGTGTTTGTACTAAATACAGGGATATCATTTCCATCATTAAGGTTGGATTTGATTTTGTTTTTTGATTCAAATAAATCACATCAATACATTTTATTTTTTTCTCTTTACTATTGTTTTCCTTTAAACCGTTATTAAGTTTTTCATTCCGTTTTTCCAGTTTTGGTTTTTTTAATATTCCAACAATTTTGCTGTACAGCAGTCTTTCGTCAAGTGGTTTTGCAAGGTGGTCATTCATTCCTACCGATTTGCATTTCGCTAAATCAACTTTGGCAACATCAGCAGTTAAAGCAATAATTGGGACTTTTGAATTTTTTTCTTACAGATATACTCTGTAGCTTCAAATCCGTTCATCTCTGGCATTTGTAAATCGATTAGAATAATGTCGTACTCTTTCTCTTTTAGTTTTTCGATAGCTACTATTCCATTTTTGGCAATATCGTACTCAAATCCAAAATCGTCTAACAATGTATTTATTAGCAATTGATTGAACGGAATATCTTCAACTACTAAGACTTTAACATACTTGATTTCGGTATCTAATTCGATCAACTCATTTTCTAATTCAACATCGGCATTAGTTTTCTGAAAACTTAAAGTAAAACTAAATGTAGAACCTTCATTTAAGATACTTCTTACCCTTATAGTTCCGCCTTGTGGCTCTATCAGCTGTTTGACAATGGCCAGACCTAGCCCTGTTCCTCCGTATAATTGTGAAGTTCTACTGGAAGCTTGCTGGAAATTTTCAAATATTTTGTTTATTTTTTCTTCTTGGATACCAATTCCGGTATCAGTAATTGCAGATGCAATAATGACTCGGTCTTCGTCTTTATGTATCAAATTCACGTTTACTGTAATGTTACCTTTTGATGTGAACTTTACGGCATTGCTTAGGAGGTTTAAAATAATCTGATGCAAACGCACCGCGTCTCCCACAAGTACATTTGGTATTTTACGATCGTATTGCTTTATTAATCGTAAGTTTTTTTCTTGAATTTTTGTTTCAAATAAATGTAGCATAGCTGATATGGATAATTTCATTTTGAAAGGGATTTTTTCAAATGTCATCTTTCCTGAGTCTACTTTTGCTAGATCGAGTATGTCGTTTATCAGCACAATTAGGGCATCAACGTTCATCTTAATCGCACTAATGTATTCATTTTGTTTGGGTGTCAATTCTGTTTTCAAAACCACTTTTGTAAATCCAATGATGGCATTCATTGGAGTACGTATTTCATGACTCATATTCGATAAAAATTGTTGTTTTGCTTTTACATTACGGCATTCTCTGCTATAATAGTGGCACTTTCAGCATTTTTTTGAGCTTTTTCAGCAATTTCTGTTGTCAACTCAGCAAAAACTCTAGCCTCAATCAACTCTGTCGCAATTCTTTTTTGCGCAGTAACATCTCTTGCAACAATTACGACACCAAGAATGTTTCCTTTATCATCTTTTTATACGGATCAGTTGAATAATACATGCGTTAGTTTGCCGTCTTTATTCCGTAGTGTAAGTGGTGAATCTGCAACAGAGCCTTTTTCAAATACCTTCTGATATACTTCTCTTGCGTTTTGTTGTTCCGTAAAATAATCAAAAAAATCAAAATCAGTAAGTTCCTCTCGAGTGATTCCTGTTATATTTACTAAGGCTTCATTCATATCAGTAATTTTTCCTTTGGTATTAATTGTAACCAATGGATCACGACTCGCTTCAATTAAACTGAGTGAATACTGATACGTTAATTTTGCTTTGTACGTAAGTTCTGCTAGTTTTTTATTTACAATTTCTCGTTTTTCTTTTTCTATACTTTGAAATAAAAGCTCTTTATTGGTAATAACTAATTCATCCGCTCGTGTTTCTTTAATTTTGTTTTGAAAAGCGAGTTCATTGTTTGCAATTTTTAAATCTAGCGCCCATTTTTGTTTTGCACTATCTCTGCCAACAATTAGCATACCTAATATTGTTCCTAAATTATCTTTGTACACAAAGGCATTAAACAATACATCCGTAAAACTGCCTTTCTTATTTTGAATTGTAAGCGGAAAATCAGATACAGCGCTTTTCTGGAGAACTTCTTGATAGATGTCTTGTGTTGTTTGTTTTTCTGTGAAATTCTTGATTTTTTATGATTTCTATTTTATTTATAAAGGTAAATAAATAGGGTATTGATTGTTCTAATTTAAATATCCGATTTCTTCAATTGGGCTTCGTCTTTTGTCTTTTAATTTTTTAAAGTGAGAAGGGGAAAGTCCAGTTACTTTTTTGAACTGACTTGATAAATGGGCAACACTGCTATAATTCATTTTCCAAGCAATCTCAGTTATGTTTAATTCGCCATAAATAATTAATTCTTTTATCCGTTCTGTCTTATGTGAAATTATAAATTGTTCAATTGTGGTTCCCTGCACTTCTGAAAACAAGTTAGATAAATAGGTATAGTCGTGATTTAAGAGTTGGCTCAAATAATCGGAAAAATTGATCTTAATATTTTCAGTTGAATGGTGCACCATTTCGATAATTATATTTTTGATTTTTTCGATAAGCATTGACTTTTTGTCATCCATCAGTTCAAGTCCATAATCTAAAAGTGCAATTTTTAATTGTTGTCGTTGCTCCAAAGTAATATTTTCCATAATTTCAACTTCTCCTAAATCGACAACCATAAAGTGAAGGTCTAGTTTTTTTAGCTCTTCTTTCACTGCGATTTTACATCGATTTCCTACCATGTATTTTATATATAGTTTCAAAAATATTTCTTTTACAGTTTAGACAAAATTAGCTTTTAGCACTATAGGTACTTTATATAATTTAACTTATAAGTTATATAATTAAAGTTATTCTATTTTAAATAGGATATTAATTAAAAATAATTAAAAAATATAATAATTTTTTGCAATTAGTAAATTTCGTTACATATTTTTTACCAGTAACATTCTGGCAATTTTAAAATAATGACCATTAAAAGTTTTTCTTTAAATATAAGTAATAACCATGGTATAATGTCGTATTTTAAAATCAGGATAAAATTATGTAACAATCTGATTTAAAGCTATTTT